>CAZDUI010000039.1:0-37665 GCA_964508605.1 uncultured Weeksellaceae bacterium | reverse complement strand
TTATACAACAGCTTTTGTTAATAACGGCAGAAAAAAAGTATGAGTTTGCCCTGAGGGCTTTAGAGCTTTTTTTCGATAATCTCTTTAGCCATTTCATGATCTAAAGCCAAACTCGCGTACATCTGCTTTAATCGATAATTCTCCGCTTCAAGCTCACGCAAGCGTTTTAAATCCGTCGCTTCCATACCTCCATACTTCTTCTTCCAGTTGTACAAGGTTGCTTGACTTATTCCATAATCTCGGCATACATCCACAGCCGACTTTCCGCCCTCATACTCCTTGAGGATTTTTACCACTTGCGTGGGAGTAAATTTGCTCTTTTTCATAATTTGACAGTTTAAAATTAAGCTCTATTTTCAAACTGTCCTAATTTCGGGGAAGCTTACAATGGTAAATGTTCTTATAACTACAAGGAGCAATTGATAATGAATTAATTTTATCAATTTCATTAGATTTGTTGTGATTATGAGAAAGGTTTATTACATTTTTGTGATTGCTATAGTTGCGGTAAGTGTGTTTTCATGCGGACGTTTACATAACGAGAATACTAGTCCAGAAGCATTATTCCCGGTTCCGGAAAGCCATGACTTAAATCTATCAGAAGGATATATAATCAATCCTGTAACCGGTGATAGCATTAAACCTTTAATCAATTCGTTGGGTGATACTGTAAAAACGGGTGCTGAAATTAGAATTGCAGGCAAATTGTTAAATGCTGACAGCCTGCAATATCCTTTGATATTCCCGGTGGGTCCAGTACCTGCAAAAGTTATTCCGATTCAATCTAATATTTATACTTGTCCAGATTCGCTTGACAATGTGGTTTTTCCGAAAGATCAATTGACTAAGAAACGGTTGCCTTTCTTGAAGAACAATGGCAGAAAAAATTTTATTGCTACAGATAAGGGGGATAGCATAGTAACTGGTATTCCTATTACTGTATCCGCCAAAGAAGTCTTGCTTAACCGGCCGAAATCTTATGCTGTTTCTCCGCCAAGGATGAAAGATGACGCCAGTTCTAATATTCAGTATTTTGATGTTGATCAAGGTATGAGATCTTCTATAGTTAAGTCGGTTATAGAGGATAAAAGGGGTTATTTATGGTTTGGCACTACCTCAGGTCTCAGCAGGTATGATGGTGTAAATATATTACATTATACGCGGGATGAAGGACTTAGTGAAAATGTTGTAATGTCTGTAATTGAGGATAAGAGAGGCAGTATTTGGGTAGGTACAATGGGTGGTGGAGTCTGTAAATTTAATGGCAAGTCGTTTCTTCATTTTACAATAGAGAATGGCATGGCTAATAATAAAATATTGTCCGTTTTTGAGGATAGAGCAGGAAATATCTGGATGGGGACCAATGGTACAGGGGTTAGTAAATTTGATGGAACAAGCCTGACACATTATACTGTGAATGAAGGATTGAGTGATAACAGCGTATGGTCTATATATGAAGATAGTGATGGAAATATGTGGTTTGGCACCGCTGAAGGTGGTGTTAATAAATTCGATGGTTCGGTTTTTACGCATTACACTACCAAAGAAGGGTTAACTAACAATATGGTATTGTGTATTAATCAGGACAGTAAAGGGAATATTTGGTTAGGAACATACGGCGGTGGATTGAATAAATTAGAGGTTGAGAGTGAATCTGCTCCTAAATTAAAGATATGGCATTACACTGACAAAGAAGGATTAGCAAACAACACGGTACTTACAATTTTGGAGGATAAAAAGGGAAATCTTTGGTTTGGCACCCACGGGGGAGGTGTAAGTGTGTTCGATGGGCATTCCTTTACAAATTATACTGAAAAGGAAGGATTAAGCCATTCTTCTATCTGGTCATTAATTCAGGACAAATCAGGAAATATTTGGGCTGCTACTTTTGGAGGAGGAGTAAATATTTTTGGCGTAAAGTCATTCAGTCACGACACGAAACAACATCAACTTGGTGAAAATAATGTGCTTGTAGTATTTGAAGATTCAAAAGGCACCTTATGGTTTGGGACAAATGGCAAGGGAGTATGCAGTTTTGATGGATTTAATTTTAATTTTTTTACTGCAATTGATGGATTATGCGATAATACCATATTGTCGATAGCGCAGGATAAATTTGGAAATTTATGGTTTGGTTCAGCTGACGGCGGAATTAGCAAATATAATGGAAAGACTTTCACAAATTTTTCGGTGAATCAGGGTTTGAGTTTCCATACGATACTTTCTGTTTTAGCGGACAGAAAAGGAAATATCTGGTTGGGTACCCTTGGAGGTGGAATAACCAAGATAGAACAATCAGAAGGTGATACCAGTAGAAGAATAATACATTTTACTGATAAAATGGGAATGGGTAGTAATGATGTACAATGTGTTTTTGAGGATAATGAAGGAAACATTTGGTTTGGAACGAATGGGGGAGGTGTGGTTAAATACGATGGTAAATCGATATTTAATATTACAGAAAAAGAAGGTTTGGGTAATAATTCAGTAAGTTGTATCACTCAGGATTCCCTGGGTAATATGTGGTTTGGAACAACCGGTGCTGGGATATGCCGGTTTGATGGTAAACATTTCACGACAATATCTGAAAGAGAAGGGTTATGCAGTAACAATATTAGGTCATTAATTTTTGCCGGTGCCGGAAAATTGTGGATTAGTACAGACAAAGGACTTCATTATATTGGTCTGAAATCATCCGGGGATGGTGATTCGGAAAGTAATGGTAAAACAAATAAAAATTTTATTATAGTTCAATCTATTTCTTTTCAAAATGCAGATGGATTAAAGGGGCAGGATTTTTATGTTAATAGTGCTTGTATTGATAGAAAGAGTAGAGTCTGGTGGGGAAATGGCAAAAGTTTAACCTCTGCAAATCTTAAAGATTTTAATATGAATGTGAATAAACCGAATGTTTATTTAAATGAAATTGAAATTAGCGGCCAGTATTTTAATTATCATAACCCTGTTAGTTTAAGGGATGATTTTCTAGATGATGTAATATTTACCTCAGTTGAACCATTTCAAAATTATCCGGAAGGTTTGGAATTACCATTTAGCAAAAATAATATCTCCTTCAAATTTGCAGGTATTGAATGGGGCGCACCTGCCAAAATTAAATACAGTTATCGTTTGTTGGGATTTAGTGATATATGGAGTGCCCCGTCATCTGAAACGAAGGCAGATTATAAAAATATTCCTTATGGTAATTATACTTTTCAGTTGAAGGCAATAGGAGAATCTCAAATTTGGAGTGATACTTATGAATATTCCTTTTTAATTCACCGACCATGGTGGCATACATGGTGGGCTCGTGTATTTTACGTACTTTTTGCACTTGCTATTGTACTTACGCTGATAAAATGGCGTACGGCCGCTCTGAAAACACGACAGAAAGAGCTTGAATCAGAAGTTGAAACGGCAACAAGGGAAATAAAGAAACAAAAGCAATCTGTTGAGCGGCAAAAGGAGTTAATTGAGGAGAAACACAAGGAAATTACCGACTCGATAAATTATGCTGAACGTCTGCAAAAGGCGTTGATGGCTAATAAAATATTGCTGGATACTCATTTAAATAATTATTTTATATTTTTTAATTCTAAGGAAAAAGTGAGTGGAGATTTTTATTGGGCAGCAGAACTGGACAATGGTACTTTTTTGCTTGCGTGTGCCGATTCAACGGGTCATGGGGTTCCCGGAGCCATTATGAGTATGATGAATATGAATAGCTTGAAAGAGTCAGTAAAGGATGGATATAAAAGGACAGATGAAATATTAAATAATACACGTAAAATTATTATTGATACCCTTGCGAATGACGGTAGTACCGAAGGCGGGCGTGACGGAATGGATTGCTCGTTACTTTGCTTTGATTTTAGAAAGAGTAAATTGCAGTGTAGTCTGGCAAATAATCCCGTGTGGATTATTCGGGGCATGGAATTAATTGAGATAAAGCCTGATAAAATGCCGGTAGGAAAGCACGACAGGCAGGAAGTTCCGTTTGTTCTTCATGAAATAGATATATTGCCCGGTGATATGGTTTATACATTTACTGATGGTTATGCTGATCAGTTTGGTGGAGAAAATGGTAAGAAATTTAAATATTCAAACCTTCAGAAACTCCTGCTTGAAATTTCGGGAGAAGAGTTATTTGAACAATCTAAAATACTGGAAGGCAAGTTTAATAACTGGAAAGGGAGTCTTGAGCAGATTGATGACGTCTGTGTCATAGGTGTTCGCATATGACCTGATAACAAATAAAAACACAAAAATATTGTGCGAAGTTCAGCTATATCTGCGAGAGATAAAATTAGAACCTTTTAATCCCTAAGAATTCGCAGTTTGGTGCGGAAATAAATGAGATACGTTAATCAAAAGAAAAACACCCTTCCGGGAAGCATGGCGAAATTCACAGGAGATTGAAGTATTCTATGCATCCGTCAGAATTCCAGATTGTCGCTAAGAGCTTAATAAATTAAATCATTGATTTGCCAGATGTACCTCCTAAAAGACCACCTAGATTCAAAATCCTGAGACTTATTTCCCAACCACCGTTACCTTTAACGGCAGCACCTAATTTACTTGTTGTAAAGTCATAACTAACACCAATACCTAAATGAGATGTCTGAAACCTGATGACAGGTACAATAGCATCGCCAACACGGTACATTAAACCGGCGGCAATTTCACTTTCGCTGAGTAATCCTGTGTATTTACTATCAGTGCCTAGACCATATCTGAAAAGGGCACCGACTGAAATTTCGGTTGCCTTGTGTTGAGTGCTAAAAAAGATTGCAGGCAGAATACCATACTTTGTGGTTCCTAAATCAATGCGACCATTCATTGAAGCTACAATTCTGCTTTCCAGTTTATTAGTAGGGTCAGAAAAACCAACTGACGGACTTGCAACGTGGTGATATGCAATACCGGCAGTGAACCAAGTTTTACCACTAGATGTAACCTTATTGTCAGCAGAGTTTGAGTAATAATATGCAATTCCTGCAGAGAAATCTGGTGTGCCTGTTTGCTGATTCCAATCGGGCTCGCCTGAAGTAATCGTCGCATTGTATGAACTTCCGTCAAATTGCGTTCCCCATTGAAGTGTGGACGAATTGGATTTGTATTGTATGTATGCACCACGCAGCCCGGCAGAAATCCATTGGTTATTTGCAATTTTTACTATCCCACTTACCTGAAGTGCGACTTCGGTTTGTCCCAATGTGCCTGCTCCGGCTTTGTCAAAAAAAACATAACCACCCAAACCAATATTGGCTGTTCGATTTTTCCCGCCCAGTAACGGTGCATCAACATGAAACAACCCTGTTTTATAGGTTCTATCAATGGCCGACCATTGGTCGCGATACTGAAGTCCTGCACGAACTTTATCCTGGCCTAGACCTGTAAGTCCGGGATTAAACAATGCTCCGGAATCCCAGAATTGACTATAATGGATGTCCTGGCTCAAGGTAGGTAACCCTATTGTGATTGCAACAATTGTATATAATAGCTTTTTCATAATTAACGCATTAAAGTAAAGTTACCATTCAATTCAAAACTTTTACCATCTGTAAATTTGCCGGAGGCTGTATAAACAAATGTAGCACGGCTTTGTAGTTCTCCTTTATAGGTTCCATCCCATGCATCGCCTGTGGTTGTAGATTCGAAGACTAGTTCTCCCCATCTGTTAAACACTCTAAATGTAACATTTTCAATGTTTTTTCCCATTACTCCTATGGATTCGTTTGTTCCGTTGCCGTCAGGACTGAACGCATTAGGTACCCAGGCTACGCCACCGGTTTCTAATTCAACGGTTACCTGATCCGAACCCTGACATCCGTTAGCGTCTGTCCCAATTACGGTATATGTGGTTGTGGAACCGGGTGCCGCAGTAGGGTTACTGCAATCGCTGCAATTTAAACTTGAAGCCGGAGACCATGTATAGTTAAGTGCACCGGAGGCCTGTAGCTGTGCTGTTTGTCCAAAGCTGATGGTTTGGTCAGGACCGGCATCTACCACAGGGTTGATACCCAGAGTTACCATAACGGAATCGCTTACGCTTCCGCATGAATTGGTTGCGGTTACGGTGTAATATGAAGTCCCTGAAGGATTTACTGAAATTGAATTGGTAGTCTCAGCGGTTTCCCAAATCAGGGGTGCGTCTGCTGATGCATATATTGATACCGGCTGACCTGAGCACGAAATAGTGTCGTTACCTACCACTAATACCGGCAGAGGATTTACTGTTACAGTAATAGAAGCAGAATCTGCACAAAACCCGTTGGAAACTCCTGCAGTTACAACCATTGCACTGTCAAGGGGCAGGGTAATCGAACTTCCTGTTTGTCCATTGCTCCAATAAATTATAGACGCTCCGGAAGCGGTGTATGTTACCATATCTCCTTCGCAGCCGCTGGACGGGCCACTAATGCTTGCCGTAACTGAAGGAGTACCTGTTATAGTGAATGGTCCGTCGGCAGCAGTGCAGCCATTGGCATCTGTAACAGTGATGGTATAAGTGCCGTCCGCTAACCCTGTGGTATCAGCAGAAGAAGAGGGGCTTCCGTTCCAGTCATAAGTGATGGGAGCTGCACCACCGTTTATAATTATACCTGTAATAGCGCCTACACCGATGTCACAAGAATCCGGAGTTATTAATGCGCTGCTGCTGTTAATGGTAGGTGGGGTATCGTATCCAACTACAAACATGCTGCTTACATCGGTACAGCCAAATGCATCGGTTACTGTTAGGGTATAGTTTCCTGTAGAGGCACCTGAAAGATTGGTTCCTGTTGAGGCCGCTCCATTCCAGCTATAGGTTAGCGTTCCCGTACCACCACTTGCCAAAATTCCTGTTACCGAACCATTATTTGAAAAGCAGTTTTCGTTTGAAATTACAGCGGCCGATTCGTCAATTACCGGTCCTGCAAGATTGTTTAAGGTTACAGGCCCGTATGTAGTAGTGCACATATTACCGTCTGTAATGGTTAAAGTATAATTGCCTGCGGGTAATCCTGATGGATTTAGTGAGGTGGAAGAACCACCCCAATCGTAATTTATAGGAGCCGTGCCGCCGGAAACAACCAATCCGGAGATAGCACCGTCTGTTTGACCGCAATGTTCATCGGTTATTATTTGCGCAGAGGCGTTTATTACTGGTGCCGTTTCATCGGAAATGGTAAAGGGACCGGCGTTTACCTGACAAGCTGTACCGTCATCAACAGTTAAGGTATAACTCCCGGCAGGCAGATTGCTAATATCAAGGGTTGATGATGAGCCATTCCATTGATAAGTATAAATGCCGGTACCTCCACTCACAGTGATGCCACTAATACTTCCGTTGCTGTTTGTACAGGTTTCATTCGTTACAATAAGACCTGAAAGATCAATGGTTGGAGCGCCTATATTATTAACAGTAAATGGACCTGCTGTGGCAGTGCAACTTAGTGCATCAGTTACAGTAAGAGAATAACTACCGGATGACAGGCCTGAAATATCGGATGTAGTTTGTCCTGAGTTCCATGAATAATTCAAAGTTCCTGTACCTCCAGAAGCCGTAATGCCCGTAATGGATCCGGCAGCATTGTTACAATTTTCATCTACGATAATCATTGCAGAAATATCAATAATAACACCTGAAGTATTGCTTATAACATATGGCCCGTCTGTTGCTGTACAACTTCCGTCGGTAACGGTTAGAGTATATGAACCAGCTGATAATCCGGTAATATCATCGGTTGTCTGGCCGGAATCCCAAGAATAGGATAGCGGCCCGGAACCTCCTGAAACTGTAATTCCTGTGATACTTCCGTTTCCGTTTCCGCAGGATTCATCGGTAATAATAACGCCGCTATTATCAATGGTGATACCGGTGGTTACGGTAACATCTGCTTGAATGAGATATCCTTCAGGGCAATATCCCAGATAATAAGTTGTATTAGCTGTGAGCACCGGCGTTGTAAAAGTTGTGCCTGTCCCCACGATTGTACCGGCAAGGTCACTGTACCATGTTAAAGTTCCCGATGGTGTTGTTCCTGTTACTGAGGCGGTAAGAGTAGCGGTATTTCCGCTGCATACTGAAGGATTATTCACAGTGATATTGTAAGTAGTTGACGTTTGGGTGAGACCGGCGGAACCTGCAGTAGCACCATTGGGAGGGAATTCGGAAAGCTGCGGAGAATTTGTGACACCGTTAACCCCTCCATTTGCTGTAAGCGATACGGCAGTGGTGGTGGTAGAGATAAAACCACCGCCACCACCACCACCTGGCCCGAACGTTGAATTAATGGTTCCAAAGGATCCGGCAGTCATAATATTATCTCCGCCTGCACCGCCATTGGCATTGATAGAAATGCCCGTAATCGTTCCGGCAGCTCTTGCCAGAACAGTACCCCCCGCGCCACCTCCTCCGGCACCGTCTTTTCCTGCAAAATCTCCGAATGCCGGGCTGCTGTTGTCACTGTCCTGTCCGTCTTGTCCGTTGGCCTGTATGGATCCGCTACCACTGATATTGCCATAACATTCCAATAATACTATACCGCCGCCGTTTCCGCCGGAACCGCCGTCATTGTCATTCATTTCACCTGCACCGCCGCCGCCAGCCATAAATAGTCTTCCACTTGAATAATCCAAAGGACGGCCACCCAAACCACCTTGTATTCTTCTGTTATCTGCTCCCCAACTTGCCTGATTTGGCCCAAGAGCTAATGCATCCTGATTGCTATTGCTGTGGGTATAGCCTCCCCGTCCGCCGCCGCCACTCGTTGTAGAAGAAGACATGGAAGAGTTGTAAGAGGCGACCATATTAACACCTGTTTCCAGATTCCAGGCAGCATTATAACCTGAGGCGGGGTTACCCAAACCTTCATTCCATGCAATTGAAGCTGCGTTGGCACCACCACCACCACCTGAATTGTGTGAAGTTCCTCCACCTCCGCCATTTGCAAAAGCAGCACGTCCGTACATTCCACCCCAGGCAGCATAAGAAGCGTCATAACCTGCTATACTTTCTCCTTTAGCACCTCCTTCAATTGCGTTGGTTCCGGCCATCTGACCGCCAAAATTACTGGTGGTATTGTCGCGCACACCGCCTCTGAAACCAATCCCTGTCACATTTATAGTACCGTTAATTGTAGTATTTCCTTCAATCTCAATAGCCACAATTCCTCCCTGAGTTCCGTTCCATGACGCTGCCGTAACCGATGCACCGGCGTTTATAGTTAGAGATTCAAAGCGGGGAACTCTTATTATTTGAACAATTCCGGCTGATGTGTAGTCAAAGGTCAAACCACAGCGCAAATGAATTGTATTTGAACCCGAAACTCCGGCCACTTCTGCATATTCCCAGTTTCCGCAATTGTTGTAAGATGATATGGCACCTAAAGTACCATCTAAAGGGGTGCCCAGAAAATGGCCTCCACCAATACTTACTGCTGTTCCGTTTAAATTTACTCCTTTCATTTGAATAATCAGTATCAAATCGCCGGGAGAAAGGATACCAACAGTACTGAAATAATTTGTATTCAGAAGGTTGTCTGCCACATTTATGGACGTATTTCCAGAAGCAGCATCTGAATTCAGGTTAGTATAACTGTTTAAGATAGTATTTGAAGCGGTGACCGTGTAAGGTCCATGAATACCTCTTTGTGCATTGTTGGAAAGGGATATTACAAGCATCAAAAATGTAAGCAGAATATTTCGTTGCATGGGCAGTGTTTTATCTGATTCTATTGACCGAAAATAGTAATAATTGGTTGCATGTAGCTCTAAAATATCGTGTTCTGCTAAAACTTAATATTCAATCGCGGTTTGAGAGCCATTCCCAGATAAATTCAAAAGCGATGGATAGCGCGTAAACCATGAGGGAAGAAAAAATAAGGAACCTGGGAACTACAGGGCCAACATAGCTGGTAATCAAAAATACAAGCCCCGCAAGACCTGTTAACAGGCAGAAATTCCTCAATAATTTAAGGAAGCGTTCAATTTTTTTGCCGCTTTCGGGTTCGTTTTTCTTTATTAAATCATCGTCAAGGGGCATGGCTACCATTTATTCAATGGCTAAAGGTCTTAGTGTGTAACCTTTTTCCCTGAGCAATTTCAACACTCCCTTTTCACCACCCAGATGGGCAGCACCCACGGCTATGAAACAAACTTTATCTGAAATCATTTTCTCAATTTTGGGAATCCAGTCAGCATTGCGGTCATCCAGAAAAATTTTCTTGTATTTATTCATTACAATGTCGTCGCTTTGCGTAGTGTACGTAAACATGGCTTCCAAATCCTGGGTTTTGTAATGGTCAACCAATTCTGTAAACATTTTACCCATATTTTCTTCTCCTCCTCCTTGTAACATTCCGTCTACAACATCTTCGTAACTCATGGAATTAAATACACTCATTTGAAATTCAAGTGTTTCTAGTCCATCAGTGGGTATGTCTTCATGAAAAGCCAATTCCATCAAGTACTTTTCATAACTCTTTGTATCTTTCATTTTTAAATCCTGAAGCTGCATGGAAAGTGTGTAAAGTCCAAACGGTTTGAAACTTCCATAGGTTTGCATAAACGTAAGGCTATCAATTCCCAGTTCACTGTGTACATAATCGATAAGTTTTTGGAATCTTGTGCTGTCAATCAGGTCGACAATTGTACCCGAGTCTAATTTCATATCTTTCATCAAATTCAGAGAAGCACCCAAATCGTTAATGTTGGCAACTTCCATTACCAGAACTTCGCTGGCTGCAACGGCCTTTTCAATATTAGGGCCTGTAAAGAAGTCATCTTTTGGAATAATATGGATAGTTCCAAAAAGGTATGAAGGTTTGCTTAAGCCATTTCCAGAAATTTCCCACAATAAGGACTTACCATCTTTGTCTTCAGGTATAGCGTTGTTTTCAGTATCAGATTTACCGCCACAGGCTTGCAGCAATACAAATAAGGAACTGAGGAGTCCGATTTTTAGAAATGGATTGCTGCGATTGCTGGGTAACATAGAGTTTGGATATTACTTTTCTTTGGAAGCCAGGTATCTCTCAGCATCCAATGCAGCCATACAACCGGTACCCGCTGCAGTAATGGCTTGACGATATACTTTATCGGCTGCATCGCCAGCCACAAAAACACCTTCAACATTTGTGTGAGTAGTATCCGGCTTGTGCTTTAAATAACCAACTTCATCCATTTCAAGCCATGGTTTGAAAATGTCTGTATTGGGTTTGTGACCGATGGCAACAAAGAACCCTGTAATGTCAATAGTTCTTGTGGTTCCATCCGCCAGATTTTTTATACGTGCGCCTGAGACACCATGTTCTCCAAGAATTTCTTCAGTTTCGCTATTCCACAGTACTTCAATATTCGGGGTGTTCAATACTCTATGTTGCATAGCCTTGCTTGCACGCATTTCACCACGGCGAACAATCATATATACTTTTTTGCAGATTTTGGCAAGGTAAGTTGCTTCTTCAGCTGCTGTATCTCCGGCGCCTACAATGGCAACGTCCTGATTACGATAGAAGAAACCGTCGCAAACAGCACAGGCCGAAACACCACCTCCAATGTCACGAAGTCTTTTTTCACTTTCCAATCCCAGCCACTTGGCGCTGGCACCTGTGCTTATTATGACTGTATCAGCAGTAATTGTTTTTTCTCCGTCGTTTACTTCAATGGTGTGAGGGGGACCGCTGAAATCAACTTTTGTTACCCACCCTTCACGGATATCGGTACCAAAACGAGCTGCCTGTTCCATTAGATCATTCATCATTTCAGGCCCTTTTATTCCTTTAGGATAGCCCGGGAAATTGTCCACTTCAGTGGTGTCCATAAGCTGACCGCCGGGCTGCATACCTTTATACATTACGGGTTTCATGTCTGCCCGTGCAGCATAAATAGCCGCAGTGTATCCCGATGGACCAGAGCCGATAATAAGGCAATGTATGTGTTCTGTATTTGAGGACATTATATTATATTGTTATTTCAGATTCGATGCAAATATACTTATTATTGGTGAACAAATTGATGTAACTTGTGTTACTAAGTACAACTTAATGCATGGAAAAATTAATATATGTCATGTAAAAATGACTTATTTAAAGGGAGACTTTTAAAAACAGACTCAATTCTCCTGACAGACGGTATTCAGAAGCACTTTTTGTTTTCTCTGGTAATCTGCAATTTATTTTACAAGAAAAAGCCTGGTTTATCTGTTAATAAAGCTATCCGCTATTTTTGGAAGTCCCTTTAAATTATTAATGAATTGGATTTATTTTCTTATGATATAATATATCTTGATGATATTTTATTATATCATTCTTTATTATTTGAAAAGAATCATGCATGTGCGGCTGCGGAAGGGAGGTGGTTTTGGTCCCCCTTTTTGGGAGTAACGCGAAGCGTTACAAGGAGGGATGTGGGCGTAGGTGCGTGCACGTGATGGGTAGGAAATAATATTGGAAAATATAAAGTGGCTCATATAAAATCCTGGTTAATTTAGTTAAAATATAACTTTTGCTAAAAATTGCATATGTTTTCTTATGATATAATATATTTTATATATATTTATTATATCATTCTTTATTATTAGAAAAGATTCATGCACGTGCGCATACGGGAGGGAGGTGGTTTTGCTCCCCCTGATGGGAGTAACGCTTAGCGTTACATGGAGGGATGTGCGCGTAGGTGCGTGCACGTGATGGTTAGGAAAAATAATGTAAAATAAAATAACTGCTTAAAAATCCGGTATTTTTAACCGAATAAATAAAATCCCCGTGAAATTCTATACCCACAGATTTCTTAATTTCACGGAGCACATATAACCGTATCGTAGGCCGGACTATATCCTACCCACAATCCCAGTCCACCGTTTATATTACTGGGTATACTTGAAGGTGAGGCAAATGGGCTGCCCTGACTTCCTTGTTGATTTTCAACAGCGCTTAGGAATTCATACGCTTCAAATGGAATTGCGGTGAATTTTATGACAACGGTATCACCATAGGTATAATAATCTTCTCTGTCGTTTCCTTCGTCAGTGCCACCGCGGGGACGTGTATATGCAAAATCGAAGGTTAAACTTTCAATAAACTCATCATTAAATGAACTGCCGAAGGGTGGTGAAAAGGTAGGGTCTTTTGGAGCGCCGTCTGCTGACAGATTTAATCGCCTTGCAAACCAACGGTAGGCGTTCCCTCTTCCTGCAGGTTCTGTAATTGTAGCCCACATGAATCCATAATTTCCCGTATTGGGCTCAAGTTTAAAATATGTTGAATCTAAAGGAACGGGTTGCTGAATGGTTGTAGATGCTGTTACTGTTTCTCCTTCGCTGATAATGGTAAGATTATAATAGTGACCTACCTTACCCCAGTATGCGGTGTCTAAAGTTGTGTACAGACATATATTCAGAGCGGCAAGGTCGGCTGCCGGAATACCTGTAAATTGCTCAACCAGGGGAAGAATTTCAGGAGGCAGAGAGGATGTACAGATTTCTACCAGAGTGTCACGACCCAAGGGAGTGTCCATATATATCTGTGCACCATTTACAAAGCTGTTAAGATACGCATTCAGATCGGTTGCATCAAAATATCCCGAGCTTCTGCTAAGAAGTATAATGGGCGGCATGCCGGGTTCAATATTACCTTCTACAACCAGTTTTTTTTGATATGGCGGAAGGTCAACAGTAATTTCTTTTTCGCAAGACGATAAAATCATCAAAATGCTTAAAAAAATAAACAGCGGAGATATTATTTTCATTTTAATTACCATTTAAAATTCCAGGTTACTGAGGGAAGTATTGGGAATAATGAAACTTGCTTAGCTGTAATTTTTAAATCACCTTGTTCAATATCCCCTTCATTATCAAAATATATAAAATATGGATTTTGACGATTGTAAACATTATAAACTGAAATATTTACATCGCTTCTGAATTTTTTCTTTTTTACAACATCTTCGCCGGTTACAGGGTCTTTTTTCCGTTTTTCTTCTTTCCCCTTGAAGGTAGCACTAACATCAGCACGATGATAGTCAGGCATTCGGTTGCCATTGCGTGGGCCATATTCACTTACGATATTACCTTCAAAGAGATATCTACCGGTGGGTAATGTAATTGAATTTCCTGTGGCGTAAACGAATACAGCTCCAAAGATGATGCGTGGGTTGAGTTCGTAGGAAAGTACTACACTCAGGTCGTTGCGGCGGTCGTATTTCGCAGGAAATTCCTCCCCGTTATTTATTTCGTCAAAACGTCGCATGGTTTTGCTCCAGGTGTAACCAATCCAACCGTTAAATTTTCCGGTACGTTTTTTTAGGAATAATTCGGCACCGTATGAATACCCTTCTCCAAATACAAGCTGGTTGTCAACATTATCTTTTACATTATCTTCCGGCATGGCACCGTCAGCATATTCAATCAGATTATTCATGTCTTTATAATACAACTCCAGTGAGGCTTCATACTGGTCTTTTGCAAAATTCCTGAAATATCCTGCACTGAATTGGGTATTTATTTGTGGCTTAACTTTTTCGGTAGAAGGGAACCAAATATCGGTTGGAAGAGAAACACTGCTGATGCTGGCCAAATGAACATACTGGTAGTTATGCGCTATGCCTGCTTTTATACTGGAATATTCATCAACAGTAAATCTTGCCGCAAAGCGGGGCTCCAACCCCTGCCAGAATTTTATAATCTCACCGCGATTATACCGGGTTTCCTGAACTGTGTTTCCCACTTTGTCTTTCTCGTATCTAACAAATGGACCGGTATGGAAAAAATAGGAATAACGCAATCCTGCATTTACTTTAATTTTTTGATTTATTTCAAAATCGTCCAGTGCATACAATGCTCCTTCGTGGGCAAAGATTCTTTGAATTTCGCCTGTATCAAACTCAACATCGCCTTGTTTTGCTGTAGCACTGCTGGGAGTAAACATGTGATATATATAATTTGTGCCGAATTTTATTGTATGCTTGGGAGATGGAAAATAGGTGAAATCAATTTTCTGATTAATATCGCGTATTCCCGATAACAATTTAAATTCAAAAGCGTCCTGCAGGGCTTCAAAGGCAAAATTGTAATCGCTGAAAATACTGGTTGTATTCATAAATAATTTATTGCTGAACAAATGATTCCAGCGAAAAGATGCGGTTGCGTTTCCCCAGGGGGTTCTTACTTCAAATCCGGCATCCTTATTTGTATAGGTAAAGACGTCGCGTCCGAAGTATCCGCTAAGATAAATGCGATTATTGTCGTTAATCCGGTAATTAACTTTTGCATTCAGGTCGTAAAAGTAATAGCCTGAGCCTTTAAACGGAGACGAGTCTTTAATAAAGGGTTCCATCAACACATCAATATAGGTGCGTCTGCCGCTAATGATAAAAGAGCTGGTATCTTTTTTTATTGGACCCTGAACCGTGAGCCGCGATGCTATAATACCAATTCCTCCGTCAACATGGTATTCCTGAAAATTACCGTCTTTCATGGTGATATCAACCACTGAAGCCAGCCTTCCTCCAAAATTTGCAGGCATACTACCTTTGGTGAGTTCAACATTTTTCACGGCGTCAGCATTGAAAACACTGAAAAAACCGAACAAATGGCTGGCGTTGTACACTACAGCCTCATCCAGCAATATCAGGTTTTGGTCAGGGCCTCCTCCGCGAACATAGAATCCTGAGTTTCCTTCGCCCCCGCTTTGTACTCCGGGCATATACTGAATGGTTTTCATAATGTCTACTTCGCCCATAAAAGCAGGCAGCGTTTTGGCGGCTTCAACATCCAGCTCTATCCGTCCCATTTCAGTACTTTCAGTATTCCGGTTACTTCTTTCTCCTGTTACCTCCACTTCTTTAATTACCATAGAGTTGTCAACAAGTGTAATGTTCACCTTCTTATCCGATGATAATTGGAAACTGTCTTTCTGGTCGATAAAGCCTACGTAGCTGTATCTTACATGATAAAATCCTTCGGGCAGTGTAATGCTGAAGAATCCATAAACATTGGTTGAAACGCCCGTTTTGGCTTCGGTAACATATACGCCTGCGCCTATAAGAAATTCACCGGTTGAAGCGTCTTTTATATATCCGCTTACAGTATGTTTGTTTTGGGTGTAACCTGTTGAAATGCACAATAATATACAGAAAAATGTGATTATAGACTTCATGATGCTGCAAAAGTATAACAAGTTGTCCTGATATTAACACGATATTTTACATTTTGTGTTATATTCTGGATAATTTTTAAATCTCAGCCTTTGGGATGTTTACATCCATAAATGAATGCGTTGAAGAAAAATTATGATTTGATTACTATAGTGTTAATAAATAATGAGCAACCTTTTTTAATTCATAGTTGTCTTAAAGTTCAAAATACTTTAACTTTATCCTTTCGTAATAACGATATAAGAATATCATGCTTAAAAAAATATTTTATTTAACACTTTTATTTTCACCATTGTACATGTCTGCTCAGACGGTAGTATGGAATGAAACTTTCAGTAACGGATGTAATGCAGATTGTCTGGCCACCGGATATGTGGGACCCAATGGCGCATGGACAGTAGCCAGTACCGGGTCAAACGGCGCCGATGCAAACCAATGGTATGTCAGTGGTGCTGAATGTGGTAATGCAGCAGGTGCTTGTGGAAGTGTTTGCGGAGGAACCGATCCTTCGCTGCACATGGGTAGTAACGGCTCTGTTTTGGGGGATCAGGGCGCAGCTTATCTTGCAGGAGGTCTCGGTTTCTGGTTCCCGCAAACCGACTCACGAGCAGAATCTCCTGTCATTGATTTGTCGGCTTACACTAATATGACCATCACCTTTAATTATATCGAAAATGGACAAGGAAGTACGGACAATGCGGAATTCTGGTATTTCGACGGCAGTACATGGACTATGATCGTTGATTTGGCAAAGGTTACATTGTGTTCAGGGCAGGGAACCTGGACTGCCTACACAGTGGCTATGCCTGTTTCTGCCAATAACAATCCAAATGTAAAGATAGGATTCCGTTGGTATAATAATAACGACAATGTTGGTACAGACCCGTCTTTTGCGGTTGACGATATTGAAATTACCATACCTACCGCGGCGCAGCCCACAGCAGATTTTACCATGTCGGCTACAACAGTGTGTGTGGGACAAACCATTACTTTTACCGATGCCAGTACAACAAATGGTGCTACAACCTATGCATGGGACTTTGGAACTGGAGCTAGTCCGGCCACTGCTTCCACACAGGGACCTCATACCATTACCTTTAATACGCCCGGTACTTCCAGTATTACACTTACTGTTACTGATGTAGATGGAACCGACGATATTACCCAAACAGTTACTGTTGTTGCAAATCCTACGGTAACAGCCAGTGCAACCGCTACAACCATTTGTGCCGGAGATCCGGTAACACTCTCAGGCAGCGGAGCTACCTCATATTCATGGGACAACGGGGTTACAAATGGTGTTGCTTTTAATCCGACAGCAACAAATACATATACTGTTACTGGTACCACCTCCGGCTGTACAGGTACCGACCAGATAACAGTTACGGTTGAGCCACTACCAACAGTTACGGCCAATGCAACATCTACCAGCATTTGTTCCGGCGACCCCGTTACGCTTACCGGAGGAGGAGCAACTTCCTATTCATGGGATAATGGTGTTACCGATGGTGTTGCATTTACACCCGCCTCTACATTAACTTATACAGTTACGGGTACTACCGGTAGTTGCAACAATACTGCAACGGTTACAGTTACGGTGAACAACTGCAATGTGCCTACAGCTTCTTTTACCACCAATACCACTACTATATGCACAGGTGAATCGGTTACTTTTACCGATGCCAGCACCGGTATTGGTTTAAATACATGGTCGTGGAATTTTTCAGGTGGCTCTCCGGTTTCGGCTTCTACCCAGGGACCACACACCATAACTTATGCTTCTGCCGGAACCTATACCATAACGCTCAGTGTTACGGATGTGAACGGTACTGATGACACCATTGCTTTGAACCTGATTGTTGTAAATCCACTGCCAACCGTTACTGCTAATGCTTCGGCAACTACTATATGTTCCGGCGACCCGGTTACACTTACAGGCGGTGGCGCAACTTCCTATAGCTGGAGCGGGGGGGTTACAAACGGTGTTTCTTTTAATCCTACCTCTTCGGCAACATATACCGTTACAGGTACAGATGGCAACGGTTGTGAAAATACAGCCAATATTTCAATAACGGTTAGCACCTGTACACCACCGGTTGCTTCTTTGACAGCTACAGGAAGTGCTTGTGAAGGTTCCTGCTGGAATTTCAGCGATATCAGCTCAGGTAATCCTACTTCATGGAGCTGGACTTTTACCGGAGGTACTCCTTCTTCTTCAACGTCACAAAATCCTACAAATATTTGTTTCCTTACTGCCGGAACTTACTCGGCAACTCTATCAGTAACCAACGCCTTCGGTACGGATGATACTACAATTACCATCACCATTGTGCCCGTTCCGACAGTGAATGCAGGCTCCGATGTTACCATTGTTGCCGGGGAGTCCACAAATCTTATTGCATCTGCCAGCACTTCGGGTTCTTACGTTTGGACACCGGCTTCCAGCATTTCGCCCACCACAGGCGCTAATATTACCGCAAATCCTACCGTTTCCACAACGTACACAGTAACCTTTACAGATGCCAGCGGATGTTCTGCAACGGACGATGTTACGGTAGAGGTAATTTATGAGGAGAATTTTGGAGTACCCAGTGCTTTCTCTCCGAATAATGATGGTTTTAATGATGTATTTCGTCCACGGGGTAGTGGCGTAGATGGATTTCAGATGACCATTTATAACCGGTATGGTCAGGTTGTATTTGAAACCCGTGATTTTGATCAGGGATGGGACGGAACCCACAATGGTAAAGACCTTAATCCCGGAGTGTTTGCTTATGTAATCACTTATAACTATATAAATAAGGCATCTGTAACGGTTGAAGGCGACGTAACTTTAGTGAAGTAATCATGAAAAAATTATATATATCATTATTCTTATTGACAAGTGTAACAGCAATGGGGCAAAGCGATGTTCACTTTTCACAATTTTATTCATCTCCTTTGTTTTTAAATCCCGGTGCTACGGGTGCTTTTGACGGAGACATTCGCGCCATGACCAATTATCGCAATCAATGGAACAGTGTGATGAGCAAGCCTTATAATACTATAGCGTTTTCGGTAGATGCGCCGGTTTGGCGCCCCGGCAAGACCAATAATTTTTTGGCGGTGGGCGGTCAGGTATATTCCGACAAAAGTGGTGACAGCAAGTTTAAGAGCACAAATTTTGGGTTAGATATGGCGTACGGAATCGGAATGGGTAAGACTTCTTTTCTGTCAATGGGGCTTAATTTTGGAGTGTTGCAGCGTGCAATTACTCCGGGGGCGCTGACATGGGATAATCAGTGGGACGGAACCGCTTTCAATACTTCTCTTAGTAACGGAGAAACTTCATTCAGTGAAGCGTTTACAACTTTTGATATTTCAGGTGGACTGCATTTTTACACATTTACAGACCAAAATATGTTTCAGGCGGGTGTAAGCGTAAGTCATTTTAACCGGCCAAGGGTGAATTTCTTAGGTGAAGACGATAAATTATTGATTAAATATTTGTTACATGCAGGCGGTGAGTTCAGAATGGGACGAAGTAACTCGGCGCTGATGCCTTCTGCTATATTCTTTATTCAGGGACCTAATATGGAGTTATCGTTTGGTACCGACTATAAGATTATTATTAAAGAAGCCAGCAAGCGCTTGAGTTTTAATGATGAGATTTCAGTTCAGGCTGGTTTATACCTCAGATTTATGGATGCCATTTATCCGACTTTCCGCTTTAATTATGCCGGATTCAGTGTGGGGGGGGCTTACGATTTTACTATGTCAACGTTAACACCGGCTGCAAATAGTTTGGGTGGATTTGAATTGTTCCTTCAATACAGACATACTTTTGGTTCTGCCGGTTCCGGAGTTTCCAGTTTTAGATGAGAAACAGATTTTTTTCCTTCATTCTTGCCTGGCTTTTGCCGGGAACCGTACTGTGGTGTCAGAAGCAAACATTGGTGGAAATGAAAACATCTATGGGTAAAATTACCCTGTTGCTTTACGACGAAACCCCGGGACACCGCGATAATTTTATAAAACTGGCGCGTCAGGGATTTTATGACGGGGTGCTGTTTCACAGGGTAATCAAAGATTTTATGATTCAGGGGGGGGACCCTTTTACCAGAATGGAGGGAAAAAAGGATAGTATTGGAGAAGGTGGCCCCGGTTACGACATCCCAGCTGAGTTTGTGCCTGAACTCTTTCATAGAAGAGGAGCCCTGGCAGCAGCAAGGAACGGCGATGACGTAAACCCTGAACGGGCATCCGGCGGTTCGCAGTTTTACATTGTACAGGGAAAAAAATATAAAGAAACCGATTTTGAGAATATTGAAAAGAGAGTCAGGCAAATGAGCGGAAATCAATCTTTTGTAATTCCGGCCGAACATCGGAAGGTGTATATGGAAGAGGGGGGAACTCCCTGGCTTGACAGTCATTATACCGTGTATGGACGGGTAATTAAAGGAATAGATGTGGTGGATGCTATTGCAGCGGTAAAAGTAAATCCGGAAAACAATCACCGTCCGTTAACGGAGGTAAAAATTATTAGTACCCGTGTAAAAAGCATGAAAAAGTCTAAGATCAACCGGATGTTGAACCGTTAATTAGTGCTTCGATTCAAAGAAGGGTTTCATTTCATCTTCAATGTTTTTCCTTAAGTTCATCAGGCGGATGGCGTAATCGCGAAGAAAGGCCTCTTCGGCTGAATTGGGTTCCCACTGTTTTACAGGTACCGGATTGCCTTCATCGTCAACCGAGACAAAAACAATGATGCAATGGGTATTCAGAACCATCGTTTCTTCTTTCGGTGCCCGGCTGCGAACGTCAACCGATATATGCAAACTGGTTTTACCTGTATAAATTACACGGCTTTGTACTTCAACAATGCTTCCTATGGTAATGGGTTTGAAAAAACGGATTCCCCCCACATACACGGTAACACAATAATTCTTTGCCCAGCCCACAGCACATGCGTAAGCACCCTGATCTATCCATTTCATTACGGCGCCACCGTGTACCTTACCACCAAAATTCACATCGGTAGGTTCAGCTAAAAATCTTAGAGTGAGCTTTTCGTTATTCACTTTTTGATTTCCTGTTGTATAAAAATAACCTTTTTATCTTCAATAACCAAAGGTTCACCGTCAATATCGGTTTCTATGATATTCTGTGCATTTTGCGTATCCAAATAAAAAAACCTCTCTGTTGTTTTACCACCGGATTCACATTCCGCAATCAGGATTTCATCAACAAAACAGGCTTCTATAACGGTAATTTCTTCTGTTTTCTTCCACGAAAAGCCATCGTTGTTATTTTCGGCTTCTGCCTTCTTCCTTACTATGATTTTTCCTGCAGAGCATTTTCCTCCGTTGGCGCGCAAAGTAAGGGATTGTTCGGTACTCTCATTCTCCGTAAGGGCAACCCAGGTTCCTGTAAGCCCTTTGTTTTGAGCATTTATTCCTGATGAAAATACCAACAAAAGAAAAAGTATTGTTCCGCAAATGGAATGGGTGCGCATATCATGGCATTATTGTCTCACAAATTGCTGAAAGTGTCCGGCTTTGTTCTTTTTAAAACCTCCCTGACCATTGGGGATACGAAGATAATAATGTCCGTTTTCATATACTAGCTGTAAAAAACGCTCTTCATGGTCTCCATCCAGCATAATCAACTTGTAAACATTATCCTTCATACACTGAACGGCAAAGTTTCTGTTGTTGTCAGAGGACATGGTTTTATCGTCCTCCTTAGCCAATATAAAAACACTGCCTGTATAGCATCCGTCGTTGGTTGGGTTGAATGTAATGCGTTGTATTTTATGTCCTTTACCTTCTCCTTCATTGTTAATCCAGGTACCTTCAAGCGTTTGAGCAAACAATGTAAAAGGCAACAAAAATAGCAGCAGCGTAAGTGTTTTCATTTTAATTAATTTTATCGGTATGATTTTGGTAGCACGAATTTATCAAAAATTTTGCCGAAACCAATGCACTGGAAGTATTTTTTTTCACAAATGTCATTTTTACCCATAATCTTTTCTGCTATATCCACAGTTTTATTGCTTTTTGGGGCTACTTCTTCATCTGCTCAATCACGGGGCAGTGCGTATTATACCGGTTCACAGTTATGTCCCGGTGCCGATTCAATGGTAATTTACAGCCCGTCGGTAATTAAAGATAAGATTCCGGTAGTTTATCTGCTGGGGGGTTTTGGCAGTAGTCACCGTTCATTTCAAAAATATCTGAATCTTGACTCGATGGCATCTGCTAATAATATTTATATCGTTTGTCCCCATTCAGGCAACGAAACGTGGTATTTAAACCATCCTGATAATGATAAAATCCAATACGAGAAATACTTTTTCACTAAAATTATTCCTTTGGCCGAAAAGCATATAAAAATTGATACCAGTAAGCGGTACATTACCGGAGTAAGTATGGGCGGACATGGTGCATTGCTGTATTTTATTAAGTACAATAGCCGCTTTGCAGGTGCCGGAAGCAGCAGCGGTGTACTGAATTTAAAATACAGCAAGGTGCGCGATACCAGCATTTCCAAAATACTGGGAACTTATCACCCAACAGAAAATAATTATTGGGAACACTCGGTAAATGGAAGGGTAAAGTCTTTGAAGGGATGTGGCAAACCTGTATTTATTGATTGCGGAACAGAGGATTATCTATTGCCGGCTGCAAAAGAGTTTCTTGAAATTGCCCATAAATCGGGTTTTACATTTGTAAAGAGTACTTTTGCCAGGGGCGGACATAACAAAGAGTATTGGAAAAATTCGGTGCCGGCTCAGCTAAAATATTTTGGTGAATTGGGTAATAGATAACTAATGATAATGAAACAGATATTGGTAATTTTAATTCTTATCTGCGCTTCATCGAAGATGAATGCGCAAATGCAGTGTCCTACCGATTTAAGCATTGGTGGAAAATCGGATACGCTTCAAAAGAAACTACTCACTTTCCCTATGGCGGTGATTGTTCATCAGGGAGAATTGCAAAACAAATGTCCCGATGGTTTGGTGGTGCAGAAGTATAAAGTAAAAATACCGGGTTCAGATTCGATGACCACCCTGGCCGGTTCGGGTTCTGCTTTCAGTCCTGAAATTATTACAGCCCTGCGGAAGTTGGCCGCCAACAGCGTTTTCTATGTTACGCAAATATCTGCTACAGATGCGCGTAATAACGTATATCTAATCAGCGATTGGTCTTTTGTTATAAAATAGGTTACTGCACCTGTTTTTCAGGAACTTCCTCCAAAGTGGTTACCTTAAAATAGTTTTCGTCGTTGTAATAAACCAGAATTCTGGCTGAAGCAGGTAACCACCATCTAATAAATTTTGATGCAAAAGAGGTAACACGCCAGCACCCCATACTGTTGGGTGTTCCTAACATTCCCCCCAGTAAGTAGGGCAGTGCCTGAGTATGAATTCCATTTTGCCACATGGCATCTTTGTAAGTAGAGTCGGGCACCAGCGTTATAAAATTGGGTAACGAAATATTTCCTTCGTAAATAACAACATGTGTGGTGCCTCCGCCCATCAGTGCATCGCGTTGTGCATCAAAATCGGTGTATTTTCTACTGTATTCCCAGCAGCGCGAACCAGCCGAATAGATAGCTCCATAATAATTCCGTGAGGAACCTACCGGCAAATGGCGGTTATAGGGTTTTGTCCAGGCCTTTCCCGATGTGGCAAACCGTCCTACCAGCTCAATGCTGTCTGCCTTAACATCACACATGCACAAATGCTGACCCGTATTGTATTGGTATTTCCACAAATAATTGTACTCCTTAATAATAGGGGCTGTCCGGTATTTATTCACCTGCTCCTGATAATTTTGAAGCAATTGAAACTGATACAACAAAAGTAAGGCATCGGTGCGGCCGTTACTTAATCTTGCTAGCATCGTCTCACTAATGCCGGTTAAGGAATCTAAATTCATTTTTAAACTGTCGGCAAAATCGCGCAATTGCCTGAATTCTGATAAATGGTACGAATCAGGATATATTTCATGCACACCCTTATTTGATGAATCGCCCGTCACCGTATTAAATTCGGCCATCACAAACCTTCCTCTGAAATCAGGATGCACATGATGATTGGGGTTTTGCAGGAAACCGGCCTGTAATCTTTCACCCTTGCGGTAATCAATAACATAATAAACAGACATGTAACACGGATTTTTTTGTATCAAAGAATCGATGTCCATACCCGATGCTAGTACACGGTTGTAATCGAAAAAGAATCTTTTGCGGGCCGAAAGGTATTTTGGATGTGTACCCATGTCCGGAAATTTCAGCAGAAATGCTTCAAAATCAGCGAAATTTGATGTGGTGTCTAGGTGATGTAATGCCGATGCGGTATCTTCAAAAGCGATGGTTTTATCTTGTTCATTGTTAACAGATTTTCTTTCTGCAGAAGAGTGTAAGGCAGATAGTACAAACCCCGACATAACACCCGAAGCAACAAATAAAAATGTGATTCTGATAACTTTCACAACCCCTGTAACGCAACCCGAACATTACAGGTTACCGTGTGGAAACAAATGAATATCCGGGTTATTTTGTCTGTGATACGAGCCAGACAACGATCCGATTTAACATGCCAGATTCTATGAAATATTAAATTTTTGAAAAACCTATGCGGATTTCAAAAAAATGGTTGTGTATTTAACGGTTTTTTTATATAGTTACAGTAGTAAGAAAAAAAACCTACCTATCTCTATAACGCCAACTACAACAACCAAAAATCAAATTATGATCCATAGGAATGGGTGCATTCAAAATTACCCTGTCAAAACATATTATTTGTTGGGATACGATGCGTTCTCATGGCAACGGTCGGTTCGCGATTACATTATCCGTGATGAAAAATCATTCATGACCATTTAAAAATACATAATGAATTACCCGGGGTAATGGGAGTGGGATTAATTTTAGGAACAGGAATTGATTTAAACGCAAAAGCATGATTGCGTTCAATAGCACATTTTGTATTTTAGTCCGCAATATCAGATAGAAAACGCATCGAATCTGTTGGCAACAAATTCAAAACTTGCTAAGCTGTTTTTAAGTTTCCCCTGAAGTGATAGGGGGCTTACTTCCGGCGATGCACTGACACCTGAAGAAACTGAGTTTTTTCATACGTGGAATGCGAGTGAAAAATGCGTTGTTACCAGTTCTGCTTATAAAATCTATCTGATGATGCGAATAGCAAGAACCAAAAATTAGAAACCATGAAAACTTTAAAATTGATTCTTACAGCAGTATTGTTCCTGTGTATTACCAATGCAAATGCCATTGTTTGGAAAAATGCATACAGTTATTACAAAAAGAACGAAGCAAGGCAACACACCGTCAAAACACTTTCTTTTGATAGTTTACTTTACAATTACGATAAAATTGCTGAAACAGATACCATTCCGGAAAAACAAATATATTCGCTGAAGGATATGCATTCCCAAAAGAAAGTACTATTAAAATATTAACTATAGGTAAATTAACTAAAATACTATTCATCTACGGAGAAGTAAAAGTAAACAAACAGAAATATAATTATTACATGTATCAATCTACAAGACAAAACAACAGCGCACATCTTTATATTGAAAAAAATAGCATCAGATACATGAAGTGGGTTAATATATGGGATCAAATTGGTGAATTTTTTACATATGTATTTTGCAGAGATAATCATGCATACGGAATACTGGAACCAATGGCCGTATAAAAATTGAATTTTTGTTAATTGCGTTTCTGAAACCCTAGAACTCCTTTTGAAAGCAGGCCAGACTAATACCTGATTTTTTTAAATATAAATTTCCATGATTGTCAAACTGATTTAAGGAATTTTAAAGGAAGCATGTGTTTCAATAAAAAAACACTATCTTAGCACTTCAAATTTATATTAAAAAACTATGGACGGAATCAACCCCCTTTGGATAGTACTTGGAGTAATTGCTCTGATACTCATTATTTTCATTGTTATATACAATCGCCTGGTATCATTGCGTCAGGGCAGAGAAAACGCATTTGCGGATATTGATGTTCAATTAAAACAGCGTCACGACCTGATTCCAAATCTTGTAGGAGCTGTAAAAGGCTATATGGACCACGAAAGCAATGTTCTGATTCGTGTTACTGAAGCCCGCCAAAAATGTATGATGGCAACATCTATTGACGACAAGATTAAGGCAGAAGCCACATTAACCGCTGCTATTTCGGGCTTTAACATGCAAATGGAAGCTTATCCTGATTTAAAAGCCAGTTCAAATATGCAGCAATTACAGGGAGAGTTGAGCGACATTGAAAACAAGCTGGCTGCTGTTCGCCGCTTCTTCAATTCAGCTACCCGTGAATTTAACACTGCTGTTCAGAAATTCCCGAATAACATCATTGCCGGAATGTTTGGTTTCCGCACAGCTGAATTCTTTGACGTAGGTGTTGACGAACGTCAGCGTCTTGACAAGGCTCCTGAAGTTAAATTCTAATTTATTGTGGCAGCTTACGTAGGAATCCAATCGCAGATTTGGAAGAATAACACACGTTCCATTATTCTTCTTATGATGTTTCCTGCCTTAATTTTTGGCAGCATCTATGCGGTATTGTATTTTGTTTCAATGACCGAAACCAATGGTAACCCTGATATGAAGGCCGTAAATGGGACGTTTATTGAAATTCTACCCATTGCTGCCGGAAGTGTAGGTCTTTGGTTCCTTATAGCATATTTCGCCAACGGTGCCATGATACGCGCTGCAACTAAATCGCACACCCTGGAACGAAAAGAAAATATGAGGGTGTACAACCTGGTGGAAAATCTTTGTATGTCTAAGGGGATGAAAATGCCAAAGGTTCAAATTATTGAAAGTGACGCATTGAATGCATTCGCCTCAGGCATTAATCAACGAACATACACGGTAACCCTTACACGCGGAATTATTAATGAACTGAATGATGAAGAATTGGAAGGTGTAATTGCACACGAGTTAATGCATATCCGTAACGGTGATGTAAAGTTATTGATTGTTAGTATTATATTTGTTGGAATCATGTCATTTGTGGTTCAGGTGGCCTTCAGAAGTTTGCTCTATGGTAGCGTGGGCAGGCGCAGCGACGACAAAAAAAGCGACGGAAGGGTTATGATAATTATTTTACTGGTATCGCTAGTTGCTTATTTACTTACCATACTTTTCAAATTTGCGCTTTCCCGCAAAAGGGAATACATGGCCGATGCCGGTGCTGCCGAAATGACCAAGAATCCAAGAGCGCTGGCTTCCGCATTGCGGAAAATAAGTGGAAATCACAAAGTAGACCATGTTAAAAGTGACGACCTGGAGCAAATGTTTATTCAGAATGAACCTGAAAAAGCCATGGGCTTTATATCATTGGGTGGCCTGTTTTCAACGCATCCTCCCATTCAGAAAAGAATCCAGACCCTGGAGCAATTCTAAGAAAGCGACTATCTGATTCTGTCAATACTTTTTATCAGTTTTTCGTCACGCCTCACGCCTCTGCGTGCAAGAAAAAGAAATGCAATGGCAACGGCAGGCATAAAATATCCTGCAGAAGGCGAAAAGGAAAAGGAGCTGTTACTACGTATTTCAGCCGGGAATTGTGCTTCCAGAATGTCAATGCCCAAAATTCCGCCGGAAACCATTATCCCCATTGCAAAAAAATTGATAATCAAAACAAAAAGAATAAAGCCGGCCTGCCTTTTCCTGTTTTTGTAAAGAAATATTGCAATAAAGGATAGGAAGGACAATGCGATGATTCCTGTTTTTCCAAATTTAAATAATTGATATAGTCGGGGGTGCTCGGTAATTTCCTGGCTTTCCTTTTCATAGATTTTTCCATCGGTTTCCACTTCAATACCTGATGCGCTGATGCGCCAATGTAGTTCACTGCTCTGTACCTTGCCTGCTACCTCTTTGGGTACCGAAATATTTTGCACAACATTTCCAAAAGCAAGAAACAGCATCAGAATTCCTGCAATGCCGGCAAGTATTAAATAAATGGTTTGAATTCTTTGTATCATGGTAATTCTTTTGTAGGATTGTTGTTGTCATTTGAATTCTCATCGTCCATCACCTCAAAATCATCATATTCTTTCTGTCTGTGGGTGTTATTCTGCTTAGAATCTGTTCCGTTCAGTTTTGCAATAAACACCTGAATTACGGCAACAGCGCGAAAAAGTATGCTAAGCAGGAAGAAGAAACCAATAATTTTAATAATCCAACCGATAATGATGGTATCGTAAATATCCCAAATGGCATCAAAAAACCAAAGTGTTACATCGTTCAAAGCTACTTTGGGTTCGGCAATACACAATGAATAAAGTACCAGCGAACCTAGTAAAAATGCCAGTTCAACTTTGGCATTTGGCTTTTCGGCCCGAACATTCAGGTTCCCCATAACATTACTCTGTATTTTAAACCGCATCCTGTTTGATTGCACCTTACCCAACAGATATAGAAATAAAACAATGAGACCGGTAATATTCATCTGAACGGCGGTAAGAGCAGGCATTCGGTCTGGGAACTGAGTAACTATTACGGTAAGGGCGACAATAAAGTAATATTTTGAGGTGCGCAGTAAATACTCTTCAAACAATCCTTTGCGCTGTCCCATTGTAACCATGTTAAGAATCAGCATAAAAAATCCCCATATCATGCTGAACACGATATAAACCACTCCCAGATAAAAGATATATTCCATTACTTCCATGCGCTGCAAAGATAGGGTTTCGGCGAATAGTCTTTGCAGATTTAAGAAAATGAAATTAAGGCCAGGTTACCAGCTTCGGTAAAATATTTACGAAAAGTTATAATTCATACTTTCGTTAAAAATCACAATAATGGAAAAGCATTCCTTTGACAAAGAATTATTTGCTAATTTACAGAAAATAAGAGGAGTTAGTGGCGACGAAGCGGCCATTGCGGCGTATATAAAAGAATACGTAAAAATCAATGAACACAAATGGAAGGTAAAGCCCGAAGTATTTTCAGGCAACGGTTTTCAGGATGCGGTAGTGCTGGTTTTTGGTAATCCTGTGGCTGCCATGTATGCACACATGGATACCATTGGATACACGGTAGCTTATGATAATCGTTTGGTTAAGGTTGGCGGACCAAAACCTGCAGATGGGGATATTCTGGTAGGTTGTGACAGCCATGGAGAAATAGAATGTGAACTGATGGTAATTGAAGATGAAGATGGAAACCGCACACTGAAAGCTATTTTTCCACGAACTATTGATCGGGGTACTTTGCTGAGTTATAAGCCTGCCCTGGTTCAAACTGGTGAAATGATATCCGGCCCATATGTGGACAATAGAATGGGGGTGTACACCGCATTGCAAACAGCACCATTTCTTACCAACGGTGCCATCGTTTTTTCAACGTATGAAGAACATGGAGGTGGTTCGGTAGGGTTTCTGGGAAAGTTTTTATATGAAAAACATGGCGTAATGGAAGCTTTAATTTGCGACATCACCTGGAAAACCGATGGCGTACAGCATGGAGCAGGAGTGGCAATAAGTATGAGAGATTCTGGCATTCCGCGCAAAGTATTTTTAGACAAAATAGTGGGTATGGCGGCCCAAAGTGGAATACCTTATCAGTTGGAAGTGGAAAGTGCAGGGGGGAGCGACGGGCGTGCCCTGCAGCAATCATCCTATCCAATAGATTGGGTATTTGTGGGGTCGCCTGAAGATAAAGTACATACACCGCACGAAACCATGCACATCCAGGATATCGGCAGTATGGTAAATATGTACCGTTACCTTATGCAGGCATTAAATCGGTAGATTATTACTGAAAGGTAAGTCCTATACCAATTTCGTGTTTGGGAAGTTCAGGATACACACCTTTAGCAAAGTCAAAAATGCGGTAGCGGTAGCTGATGCTGAAAAATTCGAAAAATCCCAAACGGGCATAAGCCCTAACATCGGTCCATTCATGCAGCTTACGGGTTTGCAGCCGCTGATTTCCGCTAACTGAACTGTGACGAAACCACAAGGGCAGAAAATAATCGGCGCCGAAATCTATATAATGCAATTGATCTTTTTCAAAACTTCCCCACATAATTCTATGTGTTAACCCCATATAGTAATTCAGATAATTGTATTGTTCACGCTTGCCATTGTCAAGTATTACCACAAGGGTATCGGTGGCTGCACGCTTAACTTTGGCGTAGGTAGCCGAAAAGCCGAAAACAAGACCAATTCTAAGTCTCTTGGTATAGGGTTTATAAAATTGAATGTCGCTACCCAGAGTTAACTGCAGTGGAATAGGATTTTTTGAACCTTCTAATTTGGAAGAACCGTAGTTCAGATAGAAGGTCATGCCTTCAGTATCGTCATCATCATCATCACCATCACCATTCATGTCTTTAGTGTAATTTTCAGGACGATTAAGATTCATATAAAGTTCTTTACCCGTCTCAACGTCCAGACGATACACGGTAAAGTCCTTCCTGTTTTCCCGTATCACCCTGATTTCGTATTCACCTGCAGGAAGTTCCTTTTCAAATCTCAGGTCGTGGGTGCCGTTAAATTCTTCAAGCACCTGGTTGTCTTTTACCAGTTGAATGGTTACTGCAACCGACGGGTCTTTAACATATTTTTCGTGGTAATCTTCCCATTCAACGCGCAATCTCCCTGTTTCCTGTGCAAATGCTACAGCGATAGGGGATAAAAAAAGAAATAAAAGGATTTTTTTCATAATATAATTTATTTAATGCACATAACTTCCGGCGTTAATATCAATGGTTGAACCGGTGGCGTGGTCGGCCATGCCACTTAGTAAAAATACTACTGTAGGAGCAATGTCAGCGGGCAAAGTTAAATGATTCAGTGCAAGGTCTGATGTTACATAATCTTCGCCATAGGTATCAATAAAGTCTTTGCTCATGCGGGTTCTTACAAAACCCGGTGCCACAATAAAACTTTTAAAATTCTTTTTTCCATATCCTCTGGCAATGGTGCGGCTTAGCGCTACCATACCCGCCTTTGATGCAGCATACGCCATATATTCAGGCGTGTCTCCTCTGAATGCGGCCCGGCTGGCAATGTGCACCAGGCGGCCTCCGGTTTGTATATTCTGATTTATAAAAGCACGAGAAAGAATTCCCGCTGCCTTCAGATTTACATTCATTTGGTAGTCCCAGTCGTCGCACCAGGCGGTGGTATCTTTTGTAATCGGACTTTCAATTGCACAGCCAGCATTATTTACCAGCGCATTTAACGGTACATTGCCGCCTTCTGTAGCTGCCTCATAAAGCCACATACATTCTCCCTGAAAACTAAGGTCGGCCTTCAAGGTCTGACAAAAACCATAGCGCTGTTGTAATGCCAGAAGATTTTTATTATCGGTATGGTAATGGGCAATCACTCTGGCACCGGCTTCCAGCAGTGAATGAGTAATGGCAAGACCGATGCCCTGACTTGCACCGGTTACCAGAATTCGCTGACTACTCAGGTTAATCTTCATATTGCTTTAATACCGGTTGTATTGAATTTAATCAGCGAATTTAATAACAAACCTGATATTATCAACAGCATTCCAATTACTGCTGCCCAACTAAGTGTTTCATCAAATAGGAACCAGCCGGCTATCGATGCGTAAATGGCACCCAGATATTTAAGAGGTGTAACTTTTGAGGCCTGCTCTAAATTCAGAGCTTTGGTCATACAATACTGTGCAATTTGTGTAAATACTCCTATAAGAATAATAGCAGGCCAGTGTTGTGTTAGCGGACTTACCCAATGCACTGCGCTCCAAATTCCCATAACCGGGGTAGCAACCAATGGAAAATACAATACAACCGTAAGCGGATGGTCGGTATGCCTGCACTTCATAATTCCGTTGTATGCCAGTCCGCTGCACGCAGCACTTAAGAGGCCTATTAGCAGAAATTCAAGCGAAATACTGCTGTCCAGTCCCTTCATCAACAAAACACCGGCGAACGCAATGGCGAAAAATAACCATTGAATTTTACGCATCTTTTCGCCCATAATATAAATAGCAAAAATAACGGTAAATGCAGGCGATAAATATTGAAGCGTTGTTGCCGTGGCAAGTGGTAATCCTTTAATGGTGAAGAAGAACAGGGTGAGCGCTGTTGCTCCAAATAGCCCACGTACCAAAAGCCATCTTTTATTGTTGCCAAAAAAGGGTATACCCAGCCAGAATATCATTACCGAAGTAAGAACCAATGAAATGGCAGATCTGAAAAATACAATTTCGTGTACAGGAATATAATCAAGCTGCTTAACCAGAATATTTACAACCGAAAAACTTGCGGTAGCGGTAAGCATAAAAAGTAATGCACGCCTATTCACACAAAATAAATTGAGAATTCATGGATTTTAATCAGGTATAAAGAATAATTATTTGGGATTTATTTCTGACTCCACAGTACCTGACGCTTTGAAGTAAAAAGTAACTCCTTCAGGTTGCATAAATATACCGTCCAGTTCAATGTTGTCAATTGCACCATTGATTTTAATCATATCGTATTCAATATTTTTTAATTGTTTATTGGCTTCTGCTTTTTGTTTGTCTAACTCCGGGCCGATATCGTATTTTGCCATTTTTATTATCTTCTCGTAGAATATTTTTTCGGCGAGCCAGCTCAGATTTTTATCCAATAAGGTTTTATTGGTTTCGGTTGAAATTTCAAAGTGTTTTAAAAAGACGGTTCTGGTTTTAACATTGTAGGCAGGAACCGCCATTAGCTGTACGTTGCCTTCTACCCGTTTGAATAATTTTCCGCTTTTTGCCTTTATTGCTACATTTACAACCAATGCCTTGGCTGTACCGGAGATTTGCACATCTTTAATGGTTACACTGTGTTTACCGGAGGTGAAAGTACTGTCTTTCACTTGCTGATTGGCTATTTTGGCGAGTGATTTATAGTCCACGGTAACAGGTACGTACAGTGATAATTTACCCGGATTTGTTACTTCTGAAACCGGAGGAAGGGCGGTGGGGGTTATTTCTTTGGGCGTGGTTCCAATATGTACTATTGCGCCAAGACCCAAAGGCAGAATCAGCTTACTTTTTTGCAGGGAAAATTGTCCCATGTGTATGCTCTTTGCCTCAATTGTCATCCAAATGTCCGGGTTTTCTGATACTTTCTGAGGCTTTTGCGCATCTATCCAATATTCCGATACCATTTTTTTAACGTTTAGCCGCGCAAATTCTTCAGCAATCATCTTGTCCAGGTCTTTTGCATAACTTCTTAATTCTTTCTCCATCGGCTCCTGCAAATCTTCTTTGATGTCCATACGATATACAAATGCGGGAAAACCAGCCAGGTAAAAAGGAATTTCAATTTCTGCTTCTTTCAGGTCATAGGCAATAGTGCTTTTTGACTTTAAACTCCAGTCGGGATTTAAGCTTACTTTTGAAGTAACAATTAAGTCTATTTCAGGACTGCTGCTTCCACATTTTCTTATAGTAGTTCCTAGCCAAACGGAGGCACAGCCATCGCAATTAACTTTTAATGGAATTTTAAAACGAAAGGTACCATCTTTTAAGACATCAAATTCTACTTTTCCGTTTTTCACCACTTCAAAATCGGCTGTCCATTTGTATTCCTTGCTAACATATAGAATTCCTTGTTCAAATTCAGCCACTTCGGTTCCACTTTCGCTACCTTCGTACAATACTTTCGGTATTTGTTTGTTCAGGTACTCACTCATACCTTTTACATCTACCGAGACGGGTATTTCTACTATAGACTCAGGTGGAGGAGGGGGGGCATCATATTGTCCTGTAACAGGTTTTTCGGGATAGAATTTCTGAACGCAGGAGGTAAAAATTATTGACAGGGCGCCTGCAAGAACCAGGAAAATATTTTTCATAGTGCAAAATTACGGAAGCGTTATAAGAAAATTAACGGATGTTTGTAAAATTCATAACCACTTAATTTGGGCTTTGTCTTTCTGAACATTGAACTGAATGTTCCGGTTCAGTAACAGGCAAACATTGGGTTGCTCATGTCCTGCTGTAATGGCGCCGGCGTATACTACTCCATGATGGTTTATCTTTTCAGCTATCATTTGGTGCAAGTCCATTCCGGTATCATTGACAGGCATGTTGCTGAAGTGTCCAGTAATAATGCCTGAAAGCCGTTCAAATACTCCGGCATGCGCAAAACTCCATAACATACGGTCTATTTTATACCAGGGCTCTGCAATGTCTTCAAGAAATAGAATTGCATCCTGCATATCCGGAAACCAGGGTGAACCCAGCAGACCATGTAAAACACTTAGATTACCACCTATAAGTTTACCCTGAGCAATGCCTGTTATTGAACCGGCAGCCGGAATCCATTCCATTGGAGCCGGCCGCTGAATATTATTAATTGTTTTAAGGAAAGATGCTGTGGTTTCAGCCGCAGCTGTGGTTAAACCATTGGCCATTTCGCAATGTAAAGTTGTCCAGTTTAGTCTTTTGTGAATCCAGCAGTGCAGCGCTGTGATATCACTGAAGCCTGCAACCAGTTTGTGATGAAAAGATTCCACCGGTACTTTGTCCAGTTTTTCTAGTAAACGTACCACACCGTAACCACCGCGAATAGCTAAAGCGACATCGGCCTTAATTGCAAGTGCTTCTTTTAATTCATAAAATCGATTTTCGTCTGGTGCTGAAAATCTGTGAAATCCCGGATGTTCCGTATAGCCGGAAACATGATAGCCGTTATTTTGTAACCATTTACGAGCCTCTTTGCCGTTGTTGGCCGGGTAATGACCTGCCGGTGCGAACAGATGAATATGCATGGGGTAAAGATAAATATTGCCGGGCAATAGGTTACCTTTGCGTTTGTGAAAGCATTTATTTTAAACGGACAAAAAGAAAGCAGTAAGGCCTTTGAGCTGTGCGATAAGGAGATACCCGATCCGGGGCAGGGGATGGTCAGAATTCGGGTCTCGCATTTCGGGTTAAATTTTGCCGATGTAATGATGCGTAAAGGCCTCTATAAAGGAGCTCCGGCTTTTCCGTACATTCCGGGATACGACGTTGCCGGTGTTGTTGATGCGGTGGGCGAAGGCTGTGCTTCCTCAATGGTAGGGACAGAAGTTTTTGCTCTTACGCGATTTGGAGGTTACGCTGAATATGTTGTAACGCGTATGGAAGGGGTGGCAGCTGTTCCAAAGGGTATTAGTCCGGCAGTAGCAACGGCTTTGGCAACCCAGTATTGTACTGCAATGTACGCTGTAAATCAGTGTCCAAACTTGCGCAACGGACACAAAGCACTGGTGCACGCCGCAGCCGGTGGGGTGGGTATTGCTTTAGTTCAGATTCTTACGGCAATGGGTGTTGAGGTTACCGGTACTGCAGGAAGCGAACATAAACTGGCGATAATCAAGGGAAATGGAGCTAAAGAAGCTATTAATTACCGGCAAAATGATTATGCGGATTTATTGCTTCAGCGTAAGGAAAAGTTTATGGCTGTATTTAATCCTATTGGTGGTAAAACATACAAAAAGGACCGAAAATTAATAATGCCGGGAGGACAGCATGTGTTGTTCGGTGGATCTGATCGTACATCGGGCAGATGGGGAATACTAAGTTCACTGGCATTTGTGCAAAGGATGGGGCTGCTTATTCCCATAGCCTTAATGATGAAAAGTCAGGGTATTACCGGTGTTAATATGTTGCATATTGCCGACCACCACCCCGAATTGCTATCAGAATGCCTGAAAAAGGTATCAGACTGGGCAGAAAAAGGGGTGCTGAAGCCACAAATTCATAAAATATACTCAGTAAATGAGTTATCTGTTGCCCACAACGAGCTTGAAAACCGAAGTACTACCGGAAAATTAGTGGTGTCCTGGAACTAGATAAATTGGTCAGAAAGTAAATCTTTCTGCAAAGGTCCGCAATTCTTCTTCAAAAGATGCTTTTTTATCAGCAAAATATCTGTTTACAACGTCGTCGGGTTTTACTTTAATTTGTCGCAATTTTATATGCTGATTGGTGTATAGCATTTCCATATCAGGATATATCTCTTTTAAAGTATAGGCAATGTCATTAATGCTGAGGATACGTTCGGCAAGGTTGTATACTGAAGGGGGTAATGTGTTGTCAATAAGCGATGACAGTACGGCAACAGCCTTATCTACATGAATAAAACTGCGGTATTGTTCCCCGCTTCCGTTTATGGTAATTCTTTTACGGAAATTTGCATCGAACAGAAATTTATTCATTACGGCATCAAAACGCATGCTCTTGCTGTATCCATATACATTACCACACCTCATAACATATACTTGTTTTTTAGCCGATAAACGGTTTACATGTTCTTCGCCCCGCATTTTTGATATACCATAAAATGTTCGCGGGTTAATAGCCGATTGTACATCAACTTCCTCATCGCCACTGCCGTAAACCGAAACGCTACTAACATATATAAGCTTTTGAACACTTGAATTTTCAACAGCGTAGGAAAGTTCGGCAGTTCCCCAGTTGTTAACCTGCTCAAATAAATGCGGCGTTTGGTCTGAAAAGGGTGTGGTAACTGTTGCTGCCAGATGGTAAATAATATCGCATTCGGATACGTTTTTTTGCAGGGTACGGGTGTCCAGAATATCGGCTTGCACCAATTTTATCTTGGCAGGCAGGTGAACATGTCCAATAAAAAGATTGTAATTACCCCGGCTAAGATTATCATATACAATTACCTCAGTAACATCGTTGCGGGCTGCCAGAGAATAAATCAATTCAGTTCCCAAATATCCGGCACCACCGGTTACAAGTATTTTCATAATAATCGTCTTGTTTTAACGCTTTTTTTAAAAGGGTTATTCATTATTTTCAACAAGGTCGGTATGTAAACCGCATTCAGTTTTATTCAAACCAAACCATCGGGCCGCTCTGGGATCGTCTGCTGTAACCTTACGGGTGCATGGCTCGCATCCGATACTCATATATCCTTGATTATCCAACGGATGTTTAGGTAAACTGTGTTGCTTTAGATAATCGTATATCATTTTGCTTTTCCAATCCAGCATGGGATGAAACCGCAGCGCTCCGTTGGTGGCGGGCTGTTCGGTTTGCATTCGGCTTCGGTTTGCATTCTGGTCGGCCCTTATTCCGTTTATCCATACTGAACCGGGTTGTAACCAGGGTTCTAATGGTTGAGTTTTGTTCAGGAAACAACAGTGGTCGGGGTCTGATGCAAAATAAAAACGGCCCTGAGCATCGCGTTGCTGACTGCGCGGAACAAATGCCCTTGTGGATACCATATTTAATTTTAAAATTTCAGCAACCCTGTCTCTGAATTTTAAGGATTCGGCAAAATGAAAACCTGTGTCTATAAACAATACCGGAATATTGTGGTCAATAACACTAATGATATGTAGCATGGGAATACTGTGCGTTTGAAATGACGAAGTGGCAAACAATCGCTTTTTCTGTTGCTTGTACTCTTCAATTTTGCCGGCAATTTCCTCAAAATTCATACGCAAATATACACATTAGCCCAGGGCAAACTCATACTTTTTTTCTGCCGTTATTAACAAAAGCTGTTGTATAA
>CAZDUI010000038.1:0-39554 GCA_964508605.1 uncultured Weeksellaceae bacterium | reverse complement strand
GCCGCTATAGGGTGTGTTGTTGTCTCCGTCTAAATGCAGCATGCTCCAAGGGGTGGAAGGATATTGAAACCATTAGGTTTATTTGATGTAGAATTATCGAAATTTGTAAATATTACAAGTTTCGATAATCTATTTTGTATCTTCGTCTAATGGAAAATTACACGAACCGAAAGGAATATATTGGTAAACTACTGTCATATAAAGATAAAGACCTTATAAAAGTGGTTAGTGGCTTACGCAGATCTGGTAAATCAACACTTTTAGAATTATATCGTGAAACCTTACTTAATCTTGGCATAGGAAAAAGACAAATTCAATTTTATAATTTTGAATTGCCAGAAAATTTTGTCAACAAAAGTTGGGACGATATTTACTTTGATATTAAAAAGAAACTACAGAAAGACAAGCCCAACTATGTTTTTTTGGACGAATTGCAAAATATTCCACTTTTTGAAAAATTGGTTGATGGACTTTTTGCCACCAAAAATGTGGACGTTTACATCACAGGTTCAAATGCCTTTTTATTGTCGGGCGAATTGGCTACTTTGTTAAGCGGGCGCTACATTGAGATTTCTATTTTGCCCTTTTCTTTCCATGAATACTTAACAGCAAGAAATATCGACACCAGCAATAAATATTTGAATTACGAATCTTTGTTTTTCGATTATGTAAATGAAACATCGTTACCAAAAGGTGTTGCATTGCGTGAAGAAGGTTACGATAAAATTCACGAATACCTGGAAGCCATATACACCACCATTATAGAAAAAGACATCGCACAACGACACCAGATAAACGACAAAAGAGCGTTTGAAAATATTATAAAATTTGTAGCATCCAATATTGGAAGTGCACTTTCACCAAACAATATTTCAACAACTTTAAAACTAGACGGACAAAGTGTACATCACTCCACCGTTGAAAAATATCTGGAATATTTAACGGCAAGTTTCGTGTTTTATAAAGTGAACCGCTTTGACCTGAAAGGCAGAAAACAATTGGCAACACAGGAAAAATATTACTTGGTGGATGTGGGATTGCTCAACATCTTAATGGGTAAAAAGCGCACCACCGACAGAGGTTATATTTTAGAAAATATTGTTTACTTAGAACTGCTTCGTAGAGGTAATAAAATATGGACTGGAACAAGCCGGAATAGCGAAGTGGATTTTGTCTGTAAAACCAATAAAGGCGAAATTGAATATTATCAAGTGGCCTGGCAAATAACCAATGAACAGACGGTAGAACGTGAGTTGGGTGCATTAGAAAAAATAAAAGATAACTATCCAAAAATACTCCTTACCACAGACGGATTTACCCAAAACAGAAACGGAGTAAAACATTTGAACGTATTTAATTGGTTACTTGAGGGGATTTGAGACATTTCAACCAAGATGATGTAGTAAAAAATGCTGAATTGTAAAAATGATTTCTAAAAACAGCAGATAACAATTTTTGAATTTGTTTCCTGCAGAATCGATTCGTTTTTATTCTGATATAGCGGGCTATATCAGGATAAAAATAAGATGAGGATGCGGAAAGAAAACAAAAAGGGCATCTGAATAAGTTTTGCAGAGTTATTAAAATCTGTTTTTAGAAATACCCGTTAGTTTGGTCGTCGCTCCAATTGATTACTGCATCGCTTCGGTTGGTGCCGTTTTCCTGTTTCAGCCCCACATACATAGCATCTGAATGTTCTTTCATAAACACGCCTGTTTTCATCCATTTACGCCATCCGTTGCCGCTGTACGGGGTGTTGTTATCACCATCCAAATGCAGCATGCTCCAGGGGGTGTTGGTTGCAAAGTAACCGTTAGGTGCTATGCCAAAGTATCCGGAAACATCGTGCGATAAAACCCCGTTAAGGTTGGTAACTAAAGACCCGTTGAGTTTCATACGTTGGGTGTTATTTGTAATGATACGCAATGGTACATTATCTATTGGTCCAAGAATGTTATTCGTGTTGTCCACACATTGAGGACCCGGACAGGGCACATTGCCTCCTGTTCGCCAATTTTGGGCGAAAGTTGAAGCTGTGAGCAAGGACAAAACAAGTGTACCTGCTAATTTTAAGTTGAGATTTTTCATACGCTATTGTTTTAAGAGTTTATAATTAATTGACTGGTTGCCTGATTTTATGTTTATGAGCAATAAGCCCTTTGTAAATGCAGTTGCATCAATAGTTTTGTTGGTAGCAGTAATGTTTTTTTCTTGGTAAAGCAGTTGACCAAGTGCGTTATAAATAATCAGGTCGTAAGGCTTGATAAAGGTTTGGTTAATCTGAAAGTAATCCGTTATCGGGTTGGGATAGATGTTGAAATTATAGTTTAGCTGTTCTTCTTGTATTGCGGTATAAACATAGTTGGCAGCAAAAGCAGAATCGGAAGAAAGGCACACGTCATCAATAAAGTAATAAGCAAAGATAAACGGAGGCGTTCCAACTGCCATTTTAATAGTATCTGTATTTGAGTCGTCAAAGAAATTACCGATTGCAATGTAATTGTACGCAGAATCAGCTACAAATGAGCCAAAAATAGTTGTCCAGTTGGTAGTGTCTGTTATTATGAAATCAGTAGATACATGAGCAAAATTATTAATAGGAGCAGGACTTAAAACTGAGAATGGAACGGTTGAAACACGCATCCCTAATTTATTACAAGCATAAGTTGGATATGAAGCCGGATTGACACTGAGATTTACTTTCATTGAAAAGTAATATATTGTGCCAATACTCAAACTTCCTGAGAGGGTACTTCCGATAATTTCCCTTTTATTTGGAGTGTTTGGAAAGAAAGCACTTACGGCACAATAGGCGTTTCCGCTTGCTGGTTGCTGATACCCGCCCCAATTATTGGGAATAGAAACATCACTATTTGAAGTACAAGTATTGAAATAGTCAGGTGATTGGTCGCTATAATTTGTCCAGCCTACCGAATTATATACTTGGTCGGTAGCAGTAGGACAGTTTACCGTATCTTCAAATGAGGGGTTTATCACTAAGTTCACGCTTTCCTGTGCCCCCCCCCGCAAGTAAATTGCGGTTAGCAAGATAGTTAAGAGCGATATTTTAAACGGGGCGTTCACAAATGGGCAGTTATTTGGGTGGGAAATTACGTAAAAATATACAAATAGCCAAAAAGTTATCAACAATTATTTTTTTGCTCTCAAAGCCTTGTGCTGTGTGCCTTTGGGATGTTTTTTGTGGTTTTTCTCCGGTTTGCCTCTCCCCATTGTATTAGAGGGGGATTATTGCTTTAAAATAGGTTTTAGGATTCCAAGTTTTTTACACTTGCTTTTCAAAAAAAGCAAGGCGGAATTTTCTTAATCATTTTTGTTTTTTTGATGTTGTTTTTTAGTGTATTAATTACAGAGCTATTTACAGAGATTTTTTTCGTCTTTTTGTTTGACTTGCTATCAAAAAAGCACGGCAGCCGTTCAGCCGAGAACCCAAGACGGACAGAACCTAAAAGCCACAAGTAAAAGCAAATATTCCGCTACTGCCCCATAACAAACAACTAAAATGACTGCAAAAGTGGGCATTTGCAACCATCCGTCAAGGGTAATACAAAGCGTCCTATCGTCCGCCCTTGCTTGTGTGGTTGCTTTCATGCCCTTTTTTATTGGCGTTCTTTTTTTGTTTTTGCTATGGTTTTTCTTTCCTCTTTTGTTTGCTCTTTTCCTTGTGTGGCTTTTTCGGGTTCTCGTGTCGCTTCTTCTTCGGCTTCGGTTGGTACCGTTTTCCTGTTTCAGTCCCACGTACATGGCATCTGAATGTTCTTTCATAAGGGGATTTTTAAAAACAGCAGATAGCAATTTTTGAATTTGTTTCCAGCAGATTCGATTCGTTTTTTGACTGATATAGCGGGCTATATCAGGATAAAAATGGATTTAAGATGCGGAAAGAAAGTAAAAAGTGCATCTGAATGAGTTTCAATAGTTATTTAAAGACTGTTTTTAAAAGTCCCCGTAAACACGCCTGTTTTACATCCATTTGCGCCATCCGTTGCCGCTGTACGGGGGACTCTGTCTAAATGCAGCACGTAAAAACTACATTTGGAAAATCAGGAGCATCCGGCAGGTAATTTTATCAATATACTTTTTTCTTGTGCTGTAGCCTCTCAATGGCTCTTTCAACCCGCCGTAAACGAGTGGATTCCTGCTTAGCCTCCTGAATATAATTCACGTATTCCCTACGGTGCGACGGTGCCATGCTTTCAAAGTTTGCAAGTGCAACCGGGTTGCGCTTTAATGCCTGTAACAGGATTTCAGGTATTTCAACAGGCGATGTGTTGTTTTCCTTTTTTGCTTTCCTGGGTAGTTTTATTCCTTTTTCATTCAAATCTGCCGCCTGAAGCAGGAAGTCTTTTAAAATTTCTATTGAAGGCAGTGATTGTATTGAATGGATTTTACCAAAAGTGCTCATTTGGTTGCATTCTGCGGTACTTAAAACATTGTATTTATCTATGATGAGTGGCGCTTTATGAAATCCGAAAGCACAATGCGCCTTGAATGCAGCCATATGACAAAGCGGCCCTTTATATTCAAAGGCGGGAAATCCCCATTTTATTTTTTCTTCAACATAAGGAAGGGTACCATGAACCTGATCTCGTAAATAGGAGAGAATGGGTTTGGCAAAATCTTCCGATTTGTCAATGTAATGGTCAATTTGCAGATTGAAGTTATTCATCATTATGTATTTAATGAAATGCTTACCGGGCAATGGTCCGAGCCTTCAATTTCCCTATGAATATCAGGGACTGACCAGCTTTCGGCCAATCGGGTATCTGTCAGAAAATAGTCCAGACGCCAGCCAATGTTGTTTTCCCTTGCGCCACCACGATAACTCCACCAACTATATGCCACGGTATCAGGATTCGATTTGCGGTACGTGTCGTCAAATCCGCTTTCCAGCAGCCGCGTCATACCGTCAATTTCATCTTGTGTGTATCCGGGTGTTTTATTGTAATTGGCTTTCGGACGGGCAATGTCAATGGGTTGATGAGCGACATTCAAATCGCCGCATACAATAACCGGCTTTTTATTTTGCAGGGTCATTAAATATGTGCGGAATGCTTTGTCCCAGTCTCTTCTGTAGGGCAATCTCACCAGCTCGTTACCTGAATTGGGAGTGTAAACAGTTACCAGAATGTAGTCCTTGAAATGTGCAGTAATTACCCTGCCTTCCTTGTCGTGTTCACCTATGCCCATGCCGGTGGTAATTTCAATGGGTTTATGCAGGGTGGCAACAGCAGTCCCCGAGTATCCTTTTCGTTCGGCGGAATGAGCATAAACAGTATATTCAGGCAATGTGCTTAGTACTTCTTTTACCTGTTCTTCGGTGGCCTTGGTTTCCTGGAAACAGATTATATCTGCCTTCATATTTTGAATTTTTTTATCTAGGCCTTTTGTACCCACAGCTCTGATACCATTTACATTCCAGCTAACAAGTTTTATCATTACTATTCTAATTATTGGATGATTAATTCCCGGTTATTCGGTCTGATCTTTTTTCTTTGCCCGATTTAGGTAAAAAATATCTGAAATCAAGTCCTGTATACATTCCCTGTATGGGTTGAGAAGCCAGTTGGTTTACCGATAGAAATTCGTAATAGTACGTGCTGTAAATAAATTGTACCGGGCGGTGTAATGAAAGTCCCGCATAGAAATAGCCCGATTTTTCTGTTCTGTATTCTATGCCCACATTGGCTACCAAAGCAATTCCTGCCCATTCTCTTCTGTACGACCGCTGATACATTTCTCGATTGTTACCCACCGATTCTACATCCGACGGAAAAAAGTTAAAAGTAAAACCTGCTAGAATATTGGTATACAAATTATCGCCAAGTCTAACATAATACAGACCCTGAACCGGTATTTCGTAGTTTATTATTCCAAAACTTGCTTCATCGGTCCAGCTGCTGTCGGTGTACTCTGCCAATATTTTATGATTGCGTCGTGTATAGCCCAATCCGAATTCCAGTGCTACATGGCGGTTAAAATTATAACGTACCAATACACTGAAGGAGTGACCCGTTCGTGGTGTCATGTTGGCCGAAAATCCGTTGTTATCCAATGGCTTGAATTCTCTTTTAGTAATTGGGGTTACCAGCAACGGTCGATATTGAATACCTCCTTGCCAGCCCGGACGCATAACCGTTCGCTCGCTTTGCCCGACCACAATGTGTGAAGCTGTTAAGAAGAATAATATGCAAATTAATTTGAGCATCAGCGGGATTTAATATATCCAATAAAAGCTAAAACAATGATCGAAAGAACGCCAAGCAACAGGAAATATTTCAGAAATTTGTCTTTAATCAAGGGTTGACGGTATTTTCCGTAACTTAAAAAATTTAGCTTTAATGCCTGTTTAAAGTAGGAGTTTTTTATGGCAAAAAGTGCCATATATCTGCCATATTCATCGTTGTCATCGCGTTCAAAAGGTATATCGTCCCTGGTTAATAACATCTCAAATTCATCTGCCATGTCCTTTCTTACAAAATAAAATATCTTGTACTGAGGATGTGCAGGATGGTCGTGAAAATTACTGAATTTTTTTAGATATGGGATTTCCATTCTGTAAAATATTCAATAGGTTTGCGTTGCCCTTTTGGCCATTCTTTTTCCGGATATCCGATATACAATATTCCAAGACATTTATCTTTTTCGTTAATCCCTAAAAATTCATTCATCTTCCTGTGGTAAATTATGCCCGGAGTACTCCAGAAAAAACCCAAACCATACGCAGCGGCAACCAATGACATATTTTGAATGGAACAGGCAACCGCTTCAATTTCTTCAATTTCATGAATCTTTTCTGACGGCTGTCTTTGCATCCACGCAACAATTCCAACCGGACTTTTTAAAGCACGGCTCGTAATCATTTCAAACTTTTTTTCCTGAAATAATTCTCCTGCATTCAATTCTCTATAAATATCACCCAGATTCCGGGAAAGCAATTTCCTGGCGTCGTCTGTGTACACTCTAAATCTCCAGGGTTGCGTGTTGCCATGCGTGGGTGCCCAGCGAGCTGCATTTAACATTTGCTCAATCTGTTCGCGGTGAACAGTTCTTCCCGAAAACATCTCAGGGTATATGGTCCGGCGGTGAGCAATCAATCCGGTAATTTCGCTAAGTGAGTATTTCATAAGTTTACAATCGCGCAAAGATAACGTATCAAAATGATTTGTTGTTTTCGATTAAATGTTTATATTTGTCGACCATGGTGAAAGAGAGTAAGATAGAGTTGGACTTCGCGTCGATAGAATTGCTTCCTTCGGGAATTTGCCGACTTGTTTTTTATGATGGCATTGAATTGAAAGAAAGTGATGTTAAAATATTGCATCAACAGTTTATTCAATTATTTAAAGGAGTCCCGCGGCCTATCATGATAGTTACCGGTCGCAACTCATTGGCAACTCAGGGTGCAAGGGATTATTCAGCAAAACAAATGAATGAAATAAGACTTGCCGAAGCTTATGTGTGCGAGACTGTATATCACCGCATTCTTGTGAATTTGTACTATACACTTAGTCGTCCTAAAAAACCATTGAAAGTGTTTGACAACGAAACAGACGCTGAAAACTGGTTGCTTTCATTCCTTTGATTTTTCACTATTTCACCCGTGTAATTACTGCTAATTGATTATTTTCGCAGGATGCGTCATCTGTTTATTATTTGTGTTCTGTTTGCCACCACAGGTCGCGGTATTGCACAAACTGTCACCGATTCAGTTTATTTGAAACGTCTTTACGACGAATCGTTGACACGCGGAAGAAGTTATGAGGATTTAAGGTATTTGTGTAAGGAGATTGGACCCCGTCTTAGTGGTTCGGTAAATGCGGCCCGCGCAGTAGAATGGGGTAAGGACCTGATGTCTTCATATGGATTAGACAGCGTATGGCTACAACCGGTTATGGTACCACACTGGGAAAGAGGAAGCAATGAAGCTGCATGGGTTCATTCGACGGATACAACCGTTAAACTTCATATCTCTGCTTTGGGAGGTTCTGTGGGTACGCAGGGTATTTTGAGAGCCGAGATAATAGAAGCCAAAAGTATTGAACATCTCAGAGAATTGGGGGGCGCTGTAAAAGATAAAATTGTATTCTTGAACCAACCGATGGAACCTACGCAAATTCAAACCTTTCGTGCATATGGCGGTTGTTATCCTATTAGAGGAGACGGTGCCTCTGTTGCGGCTGAATATGGTGCGAAAGGAGTTATCATCAGGTCGTTGACGCTTACAATGGACTTTTATCCCCATACCGGTTCGCTATGGTATGCCGATTCTAATAACAGAATTCCTGCCGCCGCTGTCAGTACCCGCGATGCAACCCTTATAAAGAGACTTTTAAGAACATCAAAAAAAGTAGAAGTTTCCATGAATTTAAGCTGCGAGTATTTTGGTTTGGTGCCTTCCTTTAATGTGATTGGTGAAATAACAGGTAGTTCCCTGAAAAATGAATTTATTACAACCGGGGGGCATCTGGATTCATGGGATTTGGGTGAAGGGGCACACGACGATGGAGCCGGTGTGATTCATACACTGGAAGCCCTGAGGTTATTGAAAGTGACCGGTTATAAACCCCGTAGAACCATTAGGGTAGTATGGTTTATGAACGAAGAAAATGGGAATTATGGCGGTAAAATGTACGCACATGAAGCCCGCAGGAAAAGAGAAATACACTATGCTGCACTGGAGAGTGACAGAGGTGGCTTTGTACCCAGAGGGTTTAGTATGGATGGAACGGAAAATCAAATAAAAGCAATGCAGGCTTTCCAATTATTATTTGAACCTTATGGATTGCATGTGTTTGAGAAAGGATACGGAGGGGTAGATATCGGTCCGCTAAAAGATGGTAAAATTGCACTATTGGGTTTTGTACCCGACTCTCAGCGTTATTTTTTGACCATCACCATGCGGCGTCTGATGTATTTGAATCGGTGAACAAAAGGGAGTTGGAACTGGGGGCAGCTTCTGTTGCGGCCATGGTGTATCTTATTGATAAATACGGACTGGAGCGGGAATTGAAGGGTAATCCTTAAGTAACTGTTGATACAATATTAAAAGATAGTGTTATGGAACAGAAAAGTCTGTTCTTTATAAAGTAATTTTGTAAAATATTAATAAAAATTAAATGAATAGAATAGGATTGGATGCCGCCGGTAGTAAGGAACTTGCCGGAAGGCTTAACGATTTGCTTGCCAATTATTCCATGTTTTATCAGAATACGCGTGGGTATCACTGGAATATAAAAGGAGAAAAATTCTTTGAGTTGCACCTGAAATTTGAAGAATTGTACAACAACCTTTTCCTAAAAATTGATGAGGTTGCCGAACGTATCCTTACTTTGGGTTTTTCTCCGAATCATAGGTTTTCAGACTATGGTAATGTTGCCGAAGTAAAGGAGAGTTCAGAGGTTAACGATGGAAAACGCGCGGTGGAAGATATTTTACATGCTTTTACCATTTTACTTGCAAAACAACGTGACCTTTTAAAATTGTCTGCAGAGATTAATGATGAGGGCACTAACGCCTTGATGAGTGACTATATAAGAGAGCAGGAAAAATTGGTTTGGATGTATTCTGCCTGGTTGAACAGGTAATTTAATTACTGAGAAAATAGTGCATTGCGCACTTTCTGAACTTTATAAAGTATCGCTTCAAGTTTATCAAGCTGTAACATGGTGTATGGGTCACTTTTAGCAGTATGCGGTGCAGGATGTACTTCCAGAAAAAGTCCGTCGGCACCGGTAGCAACAGCATGAAGTGCAATGGTTTCAATCAAAGAAGGATCGCCGCCGGTTACACCTACAGTCTGATTAGGCTTTTGAACAGCATGCGTACAATCCATTATAACCGGTACTCCATGCTGCTTCATTCTGTAAATGCTGGTAGCATCAACTACCAGGTCGTGATAACCAAAAGTTGTACCCCGCTCTGCCAGCCATACTTCTTTTGCCCCCGCATTTACTGCTTTTTCCATGGCAAATTTCATAGATTCGGGACTTAAAAACTGTCCTTTTTTAATGTTTACACCCTTGCCTGTTGCACCTGCTGCCTGTAATAAACGTGTTTGACGGCATAAAAATGCCGGAATTTGCAAGTGATCTACATACTGTGCTGCCAATTCGGCTTCAAAACTCTCGTGAATATCCGTAATGGTTTCAATTTGCAATGATGTACCTATATGCTTTATGATCTGCAGCGCTGCAGAATCTCCAATGCCTGTAAAACTGTCATCGCGGCTGCGATTTGCCTTTGTGTAACTGGCTTTGAAAACGTAACGCATACCCAGGTTGTCGGCAATTGTTTTTACCGCTGCTGCTATCTTACCGGGTAGTATGTCATCTTCAATGGCGCAGGGACCGGCTATTAAAATTAGGGGTTTCATATTTCGTTTCTTGCTTTTTGTCCCAGATATCCGCTGTGGTGACGTAGTGCATAGTCGGCTGCCGTGAATCCTGTTTTTTCCATTAAACCAACCACAAGTAAATCGCAAATTACGGTCATAACCGTAATAGAGGTGGTTGGGGTTAGACCCAAAGGACAAACTTCAGCGGGATTACCTGTCAATAGCGTAATGTCGCTGCGGTGATGTAAAGGACTGTCTTCGTTGCCGGTAATGCAAATGATTTTATTGCCGCCGGTTAGCCGGGCACTCAATTCAGTTAATTCGATCAGTTCCCGGGTTTTACCACTGTTACTTATAACTACCAAAACATCGTTCGGATGAATGATGCCCATGTCGCCGTGTTGCGCTTCGCTTGGGTGCAAAAAGAATGAAGTAATGCCGGTACTGGAAAGCGTTGTGGCCAAATTGTGCGCCACCTGACCTGCCTTGCCCATACCTGAACATATTACTTTTCCACCGTTCTTGCAGACCGCATTGAAAACTAAATCAACCGCTTTGCCATAGTCTTCCGTAATGGGAATTCTACTAATAGCATTCGCCTCTTTTTGAATGATTTCCTTAAGTCGCACTGCGTCCATAGTGCAAAGATAACTTTCCTTTACTGATTGTATTGTTGTTCTTTAAAATTGAATGCTTACATTAGAGCTATGGAGAGCATAATATTACCAGGAAGTGACGGAAAGAATTCTTTACTTTATTTGTTTCACAATAATAGCACAGCGTTTAATCCGGTATTGTTTATTCATGGGTATAAAGGGTTTGCTTTATGGGGAAGCTGGACACAGGCTGCTGAACATTTCAATGCGGCAGGTATGCCCTATGCGTGTTTGGATTTTTCTCATAACGGGATGACTGGTCGTAGTCCTGATGATGTTTTCGATGCAGAGTTGTTTGGCAGGAACAGGCTTTCATGGGAAGTAGATGAAACCATTCAGGCACTGAAATATCTTTACAACAGGTATCATAAATCTTCGGTGCTTATAGGTCACAGTCGCGGCGGTGCCATATCAATTCTTTCTGCTGCCGAATTCGATGTTTCTAAGTTAATAACATGGGCTTCCGTTTGCGATTATCATCGCAGGTTCTCACAAGACGACATGCTTGAAGCCTGGCGTACTCATGGAGTAAGGTTTGTTGAAAACGCCAGAACGAAGCAGCAGTTACCTCACTATTTTTCTTTTTATCAGGATTTTGACGAAAACCGAAATCGTTTAGATGTTCTTAAGGCTGCAGAAAATATTAAGGCACCATGGTTAATTATTCACGGTACGGCAGACGAAGCGGTATCATTTCAGGAGGCCGAAACATTGCATGGCATCTCAAAAAAATCTGTTCTTTTATCTGTTGAAGGTGCAAATCATGTGTTTGGTACATCTCATCCGGCACAGTCTGATTCTTTGCCATATCCTTTTGCAAAGGTGGTCAGTGATACAATAAATTTTATTGCCTCAAACTGTTGATGTCATTGCATTGCGCCATGTTTCAGGAATTGAAATGGAGCAAGATTTTGTATAATCGTAGCACACCATAATACTCTTGCCTGAACATTTTATTTCTTTGGTTCCTTCTTGACCACTATATACTTCGTATCCGAGTTCAATACTGCGATTACCCAATTTTATAACAAAGGTCCTTACTCTTAAAGATTCACCGTAAACTGTCGGTTTTTTATAATCAATTTCATTTCTGGCCAGAATCAGACCGAATTTTTTCCAGTCCCAGTCTTCGGGTGTAAATCGACGCATAAAATCGATTCTTCCCATTTCAAAATATTGCAGATAAACAGCATTATGAACATGTCCGGCCATATCCGCATCACTGAACCGTATTTGCAGTTCGGTTATAGCTTCAGTGTATTTCATTTCCATCATCGAGTTTTTCAAATTCACTGTTATTACTTTTATACTCAGGTATAAGTTGTTTCATCTTCCGCACCAATTTCAGATTATCCTGTTTCTCGCACAATGCCACCAATTCTACAATGTAGGGTGCCAGTTCACCAAACACTGAGGGTTGTACCTTGGCGCGCATAATATGCGGATTATGTGTTGGAAGTGTATTTTCTTTGTCAGCCAGGAGTTCTTCAAACAATTTTTCGCCGGGGCGTAAACCTGTATATTTAATTTCAATGTCTTTGCCTGCTTCCAGTCCGCTTAATCTCAGCATCTTTTCCGCTAGATCCGTAATTTTAACGCTTTCACCCATGTCAAATAAAAAGATTTCGCCTCCGTTGCCCATAGATGCGGCCTCAAGCACCAGCTGGCATGCTTCAGGTATGGTCATAAAGTATCTTGTTATATCGGGATGTGTAATTGTTATTGGCCCTCCCTGTTCAATTTGCTTTTTAAATAAAGGAATCACTGAGCCATTGCTGCCCAATACATTGCCAAACCGGGTTGTAATAAACTGAGTTTTGCAGGTTGTGCCGGCAGCCTGCACGTACATTTCAGCAAGTCGTTTGCTGGCTCCCATTACGCTGGTTGGATTAACAGCTTTATCAGTACTTATTAAAACAAATCTCTCCACGTTAAATCGAGCTGATAAGTCGGCAAGGTACATGGTACCTCCTGTATTGGTGCGTACGGATTCTGTAGGATTCAGCTCCATCATTGGGACATGTTTATATGCTGCCGCATGAAATACAATCTGCGGCCGGAACGCTTCAAAAGCTCGTTGCATGCGTTGTGGGTTGGTTATATCCGCCATTATAATTTCATACCGTCCCTGATGTCCTGCTTCTTTTAATTCCTGTTCTAAGTCGTATAAAGGCGATTCAGCCTGGTCCAATAACAAAACAATTCCCGGATGAAATCCCAGCAGCGCCCGTACAAGTCCGCTTCCAATACTACCCGCAGCACCGGTAACCAATACGGTTTTGCCTTTTAGCACTTCTTCAATGGTTTGATGCTGAATTTGAATGGGTTTTCGGCCCAGCAAGTCTTCAATTTTAATTTTTCGAATCTGTCCTGAGCTTAGTTCACCCTTAATCCATCGGCTTACCGGGGGAACATTCATTACTTCAATTCCGTTTTGAAATGCAGTTTGAATGACTTTTTGTTTGAGCGTAGGGTTAGGATTTTGTATACTAATAATCAGTTGGTCAATGTTTTTATTTTTAAGTAATTCGTCCAGCTTTTCGGTAGTGTAAACGGGTGTGCCTTCAATGGCTTTTCCTGATTTTTTCGTGTCGTCATCAACAAATGCAACTACCCGGTACACGGTTTGAGTTTCTCGGTCCAGAGTTCTTTTTGTAATCATACCGCTTTCTCCGGCACCGTAAATTATAACCGATTTGGCCGCCACATTCTTTTTTCTGCCTTCCAGATATATAATCTTTACGGTCATTCTGAAGATTATCATACCTACCAGAGTAATCAGATATTCAATAAACAAGATGCTTACCGGAAGAAAATGCATGGAATCTACATGATTCCTGTATATAAAGTTCAGCGCTGCAAACACTGCGCTTCCGCAGGTGACTGCAATAAATATGCGGCGCATATCCCTGGTTCCGGTATAGCGCAACATACCACGATACGTTTTGAAAATCAAAAAGAATAGTAATCGGGTGGAAATGTAAAGAGGCAGGCTGCGGATTAGTAAGTCAATTTCGTGCTCGGGGATGCTTAGAAATTCAAAACGAATTAGGTAGGCTGAAATAAGAGCAAAAAATGCGATACAGGCATCGGCTACAAATACAAGCCACCGGGGACTATTGCGTTTGGGTAATGTAAAAGCTGCCATAGATTCAAAGGTATAATTTCATTTTATTAAATACCATAAGAATAAAAAAACCCCGCCGAAGCGGGGATACTTTCTGTTATTACGTTTACAAAAGAAATCTGTCTGTAATCTAACAATTAATTATTTGAAGACCGCTTACCGTACTGCCAAACTCTTGAATTTCTGATAGATTTCCGGCTATAGTTCCAAACTACCAGCTGGTAACGGCGCCACAAATAGTCTATCGGAGCTACCAGGAAGTGCATAAAACGTGTGAACGGAATAATGGCAATGATAAAGAATGCGCTGAATACGTGCAGTTGTACAAAGAACGGCATTTCGGCCATGGCAGCACCATCAGGATCCAGAGCGAAAATAGAACGAAGGTAGGGAGTAAGAACACTGGCAAACCAGCTTGAACCCCAACGTTCAAAGAATGCTATGCCAAGACCGGAAAGAATCTGAACCATAAGCGTAGTGTACACCAGCATATCCATTTTATTGGTAACCATATGAACTTTATCGCTTGAAAGACGACGACGAATCAATAAAATCAGGCCGATAATTGCAGCAACACCTGCAGCAAAACCTGTAATTTCAAGGATAAGAAGTCTAACAGGCTCGCCGTTCCAAGCAAGAATAGCACGTGGGAAAAGGAATGCTGTAAGGTGACCAAAGAAAATTAACAGTAATGACCAGTGGAAAGGCTGGCTGCCCCAGAACAATCTTTTCCTTTCAAGAAACTGGCTTGAAAGCGAAGAAACCTGAAAGCCTCTGTTGCGATAACGATAGATAGAACCAACAAGGAAGATTCCAATTGCCAGGTATGGTAATACTACAAACAGCATTACGGGTACAATGGTAATTTTCTCTTCAATAGAATAATTGATGAAATATGCAGCACCCGCAGCGGCTGCAATCATGGTTAACAGCACTTCCGTATAGTTCACGTGTGCGGGTCTTGAGGGAATCCCTTTTTCGCGCATTGCGTTACGGGCTCGCTGGAATACGATATACACAGCGATGGCTACAATGATACCTCCGAATAACATAATATCCTTCATGGTATCAGTCAATAGATTTGTTGCTAAAAGAGTCATAAACTTAACGTATTAACAGGTTTTGGTATGGGTGTAGAACAAGTGTTACATGATGAAGAGGAGATAAATGCCTGACTTGCAGGAGACAATTCAGGGCGTTTAATTTCTTCAGCTTTTATTTGATAATCAGTCTCAATCATTTTAAGCAGCGCTTGCAGAGCTGCAAGATAAACATTGCCGTTGGGCATGTCTTCCTGAAGAATGGCCTTGTGCTTTTTTCTAAGTGCCTTTATCTTCAATTCCATGCGGGCCTGTTTGAATTCTTCAGTCATACTGCGCAGGGCAGGAATCATGATTTTTATCATCAGGTCGTCGCGTAAGGTAGAATCTTCCAGTTTTGGAATTAAAGTAAGAACGTTGGCAAGGTTATCCGGCAATTCATCGCCGATATCATTTGCTACCTTTTCCTGTTCCTGCTTCATTTTTACCAGAAAGTCACCGCGCTTATAGTCTTCGCCGAATATTACATATCCCAGATCTAAATAACAAATGGCCTGAATATGGAATGTTTTCATAAATACTTCACGGATGTCGTCCATTGGGGTGGCAGCTGCCCATTCGGCAAATCTGCAAAAGGATACGGCAGAGGCCGGATACTGTTGTTCCAGCACCCTGCCAATCCTTTCAACCCCGATTTTAAAATCATCCGAAGGATATTTGAATGCTTCGGCAAAGAGTTGATATGATATGAATTTATTCTGATTCATTGATTATAAACCTCTTTTTGGACGCATTTTGAATCCGAATCCTGTAGCACCTTTTTCGTCGGCAACAGATTCAAGCATTTCAATAGACTCCTCACGATGAGCCGGTGGAATTACGAAGCGCTCGTCAAAGGTAGCCAGTGCAGTCAGGCGGAAAATTTCATCGGCCTCCGGTCCGTCAGTTTTACCTATCTTTAGCGCTTCCTCTACTTCAGCAGCCGGCAGGTCACCCACTGTAACGCTTCTTCTATGGATTTTTACAGCCAACAGTTTGCGCATAACAGCTTTCATTTGTTCTTCATTGCCCGCAGTGAACAAAGAAGCCAAATACTTCATAGGAAGACGACTTTGTTCTACACCGGCCCATAGACTGGCAGTGGTAGTAGTATATACTCCTTCGCTGTCAACACTTGCCATTGCAGGTAGCATTGGCGGAACGTAGAACAGGTTAGGAATGGTGCGGAACTCAGGGTGTAGTGGCAGAGCAATTTTCCACTTCTTTACAAATTTATACACCGGCGACTTTTGAGCGGAACGAATCGTAGAGTCTGCAATGCCGTTCTTTTTGGCTTCTGCAATAACTACCGGGTCAAAAGGATCCATGTATATTGCCATTTGCTTGTCTACCAAATCTTTCTCTTCGCAAGATGCTACTTCATGAATCTTATCGGCGTCGTACAGCATTACACCCAGGTAACGAATACGTCCTACGCAGCTATGCATACAAGCAGGAGCCTGGCCGGTTTCAAGACGCGGATAGCAAAGAATACACTTTTCGCTCTTACCGGTATTCCAGTTGTAGTAACTTTTCTTATAAGGGCACGCGGTTACGCACATTCTCCATGCACGACAACGCTCCTGATTGATAAGTACGATACCATCTTCACCACGCTTGTATAATGCACCTGAAGGGCATGAACCAACACAAGCAGGGTTCAAACAGTGATTACAAATTCTGGGAAGGTAGTGAAAGGTCATACGCTCCAACTGGAACATACTTTCCTGCTCTGGCAGACTTAGTGCCTTGAAGTTAACGTCCTGACGGGCGTAGTCGGGAGAACCACCCAGGTCATCGTCAAAATTAGGTCCTGAAGTAATGTCCATAGGTTTACCGGTAACCAACGAGATAGGGCGTGCGGTAGGCTGATCGTCGCCTTCAGGTGCCTCAAAAAGGTCGGAATACTTGTAAGTCCATGGTTCATAATAATCTTCAAGAACCGGCAGGTGAGGATTGTGGAAAATGTTCTTCAACCCTTTTAGTTTACCGGCGCCGCGTAGGGATACGGAATTTCCGTTTTTCACCCAGCCGCCTTTATAGATGTCCTGGTCTTCCCACTTGGTGGGATACCCGGTACCGGGTTTGGTCTCAACGTTGTTCCACCACATGTATTCTGCACCTTTACGGTCGGTCCAGATGTTCTTACACGCAATGGAGCAGGTATGACACCCGATACATTTGTCCAGGTGGAAAACCATTGATACTTGTGCTCTGATATCCATAGGTATGGTGTTTATTGTGCGTTATTAGAATTCGACTTTATCCATTTTTCTTACCAATACGTGGGTGTCGCGGTTAGAACCAACGGGTCCCCAGTAGTTAAAGTAGTACGAGAACTGTCCGTAACCGCCTACCATCAGGTTCGGCTTTAGGTGTACGCGGGTGAAACTGTTGTGTCCACCGGCACGTCTGCCTCCGCGAACCTGAGATTTTGGTACAGTGTAAGTACGTTCAGGTGAGTGGTAAACGATACATACTCCTTTTGGAATCCTGGCGCTTACGCAGGCACGGGTACAGTATACACCGTGGTCGTTGTAAACCTCAACCCAGTCGTTATCTTTAATTCCCAGTGCAGCTGCATCTTGCTCACTTATCCAGCAGGGCTCAACACCACGGCTCAGTGTCAACATCCTTAAGGTGTCGCCATATGTCGAGTGAATGTGCCATTTACCATGCGGGGTCAGACAGTTCAACATTTTTGCGTTGCCATCATTTACTGTCTTACGTAGGTCACCATATACTTCAGGTGTAGGAGATGGCTTAAAGGTTGGCAGATGTTCGCCAAATGCGATATAACCATCGTGATCAAGGTAGCTCGACTGTCTTCCGGTTAGTGTTCTCCAGGGTAATAATTTGTCAACGTTAAAAGTATATGCAGCGTATGCACGACCATTGTTCATCAGACCAGACCAAACAGGGCTGGTATTGTAACGACGGGGTTGTGCCTGCAAATCTTTATAGTCAATACGTACATCTTTTAATCCTTCACCCAAATCGGCTAATTGAAGACCTGTTTTCTTTTCAAGTTCTTTGAAAGCACGGTCGTTTAGTTTACCATTGGTAAGCGTACTTAAATGTAGTACTGCGTTAACAGCTTCTACGTCTTCACGAATTGACGGATATTCCTCACCACCCCATTTCTGAATGTGATTGCGCTTCTCAAGCATTTCATGATACGCATCATCTGCTTCATAATGCTGCCCGTGAGCACCCAATCCTTTCTTTGCAATGTATTTACCCAGAGAGATGAATTTGTTGTAAATCTGAGTATAATCCCTTTCTACCAATACAATTTTGTGCATTGTTTTTCCGGGAATCGGCTCACATTCACCTTTGGTCCAGTCTTGTAATTTAGGCTGACTGATTTCATCCACTGTATCGTGCATCAGCGGCTGGTTTACCAGGTCGGTTACCGGCTGAGGAATGTACTGCTTGGCCATTTCGCTTACTTTTAAAGCGATGGTCTGGAAAATCTGCCAGTCGGTTTTGGCTTCCCATACCGGAGGTACAGCTTCACTCAATGGGTGAATAAAGGAGTGCATATCTGTACTGTTGATATCTGCTTTCTCGTACCAGCTTGCGGTTGGAAGAACGATATCGGAATACAGTGCAGTAGTGTCCATTCTAAAGTTGATGTCAATAACCAAATCCATCTTTCCTTTTGGTGCTGACTCTCTGAAGATGATGTCGTGAACCATATCACCGGCTACTTCGTCGGCAATTTTATTGGTATGTGTGCCCAGGTAGTGGTCGAGCATGTACTCGTGTCCTTTGGCACTGGACATTAATGCGTTACCTCTCCAAATGAACCATACACGCGGGAAGTTAATCGGATCGTCAGGATCCACAATAGAGTGAAGTAATTCCTTATTCTTAAGTTTATCAACTACATAATTAACAATAGCTGCTTCATCATTTGCACCGCTGGCTTTTGCATCCTGTACAATTTCAAGATTGCTCTTATTGTATTGTGGGAAATATGGCATCCATCCATTTCTTACTGCCATTACTGCCCAGTCGGCTGAGTGCATGTGAGCAAGTTTGTTATCGGGAACCGAGTTGTAATACCTCTGATTTCCATCGTAACGCCATTGGTCAGAGTTAATATAGTGCCATATTGGACCTTGCTGTAGTCGTACAGCTCCCTGCCAGTCTTTACCTGACATGATGTAGCCCCACGAATCAACAGGTGCAAGTTTTTCCTGACCCACGTAGTGATTCATACCACCTCCGTTCCGTCCGTTACATCCTGTTAGCATCTGTGCCATAATGGCTGAACGATACATAAGGTTGTTATGGAACCAGTGACAAATAGCAGCACCCACAATTACCATACAGCGACCTTCTGTTTTTTCAGCGGTACTTGCCCATTCACGTGCAAGCTGCAGTACTGTATCCCTGCCTATACCTGTAAAAATTTCCTGCCAGGCCGGAGTATATGCGTGCTCTTTATCATCATAATTCTTTGGATAGTCACCTTCCAAACCTCTTGGAACTCCGTACTGACCCATTAACAGGTCGTATACGGTAGCAGCAATTATAGTCTGGCCGTCAGCAGTTGTAATTTTCTTTGTTGGAACACCGCGATGACGTTTTGCATCGTGACCGTAATCCACAAATTCAACCTGTACAACTCCGTCGTTTTTACCCAATAAGGTCAATTCCGGATCATAGGCTTTGTTCGTTGCACCGTCTTCGTGCTTCATGTTCCAGTTGCCCTTAGTACTTTCATAGCGCTGGCCCATGGCTCCTTTTGGCATAACCAAATCGCCGGTGGCATCTACGTTCAGGAATTTCCAGTCGCCCAGTTCGGCATCTTTGTATTTAGCAATGCGGTTAGCACGCACCATTTTTCCGGGAACGTAGTTATCGCCTTGTTTTTCTAATTCTACAAGGTATGGGAAGTCGGTATATTTCTTGTCGTAATCTACAAAATATGGAGTTTGTTTTTCAACGTGCCATTCTTTAAGAATAACGTGAGTAACAGCCATCCAGAATGCACCGTCAGAACCTGCGTGAACCGGAATCCACTGGTCGGCGTGTTTGGCCACCATGCTGAAGTCGGGAGACATTACAACTGTTTTAGTACCGTTGTGTCTTGCTTCAGAGAAGAAGTGTATGTCTGGTGTACGTGTCATACCCAGGTTGGCACCCATGGATACGATGAACTTAGAGTTGTACCAGTCGGCGCTCTCGCAAACGTCAGTTTGTTCGCCCCATACTTCAGGGAACGCTGTTGGAAGGTCGCAGTACCAGTCGTAGAAACTCAGGTTTACACCTCCCATCAGTTGCAGATAACGGGCACCTGCAGCGTAGCTTAGCATGGACATTGCAGGAATTGGAGAGAAGCCAATGATTCTGTCGGGTCCGTACTTCTTAATAGTATAAATATTAGATGCAGCAATTAATTCCAATGCCTCATCCCAGTGTACTCTGCGGAAACCGCCTTTACCTCTGGCGCGCTGATATCTCTTGCGCTTGGCAGGGTCATTTTGAATGGTTTCCCAAGCTTTAACTGCATCACCTTGTGCGCGTTCTTTTTCTTCCTTGAAAATGTCAAGTAAAGCTCCGCGCATTAAAGGATATTTTACACGGATAGGGCTGTAAAGATACCAGGAGTATGAAATACCACGCTGACAACCTCTGGGTTCGTAGGGAGGTAGGCCATTCTCAAGCAATGGATAGTCCAAAGCTTGCATTTCCCATACTACAATCCCATCTTTTACGTGGATGTTCCAGGAACATCCACCGGTACAGTTCACCCCGTGTGTACTGCGCACAACCTTGTCGTACTGCCAACGGTTGCGGTAAAATTCTTCCCACTTACGGGTTTTGGGAGATATGATGTCTTCTATCCAGCTCATGATTATTTGGATTTAATTTGACGTTTGAAAATTGAATACTTAGTGTGGTTATTTTGTCTAACGCGCCATAGAATTGCAACCAGTAGGAATATTACCACTACACCGGCTCCACCTCCAAGCATCATCAGTTTATAACCTTTATTTTTTCCGGCACCTTCAGTAGTTGCCAAAGAGTCGGCATGTTTTAAAAATCCGGCCAGCGCCTTTACCTCCGTGCTGTCCAGCGGATGATCTAAATATGCCGTTGCCATGGCTGGGAAGGGGGGCGCTCCAATAATTCCCATTAAACCTTCATCTCCCATGCGCGCATAGGCATGAGTAAGGTCTTTAGCCAGCAAACCGCCGGGAATCAATTCGTCGTTGTCTACATTATGGCACGAAATACAGGCAGCACCACCGTTGGTAAAACCTTTCTTCCCACTGAACAACAAATAACCTAATTCAATCTCGTCGTCTGTGTACTCTATTGGAGCAGCTTCTACAACTTCAGCCCCTGCATCTCCGCTTCCTCCACCGGGAGAATTCGCTTTAATATAGGTCAAAATTGCCTTAATATCCCCGTCGCTCAGATTCGGAAAATCGCTCATCAGGGCGCCGTTAAATTCATTGGAGATCGCTACGGCCTGCGCATCTCCCGACTTAATCATAGATTGCGATGACTTAATGAATTTAATAAGCCATGCCTCACTGCGGCGTTCGGTTACGCCTTGAAGATTTGGGCCAACAAGTTTCTTTCCTAACTTGTGACATGCGGCGCAATTTTGTTTGAAAAGCGCTTCGCCGTCCTGACTGTATCCGCCAAATGAACTGGCAATCAGCGCCCCAATAATTACTACCCGTTTTGTAACTGAGATTCTCATTGAGTTTAGTGTTTGGTTACTTTAATTTCCACGGTACAATTTTCGTCACCAACATCACCCCAAAAAATGATTTAGGTCATGTTTATACATGATTAATATCGGAAAAAAAATATAGATTTCAAGTTAAATAACTCTATAATAAATGTTTACTGAAATTGCGAAATGGCAATTTATACAGTGCGGTATGGTATATATATGCTGGTCTATTATTATGTAAAGCGCATTATACCAGTGTAATAGTACTCATGTATATTAAACCTGATTCTTGTCATATTTTCGCTGCTGCTCATGCAATAGTTTTGCGTTATATATTAAAAGATACAACGGTAGTTTTATATTGATTATTAATTAATTACCGCAATGTATAATCATTATAAATAACGAGTAAAAATGGAACCGTTGAAAAACAATAAAGTAGAGGGCGGAAGAATAGAAGGGATGAACGCGAGAAGCCGGGTTTGGGTGTTGGTTCATCAAAATTCTTTTCTTGGTGAAGGAAGGGTGGCCTTACTGCGCGAGATTGAACGAAGTGGCTCTATAAATAAGGCAGCAGCAGCCATGAATATGAGTTATTTAAAAGCCTGGAAACTTATTGATGCCATGAACAAATTATCGGGCAGACCGTTGGTAGTGCGTACATCGGGAGGAAAAGGCGGGGGTGGGACCGTACTTACAGAACATGGCATACAAATGATACAACTGTATGAAGATTTGAATAAGAGATGTGAGAAATTTCTTGCGGATGAGCTGGATAAGTTAATGAATGTTTCATTATAACGATGGGAGACTCTCAGGAAATACTGTTTGGTTTATTATTACCGGTTGTGGCCTTTTTATATGCTTCTGTGGGTCATGGTGGTGCCAGTGGTTATTTGGCATTGATGGCGCTAACAGGGATGGCCGTACCTTATATGAAGCCACTTGCACTTATTTTAAATCTGTGTGTTGCCGGTGTCAGTTTTGCGCAGTTTGCAAGAAACAGTCACTTCAAAGCCCGCTTAACATTACCATTTCTTATTACTTCTATTCCCGCAGCCTTTGCAGGGGGAATGATAGAGATTGAAGACGACATATATAAAAAGGTACTGGCGGGTGTGTTGGTTCTTGCTGTACTTAGAATGCTTGGCATATTTGGTAAAGGAAAAGAAACTGCTGCAGAGCCGGTTATTTGGATGATGTTGGTTACAGGTGCTCTGATTGGTTTTGTAAGTGGTTTGATAGGAATTGGGGGAGGGATTATTCTTAGTCCTGTAATCCTGTTACTAGGATGGGGATCAATGAAACAAACAGCTGCCACAAGTGCCTTATTTATTTGGGTGAATTCGGCGGCCGGACTGGCGGGTAATGGTATAGATGGTTTTGATTTACCCGACTCTACCTTATATTATGCAATTCTAGCCACCGTGGGTGGTATGGCGGGAGGATATTTTGGAAGTATAAGGTTCAGTAACCTGATGGTAATTCGTACCTTGGCTCTTGTATTGGTTATGGCTTCTGTAAAATTATTACTTACTTGAAAAATACGAAATTAAAAATATCAATGGGTGCTGTTATTCTTGCAGGTGGCAAAAGCAGCAGGATGGGGCGCGACAAAGGCTTGATGCAAGTAGGTGGGGTTACCATGGTTCAGTGCGCTATCCAATCGGTTGCGAACTATGCAGATAATATTGTTGTAATGTCTTCAAATCCGGAATATCGAATTACAGGTCTGAAATTATTACCCGACCAGATACAGGATAAAGGCCCGTTGTCGGGGTTGGTTTCCGGAATGCAGTATTTGCAGAAAGATGCCTATATTGTGTTAACCTGCGATACACCTCTGATAAATGAAGCTTTTGTTGAATTTTTAATTAAAAGATACCTGGATTCTTCTGCTGAAGCAGTGGTACCGGAGGTGAATGGTAAAATGTACCCGTTAACAGCAATTTATTCGGCCAATACGTTATCTTTTTTTAGTGATTGTTTGTTACGCGATGAGCTAAGTGTTCGACGGTGTCTTGAAAAGATGAATATTGAAAAAATTGTTATTGATAGGGATGAGCAGCTTTTTCCGGAATCCATATTCCGAAATGTGAACACAGTTGAAGACTATAATAAAATGATTAAAGATTATGTTGGTTAAATATTTTGGACAAGTAGCAGAAATTACGGGAATTCCAGAACAGGAAATTGAAGGAGAATTCAGGAATACCGAGACTTTTAATGTTTTTATTATGGAGAAATATCAAGGTCTTAAGCAATTGAATTACCGGATTTCCGTGAACAGAAAACTGGATTACACGGGAAAGATTTCTGCAAATGATGAAATAGCACTATTGCCTGCTTTCGCCGGAGGATAATATGTTAAACGAACACGACAAATTAAGATATAGCCGGCATTTGATTATGTCACAGGTTGGAGTAGAGGGACAAACAAGGCTTAAAAATTCAAGGATTCTTATTATTGGAGCCGGTGGATTAGGATGCCCCGTATTACAATATCTTGCCGCAGCCGGAGTGGGTTATATTGCATTGTATGATAATGACGTAGTTGAAGAAAGTAATTTGCAAAGACAGGTGCTGTATGCTCCGGAAGATATCGGTAAATTTAAGGCACAGGTTGCGGCTGATAAACTAAAAAAGTTCAATCCCGGTATTGAAGTACAAGGCTTTGCCCGCTATCTTGAGAATAAGGAAGCCTATGCTGTTATTCCGTCGTTTGACGTTGTAATTGACGGCACCGACAATTTCTCTACACGTTACATGGTGAATGACGCTTGCGTTATTCATAACAAACCTTTGATTTATGGAGCAATTTATAAATTTGAAGGTCAGATTTCTGTGTTTAATTATAAGGGGGGAGCTACTTATCGTTGCTTATATCCTGACCCTCCCCTTGAGGCGAATTTGCCAAATTGTGCAGAGACCGGTGTTTTGGGGGTATTACCCGGATTTATTGGTACTGCCATGGCAGCTGAAACACTGAAAGTACTTCTGGATTTACCGGGAGTTCTTAGTAATAAGGTGTTGTTTTATAATTTATTAAACTGGCAGAATTATACTCTGGAATTTCAACCGGATATTCCGGCTATTGAAAGGGTCCGCAATACAGCAGGTGCTTTTGAAGAATATGACTATGCAGGTTTTTGTTCTTCAAATATCCGGAAACCGGAAGATTTATTGTATAGAAATGTGAATTTAAAAGAAGCGTTGGCATTGGTACAATTAGACAATTATTTTTTACTGGATGTGCGTGAACATCATGAATCGCCATCATTACCACAGTACCTGCCGAAAAAAAGTCTGCCTACTTCGCTTTTAAATACCGGGGCAAGAGATGCGATCGCAAAGGCGAACCTGTCTCCGCAAGAATCTTATATTGTATGTTGTGCAAGAGGTGTAAGAAGCATAAAGGTAATTGAAATGCTTATAAAACAAGGGTTTCAAGATTTATATAATTTGGAATCAGGTGTATTGGGATATGATTTAAATGAGATAAATGAACGAAAGAATGGAAACGAAAAAGAAACCTAAAGTAATGGTAGAAGGCGCAATTTCTGCCGCATTTATTGGTGAAAGTATAGCAAAGCATCAGTCAAAAACTACAATTGGTGGCCATGCTATTTTTCTTGGACAGGTACGGGCAGATTCTATTGAGGGAAAGGAAGTGGTTGCAATAGAATATAGTGCTTATACTGAAATGGCCGATGAAGTGTTTTATGAAATAAGAGAAGAAACCTTTAAAAAATATCAGTTAACATGTCTGCATATTTATCATAGTATTGGCACGGTTAAGATGGGTGAAATTTGCCTTTTTGTTTTTACCTCTTCAAAGCATCGAGCGGATGCCTTTGATGCATGCCGTTTTATTACAGAAGAAATTAAAGCCAGAGTTCCGGTGTTTGGCAAGGAGCTCTTTATGGATGATAGTTACGTTTGGAAACAGAATCAATAATTATGGTAGATATTACACAAAAATCAAACACACTTAGAGAGGCTGTTGCATCTGCCGTGGTGGTGGTAAGTAAAAAGGAAACCATTGATGCCATACATAACAATACAGTGCCCAAAGGGAATGTATTTGAAATGAGTAAAGCTGTTGGATTGTTAGGAATTAAACATACACCCTTACTACTTGCCGATTGTCATCCTATTCCTATTGAACATGCTTCGGTTACCTTTGAAATTATTGGTTTGGAAATACATATTAAGGTTAAAGTACGTACTATCTATAAAACCGGGGTTGAGGTAGAGGCCATGCATGGTGCATCAACAGTAGCCTTAAATATGTATGATATGCTGAAACCTATTGATAAGGGCATTGAAATACGAAATATTCGTTTGTTAGAGAAATCGGGGGGAAAGTCAGATTATGTAGATAAATATCGTAAGGATTTAAAAGCATGGGTAATAGTATGCAGTGATACCATTTCGGCAGGACAAAAAGAAGATAAGGCTGGAAAGGCTATTATTGAAAAGCTAACAAAGGCTTCTGTGGTTATTGATGAGTACCTGATTATTCCTGACGAACCTGCTGAAATTGCCAGGGTGTTGGAACAGGCTGCAAACAACGACGTTGACATACTAATTTACACAGGCGGAACCGGTCTGTCTTCAAGGGATGTTACCCCTGATACTTTGCGGCCATTACTGGATAGGGAAATACCCGGTATTGATGAAACCATCAGAGCCTATGGTCAGCAACGAACACCCTATAGCATGTTAAGCAGGTGCATTGCGGGGGTTAAGGCTCAAACGTTGGTTTTGGCTCTTCCGGGGTCTACCCGCGGCGCTTCCGAGAGCATGGATGCTGTTTTTCCGGCTATATTGCATATTTTTAGAATACTGAAAGGAGCACGTCATGAAAACAGTGGGAACTGATTTCTTTTGGATGACTCAACGAAAGTATAAATTTCAACTGGCGGTTTTTTGCGTATGAATTTCTAAGAATTCAGGTGTTAAAATTTCATGAGATTTTAACGGTTTTATTTATGGTCATCAAGCGGTTATGTCTGTACTTGAGTGCCTAAACGTTGGGAATTTACTTTCCGGATAAAAAAGGGAAAATATTTTTTCATTCGTTCTTTTGCAGAATTGAGTTTTTATAATAATTTTGCTGTGAAGTGAACATCCTACGGGAATTCTCCCGAACCACTCAACTAATAGTTTTCGTTTGAGGCTTGATTTGCCTTAAAAACCAAACCGGCGCCGTTCGCATGGTGGTGGGTATCTTAACAGATATCAAGAACGGTTGCCGGTTTGTGTTTTTGTATAATTCAAGATTCCTGCTGTTGTATTTTGGCAACTGTTGAGTTGCCAATTCACAGGGTTCGTTTTGAGAATTGTCATTTTCAGGCAAAAAGCCTGTATCTATCTTTGTATCGGTTCGGTTTAACCATGTTACGTAAATCGTAGCAAGATTCGGTTCCTTCCGTTACTACTGCTCTTTTGCATAGTTAGAGCATAATACACGCCGCCCTGTGTTAACGGCAAGGAATGAACGAAAGCGCATCGTCTCAACGATGCGCTTTTTTATACTCGGATTTTAAACAGATAATTTTAGTGTGAAATATTAGGAAGGGATGTATGAAAGTTGTTGTCTAAGACATTAATAGAAAAGTATTCAATGATTATTATTGACTTGAAAATTACACTCAGAATAATTCTTAGTAGGGAACAATGTTGTAGGTTGTAAATAAAGGGTGTGGAAAAATATTATACCCTCCCAATGGAATGTAACGTATGCGTTAACACCCGTTCTTTTGAATGTAGGATGCCTTCTGTTGTCAATTCATCAATTCGTACTTTCCCGCTGGCGTGAATAATTTTGTTGTCATCCAGCACAATTCCCACATGTACTATTTTTCCTTCAGGATTTTGAAAAAAGGCCAGGTCGCATGCCGTTTTGTTGGAAAATTCTACCTTCCTGCATATTTGAATTTGTTGAGATGCATCGCGGGGTATAGCAGTTCCTGCCAGTGCAAAACAAATTTGAGTGAAGCCGCTGCAGTCAATACCAAAAGGTGTACGTCCGCCCCACAAATAGGGGGCATTGATGTAATGGGAAGCATACGTAAGCAGGTTTTTTCTTTCCGGTTCAGCAAGTGTTCCCTTAAAATAGAATTTTGATTCCCCAATGCGGAATTCGTTGTTGTTAAAAAAGGGCAACCTGCTACCCATAGGAAGGTTGTAATATGTATTGGTCTTAAGGTCTTTGGCTATGCCTAATAAATCAATCGTTCTCGGGGCGGGAAAAGCCTGCAATTCTGCAAATTCGTTAGATGGAAGCGGATGATACTGTTTACGGTCTATCCAGCAAAGATACCCGTCAAACATGAGTTTTACCTTCAGCCATTTGTCTTGTTCTTCAAATATTTCATAATGTTCTCCAAACAATATCTGGGTTACAATTTCTGCTTTATCTGAAGGTTCCGATCTGCCGGGGATTATGCTTAATTTTGAAATGCCGTACATAATAGTGTTCTGTCAGATTTGTTGTTCGATTCTTTTGTATTAAACTATTTTTCTTCAAACTCAGGTAATGCATCAATTTGAAGTATTTTTCCTCCAAGCTTTATTTTGTCGGTCATTGATTTGGGTTTACCAAAGTAATAAATACTGCCCCCCGAAAATATGTTGGCGCTCAAAAATTCTATGGGTTGACAAAACAGATCACCGCCCGCTTTAACCGCAGCATGAACCGTTTCGGCTTTACAATGATATCCTGCAATGGTACCCCCTGTAGCAATGGCTGCATCTAATATTTGCGCACTGCCGAAAAGTGTAATATTTCCGCCCTGACTAACCCTGGCTTCTACCGCTTTATGTTCGGCCCGGAACCATATTAATCCACCGGCAATTACGGTCAGAGAAACGCAAGCGTCTTTGTTATTTGGAAGTTCCGGTACCTTTACCCGTGCGCCGGTTCGTACTTTTATTTCTTCTATTTTTGACGTTACTACCAACACCTTAATGTTTTTATCCTGGTAATTGCCTTTGTCGGAACCAATGGTTAATACCCCATTTTTTACCTTGGTGGTCAGGTTAGAAACATCCTCATTACCGGGTGTTGTAATGCTTACCAATTGCTGGTCGCCATATCTTATTTCAACTTCAACCGGACCTGATGCAGTAATCCCCTCAAAAGGTTCAACTTTGCGTTCTTGAATCTGCTGCGAAAATGAAGAAACATAAGCCAGTCCGAATAAAAACAATAATGAATATCTCATAATTTAATGAATTGGAAATACACTACCTGCCATACGAATACAATCTGCAAATATTGTGCTTTTTACCTGTGAATGTGCTTTTATTTCATCAAAATAACTGTACATTAGTTCAGTAGGCATATTACCGGTGAGTGCATCAGCAGCCATGGGGCAGCCGCCAAATCCTTTGATGGCTCCGTCAAAATGTCTGCATCCTGCATTCCAGGCAGATTCAATTTTTTCTTTCCAGGTATAAGGGGTGGTATGCAAATGAGCGCCGAAGGTACAATTCGGAAATGCGGGAATTAATGTTCTAAACAGTTCAGATATATTAGTCGGGTTACTAACTCCAGTGGTATCGGCTAAAGCTATATGGTTTATTCCGTGCTGAAGGTGTAAAATCTCAGCCCACGATGCAGCGATTTCAGCCGACCATTTATCGCCGTAAGGATTTCCGAAGGCCATACTTATATAAATTAATGGTGTTTTCTCTGCTTTTGCGCACAGCTCAACTATTTCAGCAACTCTTTCAACCGATCCTTGAATGTCTGTATTTGTATTTCGCATCTGAAATGTCTCACTTATACTGAAAGGATATCCCAGATAGGCTATTTCAGAGTGTTTCAATGCATCTTCCGCTCCCCTTTTGTTGGCAACTATGGCCAGAAGCTTCGTTTGGGTTCCACTTAATTCCAAACCTTTAAGTACTTCTGCAGTGTCTGCCAGTTGCGGAATGGCCTTGGGTGAAACAAAGGATCCAAAATCCAGAACATCAAAGCCGGCTTTCAACAAAAGATTCAAATATTGAATTTTAACTTCCGTTGGAATAAAATCGTGTAGTCCCTGCATGGCATCTCGCGGACATTCTGTAAGATATACGTTTAGGTTTTGCGTAGACATAAAAGATGATTTCCTGCAAATATAGATTTGCCGATGAATTCTATGTAGATAATTCTGTATGCAAACCACTGACGATTGCCTTTTTTGGGATAGTTCAATGGTTTCGTAGTTTATTGCAGTACCATGAACAAGAATCCTTGTAGTTTTGCGGCGAAACTGATAAAAGAAGCTGTAATGAAACACCCGCAGGTTATTTTAATGAAAGGAAAGGAAGTCGCCATATTGCGCGGACACACCTGGGTATTTAGCGGTGCTGTACAAAAACTGATAATTGATGAAAAAGAGCCTGAAGAAGGCCAAATAGTTTCTTTGTGTGATTCCGCAGGAACACAATTGGGTTGGGGACATTGGCATTCCACAGGGAGTATCGTAGTTCGACTTTTGAGCAGGGAATTGCAGTTCCCTGATACTACTTATTGGATAAATGTGGTGCAAAGCGCGGTAAATAAGCGAAAAACGCTTGGTTTGCCAAACCGGGAAACTGATGCATTCCGGTTAATTCATGGAGAAGGTGACCAGTTACCCGGGTTAGTGGTTGATGTGTACGGCACAAACACTGTAGTACAATGCCATACTACCGGTATGTGGTTAATGAGACAAGTTTGGGCAGAGGTGATAGAAAATGCGATACCTGAACATTCAAATAGTATTGTTGTGCTTGATGAGCGGGGTAGAGGAAAGAAAGAAGCTCCGTTTTTTGCAAAAGGACATTGTGAATCAACTATAATAATTGAAAATGGGTTGAAATTTCATGTGGATTGGATTACCGGACAAAAAACGGGTTTTTTTATTGACCAGCGGGATAACAGGAAGTTGTTACAACAATTCTGCAAAGGCAAAAAGGTATTAAACGCTTTCAGCTATAGTGGAGGATTTTCGGTTTATGCACTCCAGTCAGGTGCTTCATTGGTTCATTCGGTTGATATTTCTAAAGCTGCGGTTCATTTGGCCGAATTGAATGTTTCTGCGAATTTTAGTGATGAAATGGCATCGAAACACAAGGCAATTTGTGCTGATGTGATGTCCTGGTTATTGGAAATGCCTGAAAAATATGATGTTGTCATATTAGATCCGCCGGCTTTTGCCAAACGACGTGACGCCCGACACAAGGCGATTATTGGTTATAAGAATTTAAATTATAAAGCGTTGCGTCAAATGAAGCCCGGTGATATTTTGTTTACTTTTTCTTGTTCGCAGGTTGTGGATGTGCATATGTTTGAAGGGGCCGTAACCTCAGCAGCCATTGAGGCCGGACGTACCGTAAGTATTCTGCACCGCCTGAGACAGCCTGCCGACCATCCGGTAAATTTAAGCCACCATGAAACGGATTATCTGAAAGGATTGGTGCTGTATATCGACCGGTAATTATGCTGAATACAGGTTATCTGGGAATTATAAAAATGGCAGTACCCATAATGTTTGGGGTATTTGCTCAAAGCATTGTTTTATTTGTGGATTCGTCCTTTTTAAGTCGCTTGGGCAGTTATCCTTTCGATGCATCGGGTAATGCAGGAATGATTTATATTACAATGTATATGGTGGGGCTGGGACTGGCAGAGGGGGGGCAGATTGCAATAGCACGTAGGGCAGGGGAAGGAAAAGAGGTTGAGGTTGGAGTTACATGGAGAACCGTACTTTTATTAATAACGGTACTCATGGGATTGTTACTGTTACTCCTCCATGTTTGGATTATCCCGTCAATGCCTGCAATGGTTTCAGACCCGGTACTTGCCGGCCATATGAAGACTTTTTTGGATATACGCTCTTTGGGACTCATTTTTGCCGTGCTGAATCTGAGTTGCATGTGTTTCCTGGCCGGCACTGGAAAAACAGGAATTTTATTGTTATCTACTCTGGTAATGACAATTACCAATATCTGTCTGGATTATGCAATGATTTTTGGCAATTGGGGATTCCCGGCAATGGGTTTAGAGGGCGCCGCCTGGGCAACGGTTATTTCTGAAATGGTTTCAATAATTATTCAATGCATATATCTTGGCGGAGCAGCAAGTTTTAAACGTTACCGCTTATTTGTAACCGGATTACTTCCCGCCAGACAAATGAAATCTCTTCTTAAAGTTAGTGCTCCGTTAATGGTACAATACTTCCTGGCCACCGCCGGCTGGACTTTCTTTTTTATGATGATTGAAAAACGGGGCGCATTGCCCCTTGAGGTTTCTCAAGTAGTTCATAAATTGTATTTTCTTGCTCTTATTCCGGTAGTTGGGTTTAATTCGGTTACCAAAACGTACGTAAGCCATTTATTGGGCAACGGTGATGTGAAACTTCTGGCTGTGGTAATCAAACGGATATTTTTTCTTACTTTTTTATTTTTGTTGCTATTTATTCATGGTATGTGGTTGTATCCAAATGCTTTGTTTTCCATGGTTAATCAGCACGATTATCTTCAGCAATATGCTGCCGGGGTTCTGGCAATTATTTCCGGTTCTATCATGGTTCACGGTTTGGCGGGAGTGCTCATCAATATGATTTCCGGCAGTGGTGCAACCCGCATTTCTCTTTTGTTTGAGATTATCAGTATATTGATTTACTTAATATATGCCTGGGTTACGGTGGTTTATTTAGAGTGGGATGTAGTGTCTTTCTGGACCGCAGAATACGCGTACTTTTTACCCATGGCAATTTTGGCTTATTTTTATCTTGCAACCGGAAAATGGAAAAAGAAAAGTGTTTAAGAGTTGTTTTCATGGGGACACCCGAATTCGCCGTGCATAGCCTTAGGCGGCTGGCAACAACCCCTGAAATTGAAATTGTAGCCGTGGTTACGTCACCCGACAAACCCGGTGGCAGAGGTATGAAAATGAAGGAAAGTGACGTGAAAAGTTGTGCCAAGGAATTGAATATACCTGTTTTGCAACCTGCTAGATTGAAAGATCCGTTTTTTTTGGATGAATTGCAGGCGTTGTCTGCCGACTTATTTGTGGTGGTGGCCTTTAGAATGCTGCCTGAAGTGGTATGGAATATGCCCCCTTTGGGTACCATTAATCTTCACGCTTCTTTATTACCTCAGTATCGGGGTGCAGCTCCCATCAACTGGGCTATCATTAACGGCGAAAAAATTAGCGGAGTTACTACGTTTTTTCTAAAACATGAGATAGATACCGGTGATTTGATAATTCAAAAAGAGGTGCCAATTCCTGAACATTGTAATGCAGGTATGCTGCACGATTTACTTATGGAAACGGGTTCGGGTGTACTTCAGCAAACCGTGATGGCTATTGCAAAAGGAAATGCACCAAGGTATCCTCAGGAAATTACGCCGGCCGCTGACATTAAACACGCTCCAAAACTTACCCGCGAGAATACCAGAATTCAATGGAATGGTTCTGCAAACGAAATCGTTCAGCAAATTCTGGGGTTGTCTCCATATCCATCAGCATGGACGGAAATTGTTGTCGGTGAAGGAATTGAAAGTTTGCGTATTTATGATGCAAGGCTGAATTTCAGAGAAATAAAACTGGAGCCGGGCGAGTGTGTTTTTTCTGAGCGTAAGTTGCTGTGTGGATCAGCAAATGGCAATATTGAGCTGCTAACGCTGCAAAGACAAGGAAAGAATAAAATGGATGCTGCTTCCTTTGTAAACGGTTTAAGAACCGACCGGTTTACCTTAAGTTGATAAATACCAAATGTATAATTTCTGCTTTATGTAAAGCGAATACAGACAGTTTTACTGCTTTAGCATTTTAAATCGGGTAGATTGGTTGATTTGCAAAATGTAAGCTCCTGCAGATAAAGTAGTCGTTTGAACAGTAACCTGTGCACCGTTACCGACTCCTGATATTACTTCCTTGCCGGTCATATCAAAAATCACATAATGCAGCGGCGTACCCGGGGTTTGATAGATATACAAATTATCGGCAACAGGGTTTGGAAAAACCGTGAATTTCTGTTCGTTTTGCTGGTAGATATTTGTTGATTGATTTCCCAGACAAAACGGGGTAGTTTCCGAGAAAGAAAAATTTCCGCCATTTGCAACAATGATATTGCTGTCAAGTCTTGTAACCACGTAATTACCATTGCCAAAACCACAGCATATACCGTCACCGTAGGTATCATAAATGTTGAAATCGTAGCATCCGTTATCCAGGCAAATGGTTTCAGAATATAATGTATTTGCAGAGCTATATCCTCCTCCCTGCACAACGATATTTCCCGATGCATTCACAAATTCCCAGGAAGTTTCGCCCGGGTAATTGTCTGTTAAAACGTCTATTTGAATTTGATATTGGGCAAAGTTAACCGTAAACGGGTATGCGATGCTATCGGTTCCATTTCCGTTTGCCACTACAAGTGATGCGGTATATGTTCCTGCAGTTGAGTAATATACTGAAGGGTTTGCCAGGTTGCTGGTTGCCGGCGAACCTCCCGGAAAATACCAGGTCCAACCGGGAGCTGCATTCAATGAAGCGTCAGTAAAACGGATACTGTCGCCCGGACATAGATTTTGAGAGGATGTCAGGAAATCGGCAACAGGTGGTAAAGTAGAAGGTGTATATAAATCACTTTCCCATAATCCCCTTCCATAAGTGGCAGCACGCAGTTTACCCGCTCCGTAATGTATCTCAAGCTCGTTTACAATCACGTTCGGTAGATTCTGGTCGTAGGGTTGCCAATTGCTTAAAGTACTGTCTGTGTAATAAATACCTACATCCATTCCAACATAAAGGCCGCCGTTACTTCCTTCCTGAAATACAATGGCGTTTGCTGGTAAATTAGGTAGGTTTGCACTAATATTCGTCCAGGAAACACCACTGTTCTGCGTTACATAAACTTTTTCTCCGCCGGAAAAACCTGATGTGGTAATCCAAATAACCGAAGGATGTTGTGGATGAATTTGTATATCAGTAATAGAATTTCCGGGAGATAAGGAAATACTGATGTTTGTCCAGATAGCTCCTCCGTCCTGAGTAAGGAAAAGTTCATTCCAGTACGAAGCTGCGATTACATTGGTGTTGGTTTTGCAAACCGCAAGATCTCTTACCGTTCCCGAGCCACTGAGACCACTTGAAATTTGTGTCCAGCTCGAACCTCCGTTGGTAGATTTCCAAACATTTTCATACCCGGCAATAATAGTGTTACCCGGAAGAACTATGTACGGGGTTACCCAACCACCATTCTCGCCAATACCACCGGCAATATAACTGAATGTCGCGCCTCCGTCGGTAGACCGGTTTAAACCACCGTTTTGCGAAGTAACATACACTATGTTCTGGTTGGTAGGGTCGTAGGCTGCTTCCATTCCGTCTGCCCCCAGTACATGTGTCCATTGCATGCCATTTCTAACATAGCTGCCATTATCTTGTGCACCGCCGGCCACTTTGTTTGCATTCTGCGGTGAGCCACCAATGCGGTAAAACTGCATTATTTGCATGCCGGCTGTTATATCATTCCAGGTATCTCCATAATCGGTGCTTTTAAATAATCCTCCGTCGCTACCACAATATAAACGACTTCCAAAGAAGTCTAAAGTATGGATATCGGCATGAGTATATCCAACGGTTGATGGCCATACCCAGTGGCTTACAATATCAAAATTGGAGCCGCCGTCCTGAGAACGCCACACATTAATGCCGCCAATAAAAACTTCGCTGTAGTTAGTCGGATTAACAGCCAGAGCCATGTCGTACCAGCTTTGTCCGCCCGTGCCTGTGCCCAGTTCATCGTAGGTAAACATGTTTGGGGTGTTGGTTCTTAAAGTAAACGACTGGCCGCTGTCTGAAGACCTGTATAATCCATAAAATGATGCATCAGTCTCGTTGCCTGCAAGAATATAAACTACCGAAGGAGCGTCAGGCGATACCGCCACAGACATCCGGTTCACATCGTTTGAAGCCGGAAGCCCCGTTGTTACCTGTGTAAACGAATTTCCACCATCTGTAGAACGGTAAAACTGGTCGGTACAGGTATATACCGTCATGGGGTCACCGGGCTTGTACTCTACATCTCTTATTGAGCCGGTAAGCACCTGAGTCCAGTTATTTCCAGCATCTGTTGTTTTATATAAACCGTCGTTGGTAGCCACCAGCAAAATCTGGTTATTGGTGGGGTGCATTATAATTCTTCTGCTGGTAATGCTTTGGCTCGTAAGATGCGTCATGCCGGTTGTTTGCCATGTGGCTCCACCATCTGTCGATTTCATGACTCCTATGGAATAGGTATCTGAACCGTCTCCGTCGCCTGTGCTGATGTATATGGTATTTGAATTCTGATGATCTACAACAATTCCAGATACGCCCATGGCACTGAATTCATCGCCCAGTGGAGTCCAGGTGCCGCCGGCATCTGTGCTTTTCCAAATCCCTCCTGAGGGCACCCCGGCATATAAAATACTATTATTTGCAGGATCTTCAGTTATTACATTCACTCTGCCTAAGCCTGGATTGTACGATGTGGTTTGCCACTCAAAAGGCCCCAAAGGTTGCCAGTTAGCACTGCGGGACGGGGTTCCATAATGCCGCATAAACTCTTCGCGTTCCTGGTATAATGCTTTTACATTGAAACGGTTGCCGGTAGGAAAGGTACGGTCTTCCATAAACCATTCCCATCGTTTATATTGCTTCCAACCCTGGCCCTTCGTGTATGACTTCCCTGCCCATTCCTGTTCAAAAGATTGCTTAACAGTATAAAAGTTTGTATGTCCGTCCTGCATTAATTCTACCCATTGTTGTGCAGAACAAATTTGTACAGATAACAAAATCAGTGTTGTAATAAATATTTTCATCTTGTTGTAATGAATTGAAAGCGAAATATACGGTAAAAATTATTCGTTTATAGCTTTGTAAATTGAAATATTGATGAATAATTTGGATTCCTACGCGAATCAATAACATTTCCTTTGCTATTAAAATCAAGGAATTTTATCTTTGGCAAAATTTAAGGCAATGACACTGATTCGATCAATTTCAGGGATACGGGGGACTATAGGAGGTTTTGAGAACGAAAGTCTTACTCCGGTTGACGTTGTTAAATTTACTGCAGCGTATGCTGCGTTGATTCAAAAAGAATCCGGTAAATCTAAAATTCAAATTGTTATAGGAAGAGATGCCAGAACCTCTGGCACAATGATTTCGTCACTGGTGCGCGCTGCATTGAATTCAATGGGAGCAGAAGTGATTGATTGTGGATTAAGTACCACACCCACTGTTGAAATGGCAGTGTTATTTTATCGTGCTGACGGTGGAATCATCTTAACGGCAAGTCATAATCCGGGAGAATGGAACGCATTGAAACTATTAAATTCAAAAGGTGAGTTTATCAGTGCAAAGCAAGGCGAAGAACTGTTAAAAATTGCCTCAGAACCTATCGCTTTTGCTTCTGTACATCAATTGGGTAGTTGCAAAATGGATGATGCGTCGCTTCAAAAACACATTGCATCCATCATCACTTTACCTTATGTTAATGTTGAAGCGATTACAAAAGCAAATTTAAGGGTTGCAGTAGATGCCATTAATTCATCAGGAGCATTTGCAGTGCCTGCTTTGCTGGAAGCATTGGGTGTTCATAATGTTCATGTAATCAACTCTGAACCCAATGGGATTTTTGCTCATAATCCGGAACCATTGCCTGAACATTTGCATGAATTGAGCGAAGTAGTACAAGAAATGGATTGCGATTTGGGAATAAGCATTGACCCGGATGTTGACCGGCTGGCTCTGGTGTGCGAGAACGGTTCTATGTTTGGAGAAGAATACACACTGGTGGCTGTTGCCGATTACATGCTTTCAATAAAAAAGGGTAACACCGTAAGCAATTTAAGTAGCAGCAGGGCACTTGCCGATATTACACATAAATACGGAGGAGATTATTTTGCTTCTGCAGTAGGTGAGGTGAATGTAGTGGCAAAAATGAAAGAAGTAAATGCTGTAATAGGCGGCGAAGGTAACGGGGGAATTATTGTACCCGACCTTCATTACGGACGTGATGCTTTGGCCGGAATAGCAATATTCCTTACTCATTTTGTATTATCCGGAAAAAAAATGTCTGAATTGAAAAAATCGTATCCGGCTTACGAAATGGTGAAGCAGAAAATCAGCCTGAATGAATCTATAAATGTCGATGCTGTACTTGAACATGTTAAGAACCATTTTCAGAACGAGAAAATAACCACGGTGGATGGAGTTAAAATAGATTTTGAGGAGGGTTGGGTGCACCTAAGAAAGAGTAATACTGAACCTATTATTCGAATCTATGCTGAAGCTGCCAATATCGATGCTGCCGAAAAATTTGCTTCAATGATTCAGGATGAGGTGAATAAAATTACCGGGGTAATCGCCTGAGTTTTTCAGATGAAATGAATTTCTATGCCTTTCATTGTCCGTTTCGCCATCATTTAGTTTTATACTAATAGTGTACTAAATACTCTTTAGACAATATTATGCATGGCACTACCTTCCGGATTTTGTTATGAGAACCCTTCGATCCCGCACATGCGGGACGTAGATTACTGAATTTAAAAAACCAACAATCTAATTTTTCGGATGGTTAGATTATATGCTAAATTTCCATACCTTTAACCCATGCATAATCAAGTTTATAGTTTGATTATCATGAGTCATTTCATTCTTTAAAAATTATAGACAATAGAAAGCGGTAAATTCAAAGGATTATAAAATTAACAAAAAATTTACATTAATATCTATTGATATTGTAATAATTATGCTTAATATTGGACGAATGAAAGTTACAATTATAATACTATGGTTTTGGATGATGATAGGCGCAACTTTGAGTTTTGCCCAGATAATATCGGTTCCGGAACCAGCATTCATGGTTCCGCGTCAGGCAATTGATGGTGGCTTCCATTATATACCTTCGGATACATTGAAATTTGGTTTTAATGCAGAGTACACTACCCAGGTGTTGACATATACCTTACAAGATGAGTACCTAAACGTCGTTATGAGTGATACTTTGCCAAATAACATGTTGAATCCGGGAATTCAGGCGTTAGGTGATAATAGGTACATTCTTGATTTATCGTGTAGTGGAGTTCCTATGCCTAATGGGACTTATATGCTAACAGTATGTAATGAAAAGGAAGAAAAATGGTATTTGAAGTTTGTTAAAAACGGAAATTCAAATGATGATTGCGATAACAGGCAACCTGTTAATTCTATTACGATACCCATTATTTCAACAATACTTCCTTTTATATTGAATTTATTTTCAAACGACAAAGTAACGAAGCAGATTAATAAATGAATTTTTCAGGATTAAATATCTTGTTGATTACGAGTTTTATATGCGGTCTAACCGGTTGTAGCAATAAGGTGAATAAGAATGACTATAAGACCTATATAGATGACCCTGCACATGGGTTAAATAAAACGGTTCAAATGGGTGATATACTTTTCTCTTTAAGTTACCGGCCTGAAGTATTTCAATATATGAAGACACATCAGGGCAACACACCACAAGATGAAGAAATTTCGACTGAATCACTTGGGTTTCTTTATCTTAAGATAAGTTATACTGGTGATTCCCCTGAGAAGATGAAGATAGCA
>CAZDUI010000037.1:0-40737 GCA_964508605.1 uncultured Weeksellaceae bacterium | reverse complement strand
TTTGTCGCCGCACGGTTTCTACCAGCACCAAACGGCCTGTTTTACACACCGGACATTAATGAATGTCTTTGCCAAAGGGCATCCACAAACCGCACCGGATTATCCGCCTCAATGAGTTCTTCCAAACTCACCATTTCAAGTTGTGTCCTGTCTGAAGATTTAACGTATTCCATAGCATTTATTTTCAGGTATTAAATTAGTAATAATTCCCTTTGCCGAATTAGAATTTTTGTAGTAGTTTTACACCACGGAAGGTGGATGGTTAATTCACAGTCTGACGTTAGTGGTAATTATTTGTGAAGAAAACACTAAACATATTGATACTATTTTACTGTACGCAGACTTTCGGACAGACTGACAGTATGGGCAAGTTAAGACGACACCACAACGGAAAGCGGCAGACAAGAGAATCACCGACTTTTCATATTGACACATCTTGACAGTCATTTTCGACTGACAACAAAATTTTATTTCTAAAAATGGAGACCGGCTACCATTTCAAAAAACGGGGCGATACCGAAAAGCCAAAAAGAGTAGGATAAAAATTAAATTTTTTTAGTATGAAATCAAAAACTATTGCTTATCTTCTTTGGTTCTTTTTAGGACTATGGGGGGACATAAATTTTACCTTGGAAAATTCGGGATAGGAATTCTTTATTTTTTCACATTTGGATTTTTCTTTATTGGCTGGTTTATTGACTTGTTTACATTAGGCACACAAGTAGATAGTTACAATGCTCTATACGGCAGACAATTTGGAAATACAAATACTAACTCAAATGTTAATAATGTAGTAGTTAATGTTCCATCCCATGGACAAGCTGATAATTTATCAAATCAATTAGATAAATTATTAGAGCTGAAAAACAAGGGAGCTTTGACAGAGGAAGAATATAATAAACAAAAGGCAAAGCTTCTTGGATAACAAATACATATGGACATAACAGTGATTATAAAATATGGTGTTTTTAATTAACTTTATGTTTTAACCATACTTGAGAATGACAAAAGAAAAAGCTATAAAAATATTTGAACAAAAACAGATTCGTACTCATTGGGATGAAGAACAAGAAAAATGGTATTTTTCCATAGTAGATGTGATTGCCATTTTAACAGACCAACCAACTCATCAAGGAGCAAGGAACTATTGGAAGGTATTGAAAAACAGGCTGCTAAAAGAAGGTAATCAAACGGTTACAAATTGTAACCGTTTGAAACTACCTGCCGAAGACGGTAAGCTAAGATCAACCGATGTGGCTGACACCGAGCAACTTTTTCGTTTAATCCAATCTGTTCCGTCTAAAAAAGCCGAACCATTTAAGGCATGGTTAGCAAAGGTAGGCCGTGAACGGATAGATGAAATCGAAGACCCCGAAATCGGCATTGACCGTCTCATGGAAACCTATCTGAAAAAGGGTTACAGCAAAGAATGGATTAACCAACGCCTGAAAAGTATTGAAGTTCGCAAAGAACTTACGGATGAATGGGATAATCGAGGCGTAAAAAGAGGGCAAGAGTATGCTATTCTAACCGATGAAATCACCAAAGCGTGGAGCGGATTTTCAGTAAAACAATACAAGCAACACAAAAAACTGAAAACGGAAAATCTTCGGGACAATATGACCAATCTTGAATTGGTACTCAATATGCTTGCAGAAGCTACCACTACTGAAATAAGCAAGGAGAAAAAACCAAAAACCTTTACTGAAAACAAACGGGTAGCCAAACAAGGAGGGACAATAGCAGGAAACACACGAAGAGAAATAGAAGCTAAGACAGGTAAAAAAGTAGTAACACCACTCAATGCAAAAATAGTATTAAAATCCAAAGACGAACCAAAACGAATAGGAAAGACAAAAGACGAAAATGAGTAAAACAATGCACCAAACCAGCCCATAACATCTATCGGAGTACCCGAAATTCCGGCAGGAATTTCCGGTGTACTCCGTGTTGACTGTGACCCCGCCCCCTGAACTTTATGTAGGGGACAAAGTATGGGTGCGGTAGTGGTTCCGGTATGTTGCGTAAAAATGCGGTTGCGCCAGCTTGTTTTGTCGAAATAGCATCTGCTATTTCTTCGCAACAAACCTCATTTTTACTTTACATCTCGCTCTCTCACTGCGATGCTCCGGAACTTTTTAAGGGTTTCATTGCAAGCATCGGGCGCGGCATCATCAAATTGATTATATTTGTTGCTGATGTATGCTTGCTCCGCCGGGCGGCTGAGGCCCTACGCGTACTGCATCCAAAATTGTTTGATAAATGGGATTTAATCCAATTTGATCCCACTCACGCAGGTTGTCTTGTCTGTGAGCAAGCTCACATTTCGGGTTATACTGTGTTCCGTATGGAACAGGGGACCTGCTTTTGAGTGGAACTGTATTAAGCCGCGCCCGTTGTGCGTAATGCAAAAAATAACCTATGGAAGAATTTGAAACCATTGACATTGATAATAACCATTGCCAATTTCAATACGAAATTGAATACGGAGATGAACTCTATCCTGACAAAGTGTACTTCAAAGTATTCTCAATTCCGCAAGACCCAATGAGATGGTTTTCTTACACATTCAGCATTTTGGATAACAATACCGCTAAGGGAGAAATGATGACTAATAACGGATATGATGAGTTCGCCAAAAAAGGGATTCCGGAAAAAATAATCGAAATTGCTTCAACAGAATTAAAGAGAACAATTATTTCAAGCCCAACCACTCCTCAAGCAGGTGATTATTTGGTAAGACCATCTTTCAAAGCATGGGAGAGGCTTACTGCTAATAATGAAAATGAGATTTTGAATGAAACCAATTCTCGGTTTCAGCTAAATTATACCGATAATCAAAATAATTAAAAATATGAGAGCAATATAATTACATTTTATAGACGCTGCGCATTTAACGACTTTGCTAAATGACCAGCAATTCCAATCTGACATTAACTATTTGAATCCCTATCAACTGGACAACAATAATATTGTACTATTTGACCCTGTAACTCAACATAACCCGGTGGACACCGAAGTAGTCGTACTATCCAAATTTGCAAGCGGAATTAAGAGAATACTTTTTCCAAATACAGAGTATGGCGTTGAATTTCTAAACCCATTTTTAGGTCAACAAAAGGGCGGATTAATACACAATAATTCCCGAATTATTGATTCGACAGATCTTGAACGAATGGCTATCGATAGTACAGTCAGGCAACTTTGAAATAGAAGTTGTGTTCATAAACAAGTATAAATCAAATAACCCGAAAATTGGTTATAATCAATGGCCAAAACTTAAGCTATAATTTTTTCCTTCCAGTTGGATACCGAACTTGTTTCTCCTTAAATTCTGAGATTTCGTCCTTCAACTTTTTATTGGCACTATTCAATAACTCATTTTGATGTTTCATGATACTTAAAAGGTCATGCATTGCATTGAGGTTTTCCAGTTGAACGGAAACGATTTCTTCTAAATTGGCTTTGGTATATCTTCTGCTCATAAATACAATTATTAATATTCAAAAAAAACTTTAATGGATTTATTTTATGCTTTAAAAGCATATCAAAGATAGTAAAAATATTTAATTGAATACAATAAAGCATAAAATAAGGCTAATTACATTCTATTTGAAGTCATTACCTTTGTTTCAAAGAATAGTTTTCACTATGGAAAAAGGAGTTTATAACCGTATAAAAGCAGTTTTAGCTGAACAAGGAAAAACAAACAATTGGTTGGCTGATGAAATGCAAATGAATCGAACAACTGTTTCGAAATGGTGCCGAAATGAAATGCAACCGAGAATTGAAACATTATTTCAAATTGCCAGTGTGTTGGAAATAGATGTTAGAGAATTACTTGTGTCAACGAAAAAGTGAAACTTCAAATGATAGAAAAGAATGATATACAACTATCTGAAGCAGCATTGTTCAATGAACTATCCAGTCTTATTGAACAAAGTAAAGCACAGGTTGTCTCACAAGTAAATAGTGCCATGACATTGTTATTCTGGCAGCTTGGTAAACGCATCAATAAGTTGTACTGGAAAATAAGAGAGCTGAATATGGCAAACAAATTGTCGTTACACTGTCGCGACAATTAGAAAACCAATATGGGAGAAACTTTGAGGAAAAGAACCTGAGAAGAATGCTACAGTTTGCAGGCACATTTTCCGTAGAGGAAAAAGTCGTTACGCTGTCACGACATTTAAGTTGGTCGCACTTTTTGGTATTAATTCCTCTGAAAACAAAAGAAGAACGTGAGTTTTATGCCCAACAAACTGTGAAAGAACAACTGGGTGTAAGAGGCTTAAGAAAGCAAATTTCACAAAAAACCTATGAGCGAACAGCTATTGCAAATATCCAGTTACCAAGCACAGGACATCATTTGTCGGACAAATTTAAAGACCCTTACCTTCTGGACTTTCTGAACCTGCCAACAGGGTATCTGGAATTTGACCTTGAAACCGCTATTCTAAAAGAACTGGAAAAGTTTATCCTGGAAGTAGGTAAAGGATTTGCATTCGTAGAAAGACAAAAACGGATGATAATTGATGGAGAAGATTATTATCTGGATTTACTATTCTATCATCGTTCACTAAAACGGTTAGTGGCTATTGAATTAAAAATTGACAAGTTCAAAGCCAAGTACAAAGGACAGATGGAACTCTATCTGAAATGGCTGAACAAGCATGAAAGACAGGAAGGAGAAAATGCACCGGTCGGACTCATCTTATGTGCAGAAACAAGTCGAGAACAGGTAGAACTATTGGAAATGCACAAAGACGGTATCATGGTAGCTGAATATTGGACAGAATTACCCTCCCGTAAAGTGTTGGAAGAACGATTGCATAAAGCATATATAGAAGCCAAAGAATTGATGGACAATAGAAAATTATTGGACATAAAAAACAAAAAAGAATAAAGCACGAACGCACAACATTTATCGGAGTACCCGAAATTCCGGCAGGAATTTCCGGTGTACTGCGTTAAACCCAAAACATGCATCAGAAAATCTGTTGCGTGCCGGCCATAGCATTTAAATTCAGCTATTAAATTAGGAATCACTTTGTTTGCTGTATTAGAATTTGTGTTATAGTATTACACTACAGAAAGTTGATGGATTATTCACAGTGTAACTGTTTTTTCTTACATTCCTGTTAAATTTTTGTATCTTAGGGCGACAAATTAGCGATACTTATGAAAAAGATATTCTTGTTTTTTGCTGTTTTAATGAGTGTTACAGCATTTGCTCAGCAGGCAAAAATGGAACATGTTCCGGGCGAAGTACTGTTGCAATTGAATGATAATGCCAATATTGGTAAGATAGAACAGCTGTTACAGGTAATTGACGGCAAACCCACCGGAGCAGAGGTCGTATCACTGATATCTAAACCTATGAATATATGGAGGTTAAAGTTTGATACCCAACTTGTGGATGACGAAAAATTTCTTAGAGAATGTTATCGGTTGGAAATGATTCGGATTGCCCAGTTTAATCACTATGTTCAGAACCGGGCTACTGTACCTAACGATCCCAGTTTTGGTAGCCAGTGGCAATGGGTAAACAATGGAGGCGGCGGTGGTACTGCGGATGCCGACATAGATGCTGACGAAGCATGGGACATCACTACGGGTGGGTTGACAGCTTTTGGAGATTCTATTGTGGTTTGTGTGCTTGAAGGGGGAGGCAGCTCGTACAATCACCCTGATTTGATTGACAATCACTGGAGAAACTACGCTGAAATTCCCGGTGACGGCTTGGATAATGACGGTAACGGATACATTGACGATTACAACGGCTGGAATACCACAGGAGCTAATGATGTCATTGGTGCGGGCAGTCACGGAACCAGTGTTTCGGGTATGATTGGTGCCAAAGGAAATAACGGAGTAGGGGTAACCGGCATAAACTGGAATGTGAAAATTATGCAGGTTGATATGGGGAGTATTGGCAGCGGAAGTGCGCCCAATGAAGCGGAAGTTATTGCAGCATACACTTACCCGTTGGTAATGCGTAAGTTATATAATCAATCCAATGGCAGTATGGGTGCATTTGTTGTGGCTACCAATGCATCCTGGGGTATAGATTACGGAGATCCGGCAAATGCGCCGTTATGGTGTGCGTTTTATGACACTTTGGGTGTTTATGGAGTTCTCAATTGTGGTGCAACTACCAACAGCGCTCTGGATGTGGACGTAGAAGGCGATCTGCCCACCGCCTGCCCAAGTCCCTACATGATTAGTGTTACTGCTACCGATAATCAAGACGTTCGTACTTTTTCCGGATATGGTCAAACCACCATTGACGTAGCTGCTCCCGGTGCCAGTATTTATATCACTTCAGGTACGACCTCATACAGCAGTACCAGCGGAACTTCCTTTGCCACGCCATTGACAGCCGGAGTGATTGCACTCATGTATTCCGTCAACTGCCCTTCGTTTATGGCTCTTGTAAAGGCCGACCCGCAAGCCGGGGCAGATTATATCCGCAATGCCTTGTTTGCTTCGGTTGACCCTAAAGCAAATTTAACCACCGAAACGGTTACCGGCGGAAGAGTAAACGCTTTTAACAGCGTTACTTATATTCTTAATAATTGTGCAACCGGGTCATGCATTGATCCGCTAAATTTGAGCAGCTACGGGGTTACTGTCAACGAAGCGTATCTTAACTGGCTGGCTATTTCAGACAGCTTTATGGTAAAAATACGCGAAGTGGGCGCTCCGGTTTGGGATAGTTCTTTTTCGCTGAATGATACCTTATATATAGATACCCTGCAGGGATGTACCTGGTACGAATTTCAGGTAGCCAATATTTGCGACGGTGATACAGGGGCATACAGCAATATTTACAGTTTTAAAACCGATGGTTGCTGCGACGCTCCGGCTGGTATTCAGGCTACTGAACAAGCGGTTACGGTTGACATAAGCTGGAATACGGTTACTGCGGCCGGGGAATATTTGCTTTTCTTTGCACAGACAGGCACCGGTTCATATACACTCATTCAAAATGCAACTTCGCCTTATACTTTGCCCGTTGATTCCTGTACCGATTATGAGTATTTTGTTGCCACAATCTGTGCAACCGATACCACTTATTCTGATACCCTAACTTTTAAATCAAAAGGATGTGGCGCATGCTTCGATTTTAATTATTGCTCCAATCCGGGAGGGGTAACTACCTGGGAATGGATTCAGTCAATACAAATCGGCGCATTTGCATATACATCCGGCAGTAATAACGGATATGCTGATTTTACCGGAATCGTAACGCCACCGGTATTTAACGCAGGCTCTACTTATCCTGTAACCCTTACGCCCGGGTTTGCAGGTACTGCTTATACCGAGTATTTTAAAGTGTGGATTGATATCAACCATAACGGTATTTTTGAGAGTACTGAACTTATGTATGATCAGGGCAGTGCTTCCAGCAGTGCTGCAACAGGTTCCTTAACCATTCCGGCAGGAACAGCATCTGGAATAACCAAAATGCGGGTTGTAATGAAATACGTAAGTGCAACATGGGATCCTTCAGCACCCGAAGCCTGTACAGATTTTGATGACGGTGAAGTTGAAGATTACTGTGTTGAAATTTTACCTGCGGGTTCTGTTGGTGTTGATATTAACTCTGTGTCTGTTCCCGTTGTTTATCCTAATCCTGCATCTAACAGGTTATTTGTGAATGGTATTGAAGCAGGTGCAAAAGCCGCTCTCTATTCATCGCAAGGTAGTCTCGTAAATCAGTATAGCCTTAATAACAGAAACGAAATATCGTTAGAGCATCTTGCACCGGGATTATATATTCTGAATATTCAACAGCATGAAAAGATCTGGCATTTTTCTGTTGTAAAGCAATAAAAAAAGGCGCCCAAGGGCGCCTTTTTTTGTATTGCGGATGAACTCTTACGCAGCTTCCGATTGACGGAAGGAAAGGTTCATGAATTCGGTAACCACAACTTCGGTTATCCACTTTTTATGTTCTTCCCTGTCAAGGTATACACGGGTTACCAGGCGCCCTTCAACAGCTAAAAAACTGCCTTTTTTAAGGAATTTTTCAGCGTAATCGGCATGTGTACCCCACGCTACAATGGTGTGCCACTGAGGCTCGGGTTCCTTTTCACCCTCCTTGGGTTTGTAATTGTCCCGCGTAGCAATTGACAAACGGACGTATTTACGACCACCTGTCATCTCCTTCACTACAGGGTTGCTGCCCAGATTACCAATCAAACTCACTTTGTTACGCAATGTTGCTTTCATTTTTCTAAAAATTAATAGTTATTTAAATATGTTTTGTCTCACGCTTCACCGTTCCGGGCCCTGGATCCGTTTTCGGCGATTGACAGTGCAAAGGAAGAACAGCAAATTTTCAGCTGTCGTACAATAAAGGTTTAGAAGATATTTAAAAGACGTTTGTAAGCGTTTAAAAATGATGAAAATATTTATTAACATGTTGTTATATCATTCAATAAAAATCTAAAAAATTAAGTAATTTGGTGATTTGTACATTAAATTTAGGGGGGTTCGACCCTATTTATTAGTCATTCGTCTGTGAATATTTCGTTCTCGTTGCACAAAAAGGTATTTGCAAACAATAAATTTTATAGTTTTGGGGCTGATTTGTAAAGACAATTTAGATACATGAGCATAAAAACCTACCTTTTAAAAAGCCGAACCAGATTGTTTATTAGTCTGGCGCTGATTGTTTTTGTTATTAGTCTTCACTCCTGTGGGGGAGAAGAAAGTGGTGGCGGAGAAAAAGGGGCCGGCCCGTCAGTGAACGACTATGATGAGAATCTGGACAGCAATCAATCTTTGAATACAACCATTAAGGGTATTCAGTTCAGTGTGCCTTCGCCCATTCAAACGGCAAGCCTGATTAAAAACAGTGGTCTAAGCTTCAACAAGGAGCTGATAAACTCGGCTGACAATGCTGCAAATTATGCAACCAATTTTCATAAGGCCCTGAATCTTGGTATTTATGGTGCCGACCTGGGTTATATAACCATTAACGGACAAAGCGATCTGGCCATGAGTTATATTACAACGGTTAGCAGATTGTCTGAAGAATTAAACGTTTCCGGTGCATTTAACGAAAGTATTATAAATCGTTTCAGCGATAATCTTGACAAACCCGACTCAATACTTGTTCTTGTAGGAGAAGCCTACCGTGCCGGGAATAATTACCTGCAAACCGAAGAGCGATACGATGTTATTGGCTTGATTCTGGCCGGGGGCTGGTTAGAAACCATGTATTTCGCTGCTACTATTGCAAAGGAAAAAAAGAATCAGGATGTTATCAACAGAATTGGCGAACAAAAGGCTTCACTGGAAGGGTTGATTGCGCTTCTTGAAGATTACAGGAACGACGATCTGATGGATGATTTTGTTACCAAGTTGATTGAACTTCGTACTGAATTCAGTAAAATTCAATATAAATATGAATACAAGGAGCCGCGCACACTGCCTGATAAGAAAATCACATATCTTACCAGTACCAAGCAGGTAACCATTGACGATGAAACGCTGAATCGTATTGTTGAAATTGTTATGTCTATCAGAAATGAAATTGTAAGCTGATTATGAAAGTGAAATCAATATTTTTAGGACTGTCCCTGGTTGCTTTTTCGGCCGTCGGACTTGTAGTTGCACAGGAAACCTGCGAAGATTTGCCTTCAGTGGTTAAAAAATACCTTGAACCTAAGGAGGGCGACAAGGGAGTATTTATTTCAGATGGACAGGTTTATCGTGCATTCCTTGATGATGAGCAAAAGGCCGAATTTCATGTAACCTTATATGGCGGATCTACATACAGGATGGCAGTCTCTGCGGGTACTCAAAGCAAATCGGTTATTTTTGATGTACTTGACGAAGAGCGAAATCTGCTGTTCAGCAATTCTGAATACGGTAACGAAACCTATTGGGATTTCAACGTAACCAATACTATGGATTGTATTATTGAAGTACGCCTTGATTTGGACAAAAAAACCAGTGGTTGTGCTGTTATGTTGATGGGATTTAAGCAATAAATTCTTCCTTTAGTATATAATTCTTAATCCGAAAGCATGAGTGAACGCCTCTTAAAAGCCCTGATGGAGTTGTTTGCGTTAATCTCTGAAGTAGAGCTTAACGAAGATGGTACCGTAAAATCTACAGGTGCCGGCCGTGGCAGAGAGGTAGTGCTCGATTTCTTGAAAAAGCAATTGGCTCAGGACCAGGTAGAAGCTTACATACAGATTTTTGACGAATTCCTGCAAACGCACCACGGTACATCAGGAAAAAGTGAGAAAAAACGCAAACGTACTTCAGTAAACTCGGTTAAGGTTCTTAAAATTTGCACGCACATCAACGAAGAGTTGGCGCAGAAACAGAAAATGATTGTGCTGCTCCGTATTCTTGAGTTCATTAATGCTGACGTTGTTACCGAACAGGAATTGGAATTTGCCACTACAGTGGCCGAAACGTTTAATATTACAAAAGAAGAATACGAAGATTGCCGCTCCTTTGTAGAGGCCAAGGCTACTGATCCTCTGGATTCTCCGAATTTGTTAATTATTAACAATAAAACCAAGGATGAGTTTCTGGCAAATCATCAGTTTGCCAAACATATCAGAACTGCCGGTGCCGAAGAGGACATTCGTGTTTTGCGAGTGGTAAGCGTGGGGCTCTTTTTCCTTAGGTATTTTGGCGACCAGGACTTATTCTTGAATGGTCAGGTAATTGCTTCCGGAAGAACCTATGTTCTTACACATGGTTCCAGCATCCGGTCTCCGCAGGTAAAACCGGTTTATCATTCCGATATTATTGCCCGGTTTATGAGCGATACAGTAAAAGAGAAAACTGTATTTAAGGCTCAGGACATTGTTTACCGGTTTAAAAACGGGGGAATAGGCCTTCATAAACTCAACATTATTGAAGAGTCCGGATCTTTATATGGTATTATGGGGGGCAGCGGTGCAGGTAAGTCTACATTGCTTAATGTTTTAAATGGCAACTACAAACCTACAGAGGGTGCTGTAACCATTAACGGTATTGATATTCACAGCCGTGAGGCCAAGGAGAAAATGGAAGGTGTAATTGGTTATGTTAGTCAGGACGACCTTTTAATTGAAGAACTTACGGTATTTCAGAATTTGTTTTACAATGCCAAACTTTGTTTTGGCGGAAAGTCTGACCGTGAAATTACAGATATGGTGGAGAAATTACTCTCCGACCTTGGCCTGAGTGAAACCCGAAATCTGAAAGTGGGTAGCCCCCTGCAGAAAACCATTTCAGGAGGACAAAGAAAGCGCGTAAACATTGGACTTGAACTTATACGTGAACCTGCCGTTTTATTTGTTGATGAACCTACTTCCGGCCTTTCTTCCCGCGATAGCCAGAATATCATGGACCTTTTAAAGGAACTAAGCCTTAAGGGAAACCTCATATTTGTGGTAATTCACCAGCCTTCCAGCGACATCTTTAAAATGTTTGACAAACTGTTGATTCTGGACAAAGGCGGTTACATTGTATATAATGACAATCCGGTTGATGGTATTGAGTACTTTAAAACGTTGGCCAATTATGCGCACACTTCAGGCGATACATCTGGCAACGTAAATCCTGAAGAAATTTTTGATATTATAGATTCCAAGGTAGTTGACGAATATGGTAATCTTACCGATAAACGCAAAGTGTCTCCAAAGGAATGGTATGATGTCTATAATGAAAAGATTGGTAATCACATAGAGAATATTCCTGATCCTGAAACTCCTCCTAAAGTAAGTTTCAAAATAGCAAATGTTATCCGTCAGTTCTTTGTTTTCACTACGCGTGATGTGCTTTCAAAGCTTACCAATACTCAGTACATGTTAATAAACATGCTGGAAGCTCCCGCACTGGCGGCAATCCTTGCATTTTTTGTAAAATATTTCAGAGAAGAGGAAAATGATGGAGCCTTTGTTTACAGACTCAATGAAAACTTGCCACAATTCCTTTTCATCAGCGTGGTAGTGGCGCTATTTATCGGGTTGACAGTAAGTGCTGAAGAAATTATCAAGGATCAGAAAATACTGAAAAGGGAAAAGTTCCTGAACCTAAGTAAACTTACATATCTCAATAGTAAAATTATGATTATGTTCCTTATCAGTGCTATACAGGCATTCCTGTATGTATTGGTTGGTAATTTTATTCTTGAGATTCCGGGAATGCTTTTGCCTTACTGGATTGTAACTTTCTCTACATTCTGTTTTGCCAACGTCTTAGGATTGAATATTTCAGCTACCTTCAATTCAGCCAAAGTTATTTACATACTTATTCCTATCCTTATCATTCCTCAGTTATTGTTCAGCGGTGTTATTGTAAAATTCGACCGGCTGAACCCTGCGGTTGCCTCTGAATCGGGAGTGCCTTGGATTGGTAACGTAATGGCGTCACGTTGGGCATACGAAGCACTGGCTGTTACTACCTACCGTGACAATGACTACGAAAGGGAGATTTTTGAATTTGAAGTAGCGAAAAAATACAGCACATGGAAAAAAGACGGTTGGTTAGGTAAACTCAAAGAGTACCGCGATTATGTTGTTGAGAATTATGATGTAGATTCCTCAAAAGCCAAGGTTGAAGAGTATCTTTCCGTTCTGAAAAATGAAATTGAAAAGGAAGAGGCATTTATTGAAAAACTTCAGTGTAAGTGCACAGATAAGCTTAACTATAAGGATGTAGATTCTGAAACGATTGAATTAGTGGATGGCTATTTTGAAAAGCTAAAACGTCATTATCGCCGGGTATTTGAAGCCAACACCAAAGAGGCCGAAAAAGTAATTAATAGTTTGCGCGAAAAGTTGGGAAAAGAAGAGTTTATGAAGTTAATTGATGACAATACCAACGAAAGCCTTACAAATTTTGTCACCAATAAGAATAGTCTTGAAAAAACAGTATTACACGATGGTGAGCTGATTCAGAAATCAACCCCAATCTATACCATACCTTATGGTAAAGGCTTTTTCAATAGTCACTTTTATGCACCACGCAAGTTTTTCTTCGGTGTAGAAATGGATACTTTCTGGGCGAATACTATGATTATTTGGATAATGACCGTAATGCTAATCATTACGTTATATCTGGATGCCATGAAGAGGTTTCTGGATTTCATAGGTAAATTAACAGATTACCTGACGAAAAAGAAAAGATGATATTCAGACATTTTCGTATCTCCTACCATTATCGATTTTTTTAGTTGATGATATGATTTCCCTGGAACATATTGTTCGTGCATCCGACAGGATTCAACCGTATATTTATCGTACTCCTATTTTGGTGAATGAGAAGATTAACCGCCTGGTAGCGGGACAGGTGTCTTTTAAGTGCGAAAATTTACAACGCATTGGTGCGTTTAAAATGCGCGGTGCGGCTAATTTTTGTATGGAATATGAACGAGAGGTTCTTCATCGGGGTGTTGCAACACATTCATCAGGCAACCATGGTCGTGCATTGGCTTGTATGGCCAGGTTACTGGATACTCCCGCCTTTATTGTAATGCCTGAAGACGCACCGGCAAGTAAAATTGAAGGAGTCAGAAGTGAGGGAGCTGTTATTTTATTTTGTAAACCAGGTCTGCAAAACAGAGAAAATGCATTGGCTGAAGTTTTGCAAAAGCATGGTGCTGTTTTCGTTCCGCCTTACAACCATGAATCCATTATGGCAGGGCAGGGTACCGCAATTTACGAAGCATTAAATAGTAATCCACTAAAGCCCGACGTGGTAATAACCCCTGTGGGAGGCGGAGGATTGCTGTCAGGGTCTGCTGTAGCTGCGAAGTCTTTGACGCCCGCCATTAAGGTGTACGGAGCCGAACCGGCTGGTGCCGATGATGCACGTCGCTCATTGCACAATCACGAAAGGGTAATTCAGCAAACGCCTGTTACCATTGCTGACGGATTGCGCACAACACTTGGAGACAAAACATTTGAAGTGATTCAGAAAAATGTAGATGACATTTTTCTGGCTTCAGAAGAGGGGATTGCAAAGGCAATGAATTTGTTAATAAGTGAGCTGAAATTGGTGGTTGAACCCAGTGCGGCGGTACCGCTGGCTGCTATGCTCGAAAATCCTTACCCATTTGCCGGAAAAAGAACTTTAATGGTATTGAGCGGAGGCAATACCGACCGTATCAGTGTAAACTTATGAAAATTCTGGATGGGATAAAAGTGGTTGAACTGGGTACTGTACTTGCAGTGCCGTCGGTAGGCATGTTCCTGGCAGAGCTGGGGGCAGAAGTTATTAAAATAGAGCCGCCCGGAGCGGGTGATGTTACCAGAACCTGGAAAAATTCGGCTGAAGCCGAAGACTTAAAAGTATCAGCATATTTCTGTTCGGTAAATTGGGGTAAAAAAATGCAGCGGCTGGATCTTAATGAGGAAGTGCAAGCCGGAAAGGCCGTGAATTTGTGTCTGGAAGCGGATATTGTTCTCAGTAATTTTAAGCCGGAAGCAGCCAGAAAATTTGGGTTAGACCATACTGCTTTATTAAAGCAAAACCCCGCAATAATTTATGCACATTTGTTTGGTTTTAGGTCAGATCCCAATCGTGTGGCATATGATACCGTACTGCAGGCTGAAACCGGATATATGTCAATGAACGGATATCCCGAGATGCCGCCCTTAAAAATGCCGGTTGCTTTTATGGATGTGCTTGCAGCCCATCAGCTGAAAGAGGCAATATTGCTGGCGCTTTATCAACGCCAGAAAAATGGTAAGGGGTGTGCTATAGAAGTAACCCTTGAAGAAAGCGCAATATCTTCTTTGATAAATCAGGCAACCAATTATTTGCAATCGGGTGTAATTGCCGGGCGAAATGGTTCCCTTCATCCAAATATCGCCCCATATGGAGAAACCCTGTTGTGCAGCGATAACAAATATGTAGTGCTTGCAGTGGGTAATAACAGTCAGTTTGAAAATTTGTGTGACATTCTGGGCATAAGCAATATTTGTAACGACCCCAGATTTACCCGGAACCAAAACAGGGTTCAAAACAGAGGCATACTTCAGGAATTATTGCAAAAGGCAGCAGGTGTTTTTACTGCACAGAAACTGGTTGATGATTGTACTTCGCAAAATGTACCTGCAGGAGTTGTGCGCTCCCTTGATGAAGTTCTGAATTCAAACATAGCAAAACAAATGCTGTTGAATGAAGAAATGGATGGAGTAAAAACATCACGGGTTCAGTCTGTAGCTTTCCGGTTAACGGGTTACGACTGATTTTCAGGAGCAGGGAAATTGCTTTTATGATGCCGTATCTCTTTTTCAATGAACAATTTTAATGAAGTAGCATCAGCATAAGGTAACTGACGTCCAAATCGTATCATCTTGCCCATGTATTTAAAATGAAGCATCTCTCCGCCTACAATCCATGACGATGAGTCAAGCTGCTTCATAAAAGACTTGTCTGAAGTCTCTATTACTTCAAAGGCGGTAACGTTATCGGTAAAATAACAAATGGCTTTTCCATATCTTCCCACAGCTTTTTTTATAGTAATACTTTGATTGTCAATGCTTATAAATTCATTTCCAAATTTCCTCCACCTCCAGGCTCGCACAGCAAGTATTTCAAAATAGGCCCAAAAAAGCATAAAAATAACGATATACATCCTCTGATCCTGAGGTACGCTGCTACCTGCAGTAACAACTAATACTCCTATTCCGGTAAGTGTCCATGCCACCATCCAGCCAAACAATAAAGACTCTTTCCATTTTTCTATACGCGGCGTAATCACAATATTTGTGTGATTCAATGTACGCACATAACTAATTTTTGTACTAATCCATTGAATGGAGTTTTTTTGTCCGGAAACCTTTGTACCGTCTGTTTTTTTACCTGTCATAGCCGCGAAAATAAGTGATTTCACCATTTTTCTTTTGTTGCTCAACAGCAATTGTGAACAAATTACCGTGGTAATGTTCTTTGGTATATCTTAACAAATCTTAATTTAGGCACTACATTTGTAAACTGTGGTGTTATGGTAAAATTAAAATACTTCAAAATGAATAGCTTTAAAGGATTGTTTCTGAGTAGTATTGTTGTGTGTGGCATAGGTTCGTCGTTTGCTCAGGCACCTGAATTTGACGATTTGCGTATGTTGTTTGGCGATGGTAAACTTGATAAGTGCCTGGTAAAAGCCGATAAGTACGTTATGGATGACGATACCAAAAAAGAACCGGTACCTTATCTTTTCGCGTCTAAGTCTTTGTTTGAAATATCTAAAGATGCATCATGGATTGAAAAAAATGCCGAGTTTGCAAAAGCCTTCAAAGAATCACTGAATTATGCGGCTAAATTCAAAAAGTACGACAAGGACGGCACCTACAGCAGGGAAATGGAAAATGCCGAGTTTCTGGAAGCATTGTTAGATGCTGCATTTGAAGATGCCATCAATATGGCCAACGAAAATCAGTATAGCAAGGCATTGGCAACCTTAAAGAAAATGGTTGCATTTGCTCCCGATTTTGCCGGAGGATGGCTGTACAAAGGCGTGTGCGACAACAGAAATAAGGTAAAGGCCGATGCCAAAGCGTCGTGGGAAACAGGTCTTAAATTACTGGAAAACACTGTTTTTGAGGATTTAAACGATGTTGAAAAAAAGAGGTTGAAATTTGCTATCATTGAGTATTGTACAGAACAGGCCGTTGCATTGAAAAAGCCGGAAGAAGCCAAAAAAGTGATCAATATCGGTTATCAGTGGTATCAGAATGACGAAGATTACAAGGCTGCATACGACAAATTTGTAAATTAATTTTTCTTTATATTGTTAAAGCCCCGGTATTGGGGCTTTTTTGTTTGCATTCTGCTGAATCCTTATTCCGGCTGAATTGCTACCTTTGTACAAATCCCGGTGAAGCATGAGACGAATACAGATATTTGAAGTACCTAGCGAAATTGGTGCAGGTACACGTGGCGCAAGTTTAGGAATTGAAGCGATTAAAATTGCAGCCATTAATGCAGGAAGCACTTTTTTTTCAGACCATGAGTCGATAAGAATCCCGGTGGAAAATGACATGCTTTTTGAAGAAACGGATACTCCCTATGCGCGACATATTGAAGGTATTATAAAGATATACGACCGTATTTGCGAGAGTATTTCAAGACATCTTACTACTTCATGGAACTTCCCGCTGGTGTTGGCAGGAGACCATAGTACGGCCGGAGGTACCATTGCAGGAATAAAAAAAGCATGGCCCAACGACAGGCTTGGTATTATTTGGATTGATGCGCATGCCGATTTACACACACCTTATACCACCCCTTCAGGCAACGTGCACGGTATGCCTGTTGCGGCCTCCTTAGGCATAGATAACAAAAAGTGGCAGGTGAACCAGATTACCGAAAAATCGGCAGAATACTGGGAAATGCTAAAAGATATTGGTGGTGTGAATCCGAAAATTAATGCTGAAGACCTGGTTTATATTGCAATGCGTGATTTTGAAGAGCCTGAGGCTGAATTTATAAAAGAAAACGGTATCAAAAACATAACTGTTTCGCAAGTTCGTGAAATGGGAACTGAAAAAGTAGCACAACTGGCTTTGGACCATTTAAAAGATTGCACTGTAATTTACATTTCGTTCGACGTTGATAGCATGGATAGTGATGAAGTAGGTGAGGGGACCGGTACGCCGGTTGAAAAAGGATTAATGCCTGAAGAGTGTACCGATTTATTGCAATGGTTGTTAGACGATAAGCGTGTGGCTTGCCTTGAAATTGTTGAGGTAAATCCCTGTTTGGATTGCAAAAATGAAATGGCCGAAACCGCTTTTTCAATCCTTGAAGAAGCAATAAAGGAATTTGAAAGTAATAATCAATGAAGCCTGAAATAATATTAGAGCCTGCTGTAAAACAAGCGGTAAAACAATTATATGCAGCAGAAATTCAGGATAAACAAATTCAGCTGCAAAAAACCAGAAAAGAATTTGAAGGCGACGTAACCCTGGTGGTTTTTCCGCTACTTAAGGTTTCCGGCAAGGGACCGGAAGCTACTGCAGCTGCAATTGGTGAAATGTTGGTTGTAAATTGTGTTGATGTACAAGGGTATAATGTAGTAAAAGGCTTTCTGAATATTTCGCTGTCTGAAAATTATTGGAATGGAGTTTTTCTGTCAATATTACAAACCGCGGAATATGGTGTTCAACCCCGTAACGGAGATACGCTGTTGGTAGAGTATGCTTCTCCCAACACCAACAAACCTTTACATCTGGGGCATTTGCGGAATATCTTTTTAGGGCATTCGGTAAGTAATATTTTAGATGCAGCCGGATTCGATGTAAAGCGGGTTCAGGTAATAAACGACCGTGGTATTCATATTTGCAAAAGCATGCTGGCATGGCAGCTATATGGCAACGGCGAAACTCCTGAAAGTTCGGGAATCAAAGGCGATCACCTGATTGGAAAATACTACGTTCTGTTCGATAAATTATACAAGGAACAAATTCAACAACTTATTCTGAATGGAACGGCAGAGGAAGAAGCGGCAAAAAAAGCACCTTTGCTATTGCAGGCCCAGGAGATGTTACGACAATGGGAAGCCGGCGCCCCCCAGGTTGTAGATTTGTGGAAAACCATGAACGGTTGGGTTTATCAAGGATTTGGGCAAACCTACGCCCGTATGAATGTGGACTTTGATAAACTGTATTACGAAAGCGATACATATATTTTGGGTAAGGAAGTAGTGCGTGAAGGACTTGAAAAGGGTGTTTTTTATAAAAAGGATGACGGTTCGGTGTGGATAGACCTTTCTGCTGAAGGGTTGGACCATAAGTTGTTATTAAGAGCTGACGGAACCGCTGTTTATATTACACAGGATATTGGAACGGCCATTTTGCGCAGCCGCGATTTCCATGGGGTAAAGGGAATGATATATACAGTAGGTAACGAACAGGATTATCATTTCAAAGTATTGTTTCTGATTTTAGAAAAACTGGGATATAGTTGGGCAAAGCAATGTTATCATCTCAGTTATGGAATGGTAGATTTACCCTCAGGTAAAATGAAGAGCCGTGAAGGAACCGTGGTAGATGCCGACGACCTGATGGATGAAATGCTGCAAACAGCTCGTCAGGGTACCGAGAGTTTAGGAAAATTGTCGGATGCAACCCCGCAGGAAAAGGAGGCAATGAATGAGAAAGTGGGAATGGCTGCATTAAAGTATTTTTTACTTAAGGTAGAACCCCGCAAACGGATGCTGTTTGACCCAAAAGAATCAATAGATTTTCAGGGGCATACTGGTCCATTTATTCAATATACATATGCACGCATACAAAGTCTGTTGCAAAAGGGTGAGAACATTCTCACAAGGGGGCAGATGGATAATTATTTTCCCGGTAAGGCAGAACGGGAAGTGATTAAAATATTGTCTGAGTACCCTGATATGGTAAAACTGGCGGCTGCAGAGTATAGTCCAGCCATCATTGCAAACTACGTTTATGAACTGGTAAAAGAGTATAATCAGTTTTATCAGAATATTACCATACTAAAGGAAGAGAACCGGCAGGCAGCCGTTTTCCGACTGAAATTGAGCAAATCGGTTGCCGATACCATTCGTAGTGCAATGAATTTGTTGGGTATTGAAGTGCCATTAAGGATGTGAGTGAAGAGGGAGGGGATTTTATTTGCCCGAAGTTCTGATAATTATCATGTTATTAAACAACGGTAACTGCTATTTTTGATTATCAATTTACGTTTATTGATGAATAGAACAGATTACTGTCATGAGAATCAGCAGTCGGAAAGTATCCTGTGAGTCTTGTCCTAATTTAGATTGCAGTTTGCTTAGAAATTGTGATCCTTTCTGGATAAGGTTCATTAGTGACCATAAAACCATATTCAATTTCCGTAAGGGGCAGAGTGTATTTTACGAGCACAGTCCAGTTACAGGAATGTTTTTTGTTTTATCCGGCTTTTTAAAGGTATATAAAAACGGACTGAATAACAAACAGCAAATTGTTCGTTTTTCTGCGCCCGGAGATATTGCCGGTCACCGGGGGTTTAACCGTAAGTTTTACCCTGTTTCGGCTGCTGCACTCACCGATGCCGAGTTATGTTTTATTACCATGGAAGATTTTAACGAGTTGGTGCGCGCAAATAGTGTTTTGGCTTATAATCTGCTGTTTCATATGGCCGATGAACTGTATAACAGTGAAGTGCGGGAGCGCAACCTTGCACAGTTGTCGGTAAGAGAGAGAATGGCTGATGCGTTGGTTAGAATTTATAAGGCATTGGGTAATGAAAATTCTACTTTCCTTGGGGTTGAATTATCACGACAGGAAATTGCCGATTTTGCCGGTACTACAAAGGAGCAGGTATCGCGACATCTTAGCGATTTTAAAGACGAAAATCTGGTACAACTGGAAGGAAAGAATATCTTTCTGTGCGATTTGAATAAATTGAGGGCATTGTCTGGAACTGTGGCTGATTAATTCCCGCAATTTAGGTAATAAACGAGTTTATTCAAAAGTGTATTGAAACCGTCAGGTAAATCTATCGGTATATCTCAGACCGCATCAACTTCCATTTATTCATTCGGTGTTTTAATGACGTTCCCAAAACACCAAAACCATACTTCATGCTTCGTTTAAAATTAATGCTTGATGCTTCCGTGAAATATTTGGTAGGGCAGGTAACTTCCGCAATCTCGTAGTTCTTGTAAATAATTTGAGATAACATTTGATTATCGAATACAAAATCGTTGCTGTTGGCGTTGAAATTAATGTTCTTTAGCACTTCGGTACTAAATGCACGATAACCGGTATGATACTCGCTTAACTTTTGACCCACCAATATGTTTTGTGTAAACGTTAGCCAGCGGTTGGCAATGTATTTATACTTGGGCATGCCGCCCTTTAGGGCACCCTTTCCCAGAATTCGTGAACCCAACACAACCGGGTATAATCCGCTGGCGATGATGTGGGCCATGGGATGAATCAACATAGGTGTGTACTGATAATCGGGATGCAACATAATTACAATATCGGCATTTAGCTCAAGGGCTTTTTTGTAGCAGGTTTTCTGATTTCCCCCATAGCCCTGATTTTTTTCATGCCTTATAACATAATGAATGCCAATACGCTTTGCTACTTCACTGGTGTCGTCGCGTGACGCATCATCAACCAGAACCACTTCATCCACTATATCTAAAGGAATTTCATTGTAAGTGCGCTCCAGTGTTTGCGACGCATTATAGGCAGGCAAAACAACAACAAGTTTCTTTCCCAGAATCATGCGGCAAAGGTAATGTTTTCTGTATTTTTGCTTAGTGAAAGATACCGTTTCCTTTTTTAAATCTTTTCTTAGCCATTCAAAGACTACCGGTGCCGTAGCACCTTCATCGCGGTATCTTACGCGTAAATTACTTGGACACATTTCTGTAAATAAGTGTAATACGGTAATAGAACTTGGCCCGGGAACCGGAGTGTTTACCCGTTATATATTAAAGCACCTTCCTGCCAATGCTACTTTGGTATGCATTGAGTTTAATACAGTGTTTTGTAAAAGGCTAAGGATGATGAAAGACCCGCGACTGATTGTTGTGGAAGATTCGGCATGGAACATCATTGAAATTGCAAGAAAGTATAATGTCGATTCTCCCGACGTCATCATCAGTTCGCTTCCATTGTCCAACTTCACGGTTGGTGAGAGAAGTATATTATTGCATACCATTAGTCAGATGATTGGAACGCACGGCGATTATTTACAATATCAGTACAGTCGTCGCAATTTCAGTGAATTCTTGCCACATTTTAAAAAGTTTACCCGAAAATACGAACCACGCAATATCCCGCCGGCGTGGTGTTATCACGGTTATAACAGGTCCTAGTTTTTTATCAGTACAAGTTTTCATATGCGTGTTGTTCGTATCTATTGTTTCACCTGATAAAACGGGGCTTACAGCGTGTGTTAATTTATTGTAAACGTACGTTAATATGATATATATCAGTGTTTTAAAATTGTTTACAGTTATTCATGCAATGCTGTTCATCAGTTGTTTTGATTGGGTGTTATCGCATGCGTGTACCTGTGTACATTCACCGCCACAAAATAAAGAACCACATGACCCGCAGAAAAAAGACCAAGAAGATTTTTGTACTGGATACCAGTGTTATTCTTCACGATCATAACTCAATAAGAAATTTTGAAGAGCACGACGTGGCTTTGCCCATACCTGTACTTGAAGAACTGGATAATTTTAAGAAAGGCAATGACACCAAGAATTTTGAAGCCCGGGAATTTATTAGAATGTTAGACCGAATTGCAGGAGAACATAATTTAAACGACTGGATTCCAAATCCCGGAACGGATGGTGGAAGGATTCGTATTATTATGAATTACGAATTGAAAAAAGTAGATGCTACCCGGGTTTTTGGCGACAACAAGGCCGATCATAGAATTTTAAATACTGCATTGTATCTGCAGGAGATAGAACCCGACCGCAAGGTGGTATTGGTTACCAAAGACATTAATCTTCGGTTGAAGGCCAAGGCATTAAATTTAAATGCTGAAGACTATAAAAATGACAAATTAGCAAGTATAGAAACCTTGAATAGGGGTATTGCTACAATTGAACATATTGACCATGAAGAGTTAAAGGAGATTTTTAGATTGGGATACACCGAGAATGTTCAAATTCTAGGCGACGAGCTGGAAAACAATAAATTCTACATACTTAAGAATGGAAAGGTAAGCACGTTGGCATACTATAACTGTTTTAACAAGAGGTTGGAACGGGTTGAGAAAAGTTATACTACGGGTATCAAGCCTAAAAATGCCGAACAAACCTTTGCGCTGCATGCTATTTTAAATCCTGACATTAAGCTGGTGGCTATTCAAGGGGTTGCCGGAACCGGAAAAACGTTGCTTGCATTGGCCGGAGCAATAGAACAAAGAAAAATGTACCGTCAAATAATTCTGGCTCGGCCTATTGTTCCACTTAGTAATAAGGATATAGGATACCTGCCGGGAGATGCCAAGGAAAAAATTGATCCGTACATGGCGCCGCTATGGGATAATCTGGATTACATCAAAAGTCAATTTAAGGAAACTGAGAAAAACTTTAAAATGATTGAAGAGTTACAGGAAACCGACAAAATGATAATTACACCGCTGGCTTTTATTCGCGGACGATCGCTCAGTAATATCTTTTTTATAATAGATGAAGCTCAGAACCTGACACCTCACGAAGTAAAAACTATTATTACCCGCGCCGGAGAAGGTACCAAGCTTGTTTTTACCGGAGATGTAAATCAAATTGATACTCCTTATCTCGATCAGGATTCCAACGGATTATCCTATCTTATAGACCGTTTAAAAGGGAATGAGTTGTTTGCGCATGTAAAACTGGAAAAGGGAGAGCGTTCTGAACTGGCAAATCTTGCAAACGATCTTTTGTAGCATGAATACCTTGCAGGAGTGTATATTAATGGTACGAAGTGCCGGCTTTGCCTTCAATAACCAAACGGGCACTACCAATTACTTTCAAAAAGACAGCAGCGACCTGAATGTAAACAGTGCTCTGAAGGAGTTTGACGCCATGGTAACCGGCCTGCAGCACGAAGGTTCCGAACTGATGATATTTGAGGATAAAGATAAAAATCGCCCCGATTCTATTTTTCCCAACAACTGGATTGCGTCCATCCCATCCGGGCCGCTGTGTATTTTTCCTATGATGGCCGAAAACCGGCGGACAGAGGTGAGAAACGAAATTATTGAAAGTGTCGCTGATGGGCTGGGTAAAACAAAGATACTGGATGTTAGGGTTATGGCAGGCCGGGGACAATATCTTGAAGGTACCGGCAGCATTGTGTTTCACCATGCTTCCAAAACAGCATTTGCATCTGTCTCGCCACGCACACATCCGGGGTTATTACGCGAATTTTGCAGGGAAATAGGGTACCGCGATATTTCCTTTGGTGCGTATGATGCAAAAGGGAATGAAATTTACCACACCAACGTGATGTTAAGTGTTGCAGATACTTATGCCATACTTTGCGAAGATGCTGTTACCGACGCTCTGGAATTGTCAATGTTAAAGCGCGAATTACTCTTACGGAGGCTTGAAATAATAAGTATCCAATTGGAACAAATGAATTCATTTTGCGCCAATGTTTTACAAATTCAAACCCGAACCGGTAAAAAATTAGCAATGAGCGAAACTGCCCGAAAGGCATTTTCTGAAGAACAATGGGCACAAATCAATAAACACAATCCGGTTTTGGTATTTGATGCTGAACAAATTGAAAAAACCGGTGGCGGAGGAGTGCGTTGTATGATGGCAATGTTAAGCAGGTAATATTATTTATAGCATACTTAAATTTTGAACGGTTGACCATAAGGCGAAAAAGGGGAGGGGCAGAAAACAGGAAGCATAGCTATCTTCAGATGAGGGAAGTTCTGAATCTGATAAAAAAGATTGATTATGAAAGTTATAGGGCGTTTATGGGTGCTTTTATTTCTTCTGCAAAGTTGTAACGCTAATCTTCTCAAGGAATCAGATAATACTTGTGTTGTTGAATTAAAATTTAATAATTTGAATACCACAGAACTGCCTGATACAATTTCTATTCAGATTCAACAAAAGGACGGAAAGGTGCAGGATTTGAGGGTTGTTTCCGGCAGCAAAGTGAATTTATCCGATGTGATACTTCCTTGTATAATTGAAGTGGTAGAACCCTTCTATCTAAAGGACAAAGAAGCGATTTATTCTAAAAGTTGTGGCAAGACTATTTCTCTTGATATGCTGAGCATGTTTATTGATCAACATAAAGAGCAGAATAGAGATTAGGTAGTCCTTCAAACATTGAAATAATCATTTTCACCTTTCAGACCCGTTTTTTGGTGTTCATTTCCGGTCAAATCAAAAACTTTTCAACATTTACACATAATGAGCAACCGGGCAATCATCACGAATATCAAAGTACCACGCGACGATAATTCGGATTTAACGGTGGATTACTTCTTGCCGCTATTGAATACCAGCACCGACTATTCGCCGTTTGGGGTTCAGCTCTACGGCCGAAATTTTAGCAGCGAGAATTGCCGGTACGCTTTCAAGGGCATGGAAACCGACATCGACCGGCAACCACCGCGGCAGCTACACCACCGAGTTTAGGCAGTACGACCTTCGGTTAGGCAGGTGGCTTTCGCTTGACCCGCTTATGGCTAAATTCCCGCACAAGAGTCCATACCTGGCTTTTGATAGTAATCCAATATATTAATGTCGATTCCTATTGCAGGCAGCCAATAATGGGCATGTATTCTCACCAAAAAAGGGTATAAAACCTGAGCAGTAATTATGGCGGGTCAGGAAGGAAGTGGCGGTCATGACTGGAAAGCAAAATACTTTAAATCAAAGGAATAAGTTCACAGAAAATGAACTTCTACTGAATCCCCCTTACGCATTGTTTTTGGAGAGGCAATATAAACCAGTGCATTGGCTTCGGCCAGAGAGCCCAGCATGGCAGAGCTTTGACGGTCCAGGATGGTGACACTGTTTTCTGAGGCTTTGGCCTTTAGAAACAGAGAACGATCGCCGGTTCCCTCATAATCATGTTCCAGCGGAAGATGAGCACGCCGCAATCCGGTAAATTCTTTCCCGGCAAACGAATTCAGTACCGGCAGCACATATTCATAGAAACACAGTAATGCTGCATAGGGATTGCCGGGCAAACCAAAAACCTGAAGCCTGTTTTTAATTCCGTAAAACAGTGGTTTACCCGGTTTTTGACTCACCTTATGGAAAATTTCAAAGATTCCGTTGTTTTTTAGTGCACGTGACGTAAAATCAAAATCGCCAACCGAGATACCTCCGCTGACAAGAAGTACATCGGCTGTTTCCATACAGGTTGCAATAATTTCACTGGTAGCTTGTTCATTGTCAGGTACACGATGCAAGCCCGTAACACAAAATCCAAACATTTCACAAGCAGTACTCAATGTAATCCCGTTGCTTTCGAAAATTTTGCCGGGTTCCAGGGGAGAGCCCGGAGCCACCAATTCATTGCCTGTAATTAAAATATGAATCCGTGGGAGTTGAAACACCTGTACTGCTGTAACCCCCAGTGTTGCCAGATATCCAATTCCTGCCGGTGTAAGCTGTGTGTGGGATGGCAAGGCTAAATCTCCGCGATGAATTTGTTCGCCACGACTGCGAATATTTGCACCGGAGATGGGTGTTTTTTCGCTGTGGATTTTAATATTTCCATTCATGGCATCAACATATTCCTGCATTACAACGGCTTTGGTTCCATCAGGAATTGCTGCTCCGGTATATACGCGTGCAGCTTCATTTTCAGACAAAGCATCAGCAGGGGCACTGCCAGCGGGAATGATTTGCCGTACTTTGAATTCGTTAGTATTTCCGGTTCCTAAAGCATAACCATCTACTGCCGACTGATGAAAGGGCGGCATATCAATACTACTGAATACATTTTCAGCCAGAACACGGTTTAATGCGTTTTTCAGGGGAAGAGCTTCTGTACTGCCGTTAACGCTATGTTTTCTGAGCAAATTCCATGCTTCTTCTACCGAAATAAGCTTATGTGCCATAACCCAATACTTGTCTTACTTTTTTCAAAGTTTGTTGTGCTGTGTCCCGGGCCTTTTCAGCTCCTTTTATTAAAATTTTGTTTAAGGCGTCATGGTCCGACATTAAATGCGTAAACAATTCACGTTCAGTTGAAAATGTACGTAATATACACTCAAATAATTCCGTTTTTGCATGGCCGTATCCAAAGTTTCCGGCCAGGTATTTTTGCCGTAAGGCTTCCGTTTCAGATGCCGAAGCCAGCAACGAGTATAATGTAAATACTGTGCAGTTATCCGGATTTTTTGGTTCTTCCAGGGGAGTACTGTCGGTAATAATGCTCATTATATTTTTGCGTAGAATTTTTTCTTCGGCAAAAATATCAATGGTGTTGCCATACGATTTGCTCATCTTTTGCCCGTCGGTGCCGGGTATATATTGTGCTTCTGGCTGAATTAATGGTTCAGGAACAACAAATACTTCGCCCATGCGGGTGTTGAATACGGAAGCAATGTCGCGGGTAATTTCAAGGTGCTGCAGTTGGTCTTTTCCTACCGGCACAAAATGAGCGTTGTACAGTATGATATCAGCAGCCATCAAAACAGGATAAGTAAAAAGACCTGCATTTACGTCGCTTAGTCGGTCACTTTTGTCCTTAAAGGAATGTGCATTAGCCAGCATAGGGTAGGGCGTAAAGCACGACAGGTACCAGGTAAGTTCTGTTACTTCCGGCACGTCGCTTTGACGGTACAAGGTGTTTTTGTTCACGTCGAAACCAAAAGCGAGCCATGCTGCAGCTACACTATCGGTATTATACTTCAGGATGGCCGGATCTTTAATTTGCGTAAGTGAATGAAAATTGGCAATAAAAAGAAATGCATCGTTGTCCGGGTGTTTCGATAATGCAATAGCAGGTTGCATGGCTCCTAATATATTGCCCAGGTGAGGTACTCCTGTGCTTTGAATACCGGTAAGAATGCGGGCCATGATTATTTCATGTCTGGCATTTCACGCGTAAATGCAGGTATGCCGGTAATATCCATTCCCGTAATCAGTAAATGAATATCGTGTGTGCCTTCGTAGGTTATAACACTTTCCAGATTCGCCATGTGGCGCATACTGCTGTATTCCGACGTTATTCCCATTCCACCCATAATCTGTCTGGAATCACGGGCAATGGTAATTGCCATTTCAACATTATTGCGCTTGGCCATTGAAATTTGTGCTGAAGTAGCCTTACCTTCATTTCTAAGCACTCCCAATCTCCAGGCCAGCAGCTGCGCCTTAGTGATTTCCGTAATCATTTCGGCCAATTTTTTCTGTGTTAACTGGAAGGCAGCAATGGGCACATTGAACTGAATTCTTTGTTTTGCATAACGCAAGGCCGAGTCGTAACAGTCCATAGCGGCACCTATAGCACCCCACGCAATACCGTAACGTGCTGAATCCAGGCAACTCAGCGGAGCACCTAATCCGGTTCTGCCCGGAAGTATATTAGACTTTGGAACCTTTACATTCTCAAAAATCAGTTCTCCGGTAGCTGAAGCACGTAAAGAATGTTTTCCGTGCATCTCGGGAGTTGAAAATCCTTCCATGCCTCTTTCAACCACAAGGCCAATAATTCGGCCTTCTTCATTTTTTGCCCATACAACTGCAATCTGCGCAAACGGGGCATTAGAAATCCACATTTTGGCACCATTCAGAATCACATGGTCTCCGGAGTCTTTAACGTTGGTAATCATTCCTCCGGGATTGGAGCCGTAATCTGGTTCGGTAAGACCAAAGCAACCAATCATCTCGCCTGAGGCAAGTTTGGGTAAATATTTTCGTTTCTGCTCTTCAGAGCCGTATTTCCAAATGGGGTACATCACCAGGGAGCTTTGAACAGATGCAGTGGAACGAACCCCACTGTCTCCACGCTCAAGTTCCTGCATAATCAAACCATAGGATATCTGGTCCAGACCGGCACCGCCGTATTCCGTAGGTATGTATGGACCAAAAGCTCCTATTTCCGCCAGTCCTCCAATTATCTGAGAAGGAAAGGTTGCACGCTCGTAATAATCTTCAATAATCGGCGAAATTTCTTTCTTCACCCATGCACGGGCACTATCGCGAATTAGTTTGTGTTCTTCTGTAAGCAGGTCGTCAAGTTGATAATAGTCAGGCGCCTGAAATAAGTCTGTTGATGCCATTGATTGAATTTTGGGCAAAATTAAAAAAATAGGCTTGCCGCAATTGAATTTCTTGGGGGAATTTATTTGCAATACAACTTTTGGGCTCAGGGCAAATTGGTAATCAGGCATACAACTTTAAAACAATGTAATGCGTTTATTTTATGTCGCCATGTCCAGGACGAATTTTGTACGTTCACCGGATTGAAGTTACATCGTGGGCAAATCGAATTATATTCAGTACATCTGCAACCATTAGCAGTGGCTATGACAGGAGGAATATCATGATGAAAAAATATCTTACTAAATATCAGTTGTATTTGCGAAAACCGAAAGGGGATCTAAACGGTTATGTGCTGCCGTTTCTGTATCTTTATAGTTTTTTACAAAAGCGTGGCGAAGAAACAGCACATAATTCTGATTCTGCTTGTAAATGTCTGTAATTTGTTACAGGCACAACCCGATTTTCCGGAGTTTCGGAAAGACACCTCCTTTTTACAGGTGCGCAGGTTTTTACAATATCAGCGCTGTGATACCGCGTTAAAGTATTTAGACGCATATAAAAGCAGGCTGCACAGCAAAGATTCGTTTTTATTATATCAGGGAGAGGCGGAATGGCAATGTGAATTATATAAGGAGGCCATTGAACATCTTACGGCATATCTTCAGTCGAATGCAAAGAATGGAAAAGCCTATGAAATTCTGGCACTTTGCTATTACGGAATTGAAAACCATTCCATGGCGCAGCAAATGATAGATTCGGCAATAGTAAACGACCCACGCAAGTTCAGTAAAAAATATATACATTATGGTAGGGTGCAGTTGGCTGCAGGCTATCCAAAAGCCGCTAAGGTGATGTTGCAAAAGGTACTGAAGGAAAACCCTGACGATGAAGATGCAGTTGCATTATACGCCTGGGCAATGATGAAAAGCAATCAGTTGCCTGAGGCGCACAAGTATCTTACTGAGTTTTTACAAACGCACCCTCAGAGTTGTCAGGCAAATTACATGATGGGCAGGTTATTAGGCGAGCATATGGGAGTCCACGAGTCGGCATTAACACATTTGATGACCGCCGCCGACATTTGTAAAGACAGCATGTCGGCAGAGGCATTGCTGGTGGTGGCCGATTTACTGGTCTTTATGGAAGATGATGAGCAGGCACTGCAGGCTTACGATGCCAGTTTGCTCAAAAATCCCAATCAGCGTACTACATTGTTCAATGCATCGGTGCATAAAATTAATTTGGATTTACCAAAGGAAGCCATTCAACATCTCAACGATTATCTGAATCTGTATGGTCATGAAGAAGATGTTCATTTTCAGTTGGGCCTTGCGTATGAACTCGATCATCAATATTCAAAAGCCATTGAACAATATACAGAGGCATTAAGAATGGACAGCTTGTACATTGATGCATGGTATAACCGCGGAAACGTCTATCGTTTAACCAGAGAGTTCAATTATGCTATTGTAGATTATACTGAATTATTGAAAATAGATGGAGGTTATGCCGAAGCGTGGTTCAACCGTGCGGGAGTGTATTTTGAAATTGCCGAATACCGCAAAGCCGAACGCGATGCTACCAATTATTTAATTCTGAATCCAAAGGATGCTGAGGGGTATTATTTAAGGGGAAATGCCAAATATTACGGTGACGATAAAAACGGTGCCTGTGCAGACTGGAATGAATGCCTTACACTGGGTCGCACTGACTTATGGAAAAAGGTTAAAAATATTTGTCGGTAATTGCTTGCAAAAAAAATAAGGGAACACTAAAAAGTATAAAATTGAAGAATACTCAATTCATATTTTCCCAATTCATATTTCACGGGCTAACGGGACGCAGGTCTTAGATTCAACTCAAATATTCATGACGTTTAAGAATTCTATTGCGGGTAATTAAAAGAAAGGTATCTTTGGCGGCTCATTTCAACCGGGGCGACACCTGAAATTGTTGTTAAGTAACACATTAGCCAACAGGTTCCCGTGAAAATGACAACATACAGCAAGACAAAGGAATATGGATAGAAATGCGATATTGGGTTTGGTATTGGTAGCAGTAATTTTAATCACGTTTTCGTGGTTAAATTCACCCGATGCTGAGCCGGCAGCGAAAAAGGATTCAAAATCAAAGAAAGACAGTGTAAATGTTGAAAAACTTGACACTACAGCAATAGCTGACAGTGTTATCGCTGAAATACCTGTACTTGTTATTCCCGACTCAATTGCAGGAGACAGCGTTGCAGTTGATAGTATAAAGCGCGCATATGAAGCCGCCCAAAAAGCAAAAACACCTGTACCCACCGGTCCATTTACCAAAGCGCTGAAGGGCAAGGAAGAGGTAATCGCCTTGGAAAACGATAAAGTTAGAGTTTACATTAGTACAAAGGGGGCAACCATTTCGCAAATTGAATTGCCTGAATTTATGAGCTACGATACCTATGCCGGCGGAGGTAGTTCTGAAGAAACTCCTTTGGTACTGGCCGATTCAACTTTTAATAATGAATTTGTTTTTAATATGGCACGGGAGACCCCTATGACCATACATACCGGCGATTTATATTTTCAAATTCAGGAGAAAACAGAAGAATCAGTAACTTTAAGGTTACAATCTGATATTGAGGACGGTTATATTGACGTTGTCTATCGTATAGGTAAGGATAATTATGAGGTTGGTTATTCGGTAATTTTCCATAAAATGGGAGGCGTAGTTCGTCCCAAAGAGTTAGAGTATGTATGGGAAATGAACGGAATTTCTACCGAAAAGAGTTTAAGTCAGCAGCAGCAAATTGCAGGCGTATTTTATCAGTTTAAGGGAGAAGGCCGCGACTATCTTTCTGAAATGGAAGACGACAGTGAGCCGTTAGAGAGCAAGTTAGATTGGATTGCATATAAGCAAAGTTATTTCAGTGCCGTTTTAATAAATGATGACGGTAAGCTGGAGGAAGGCGGAAAAATGTCTCATGAAATTTACGAAAAGGGTATTTACCTGAAAAAGTTTAAAACCCGTTTTGAAAATATAGCCATTGAGGATACCGATACAGATAGTTTGTCATTTACCTGGTATTTTGGTCCTAATGAATTTGAATCACTGGCAGCATACGACAATGGTATGCACAATATTATTAATTATGGTCCCAGCATATTCGGATGGCTAAACCGGAATTTCTTTCAACCGGTATTTAATTGGCTTTCAGGGTTTGGACTTAATTTTGGTATCGTTATCCTGTTGCTTACCATTGTTGTACGCATAATAATAACTCCATTGGTATTTCGAAATTATAAAAGCAGTGCAAGAATGCGTGTGCTGAAGCCGGAAGCCGATGCCATTGCTGCTAAGTATCCCGACCGTGCCGATGCAATGAAGAAACAACAGGAAGTTATGGCAATGTACCGTAGCGCCGGTGTAAACCCTATGGCGGGTTGTGTACCTATGTTAATACAAATGCCCATTCTCTTTGCGATGTTCCGTTTCATACCCAGTGTATTTGAAATCAGACAGAAGAGTTTTCTTTGGGCCGAAGATTTATCAGCTTACGACAGTGTTGCCAATTTGGGGTTCGAAATACCATTTTACGGTGAACATGTCAGTTTATTTACCCTGTTAATGGCAGCCAGTACATTGGCTTATACATTGGTAAACAGCAATCAGATGACACCACAGGCCGGTATGCCCAATATGAAGTTTATGCTGTACCTGTTTCCCATTATGATGATTTTCTTTTTCAATAATTATTCTTCAGGATTAAGCTATTATTATCTGTTGGGTAACCTGATGAGCATGGGCATTATGTTTGCTATAAAGAAGTACTTTATTGATGAAAACAAAATCCGCCATGCTCTGGAAGAAAATAAGAAAAAGCCTAAGAAAAAGAGTCGCTTTCAGGAACGTCTGGAAGATATGCAGCGTCAGCAAATGCAAAAACGTCAGCAGCAGTTGGGGGGCAATAATCGTCAGTCGCGTCGCAAAGGTTCCTGATATGAGGTATTCCCTTGTTTTTATTGTACTACTGCTGTTGGGGGTATCTTGTAAAGTTCAGAAAAATGCTGCCAGTAAAAACGAAGTGGCTACAAATCAAAATTCAATTGAAAGTAGCACAAAAGCTTCAGATACAGCCAAAGAAAATCAGGTGGTAATACCTGAAGATTCAGTTTTGTTGACTATTGAAAGAACACCGTGTTTTGGCCAATGCCCTGAGTACAGTGCAATGATTACCACATCGGGGAGGTGTTATTATTTGGGCGAGAATTTTGTGAACAGGCTGGGCGCATACCATGGTAAAATGGACAGTGATAAACTTGAGGAACTTCAGCAAGAAATCGATCGGATACAATTCTTTGAGTTCCTTTCAAAGTATGATAAACCCGTTACAGACGTACCGACGGTGTTTGTTGAAGTGCACAGGAATGGAAAGGTACACCGTGTGATGGATAGAATGGGGGCACCCGCAGAGTTGAAGGCCTTTGAAAAATATATTGATCGTTTGCTGGAAACAGTTGCCTGGAAAAAATATCCTCAGGATGACCGCAAATAGTATTTGCTTTGGTTGATTTACAACAGTACGTGTAACTTTTTTATAATTTAGCAGCCCAACCGGAATAATACAGATTATGCCAAATATTTTAATTATTGATGATGAACGTCCAATACGTAGCACGTTAAAGGAAATTCTGGAGTATGAAAAGTATCAGGTAGACGATGCTGAAAACGGAGTAACCGGTTTGGAATTAGCCCGGAAAAATGCTTATGATGTCATTTTATGTGATATTAAAATGCCGGGAATGGACGGCATGGAGGTATTGCAACACTTAATGACAGATGGTGTTGAAAGTCCGGTTGTGATGATTTCAGGGCATGGAAATGTGGAAACAGCTGTTGAAGCGTTGAAAAAGGGGGCTTATGACTTTATTCAAAAACCACTGGATCTGAACCGCATTCTGGTTACAGTACGCAACGCCATGGAAAAGCAGGGACTTATGGAAACTACCCGCGCTTTAAAACAAAAAATAAGCAAGGTAAAGGGAAGTGACATAATAGGTAATTCTTCAGTAATTCAGGCCATAAAAGGTATGATAGAGAAAGTAGCACCTACAGATGCAAGGGTTCTTATTACAGGAAGCAATGGAACAGGTAAGGAATTGGTAGCTCGTCAGTTGCACGAGAAGAGCCAACGGTGTAAAATGCCATTTATTGAAGTGAATTGCGCTGCCATTCCCTCTGAATTGATAGAAAGTGAATTGTTTGGACATGAAAAGGGCGCCTTTACCAGTGCGGTTAAACAGCGAAGAGGAAAATTTGAGCAGGCTGAAGGTGGTACAATTTTTCTGGATGAAATTGGCGATATGAGTTTGAGTGCTCAGGCCAAAGTGTTGCGTGCTTTACAGGAAAATAAAATTGCCAGGGTAGGCGGAGAGAGTGAAATTAAAGTAAACGTTCGTGTAATTGCAGCTACCAATAAGGATTTGCGTCAGGAAATAGAAAAAGGAAATTTCAGGGAAGATTTGTATCACCGGCTTAGTGTAATTTTAATTCATGTTCCTTCATTGAATGATCGTAGGGAAGATATTCCGCTTCTTGCAGAGCATTTTATGAAATTGATAAGTGACGAACACGGGCAACCTTCCGGTAAAATTACTCCCGAAGCCATGAAAGCTCTTCAGAATTTGAACTGGACAGGAAATATCAGAGAACTTAGAAACGTTATTGAACGCCTTATTATTTTATGCGGCAAAGAGATAACAGCAAATGATGTTACGCTTTACGCCGGGCCGAAAAACTAATAGATTTTATGAAGGGGAAATGGTGGGTGCTACTGGCTTTGCTTGCCGGTATGCAGGCGAAAGCACAAATTGTGAATATTGAATCGAAAAGAATACAATCAGACAGCGTGCGCAGATCTGGTTCAATGAACTTTAACCTGAGTTTTTCAGAAAACAACAATCTGAGGCTGTTTCAAATTTCAGGCACAACCACGGCACAAATAAAAAGTAAGTCTTTAAAATCCATTTGGTTGATTTTAGCCAGTGGAGACTTAAGCCGTGCGCAAGGCAGCGATTTGTCTAATTCGGGATTCCTTCATCTTAGACATAATTACAAAGTGAACAGTTTATTTCGCTGGGAAGCCTTTCAGCAGGTGCAGTATAATCAGGTACTTGGTTTTAGTTTTCGCAGTTTAAGTGGTACCGGTCCCCGTTTTAAATTTCTTAAAAGCAAAAAGCTATTTGCTTATCTGGGTACTTTGCTGATGTATGAGTACGAAGAACCACAAGAAGCAGGTTTGTCAATTGAGCGAAATTTCAGACAAAGCAGTTATTTAACCATGAATTTGTCTTTTGAAAAAGCCGGAATAGAACTTGTTTCTACTACCTATTATCAGCCAGGCTGGCACACCATTGCCGATTACAGGCTCCTGAATGAATCGGGAATAGATTTTAGAATATCAAAAGTACTGAGTTTTAGAACCGGGTTTACTATGTTATACGACAGTCGGCCGGTGGATGGCATTGCCAAACGGGCGTTGCGTCTTACCCAGGGAATAACAATAACACTGTAAATGCTTTCAATTGTTACCCGGAACTGCAGGATTCCCAAAGGAGGTATTACCGTGACGGTGTGAAGGGTTTTTACACTGGTAATTCAGGCCTACACCAAACTGCTGAGCATTCTTCTTTAAATGTCCGTCGTCAGCAAAATACATCAGGGTACCGGCTAGTACTTCAGGGGTTCTATATCCCCGCATAATATTTATTCTCCGTTCATTTTCATCCAGAATTACAAGCCCGGGGTAACTCATTTCACCATTCAGTAAACTACTGGCCAATTGATGAAATCCGTGTTCTCCTGAGGGTTCAAACGTAAAAACAAACCCTTTGTATTCCATAGAGTCTTTGCGTTCGGCATTAAATTTTACAGGGTAATAATCGTTGTTCAGCACACTAACAACCAGCGAATCTTTGTAGGTTGTAGCATCCATTTTTGCGCACCAGGTACACCAGTCGGCATAAACATGTACATATATTTTACGGGGCTGCAGTTTTTGAAGCACCAGTGCTTCCTGCCATTCTACCCATTTTACTGTATCTGCGGTTTGGGAACATGCAGTTTGGGGTTGCACCCATGCAACACAGACGAACCATGAAAGTAAACGTATCAATATGTTTTCCCGTAACCGCATGGAATGTAAAGATACAAAGATTGTGCGGGATTGTTTATGCTCTTTTTATAATAGAAATCAATTCATGAATTGCTGCACCATGGTTTTAGGTATTGCCCAGCCAATAAAAGTGTAAATTTGTTCTTCACATGAAAGTCCATGTAGTTTATTATAAAGTTCTTAGCTTTATTTCCTTATTGGGAATCATTGGTTGTACCGCGGAAGAAGAAACTGCCGGTACTACCGAAACGGTTCCTGGCAGGGAACGACAGGCAGACCCTAAATATGAACCGGTAATTGAAACCTTGAGCGGAATGGAGTTGTATCTGCTGGAAATGGGTTTGGTTGATGTGCAAACCATTGCTTCCACGGTACTTGTTGATTTAAAGTATAGCACTACCGATAATTTTATGGGGGTAGATGTTTATGGCGATTTATACAAGTGTTATTTACAGGCAGATGTGGCCGAAAAGATTAATAAAGCACAAGCCTATCTTGATTCCTTGCAAAGTGGTACCCGTTTGTTAATATATGACGGTGTTCGCCCGCGTAGCGTACAGCAATTGATGTGGGATACTTTGGATATGCCTTTGCACAGAAAAACCCGCTTTGTTAGTAATCCTCAGTTTGGTTCGTTGCATAATTTCGGAGCTGCGGTTGACATTACTTTGGCAGATGATAACGGCGTAGCGCTGGATATGGGTGCACCTTACGACGACACTTCTTTGGTAGCATGGCCTATCCACGAAATCAGATATTTAAAGTCGGGTTTACTAACGCAGGAACAGGTAAAGAACCGGCAGTTGCTGCGCAGGGTAATGTCCTACGCCGGATTTTTTAATATTCAAAGTGAATGGTGGCATTTTAATTCCTGTACCCGCGAAGCGGCACTGCAGAAATATAAAATTGTAGAGTAGTGGCTTATAATTTGATAAGAGATTAAAAATGATTAGAATGATCTGGATATTTATTTTTCTTATTGCAACAAGCGCCTGCAATGTAAAGAAATCAACGGTATTGTCGTCTGACAATCAAAAAATTCATACAGATTCTTCAAGCGCTGCAAACATTATCAAAGAATATACGGTAAAAGGTGTATTAACATCAACGGGTACTTATTGCGGTGGTGCTGCCCCCGACCCGGCATACGAACGGGAATTACACACTCCAAGACCTTACAGGTGCTGGGTATATGTGCGCAAAGGACATGTCAATAGGGAGAAAGATCCTATCATTGACAGTGTATTTTGCGATTCTACGGGAACTTTTGAACTAACCTTGCCGCCCGGAAAATATGTTCTGGTGAATCATTATCAAAGGGATGAACAGGTGATGAAAAGTGCAAGAAAAATGGACGGTCAGTATTTACAGGTTGACGACCTGTGTCTTATCGGATGGTTCCGCAGTGGATTGTTTCAGATTGAAGTAGTGGATAGGGATATCATCGACCTGAATTATAATTTTGCTGACAGATGTTTTGTTCCCTATCCCATACCTTGTATGAGTTACATGGGACCATATCCCCCATGATAATAAGCTGAAAAAAGCTATTTAATTAAACCAGTAACTTAGTTTTACAACCAAAGCCCTGTTTCTGATAGCCATATATCGGCTGTCGTAATTGTCGGTATAGACGATAAATAAATCGCTCATGGGCTTAAATCTCCACTGGATTCTGCTGTTAATGTTCAAATTTTGAATTTGTGTATTGTACTGAATAAAAGTAGAAAAGAATACCGATCGGGTGAATGCCAGGCTGATGCGCGGTCCCATAAGCCATAAATTGGCCGTAGGATAGGGTTCCGGTAAAGTAATGTTATTATAGGTTACGCTCAGACTGACGCTTCCAAAAGGCTGTATTCTGTATCCCGCTTCAATATAAAGTGCCAGTTGGGTTCCGTTATAATATGTGCCGTATTCAGCTTGTGTGTAATAGGTGAATTTTTTTCTGGAATCTCCGGCAAAAGATACCAGTGCCGTATTCCATGAGTATTTGCCCTGGGTAAGCGGAGTACTGTCAAGGCCTGTTACATCAAAGGGGTAGAATAAATCTGTCATGTAAGCATTGATATTAACACTCAGTTCTGCCGTATTTCTGAGAATTATTTCTGTGCGGCCCTGTACAAGGTATTCAGTAAATTCAGTGAACTTCTCGTTGTGATAGCTGCTTAAATACAATCCGGGACTGATGCTTTGAATGTTGCCCTTTTTTGGAAAAAAGTTATAGCTAATATCTGGTTCCAAACGCCAGTAACTTCTATAGTCAATAAGGTCAGAAATGGGGTCGTAATGAGCGGTACGCGGCACAAAACCTACGTCGGCACGATAGTTTTTTCCAACGTATTCGTGGTTCCACATAATTTGCCATTTATTGTCGCTGTACATCAGCCATGATGCATGTGTGTAATTGTTGTTTTTAATACCGGGAGAAAAGCTGTGATGGTAGAATAATTTGCCTCTGAACCGGTTGTCGCTACTTTGTATGTTGTAATCTAACCCAATAAGCCGGTTGTAGTCGCTGTAATTAAGATGGTTACCTGCAAATCCCTGCCGGTTAACAAAGATTCCTGCTATATTGCTACGTGCACCTACAACGCGTTGAAAAGCACCTACCGTGAAATTTTCGGCCGGCAACCCGCTTTTACCAACACCTTCGGTTTGCATATTCATGAATCCTATTCTCCAGTTACGGTTAATTTTTCCGCTTAAACGGGCACCGCCCAATATAGGAACAGTATTACCGGCGTACAGGCCAATTCTTCGGGAGAAAAACGGTCTTATTTGCCGGAACCCGAATAATCCGAACAGGTCGTTGTTTTCCAGAAAAAAATTTCTTCTCTCGGGAAAAAATAAACTAAACCGGGAAAGATTAGTAACCTGTTGATCTACTTCTACCTGACTAAAATCTGGATTCACGGTCAGGTCAAGGTTTAAAGATTTTAACACGGTAATCCTTGCATCTAATCCAACGCCCGGCGTTAGACGTGGTTTTTCATTATCAGTGTAGTCGTCTATAAATCTTGTTGTTGCGTATGGAATGATGCTTGCGGCACTTTTTTGTGGCGGTGGCTCTGCACCCCAATTTAATTTACCTGTAAATGCCAGCGCTTCTACCGAGAATACCCTTGGAATGGCACTCCAAACAGAAATTTCGTTTTGCAACGGATTATTTCTTGCAAAATTGATACGCCATGTGTCGCCGGTGCGATATTTCAAACTTCTAAGCGGAATTGCGATTTCAACAGTCCAGAAGCCGTCGCCACGCGAAGTTTCAGCGTACCATTTACAATCCCAGTCGGTAGTAGAACCAAACGAGCCGCCATTTACCACCAGTCCTTCGCGTTGCACTCCCATGGGGTTCACCGCAAAACTGTATCCATTGGTTTGGTCTTGAAACGGGTCAATAAATACTGCAAATGCATCACTTCCATAAAACTCAAAATCGCGTTGTAATGATGTGATAACGTATTCTTTGTGCGTGTTATAGCAAGTTACTCCCAAATAGAAAAAGTTGTGATTGTATGCCACTTTAACCTCTGTCCTGGTAACGGCAAGGGCAGTGTCAAATGGATATTGCATTACAAAGTCCCGCGCTGGTTCAATGGAACTCCAAATATCTTCGTCCAGAATTCCGTCAACCTTAATTCCTTATGACTGATAGGTTGCGATTATATTATGCTCCTTTTTTACAGAACTTTGCGACCATAACGCTGTGGTTTGTGCTATAAAATATAAAGCAAGGAGCTTTTTCACACAGGCAAAAATAACCTGCAATCCAATGGTTGGGTCTAAAAAATTGACAAACGGCAGAAACCTTGCACGGATTTTGTCGTTTCGGCCTGATATGAAATTATTCAGTTTATTGCTCTTTATTCCTTTCTTTCAGGTAGGTATATATGCTCAAACTTTTACTGATAAACTGTGTGCTGCAGCCGAGAAACTTACCCTTAAGGAAGTGAAATACGATCCGTCCTATTTCAGCATGAAGTATCCGGGAGGAAATCCGCCGGAGGGTATTGGTGTTTGCACAGATGTAGTTATATGGGCATACAGGGAGTTGGGGTATGATTTGCAAAAATTGATACATGAAGATATGAAGAAAGCCCGTGAGGCATATAACCGCCGACGTAAAACCGACAAACTGGATACCAATATTGACCACCGGCGTACCCCGAATATGGAAACATTTTTTGAGCGACACGGCAAAAAACTACCTGTAACCGATAATCCGGAGGATTACCAGCCCGGCGATATCGTTTTCTGGGATATCAAACCCGGACATGTGGGTATTGTGGTAAGTAAAAAGGTTACATGGACCAACCGGTATTACATTGTTCATAATATTTGTTGCGGTAACCGGATGGAAGATTATCTGTTTCAGGCAAAAATCACAGGACATTATCGCTGGCATCCCGAGTAATCAAAACAAATGATGAAGTACCGAAATATATTATGCTCCATGGCAATGTTATTTTTATTAATAAATACCGGGTGCAGAATTAAAAAAGAAACAGGAAAAGATTACAATTCTTCTGACAACATTCCTTTAGAGGGGATATATGAAAATGTTGCCTTCCCTACGCAAAAAATATATTTAATATTGTTAGGAGACCATATATACAGGTTCCACAAAATAAATCCTGACACAACCGTTTACCAGAATTTTGGAAGAGTCTCAGGTTATAATGTTTGGTTTAACGGCGACACGGCAATGGAATTTTCAGGCCCTTTTCAGGTAATTGGTCCCGACGGGTGGACATTTATTCGCAACGGCAACAGATATTATTACGACATGCTGGGATATGCCTATGGTGCTGATGAGAATATAGATTCCACTGTATCCCCCCGACCAACTACATCTTGCTAAGCCTGCCGGGATTGCCGATTTTTG
>CAZDUI010000036.1:0-40987 GCA_964508605.1 uncultured Weeksellaceae bacterium | reverse complement strand
GGAATGAAGCCTATCTTAGCGAGCTATTGGGAATAAAAGTATGAGTTTGCCCTGATGCATACTCAAATATTTTCTTGGAATTACTAAAAATTTCATATCTTTGCCGTCCATTTAAATTTAAACATATTAATTAACCGGGTTTAGGACCCTTTAACAATTAATCTTATGCCAGTAAGAATCAGATTACAAAGACACGGTAAAAAAGGAAAACCTTTTTTCCATATTGTTGCAACCGACAGCCGTTCTAAAAGAGACGGACGTTACATTGAAAAAATTGGAACGTATAATCCAAATACAAACCCTGCTACTATTGAACTGGATTTAGGAAGAGCCGTACAATGGCTTCAAAATGGTGCTGAACCATCAGATACTGCCCGTGCAATACTTTCATACAAGGGAGCACTTCATCGCCATCATCTGAACAGAGGCGTATTGAAAGGCGCCATGACTCAAGAGCAAGCCGATGCAAAATTCGATGTATGGATGAAAGAAAAAGAAAGCAAGATCCAAGGTAAGCGCGACCATCTGGCAAATGCAGCTGCAAGTGAATCATCTCGTATTCTGCAGGCTGAGAGAGAGAAAGCCGTGTCACAGTTAAAAGCACGTGAAGAAGCAGAGGCAGTTGCCCTTGCAGAGGAATCTGCTGCTGAAGAGTCTGTTGTTGAACAACCGGCAACCGAAGAATCTAATGAAGCAGAGTCTGAACCCCAGGCTTAATTAAAAAATAAATAATTTAACAGTTCCCGGGTAATACCGGGATTTTTTTTTTTAAAAAAATGAACACGAAACCAACACTTCTGCATGTTGCAAACATTAGTAAAACCGTTGGTTATAAAGGTATTTTTTTAATCAATCTTCTGGAAGAAAAGGCAGGACTTCTTAAAAAGCCTAAATATCTATTTATTGAAATAGACGGACTTCCCGTACCGTTTAAAATAAATGAATGGATTGAAAAATCACACTATACCTATCAAATTTCAGTTGAAGAAATTTCTTCAGACCTTCAGGCTCGCATGTATATTGGATCTAAATGTTTACTCAATGCCAAAGATGTAAAAATCTCTTCAAAAAACATCGACCCTGACGGATTACATGGATGGCAAGTTTACGACGGCAACGGAGAATACGCAGGTGAAATTACGCGGGTAGACAACTACGCCGGAAATATGGTGCTTACTTTACAACGCAATTCCAACGAAATTCTAATACCATTAGCAGAAGACCTGATTTTGAGCATTAATGAAGCGTCACACAAATTGATTCTTGAGATACCTGATGGATTAAAAGAATTATAAAAGAGCATGTCCCGCGAGTTTAAGTTTAAGCAGTTTACAATTATCCAAAATGTTGCCGGAATGAAAGTAGGTACAGACGGAGTATTGCTGGGCAGTTGGACCAAAACAGAAAATATTAAAACGGCACTTGATATTGGTACAGGCACCGGTCTTCTGGCTTTAATGCTCGCACAAAGAAATCAACAAGTTATAATTACCGCTATTGAACCGGACATACTCTCGTTTACCAATGCCGAAACAAACATAAGTCAATCAAAATGGCTAAATAGAATTACCCTATTAAATACAGCATTGGACCTTCAAGATGCCCTGGGTGATTTTGATCTGATGATTTGCAACCCTCCATATTTCAAATACCAACCTAATTCAACGACAAACAATAGACAAATAGCCCGTTCCAGCATAAATTTAACGCTATTCCAGCTTTTCGAATATACCCACAGCCACCTAACTGATGAAGGCAGGCTATCCTTTATTTACCCGGCGGAAGAAGAGAGGCAAATTATCCATTATCTGAATCACTTTCATCTTAAAATACATCGCATAGCAATTGTTTTACCTCTCGAAAACAGACGTGCAAAAAGATTGATGATTGAATGTGGCAGGAAATCAATTGAAAGAGTACATTCAGAAAAAATAATTATTGAAGAAAGTCGGCATAAATATCATTCAACATATTACCAGCTTACCAAAGATTTCTATTTAAATATTTAGTGTATACCGGTTAAGAGTTTTAACCGAACAAGGAGTCAACAAATTCATGTCTGTTAAACACTTGTAAATCTTCCATTTTCTCGCCAATTCCAATATACTTTACCGGAATTTTAAATTGGTCGGAAATACCAATTACCACTCCTCCTTTTGCCGTACCATCCAGTTTGGTAAGGGCTAGAGCATTTACTTCGGTTGCAGCAATAAACTGCCGTGCCTGTTCAATAGCATTCTGACCTGTTGACCCATCTAAAACCAAAAGAATCTCATGGGGTGCGTCAGGGATAACCTTTTGCATAACTCTTTTAATCTTACTTAACTCATTCATCAGGTTAATCTTGTTATGCAACCTTCCCGCTGTATCGATAATAACCAAATCATTACCTGAAGAAACAGCACTTTGAAGTGTATCAAAAGCAACAGAAGCCGGGTCAGCGCCCATTCCCTGAGAAATTACCGGAACCTGTACCCTTTCCCCCCATATTTTTAGTTGATCTACTGCAGCTGCACGAAAAGTGTCCGCTGCCCCCAGGGTAACACGATAACCCCTGGCTTTATATTGATGTGCCAATTTACCAATAGTAGTGGTCTTTCCTACTCCGTTAACACCCACTACCATGATTACGTACGGCTTCTCGACATCAGGAAGCTCAAAATCAGCAATTTCAGCTGAATGATTTTCTGCTAGCAATGATGCTACCTCTTCTTTAAGTATTCCGTTGAGTTCGGAAGTGCCCATATATTTATCGCGGGCCACACGTTTTTCAATTCTTTCAATAATTTTCAATGTAGTTTCTACACCTACATCTCCAGTAATTAATATTTCTTCCAGGTTATCAAGAACTTCGTCATCCACCTTACTCTTGCCCGCAATTGCACGGCTTAGTCTCCCGAAAAAGGATGTCTTAGTTTTCTCTAATCCTTCGTCCAGCCGCTGCTTCTTGTCCTTGCTAAAAAATCCGAATAATCCCATTCAGTAAAAATAAAAAAACCCTGCACCTATTGATACAGGGTTGTAAAGATCATTAATTAATCATTTCTTGTTAAAGAAATCGTTTACCTTATCATTGTGAACAATTTCTTCCTTAAAAACAAACGCTCCTGTTTTAGGAGAACGTTCCATTTTGATAACCTTGGTAAATTGCTTACCTCCACCTTTTTGAAGACTCGCTACAACTTTCTTTGCCATTGTTTAAATTATTTAATTTCCTTATGAACAGTATACTTGCGAAGAATAGGATTGTACTTCTTCAATTCCATCCTATCGGGTGTGTTCTTACGATTCTTTGTAGTGATGTACCTTGAAGTTCCAGGCATACCACTAGTTTTATGCTCTGTACATTCCAATATCACCTGAATTCTATTGCCTCTTTTTGCCATGGCTTCTTAGTTTCTTAAAATAGGGCTGCAAAGATATAAATGAAAACTGAATGAGCAAACGAAATTTACGTATTTTTCTAAGAATTGTGAAAATAAAGTTTTCTACACTTCATATAAACGCGTTACCTAAAGAGTAGGGAAAAAAAAAGACAGTCCTAAGACTGCCTTATATATTGAATAATTTAATATCAATCAATCCACCAGATACCCTTTTTCACGAGCTTCCTTAACACAAGCCTCAATACCTTTTTTACTAACGGTACGCAAAGCTGAAGTAGAAATTCTAAGAGTAATCGTCTTGTTTTCAGACGCAAGGAAAAACGATTTTTTCACCAGATTGGGATAAAATTTACGGCGTGTCTTTCTGTTAGAGTGCGACACATTATTTCCTGACATTACTGTTTTTCCGGTAAGCTGACAAACTTTTGACATGACTTCAAATTTTATGGGGCTACAAAGATAATGATAATCCTATAAAATGAATAGGTCTTGCAAAAAAAATCAGCTCTTTTAATAAAATTATTCTCTGAGAATCTAATAAACTATTGTTATTCATTATTTTAATTTTACACTTTGACACTTCAAACTGTTATCATAACGCCGGATATCTATTCAAAATAACTCTTAATAGCACAGCGTTACTTTCTCAAAGAAATCAGAGGAGAAATTCCCGGTATTACATTTAGAATTCTTAATAGTAGCCTTCATTGTTAGATTTTATTAACTTTGGAAAAATTTTCGTCATGAATTTTGAGAAAAAGCAGGAAGAACAATACACGTTGATATCAAGTAAAGTTGAGAAACTGGATACTACAAATGCTCCGGAACTGAAAGGAGAAATTGTTTTCCTAAATAAGAGTGGGATTAACAACATTATTATTGACCTAACTGATACAAGATATTGCGACTCCAGTGGACTAAGTGCTATTTTGGTTGCCAACCGTCTGTGTAAGAGTTCGGGTGGTTCTTTTGTGCTTTGCGGATTACAGGAGAGCGTAACGAAACTTGTACAGATTTCTCAGCTTCATACTGTATTGGTAATTACCCCTACCCTGAATGAAGCAATTGATTATATATATATGGAAGAAGTTGAACGGGGTCTTAACGAAGAGGAATAAAATCGGTTTCCTTTAACATGGACTTTTTTTTATATGTTTTAGGATCAGGTTCTGCTCTTCCCACTGTAAAAAGAAATCCTACCTCTCAGCTAATAAAACACTATAACGACTACATTCTGATTGATTGCGGAGAGGGTGCACAATTACAGATGCGTACTATGCATCTGCCTCTACAAAGTATTCAACATATTCTTATTTCCCATTTGCACGGTGATCATTTCCTTGGACTTTTTGGATTACTGAGTTCAATGCATTTACTGGGCAGAACCAAACCTTTGAATATCTATAGTGATGACAGACTACAGGAAATTATTAATTTACATTTAAAGGTATCAAATACCCGTCTGAACTATGAATTAAGAATTCATCCATTGAATTACGATACCAAACATGAGATTTTCAGCACCCGCAACCTCAAGGTATATTCTTTCCCGTTAAAGCACCGCATTCCTACCTGTGGATTTTTGATTACCGAAAAACCAAAAGAACCCCGTATAGACAAGCTCAAAATAAAGGAGCATGAACTACCGCTGGAGGCATACCCATTCTTAAAATCCGGCATGGACTACAAGGATTCAAAAGGTATTATTTACAAACCGGAACACTATACAATACCTGCCCGGGAGCCATTAAGCTATGCTTATTGCAGCGATACTATTTTTGACCGGTCGCTGAAAGAATACATATCCGGCGCAACGGTATTATACCATGAAAGTACTTTTATGGAGGAGCATAAAATACGTGCAGCAGAAACTTTTCACAGTACAGCAACCGAAGCAGCAATTGTAGCAAAAGATTCTCTCGTTAAATTATTGTTGCTGGGACATTACAGTGCTAGGTATACTCATCAGGATGTTTTTGTACAGGAAGCCAAAAAGCACTTTGAAAATGTGCTGGCCACGTCAGACCGTATGACACTCAATATCAACACACTTGAAGTAGTGTCATAAGATTTTTGTATTTGTTGGCAAACTTTAATTAGATTTGTTCTAAATAAACTAGTCTGACATGCCATTTTCAATAGTAATTGCAGATCCTAACGAATTAATAAGAATTGGTTTACGAACGATATTAGAAACCTGCAAAGATGTTGTAATAGCCGCTGAAGCAAGAACAAATCAGGAATTGCTGGAGCAATGCGAATTTTTCCAACCAGATATTGTTCTGATAGATTACGCATCGCCAGGATTTACCATAGACATTATTCCCATACTAAAACAAAAAAGCAAAGGTACCCGATTTGCGGCAATAACCATAGAGCAGAGCGGTCAGACGGTAATTAATGCATTAAGGGCAGGTGTAACAAGTCATATTAAAAAGGACTGTGACCTTGCGGAAATAGTAGACTGCATACGTCAAACATCTTGCGGGAATCAATTTTTTTGCGGGAAGATTCTTGAAACCATGCAAAAAGAGAATATCGATATTGAGCACCTGGAGTTAGAATCCTTTAATTGTGAAGCGGTAACATTAAGCAGCAGAGAACTTGAGATTATCAGAATGATTTCTGAGGGCTACACCAATCAGCAAATTGCAGAGTTACTATTTTTAAGTGCGCATACCGTCAATACGCATCGCAAGAACATCATGTCGAAACTGGGTGTAAAAAACACTGCCGGAATAGTAATGTATGCCGTAAAAAGTGAATTAGTAAGTCCAAATAAATTCCTGTTTGCGGCAGATCAATGAAAAGTTGAATGCAATCAACTCCCGGCATTGAAATATATGGAACCTTATAAATTGGCTTCGCATCAAAAAATAATTTGAAATATTTTCAGACTGGTTTGTTAGTATTGAAAATTAGCCGTATGTTTGCAGCCCCAAAATGGGGAGTACTACGAATTTTTAACGAAAAGCTATTGATACTGTGGATACATTAAGTTACAAAACGGTGTCTGTGAACAAGGAGACCTCCACTAAGGAGTGGTTGTTAGTTGACGCAGAAGGACAGACTCTTGGACGTTTGGCCAGTCAGGTTGCCCGTATGTTGCGCGGCAAACACAAAACATCCTTCACCCCTCATGCAGATTGTGGTGATTATGTTATTGTTGTAAATGCCGAAAAAATACAATTAACGGGTAACAAACTGAACAACAAAATTTATGTTCATCACACCGGTTATCCCGGCGGTCAGCGGGAAACGATTGCTAAGGATATGATGAGTAAATTCCCTGGCCGTGTTGTTGAAAAAGCTATTAAAGGTATGTTACCGAAGAACAAGTTGGGAGCTGAATTATTCAGAAATTTACACGTGTTCACCGGCTCAGCGCATCCGCACGAAGCTCAGCAACCCAAAACAATAAATTTAGATACATTTAAATAAGATTTCCAATGGAAGTAACAAATGCTTTAGGTCGTCGCAAAACATCAGTTGCTCGGGTATACCTCAAGGAAGGCAAAGGCAACATTACTGTAAATAAAAGAACTGCTGTTGAATATTTTCCTGTTCCTACGCAGCAAAGTAAATTATTGCAACCTTTTCAAATCACCGGAACTGAAGGCAAGTACGATGTAATGATAAATGTTGAAGGTGGCGGTATGACCGGACAAGTTGAAGCCATCAGATTGGCGATTAGCCGTGCATTGGTAAAAATAAACGCAGAATATAAACCCTCTTTAAAAGAAGAAGGTTTGATGACACGTGATCCCCGAATGGTTGAGCGTAAAAAGCCGGGACAAAAGAAAGCTCGTAAACGCTTCCAATTCAGCAAACGTTAATATTATTGTGAACTTATATATACAACCGATTTAGAATCAAAACTGCCGGGACTTCAGTATAACTGGGCTACCCGGCAGTTGCTTTTTTATGAACGTAAATCAATAAACAAATGTCAAAAGTTACCTTCGACGAACTCCTGGATGCAGGAGTACACTTTGGCCACCTGAAGCGCAAGTGGCACCCGAATATGGCTCCTTATATTTTCAGCGAGAAAAAAGGAATTCATATCATTGACCTTAATAAGACAATCATGAAGCTTGAAGAAGCGGCTGCTGCCATAAAGCAGGTTGCCCGCTCAGGAAAAAAAATCATGTTTGTTGCCACCAAAAAACAAGCTAAAGAAATTCTGGAAGAGCGCGTAAAGGCAACCGGAATGCCCTTTGTTACCGAGCGCTGGCCTGGTGGTATGCTTACCAACTTTGCTACCATCCGCAAGGCTGTTCGCAAAATGAACAACATTGATAAAATGAAAAATGACGGTACGTTTAACACGTTATCAAAGCGTGAAAAACTACAAGTAGACCGTCAGCGTGCTAAACTTGAGAAAAATCTGGGTAGTATTTCTGATTTAACACGTCTGCCTGCCGCAATTTTTGTAATTGATATTAAAAAAGAACATATTGCAGTAGCCGAAGCTAAGCGTCTTAGCATACCGACATTTGCAATGGTAGATACCAATTCAGACCCTACAGAAGTAGATTTTCCTATTCCTGCAAATGACGACGCGTCAAAAAGCATTGCCAAAATTTTGGACGTTATCTGTGGCGCTGTTATGGAGGGACTTGAGGAAAGAAAGCACAGCAAGGATAAAACAGAAGTAGAAACAGAAAAAGAAGAAACTGCAGAAGCATAAATTATATTTCCAATGGCAACGATAACAGCAAAAGATGTAAACACCCTTCGCCAAAGAACGGGTGCAGGTATGATGGATTGTAAGAAAGCACTTGAAGAAGCTAACGGTGACTTTGAAGCAGCAATTGATATTTTAAGGAAAAAAGGTCAGAAGGTTGCTGTCAAACGTGGTGATAATGAAGCCAAAGAAGGCTTAGCCATTGCTTTGTCGGCAGACAACAAAAGCCGTGGAGTACTGGTAGCTGTAAACTGTGAAACCGATTTTGTGGCTAAAAACGACGATTTCAGAGCGTTTGTTGATAAAATTGCGCACATTGCACTTCAGGTTTTTCCAGCATCTACTGCTGAACTTCTTGCTCAGAAATACGATGATAAACTAACTGTTGGAGATAAGATAACCGAACAGATTGGGGTAATCGGCGAGAAAATTGAAATCGGTCACTACAGTAAAGTAGAATCTGGTTTTGTTGCAGAATACAATCACCCGGGAAATCAGGTAGCTTGTATTGTTGGTTTGAATAAGTCAGGAGATTTGCAGGAAATTGGCCGCCAGGTTGCGATGCAAATTGCTGCCATGGCTCCAATCGCTGTTGACAAAGATCAGGTTGACCAGAATACTATCAACAGAGAACTGGAAATTGGTAAAGAATTAGCTATTCAGGAAGGAAAGCCGGCAGACGTAGCAGAGAAAATTTCACTGGGTCGACTTAACAAATTCTTCCAGGAAAATACATTACTGAATCAGGCTTTTGTTCGCGACAATAAAAAAACTGTAAGAGACTTTTTGAAAGAAACCGATAAGGATCTCACGGTAAGCGACTTTAAAAGAGTATCATTAAACTAATAAAGATAAGGGAACATTAAGTTCCCTTTTTTTTTGCTATTAATAACCACTTGAAATGAAATACAAACGCATATTACTGAAATTAAGCGGAGAAGCCCTGATGGGTGAAAAGCAATTTGGAATAGATCACGACCGATTGAATCAATACGCTGAAGAAGTAAAAACCATTTTTCAGAAAGGAATTCAAATTGCAATAGTAATTGGCGGAGGAAATATTTTCAGAGGGGTTCAAGCCGAAAAAGGTGGTATTGAAAGAACTCAGGGCGATTATATGGGGATGCTTGCCACCATGATTAATAGTATGGCCTTGCAAAGTGCTCTTGAAAGAAATGGCGTTGATACGCGGTTACAAAGTGCTATTGAGATGAAAGCAATTGCTGAACCTTTTATTCGGCGCAAGGCGGTGAGACATTTAGAAAAAGGCAGAGTAGTGATTTTCGGCGCAGGGACAGGAAATCCATACTTTACAACAGATTCAGCTGCCTCTTTACGTGCTATAGAAATAAATGCAGATGTGATTTTGAAAGGCACACGGGTGGATGGCATCTATACTGCCGACCCGGAAAAAGACCCTAATGCAATGAAATATGACATCATTTCGTTTAATGAAGTATATGAAAAAGGGCTAAACGTAATGGATTTAACCGCCTTTACTTTATGTAATGAAAACAAGCTTCCTATTATTGTTTTTGATATGAACAAGCCAGGAAATCTGCTTAAAGTTGTTACCGGAGAACAGGTAGGTACTTTGGTTGAGTTTTGATTTTTATATTTGCCTCCATAATTTCTGTATCATGAATGAAGATGTGCAACTGGTATTAGATGAAGCCAGAGATGGAATGAAGAAAGCATTAGACCATCTTGAAAATGAATTGCTAAAAATAAGAGCTGGAAAAGCATCGCCGGCCATGCTCGATTCTGTGGTTGTATCCTATTACGGTTCCATGACACCATTGAGTCAGGTGGCAAACGTTAACACATTGGATGCACGCACCATAACGATTCAGCCGTGGGAAAAGAAAATGCTGGAAGAAATAGCAAAGTCGATTACCAACGCAAATCTGGGTTTGAATCCACAAAACAACGGAGAATTAATCCTTATTAATGTACCCGTCCTTACTGAAGAACGTCGGAAAGAGCTCGTTAAAAAAGCACGTAATGAAGCCGAACACGCTAAAGTTGGTATCCGTAATCAGCGCAAAGAAGCCAATGATATGATTAAGAGTCTGCAAAAGGACGGTTTGCCTGAAGATATGGTAAAAGACGCTGAAGCAAGCATTCAAAAGCTTACCGACCAGTATGTAACGAAAACCGAAGCCCTGGTTGACGCTAAGGAGGCCGATATAATGAAAGTCTGAACCTTTAGCGAAATCAAACGAATCCTTCACGAATTCTTAACCCATTGTATCTCTTTCCTTAGTATTTTTGACATAATCAATTTTTTATGAAATCATTCGTACTTGCTCTGGGTATTCTTTTACCAACGTTAGCCTTCGCTCAATCAGAACCAAGAACCATCTTATTGGGAGAAACCCAATTCGAATTTACCGGTGCACGAACTTTCTTTGAAGTAGAAATTGGAGAAGAATATTATCATCTGGAAAACGGAGTGTTATTTGGATACGAAATTGGCTATATGAATTATGAAAAAATGACCTACATCATCTCCGAAGTAAATATTTCAGATCTTAACCTGAAGGAAGCAAGAATTGAAAAAAATGATCCTATCAACGGTTTTGATGCAGGATATAATCTTTATATAGACACAAAAAAAACAAAACCTCTTGTTAAATGGGATACACGAACAACCCTTTTTCCTGAAGAATCCATAGAAATGATGCCGTTTATTGCCATCACCTTTCAAAGCAAAGAATCGGCAGAAAAAGCATTATCAAAAATAAATGCAGCTGCTGCAAAAAAATAATTCTCAATACCTTTAACCGGATATTTATAAAATTCCGGCCCAGTATTTTGTGGAGTCTACATTCAGTAATTCCTGACGGTTTTTCCAGAATTTAATTGACACCTTCACCAATTCAATCATCTCTTCCTGGGTACAAAATCTGCTGTGAATTTCCTTGTCCCTAAAAAGTATCTGCTTGATATTCTTATTAATATATTCCTGCCACATCATCAGGGCTAATTTTTGAATGGATTCAGGAAGTAAATTTCTGGAAGCAAACTCCCGATTCGCTATGTCAACCGCAACAGGCGAATATTCTGTCCAATCCAATTCCAAAAAACGAATCAATTCAATATCACTAAGGCTCTGGAACTTGCTTCTAATATAGTCTTCATTCAATTCCATACCTTACTTCCTTCAGAACAATTTGTACATATATCAATCTTGCTACGGGCTGTTAGAACCGCCTTTCTAAAGTCTCGATACTCCTTGCTTCTCCAAATGGAATGAAAAGAATTATTATTCAAATCGCCCATTCTGTGTTGTGCATCCTTGTCAAAGCAGCACGGAACCACCTTTCCATTCCAAGTAATTACACATCCCTGCCACATGCGCCAGCAATGGTTCATCATTTTGTTTTTCAATTTGTACTTTCCATCTTTACCCAAAACATACCTGCTATAATTTTCATTTTCAGGCATAAGAGGATTACCCGATTTATAATCGTAAAACTGGGCTGTTTTTAACCGGACTTCATTCACCCCGAGCTCGTGTGCCAACTTAAATACATCAGACACCTGATGTTCATTCGGTTTAACCACTAAAAATTGAAAGATAACATGAGGGGTATTGCTTTTCAATTCCTTCTTCCATTTTACAATGTTACGTGTTCCCTTAAGAACCTTATCCAGACTACCATGAATGCGATACTGCTGATAGGTTTCCTGAGTAGTGCCGTCTATGCTGATGATTAACCGCTTTAGTCCGCTTTCTACTGTCTTTTTCGCCACCTCATCATTGAGAAAATGAGCATTGGTGGAAGTTGCTGTATATATACGTCGGGCAGAAGCCTCTTTCACCATATCAAGAAAAGTAGGATTAATAAAAGGCTCACCTTGAAAGTAATAATTAATATACATCAACCGTCGTCCAAATGTCTGTAGTAGTTTTTTATTAAAATCCTCCCTAAGATTTCCTGTCTCGCGGGTGAACTGCTTCAATCCGCTGGGACATTCCGGACAACCCAGATTACAGGCAGTAGTTGGTTCGATTGAAATACTCATAGGCATCCCGAAATGAACCGGTCTGTTAATAATTCTTGACAGATAAAAACTGAGACGAAGCGAAAATATATTCCATAACCTAAACGGTGTCAAACATTTTATTATATGCAATTTGTCTGTAATAACTGACATTGTTAAACCTTTAAGAATGTAAAAATACTCAATAAATCGCCCCCCTCCCCACTCGTGGCATACTACTCGTAACAAATGACAATCGTCAGTTTACATACCATCGGGAATTTGTAATTTTGCAACATGAACCCCGAAATATCGCACCTTTTCGAAAAATACAATGTCCCTGTTCCCCGCTATACAAGTTATCCAACAGTTCCCGACTGGCACAATTTACCTTCACAAAATGACTGGATTGAACAAATAAAAAATTCAAATCCTGATGATGGTATCAGTTTGTATATTCACCTTCCCTATTGCGAAACACTGTGTACATATTGTGGTTGTAACACGCGCATAACAGTAAATCATAAGGTTGAGAAACCCTACATTGACTATATCCTGCAGGAATGGAAAATGTACCTGAAGCACTTCAGCAAAAAACCGCTTATAAGAGAACTTCATCTGGGTGGAGGGACACCTACCTTTTTCAGCCCTGAAAATCTAGGTTATCTCATTGATAACATTTTAATGCACTGCACAGTAACCCAGGATGCGGAATTTAGTATCGAAGGTCACCCCAGAAATACCACTACAGAGCACCTTGAGATTCTGCATCAAAAAGGTTTTACCCGTTTAAGTTTGGGAATTCAGGATTTTGACGAAGAAGTACAAAAATATATTAACAGGATTCAAACTGTTAAACACGTTGCAACCGCAACTTCTGAAGCCAGAAGAATCGGTTTTACCAGTATTAATTTCGACTTGATTTACGGACTTCCCAAACAAACTTACGATACCATAGAGAGGACTATAGAAATTGTGAAAAGTATGAGGCCCGACCGCATCGCATTTTATAGCTATGCCCACGTGCCCTGGATGCGCCCGGCGCAAGCATCTTTTAATCCGGATGTGATTCCAACCGGAAAAGAGAAGTTAAATTTATATCTTAAAGGCCGAAAGCTTCTAAGCGAAGCCGGTTATACAGATATCGGGATGGACCATTTTTCACTACCTCACGACAGTCTATATAAAGCTTTTAAAAACAACAAACTGCACCGTAATTTCATGGGCTACACAACCTTTGGCACCCACTTTATGATTGGCTTAGGAGCTTCTTCAATTAGTGATAGCGGTAGAATTATGGTGCAAAATAGAAAAACTGTTGAAGCCTGGCAGGAATCACTGAACCGTGGTGAATTTCCTTTTGATAAAGGACACATCTTAAGCAACATCGAAAAAATTACGCAGATACATATTCTCAATTTAATGTGCAACGGAAGTACAACCTTAGATACTGAATCTGAGGTTAAGATGGATGTACTAAGATCGATGGAAAATGATGGATTGCTGGAGATTAAAGGGAATCAAATATTGATGAGTACTATTGGGCGACAATTTGTCAGGAACGCATGTGCTGCATTGGATGTCTATAGAAATGCTGAAGCAGGGAAAAGATTTAGTCAGGCTGTTTGATGTAGAGAGAACAGAGTGCCTTAAAATTTATCGGTCCACAATTGGTTATCTAAAATTCTGATTCCCCTTAATTGTACCTAATTTAACAAACCGTAAATAGTTTACGGAGTTGTGTTCGATCTTTGTGCAAAATGAAGCACAATGGATATCATTAAATTTACGCAACGATTTCCTGATGAGGAAGTTTGCAGATTGTATTTTAAATCCTTCAGGGAAAAAGCAGGAGTAAAATGCAAAAAATGCGGTGGCACCAGTCACTACTGGCATAAACCCAAGTGGCAATGGGAATGCAAGCAATGCAGTTTCAGGACAACACTGCGCAGCGGCACTATGATGGAAAACAGTAATCTGCCGGTTCGAATCTGGTTCCTGGCCATGGCTTTGATGACTTTTAGCAAGAAGGGTATTTCGGCCTGCGAAATGCAGAGGCAGCTGAACCACAGCCGTTACGACACCATTTGGTCGCTGATGCACAGAATTCGGAATGTGATGGGGAACCGAGACATTGAACTCCTGATGGCCGGCATGAAACAAGCTGTGGAACCCGATTACATTCTTCCATCCCCTGATAAAGTAAAGCTGAAAAGGAGAAAATTGCTCAGCAAATTGCCAGGGGGTAATTCGCAAATCAACAATAATTATTTAAGTATTAATCCCTTCTTTTGGTTCAGATCCCGCATCATTTGTTCGGATGATATCGGAGAAATTGATGAACGCGAATTACTTTTTACAGACAGGGCAGTTGCCTTCAACCGCATGATGCTATATATGGAAACATTAAGAATGAAATTCCAGAATATTGAATCTGAAGAATGTAACATAGAAAAATGGAAATCCATCTTCAATTTTAATGCATGCAGAAGCATCTTGGGGGTATATCACAAAGTAAAAGGAAAGTACCTCCAATTATACCTTGACGAATTTTGCTATAAGTTCAACCGGAGACACATCCGCAATCAAATATTTGATAATATGATAGTTGATGTTATAACGTGGGATTAATTCCCAAACAACAGGTACAATTGCGGGTAATCAGAAATGTCAATTATAAAAAATCCTGATTATGCAGAACAAACTTACTTTAACCTTCCTGCAAATTGCTTCCGAAACTTCTCGACCTTAGGCCTAATTACAGCTTCACAATAAGGCTGCTTCATATTATTATTATAATAATCCTGATGATAATCTTCAGCCTTGTAAAATGTCTCAAACGCCGTAATCTCGGTCACTATAGCGCCATCAAATTCACCTTCAGCATTTAATCTCGCAATAATATCTCTTGTAATATTGCGCTGTTCTTCATTGTGATAAAAAACTACAGAACGATACTGCGTGCCAATATCTCCACCCTGACGGTTCAATGTAGTTGGATCATGGGTCGCAAAGAAAACTCCCAGCATTTCTCCAAAACTAATCTCAGAAGGATTGAACTTAATATGAATAACCTCAGCATGTCCGGTCTTTCCCGTACAAACCTCTTTATATGACGGATTTTTTACATGCCCGCCACTAAACCCGGACTCAACCGAAATTACTCCCTTCAGCTGCTGAAATAATGTTTCCAGGCACCAATAACATCCACCACCAAACGTTGCGTATTCCATATCAGAATTTTTATTTGTTTCCATTTCCATAGTTTGATTCATTGCGACCTCTCCTTGGCAGGCAGGTAAGGCCAAAATAATAAAAAGACTGCGTATAAACATGTCACTCTAACATCTGACAGAAAATTTTTGTTTAGCCTACTCCTCTAATGTGAAACCACCTCTTTGCCGGGTCAGGTACCATCCGAAACCAAAACCGACATGAGCAAATTGGTAGACACCTTCACTATCAGTTGCTTCTAAACCATTGAAATATGGTAAACACATCATCTCAGGTCCGTATTCTTCAAACATTAAGGAATATCCAATGGTGAAACTGACAGTAAAATGCTCCTGACCCAGCATACCGATAGAAAAGCCGCCTTCTGCATAGGGCATCTCCTGTTTCGGTCCTTTTTCCATTGTGGTACAATACGCACTTTTAAACTGAGCCATAGAATAACCTCCCTTTACATATCCTGTCAAAATAAACTGCTCATTTAAAGTCTGTTCGTAGCTCAATCTTACAAAAGGCTTCCATGCGGTAATGCTTCCATTGGTCATAACATTGAGACCAAGCTTATTATCATTCACCTTTCCGTAATACAAACCGGTTCCCATACCTAGATATACAGGTTTGAAAACACGCATTTGAAACCAGATTGAACCATAGGCTATCCCGTCCATGGTGGTGCGAAAAGACTTGTTTCCGGTATTTACAGGCAAGCGGGTATCAAATTGTATTGAAGGTTTTGTAAATACCTCCTGTGACCTTCCTAAGAAATTTAAATATAAAACAATGAAAATTAACCAGATTCTCATTCAAATTTTGTTAATTATCTATAATCATTTTGCGGGATGTGCGATAATTATTTGTTACCATTTCGTAATACCATACCCCGTTCTCTAATAAACATGTATTAAATACCTGTGGATGCATACCGGCAGCAAAGTGTTCATTACTTACTTCAAGCTGTTTATCATTGCCTGCATTGCGAATAAACAAACGAACAATCATGGGCTCTGGTATTGTAAAGCACAATTGTATCTCCCCTTTTACGACAGGGTTCTCCAAAGAATGTAATTCGGGAAAATCATTCTGTTCATGTAAAATTTCCTTTTTCCCCATGAATGCCAGCAGAAACCTATAAGCAAAGTACAAACCCAGCAAACCACCAATCAATAGAATTGTACCTACGTAAACATCCCATTTTCCGGCGCCAAATTGCCACAGCAACAACACCCCGGCACTCAGAGCAACCGACATGAATATTATCTGCAAATTTTTATTCTTCACTTCTTTTGTTTCAGGCAAAGGTATACACTACATTCCATGCTCCGACATTCATCTCTCATTAGAATTTCTGTAAAATCAGGAATCTCTATCAATTTTTGCCCTTACTTTCATCAGCCTGGTAATTCGGGACAATTCTCGAAAAAGTTCAGGACATTGACTGAATAAACTCTCAGTTGGGGCAACATCTCCTGATTGTATGATTTCCTTTCTGATTTTCCCTGTTGAAATCCATGTATCAGCCTTCACCTCTTCAGGAGAAGCGGGCACACCGTAATAATGAATCAGCCCTTTTTCGAAAAAACCCTGTAAACTCAACATTTCAAGCATCGTAATGGATAATTCACCCCAATTTTTAGCGGAAGAAACGCGATATTTTAACGCACTCATTCCCTTTTCATAAAAATCAAGTAATTGTAATGGATTGCCAACTTTTTCAAATTCTATTTCCTCTATTACAGGGGTGTTACGTAACTTTAAAGGGATGCGCTTTTTCCAAAGAAGATCAATAGGAACATGCATTAAAACATATTGCTTCAAAGACTGCAGGTCGTCGGCCGAACTATAATCATCAGTCGGTGTCAATATATCTTCTGACATAACGTCTGAAATTCAATTGGAAGTAGCTGACTAATTCATGTTCTTTCGCATTGCGCAAAAAATAATCTCCCGGATTGCAATAAGCAATAAAATCGTCAAATTCTTCCGGACTCAAAGCAAGAATATCCGCATCGACATATAATTGAAAAAGTTCTTTTAACAGTTCTTGTTTCTTATCCCGGTATTCCCACTCTGCTACTTGTTGTCGGCTACGCTCCATGCGGCTAAAACGACTGTAAAGGGCAGTAATAGGACTTGAAATTGCATCAAAACCGGTTGGAAAATCCGGCATCTCCTTCTTAATTTGAGCCAAATCCCGGTGAACTTCACTAACTACCCTGACAGGACGCACAACAACAGTGCGTAAAGTACTGCCAGGCAACGACAATTTTACGTTCAGAAAAATACTGTCACTCACGTCTGCAAATGTGTATGTTTTAACCTCATGATTTCGTGCAGTTATAAGCAATGTATCTTTTCTTCCTAATACCAGCGTGAATCTTCCTGACAAATCAGCAAATCCACCCGTTCCTTTGTGCTTCACCACCAGCAATGGAGCCATAGGAACAGCCCCGGTTTCAGAAGATACAATAACACCGCTCACCACAATTTTTGATGATTGCCCGCGTACGCTACAAGAATATAAGGCAATTAGAAGTAATATAATATGTCGCAGAACAATGTTCATCCTTTCCCGTTAACGTAAAATTACATATACATCTTGCACAAACATCTATTTTTGCAGTGAAATGAAAATATTTTTCACACTTTTTATCATTTGCGGTGGCTTCCTTCAGAGTTTCGCTCAGATTACCGGAACAGTTTATGACTCTAAAAATGAGCCGGTAGCATTTGCTTTCACTGCAATTTTCAATTCAAATGATACTCTAAATGCAGTTTCTACTGGCGTAACCAACGAAAAAGGAGAATTTACATTACAAACCAAAGATGTAAAAACCAATTTCAGTCTCGTTATTACCTCTTTTGGGTTTGAAACCCTGAAATTAAAAAACATACATTGGAATGGAAATAACCTTTCAATGGGTGAACTGATACTTAAGCCTACGGGAAATGATTTAGAAACTTATGAATTTAAAGAGGAAAAGGACGTTGTTCAGTTGGGAATTGACAAACGTGTCTTTAATGTTGAAAAACAAGCGGTAGCCACTGGTGGTTCAGCATTGGATGTGCTTGCAGGTGTACCCGGAATCTCTATAGACAATGACGGAGGTATAAGTATAAGGGGCAGCAGCAATATTACCATCCTTATTAACGGAAAACCTTCGGCGCTTCTGGGTTCAGGCAGGAAAGGAGCATTAGACAAAATACCTGCATCTCAGGTGCAGAGTGTAGAAATTATAAGTAATCCGTCGGCTAAATACGACCCCGATGGAACCGGCGGAATTATTAATATTGTGTTGAAAAAGAATAAGGAAACCGGAACCAATGGTAGAATTGCTCTCAATGCGGGTACTAATTTTAACCATGGAATTTCCACACAAATCAATCACAAAAAAGATAATGTATTGCTAAATGCAAGCTATGACTACAGATATGAAGATCTTGTAATGGTTTCACGTGTTTTTCGCACTTTTTATCTGCAGGACAGCAGTTATAGCAGCAGGTTAATTCGTGGAGGAAGCAGTTGGAATTACTCTCATGTTGCGCGCATCGGTGTTGACTGGGAACCAAACAAAAAAAACAATCTTGGCTTCACCGCAAATTTCCTTACCAATCCAAGATACCGGGATATGACGTTAAATTTCTTTCAGTTTAACAGCCAAAACGACCTTACACACCGATATCGCAGAATTGATTATGAAAAAGAAATAAGGTATACATGGGATGCCAACATTTTCTACATTCATAAGTTTAACGACAAAGGACATGAATTGTATCTCAGTTCTGCATACTCCGGTTCTTTTGAAAAAGATAGTTCTCAAATTACACAAGACACCCTTGACCATTTAGGTAACACATTAATTGAAAATTCACTGGTTCAAAAAAACATACTTCCCGAAAGATTTTACCTTATTACTAATCAGGCTGATTATACTTTGCCTGTGCCTAAGATAAACGGCAAACTGGAAGCAGGTCTAAAAGCAATCATGCGAAGTATTGACAACGACAACCGTGTTTTCGCCTACGATAGCTCGCTTGACACATATAATAATGACGTGAGGTATTCAAACCGGTTCGTTTTTACAGAATCTATCTTTTCAGCATACAGTCAACTGGCAGGAAAACATAAAAAATTGGGTTATCAGGGAGGAATCAGGCTGGAGCAGGCGCTGACAGAAAGCGAACAAATGGTTACAGACGAGAAATATCCCAATAACTACTTTTCAGTATTCCCATCGCTGTTCCTTACCTACGACCTTAAGGAGGGCTCTACTCTGAACGCAAGTTATAGCCGCAGAATTAACAGACCTTCTGAAGAAATGCTAAACCCATTTATCGATATTGGTGACCTTACTACACAGCGGGTAGGAAATCCTTTTCTGAATCCGGAATATGTGAATAGTTCTGAATTGGGCTACAGCTATTTTAAAGACAAATTGGGAATCAGCTTAGTAGGATTTTACCGTGAAACCAATAACGCATTTCAAAGGGTGGCTACAGTAATTGGTGACAATATAGTACGGGTTCGATTTGAAAACATTGCACGAAATCAATCTTATGGCATAGAAGCAAATACCAATATCAAACTCCTCAAATGGTGGAAGCTGAACGTAAGTGGATCCTGGTTCTATTTCAAAACCAGCGGAGAAAACCTTGATGCATCTTTAGTGAATAATGCGGCTGCGTGGACCACCAAGGTAATCAGTAATATTACCTTTTGGAAAAATGCCGATTTTCAATTAAACTTCAATTATAAGTCAAATTCAGTTACCGTTCAGGGAACTTTTATCGGAGTACCCACTTTAGATTTAGCATTAAGAAAACCTTTCCTTGATGACCGGCTAAGTATTGCGGTTCGACTTAGCGATGCAATGGATACCCAACGCTTTAATTATATACTTGACACTGAAACACTGAAAGGTGACGTACTGTGGGATAGGCAAAGCAGAATTTTCATGGCTGAAATTGTATGGAATTTCGGGCAGAAAATATCAGGAAAGCCATCTAAAAAGCCTGATTCAGGTTCAGGAAGACCCGGGGGCGGCGGAGAAGATTGAATGGCATTTACCGATAATGGAATGCATCTTCTTCAATATCATGTATATTGAAGAATAACAAAAGTGCGCAGCGAAAAGTGATAGCTGTATTTCAAAAACTATAGCCTTAAAATCCTGTTACAATAAAACCCGCCTTCATTCCTGAAGTCCGGGCCGCATATAAGTCAACCTAAAAAATTATCAGGCCGGCTCAGCGTTAGCTTCAAGAAGTGACCTTACACTTCTAAGCATTTCTTCAGCGTCAGGTTTCTTAAACTGAACCGTCTCATCACTGTATACCTTATATGGAATGCCGTCAATTTTTACCACAGCAAACACATGATACTGATCTGGAACCGTTTCTTCACCTTCAATACTCTTTTTGTACATAATCAAATTTGATTCGTCAACCAGATACTCAATTTTCCAGAAAGACTCAAACATTTTCTTCTTTTCTCCAATCAAATCATCTCCCAACCCTTCGGCATTCTCAATCATTAACTTAAACTTTTCGCCGTCACCAACCTTCACAGTCCAAATAAAATCGCCCAAACCGTGGTCTACAGTTACAGGAATTATATCACCGGTAGATGATGCAATTTGTGGTACCTTAATGGCGGCATTCAAATCCTTATCATTCAACTTAATCTCCTCCATTCCACTGAAATCTGTTTCCGTTTTATTGGCTTCTGTCTTTTCTCCGCCAGCTTCCCTTTCTTCCCCTCCGCAAGCAGTAAAGGTTAGAGTCAAAGGAATAAATAACAAATAATAATATCTTTTCATTGGATAATCAATTTATACCGCAAATATACAAACCATTAATTACACTGCAACGGATTTTTTTTTAGCAAGTAATTTGGTCGCATTAATAACATTCTAAGCAAGTATTATAGATTTAATACACCTTGCGGAAAACTTTGAAACATGACGGCTAACTAATTATATATCATATACAATCCAGAATTCTCTATAGAATGCAGTGTATTCTTTCAACTCTTCCCTTATTCAACCGAATGCCTAATCTACCCTGAATTCACATCAAAAAATATCAACATCAAACAATGTTCCTTAAATTTCACACATCGCTGTTTGACCAGAATACATTACATTTGCAGATTGTAAAAGAACCTGCAAGAAAAAAGAGGGTAATTAAATGTCTGAAGTTAAAAGACTTAGTAAGGTAGCGAGAGAATTCAATATATCATTGAATACCATTGTTGATTTTTTAAAAACCAAAGGAATCACTCTAGAGGTGAATCCGAATGCAAAAGTAGATGCCGATGCATATAAATTGCTGATTGGCGAATTCAAAGGCGATCAAGACGTTAAGGAACAGGCAAGGCAAGCCAATATTGGTAAGGAAAAAAGAGAAACTATTTCCCTAAAAGATGCAGCAAAAGAACAGCAGGAACAACAGGAAGCCGAGCAGGAAGATATCATAATAAAAAACATACATGCTGCCGCTGAAGTTATTAAACCTGAAGTTAAAAAAGACTTTAAGGTAAACGTTGTTGGTAAGATTGATCTTGATGCAGGCAAGAAAAAACCTGTTCCGCCGGTTGCACCTCCAAAAGAAGAAATCAAAGAACCTATTGCGGAAGTAAAAGAAGTTACAGAACCTGAAATTAAAGTAACCATAACCGAACCAGTTTCTGTAAAGGAAGTTGAAAAGCCGGCACCGGTTGAGATTGAAACTATAAAGGCCAAATCGGAAACACTTACCGGGCCTACTGTCGTAGGTAAAATTGTTCTTCCTGTTGAAAAGGACAGAACCAAGAAGCCTACGCCCCCAGTAAATAACGATGATGCATCTAAGAAAAAAAGGAAGCGCATCAAAAAAGTAAACGTTGAAGAACAGGCCCGTCAAGATCAGAAAAAGAATTTCAATAAAGGAAAACCTGCCGAGAAGAAAACTGAACGTACTGAAGAACAAATTCAAAAAGAAATTAAAGAAACGCTTCAACGCCTCAGTGGACAGGGTAAATCCAAATCTGTAAAACTACGTAAAGCCAAACGTGAAGCAATTGCCCAACGAACAGCTGAAGAATTTGAAAAAGCAGAACAAGAGAAAAGTGTATTAAAAATTACTGAATTTGTTACTGTTGGCGACCTTTCAAAAATGATGAACGTGCAGCCTACCCAGGTAATTTCAGCATGTATGTCTCTAGGTATCTTCGCTTCAATCAATCAAAGGCTGGATGCAGAAACATTATCGGTTATTGCTGAAGAATTTGGATATAAAATACAGTTTGTTACGATTGATAGCGAAGAAGAAGCTCAGGAAGAAGAAGATACTCCGGAATCTTTGGTTACCCGCCCACCTATTGTTACTGTAATGGGTCACGTAGACCACGGTAAAACTTCACTTCTTGACTACATTCGTAAATCAAATGTTATTGCCGGTGAAGCAGGTGGAATCACACAACATATTGGTGCGTATGGAGTAACTTTGGACGATGGCCGGAAAATTACTTTCCTTGACACTCCGGGTCATGAAGCCTTTACCGCCATGCGTGCCAGAGGTGCTCAGGTTACGGATATCGCCATCATTGTTATTGCTGCCGACGATAATGTAATGCCTCAAACCCGTGAAGCTATAAATCACGCTCAGGCTGCTAATGTTCCCATGGTTTTTGCCATCAATAAAATTGATAAACCCGACGCAAAACCAGAAAAAATAAAGGAAGAACTTGCCAATATGAATATTTTGGTTGAGGACTGGGGTGGAAAATATCAATGCCAGGAAATTTCAGCTAAAAAAGGATTAAATGTAGACCAATTGCTTGAAAAAGTACTACTGGAAGCCGAATTATTGGAACTTAAAGCAAATCCTGATAAAAATGCTGCCGGTACCGTTATTGAATCAGAACTTGACAAAGGAAGAGGATACGTGTCTACTATTTTGGTTGAAAACGGTACTCTAAAAATAGGCGATATCCTGGTGGCAGGCGCCATCTGGGGTAGAATAAAGGCCATGCAGAATGAAAGAGGTGTAAAGGTAGAAGAAGCAGGACCTGCTACGGCTGTCTCGGTTTTAGGTATGACAGGTGCTCCGGGTGCCGGCGATAAATTTAAAGTATATGACGATGAACGCGATGCAAAAGAAATTGCCGTAAAACGTCAACAATTGATTCGAGAACAAGGACTTAGAACACACAAGCATATAACTTTGGATGAAATTGGCCGAAGACTGGCTATTGGAGACTTCAAAGAACTCAATATTATCGTTAAAGGTGATGTGGATGGATCGGTAGAGGCCCTAAGCGAATCGCTTGAAAAACTATCTACCCAGGAAATTGCCGTAAACATCATTCATAAAGCCGTGGGCGCAATTTCTGAATCTGACGTTCTGCTGGCTTCAGCTTCCGACGCCATTATCATAGGTTTCCAGGTGCGACCTTCAGCATCTGCAAGAAAACTTGCAGAGACAGAGGAAATCGATATTCGTCTATATAGTATCATCTATCAGGCTATTGAAGAAATCAAATCGGCAATGGAAGGTATGCTCTCGCCGGATATTGAAGAGAAAATTACCGGAACCGCCGAAATACGAGAAGCGTTCAAAATAACCAAAGTAGGTACTGTTGCTGGTTGCTATGTGCTGGATGGTAAGATTAACAGAAATAACAACGTTAGGGTAATTCGCGATGGAATTGTTGTCTATACCGGTCAGTTGGGCTCTTTAAAACGATTTAAAGACGACGTTAAGGAAGTTGCCACCGGTTACGAGTGCGGCCTGAACATCGACAAATTCAACGATATTAAAGTTGGCGATATTGTAGAAGCCTACGAACAGGTTGAAGTTTCAAGAACCCTGTAAGTCCTTATTCAAATTAATCTTTCTTAAACCCTTCCAGTTCCAGGTCCAGGTCCGGAAGATCAATCTTCTCCTTTATGATTGTGGTCTCTGGATAATGGTTCTTTATATATTCTTTAAACTTCATTGCCTGTATTTCAGTTCTGAAATTTCCAACACGCACATAATGATTCGGTGCCGACCACACCATGTATGCATTCACTTTTGGGTATGATGACATAAACGATGACCGAATGTCACGCGACTTTTCAATATCCTTGTCAAAGAAAATCTGCACACGGTAACCGTCTATCTGAACAGGATCCGGAGATATTGGCGTAGCCATGAACTCAATAACGCCATCTATTCTTCCTTCCTTATTTATTACAACGGTTCCCTGTCTCACCCCAAAATTCAAATTACCTGTAATATCCAATGAGTCAACTATCGCATCCTGCACACCACCAGGCTTATAAGTGTTCAAAGAATTATGGTTTTGAGCCCGTAATACATTACTGAATAACATGCCCGACAAAATGATGAAATAGAATATGACCTGTATCATGCCGCAAAAATAATAAGTTTTGCGAAAAACACATATCTTGCCATAAATCAATTTTTCTGTTCAGGGTTCATAATCAAGGTACATATGTTGAATCTTATTTAGAATTGTTATAAATTAGCACTAGATAAATCAATTTTATCAATTCCTTTCATTCGCAAATAGTGTTTATTCTAAATTTGCCACAAGGAAAATCAGGTTTAGTCAACTAAATTCGCTGTAAACCAGGATACATGAAATTAGGATTTAAAAAATTAGCCGGTAGAATAAGAAGCAAAACTACAGTTCTCATTATGGGAACTTTTTTTGTAACCGGTCTTGCAACATCAGTGAACGCCGCTGATGCCGCCAACGGAGAGGCATTATTCAAACAAAACTGCGCCGCTTGTCACCATCCCGAAAAGAAGGTGGTTGGCCCTGCACTGAAAGGTGCAAAAGGTCGGTGGGAAGCCGAAGCCAGCGCTGACTTGTATTACGAGTGGATAAGAAACAGCGCCAAACTGGTTCAGGACAATGTGCCCTATGCCGTTAAAGTTTTTAACGACTACAACCAAAGTGCCATGCAGGCATTTCCTTCACTTACCAACGAGCAGATTGACGATATAACAGAATACGTAGAAACGTTTTCAGCCGGTGGTGGTTCTGCTGCAGGGGCAACCGCCCAGCAAGTAGGTCCTAAACCCGCTGAAGAAGAAAACAACAGCAATTCAATCTATTGGATTTTCCTTTTGATCGCAATACTAATTCTTCGACCTGTTATTGCTTCAAACTTTAACATTCTGGCTACTTTAAACAGAATGCGCCGCGACAAATTAAATCATGAGGAATTTGGTTATGTACCCAAACCCGACATGACCCCTAAAGAAATGACCAAAGCATGGCTGAATAAGAACATGGGACTGGTTTCGGTTTTGGTACTAATTGCTGTGGGAGCCGTCTTAATTCAATCCTATGGATTTATGAAGAGTATAGGTGTTTACGAAGGATATCATCCTTCTCAGCCCATCAAATTTCCGCATTATGTTCATGCCGGCACCAATCAAATTGATTGTGAATATTGCCACAATTCAGCATCAAAAAGTAAACACGCAGGTTTGCCTACTGTAAATATTTGTATGAATTGCCACAAAGCCATACAAGAGGGGACCATGTACGGAACTGAAGAAATTGGCAAAATTCACGCAGCAGCAGGTTTTGATGCTGCGAACATGGAATATACCGGAGAAACCAATCCTATTGTATGGAACAGAGTGTATGTGTTGCCCGATCACGTTTACTTTAATCACTCTCAACACGTAAAGGTTGCCGGACTTACCTGTCAGAATTGTCATGGTAAAGTAGAAGAAATGGAAACAGTATATCTGGCTCCGGTAGATTCACTGGTAAAACCCGATATATTAGAAAAACCCCTTACCCGCCCTACCCTAACTATGGGATGGTGTATTGAATGTCACGGAGAAGCCAAAGTACAATTGATTGATAACGGTGGTTATTATGAAGAAATTCACGAACGTCTGAAACGCCGTGAAGACATCATGAAGTTGTATAAGGAAGACGGAAAATTCACCGTAGAAGAATTGGGTGGATGGGAATGTGCTAAATGTCATTATTAAGAACTTAAGCGACAAGTTATGTCAGATACACCAAAATACTGGACAGGCCTGGAGGAGTTACACCAAACTCCCGAGTTTATCAAAAACCAGAACGACGAATTTCCCGGTAATGAATCGGTAGATGAATTTCTGGGCAATTCAGGAATTAACGACATCAAAACCGGTAGAAGAGACTTCTTAAAGTTTCTCGGGTTCAGCGTAGCAGCTGCTACTTTGGCTGCCTGTGAATCTCCTGCAATTAAGTCTATACCGTATGTAATAAAACCTGAAGATGTTACACCGGGTGTTGCCAATTGGTATGCAACTACATTCTACGACGGTAACGATTATGCTTCGGTACTGGTTAAAACCCGTGAAGCAAGACCTATACACATTAAGGCGAACAAAGATTTCGGTTTTACAAAGGGTGGAATCAATCCAAGAATTACTGCCTCTGTCCTTCCTTTATATGATAGCGAAAGACTTCAGGCTCCGTATATCAATGGTGCAAAATCTACTTGGGATGCCTTTGATGGCGAGATTGCCGGAAAATTAGATATGATTGCCGGTAAAGGAGGTAACATCGTCCTTCTCACCTCAACCATCATCAGCCCTAGTTTGCTAATGGCCATTGAAGCCTTCAGATTGCGCTATGGAGCCGATCCTATCATGACAGCAGCTCCATCAAATACTGAAACTGTAGCCAGTGACTCTACTGCCGTGGCACCTGCTCCGGTTCCGGTTACTGCTGATACCGTAGCTTCGGATTCTACTGCAACAGCTGCTGCAACAGCAGAACCTGCTGCTCCCGGTAAAGCACGCGTTCAGCACGTTCAATACGACGCAGTGTCTTACAGCGCTATCAGAAAAGCAAATAAGAAAACTTTCGGAATGAACTTCATTCCGGTGTACGACTTTTCTAAAGCTGAAGTAATTGTATCTGTGTCGGCCGACTTTTTAGCAAATTGGCTGAACAGCACTTCGTATGCTGCACAATATGCTGCCGGTAGAAACCCTGACGGCGGTAAAATGTCCAAGCATTTTCAGTTCGAAACCATCATGTCTCTTTCAGGAGCCAATGCCGACATCCGCCGTCGCATCAAACCTTCTCAGCAAAGTCTGGTTGTTGCCGCATTATTCGATGCCGTTGGCGGAAATAGCGGTGTAGATACTTCGTCTCTGGATGCTCATATTCTTGACGCCATTGCTGAAGCAGGTGCACAACTTAAGGCTTCCAAAGGAAAAGGTATCGTTGTTGCCGGAGATAACGATGAAAATATTCAGGTTCTGGTAAATGCCATCAACCAAACGCTGGGTAACTATTCTAAAGACGGTGCAATTGACCTTACCCGTACTTTAAACATGTTTGCAGCTGATGATACAGAAGTTGAAAAGATAATGAAGGCCGCTGCCGGTGAAGGAGATAAAATTGATGCCCTTATTATTTGTGGCGTAAATCCTGTTTATTCATTACCCGGAGGTCAGGCCTTTGGAGATGCTTTGGCAGGAATTGAACTTACGGTTTGTGTTAGCCAGTACATGGACGAAACCGCTGCGAAATGTAAATATGTAGGCGCTGAAAATCACTATCTGGAATCTTGGGGTGATATGAATCCCGCCAGCGGACATTATGCAATGGCACAACCGCTCATCCGCCCTCTGTACGACACGGCCTCTTTCCTTGAATGTGTGCTGGTTTGGGGTGGTAACGGTAAACGTGCAGGAAAGTCAGAAAAAGGAGTTACTGAACATCAGTACATTCGCTCCATTTGGGAAAAATTCGGATATCCTACCAGAAAAGATGAATATGCTGTATTTGAAGACTACTGGAACTGGTCGGTTCACAATGGTTCAAGTACAATTGAAGAACGGATTATAACAGGTGAATTTAACACCAGCGCAGTTTCTGCAGCTTCAACAGCATTAAAAAAGGCAAAAACAACCGGAAACTGGGAAGTTGTGGTATATCAAAAACCAGGAATGGGTGCGGGCAACCACGCCAACAATCCATGGCTACAGGAAATGCCTGACCCCATTACAAAGGTAACCTGGGACAACTACATCGCCATGGCGCCCCGCGACATGGAAAAACTTGGTTTCAGAACCTACATCGGTCAGCAGGACCCTGCCAGTGTCGCCATCGTTAAAGCTGGCGGTGTTGATCTTCAATTGCCAGTGATTGCCCAACCGGGTCAGGCAGAAGGCACGCTTGCCATTGCACTTGGTTATGGCCGCGGAGAAAACAACGAAAAAATAGGAAAATCCTGCTACCAAACAGGAGAGTACGGAGATTATCTTCAGGACGAAAATGGAAAGAAAGTTCCAATAGGTAAAAACGCTTTCCGTGTTACATCCTTTAAAGATGGTCTTATTAAATACGATGTACTTGACGGAGACATTACAGGTACTGAAGAATCATACTATGTAGCGTCGTCACAAACCCACCATACAGTAATGGGACGCGACTCAATCATTCGCGAAACCACCTTGACCTTCTTTAACAATGGTACTAAAGAAACCATATTTGATGAAGAGAAAAAGGCCTGGCAGGAGGGATATAATCCTACTCATACATTACCGGTACACGAAGACGTTAACGAAGACGGCCATATAGATTCCCGTGACCGTAAACCATTGGCAGCATTTGACCTTTGGGACGAGCATCCGGTTGAAAAAGTAGGACACCGTTGGGGTATGACCGTTGACTTATCAACATGTATAGGTTGTGGTTCATGCCTGATTGCCTGCCAAAGTGAAAACAACGTTCCAGTGGTAGGTAAAGATGAGATTCTGCGCGTAAGAGACATGTTCTGGCTTAGGTTAGACCGCTATTATTCTTCCGATCAGGAGTCCCTGATTGGTAAACGAAATGAAGAATGGTCATACAAGGCAATGGAAAGACCTGAAGATAACCCAAAAGTTGTTTTCATGCCTTTGATGTGTCAGCATTGTAACCACGCACCTTGCGAAACCGTGTGTCCTGTAATTGCAACAGCGCACAGCAACGAAGGTTTGAACCAGATGGCCTATAACCGCTGCATTGGTACCCGTTACTGTGCTAACAACTGCCCTTACAAGGTACGTCGTTTCAACTGGTTTAATTATCCTGATTATAAGAAATTCACAGCTGCAAATCCGGCTCAGGATCATATGCAAAGAATGGTTCTTAACCCCGATGTTACTGTTCGTACCAGAGGTGTTATGGAGAAATGTAGTATGTGCGTTCAGCGTATACAGGACGGTAAGCTGAAGGCTAAAGTGGAAGGTCGCGCTTTGGTAGATGGAGACGCTGTTACTGCATGTGCAGACGCCTGCCCTACAGATGCCTTGATTTTTGGAGATTTGAACGATATGGTAGATGAAAGAGGAACAGCAGGTTCCAGGGTTCACCACAGTGCAAAGAGCGCACGCTCCTATCATCTGTTGGAAGAAATTGGTACCCGTCCGAATATCTTCTACAAGGTGAAAGTGAGAAATATTGAGATTGCCGAAAAACCGGCAGAGAAACATGATCATGCATAATTGAAGGAAAAACTGAACTACTGATATGCAAAGGGAAGCAGAAATTAGAAAACCCCTGATACTGGGGCACAAAACGTACCACGATGTTACTGAGGACGTTTGCAGAAGTATTGAAGGCAAAGCCCCAAAGGGCTGGTATATGCTGATGGCAGTTGCAGGCCTTATGGCTTTGTGGGGCATCGGCTGTATTCTTTACCTTATAGGAACCGGTATTGGTACCTGGGGTTTGAATAATACTGTCGATTGGGCATGGGATATCACCAACTTTGTATGGTGGGTTGGTATAGGTCACGCAGGTACATTGATTTCTGCGGTACTGCTGCTTTTCCGTCAGCGTTGGAGAATGGCTATTAACCGTTCTGCAGAAGCCATGACCATCTTTGCCGTTATTATGGCTGCCACTTTCCCACTCATTCACATGGGACGTATATGGGTGGCTTACTGGGTTTTCCCTCATCCAAACCAATTTGGTTCATTGTGGGTAAACTTCAATTCACCGCTGCTTTGGGACGTATTTGCAATCTCTACATACTTCTCCGTTTCACTAGTGTTTTGGTACATCGGTCTGATACCCGACTTTGCAACCATCCGCGACCGTGCAAAATCTCCGTCTGCCAAAAAAATATACAGTATTCTAAGCTGTGGCTGGTCGGGTAACGCAAAACACTGGAATCGTTTTGAAATTGTTTCTTTGGTTCTGGCAGGTTTAGCAACTCCTCTGGTTTTCTCGGTACACTCCATTGTATCATTCGACTTTGCTACCTCTGTAATACCAGGCTGGCATACTACCATTTTCCCTCCCTATTTCGTATCCGGTGCAGTATTCTCAGGATTTGCCATGGTACTAACCTTAATGCTCATTCTCCGAAAAGCATTCCGACTGGAAGCATATATTCATACGAAGCACATTGAATACATGAATATCGTAATTATTGTTACGGGTTCAATTGTGGGTGTTGCATATCTTACAGAACTATTCATTGCATGGTATTCAGGAGTAGAATACGAACAATACGCATTCCTGAATCGCGCCACAGGTCAATACTGGTGGGCATATTGGGCAATGATGTCTTGCAACGTTATCTCCCCGCAGCTTTTCTGGTTTAAGAAAATACGGACAAACCTTACCATCACTTTCATCTTGTCTATCGTGGTGAACATAGGTATGTGGTTTGAACGTTTCGTAATCATCGTTACTTCGCTGCATCGTGGTCATCTTCCTGCAAGCTGGAGTATGTTCTACCCTACCTGGGTTGACGTAGGTACTTATATCGGTACCATCGGTATATTCATGGTATTGTACCTGTTGTTTACCCGTTATTTCCCTGTACTGGCTATCAGTGAATTAAAAACCATTATTAAGGTTTCAGGAGAATCATACAAAAAACAAGCTTACGCTGAAGGTGCGCATCACGACCACCATTAATACGCAAGATTATGACAGAGAACAAGGTTATTTATGCAATGTACGACGACGATGAGTTGTTGAAAAAGGCAGCCAAAAAGCTGGTTGGTAAAGGCATTAAGGTTGCCGACGTTTATTCGCCGTTTCCTATTCACGGTATTGACCCTATTATCGGTGTTAAGCATACACGGTTAGGTATATGCGCCTTTCTGTATGGCTTGATTGGCTTATCGCTCGGCTTGGTAGGAATGCGTTATTTTATGATTGAAGACTGGCCGATGAACATTGGTGGTAAACCCAGTTTCAGTATGATTGAAAACCTTCCCGCTTTCGTTCCGGTAGCCTTCGAATTTACCGTACTTTGCGCTGCACACGGAATGGCAATAACTTATCTTATCCGCAACAAAACCCTACCCGGAATGCCGGCCAGAAATCCTGACCCCCGTACTACAGACGACAAGTTTGTTATGGAAATCAGAACCCGTCAAAACGATACCTTCAGTTCAGACGACATTTACGATATGTTGAAAGAAACTGCAGTTTTTGAACTAACCGAAAAGCAATTAGGTTAATATGAAACGTAACTATAAAAACATCAGTAAAGCAGCCTTTACCTTCCTTTTTGGGGTAAGTGTGCTTACATCATGTCAAAACGATCCCGATTCACCGGGTCTGGAATACTTTGCCGATATGTACCGTTCTCCCGCGGTTGAGGCTTACGTTGACTATAACAACCTAACCCAGTCTTCTGTTAAAACCCCACCTATGGGTGCAGTGCCATATCGTGGTACAGGAGAAGATGTATCAATTTTTCTACCGTATAAACGCAAACCCGGTAAAGGTTTCGATAAATCGCACGGATGGTACGGTTATGAACAGGATGCAACAGCGTACGACTCATCAGCATTGGATTACAATCCTTTAAAGCCAACTGACGCAAACCTTGAAAATGGCAAAATTCTTTACAATAAGTTTTGCGACCACTGCCACGGTGAAAAAGGGGACGGACAGGGTACAATTGTACAAAACGGAAAAATTGAAGGCATACCAACCTTTGCCAACGTTACCAAAAGTGAAGGCCAGATGTTTTACTCTGTTACCTACGGCAAAGGTCTGATGGGAGCTCACGCGTCGCAGCTGGATAAGAAAGAAAGGTGGCAAGTGGTGATGTACGTTAAAGCACTTCAAAATGGCGGAAAGTACGAAGCTACATCAATAGTGGCGCCATCTGACAGTACTGTTGTTGCAGCCGACAGTACTGTAGCTGATACTGCAAATGGAGGAATGTGAACCAATTAAATAAGGAAAGATAATGAACTTTGAATTCACAAAAAAAGCAAAAACCTTCACCTTCGCATTGATGGGGATAGGTGTTGTACTGCTGGGTCTTGGTTTGGCTACCGACCATTCCGGGCATACCGACCAGCGTTTCTGGTCAAACCTCTTAATTAACGCATTCTTTTTCTTTGGCATATCGCTAGGTGCTCTATTCTATATGCAGCTTCACTATGCTACTGAATCAGGTTGGGGAGTTGTGTTAAAAAGAATTTTTGAAGGTGTTATGGGCTTTCTCCCTATCGGCGCTATTTTAATTCTTATTGTGGTTCTTGCAGGTGTTTTCCATATGCATCATATATATCATTGGATGGATCACGATTTGTATCACGCTGACAGCCCACATTATGACGAAATAATTGCCGGCAAAGCACCTTATTTTTTCTTAAGCAATGAAGGTGGTGGTTTCCCCATATTCTTTGTACTGAGAACCGTAATTTATTTGGCCACTTTTCTTGTATTTTGGAGAGCATTCAGAAAGAGATCTCTTGAAGAAGATTTGATTGGAGGTACAGCCATTCACATGAGAAACTTCAAGAAATCAGCAATTTTCCTTGTTCTGTTTGCAATGTTTAGTTCTTCCATGTCTTGGGATTGGATTATGTCTATTGATACCCACTGGTTTAGTACCCTGTTTGGCTGGTACACCTTCTCAGGAATTTGGGTTACCTCTATGGTGTTTGTGCTTATCCTTATCCTTTATGTAAAGTCCAGAGGATATCTTAAAGAAGTTAACGACAGCCACATTCACGATATGGGTAAATGGGTTTTCGCACTTAGCTTTCTGTGGAGCTATCTTTGGTTCTCTCAATTCATGCTTATCTGGTATAGCGATATACCAGAGGAAACTTTCTACTTTAAGCAACGAATGAGTGATCCTCATTACAAAGCAATCTTTATGAGCATGTTTGCTATCAATTTCATTCTGCCTATGGTACTGTTAATGTCAAGAGAAGCCAAAAGAGTACCCGGTATCCTGGTATTTGTAGGTGCCATCATCTTTGTAGGTCACTGGCTCGACTTATTCATGCTGGTTACTCCGGGCACCATGTTCGATCATGGAGGACTTAGCATACTGGAAATTGGAATGTTCCTGTTCTTTTTGGGTGTCTTTATCTTCTATACGTTGCAATACCTCACTAAAGCTCCTTTAATGGTAAAGCATCATCCGTACCTAGAAGAAAGTTTGCACCACGATATTTAATTTTTTAAAAAAAAACCAAAGAGATTATTATTTCTTTGGTTTTTTTATTTCACTTACTATATTTGTTGCGGTTTAGCAAGAATTAATTAAACAAATCTAAAAACCAGGTATCTGATGGAAAAGCTTTTAGCACTTGTAGCAATTGTTCTGGTTATTATTGCCATTGGGCAATACATGAGAATTTATCAGCTCACTTTAGACATTTCTGACAAACGTGAGGAAGATATTTCAGATACCGACAATAAATTTAATGCCAATATGATGTTATTGTTCATGCTGGCATTTTTTGGTTCGTTTGTATATCTTATAGTAGAGTATGGTTCCAACAATTTCGGTTTAGGACCTGCTGCAACCAAACACGGTGAAGACATTGACATGTTGTTTACTTTGAACTGGTCTATCATTCTTTTTGTTTTCTTCCTTACGCAAACGCTTCTTTTCTATTTTTCCTGGCGTTATTATTACCGTAAAGACCGTAAGGCTTATTTTTATCCTCACAATAACAAACTGGAGATGGTATGGACCCTTGTACCCTCTGCGGTGCTTGCGGTTATCATTATTATGGGTCTTACGTCATGGAACGAAATTATGTATCCCGGCAGTGATGAGGGCGTAACCAAAATTGAAGTTTACTCAGAGCAGTTCGGATGGACAGCCCGTTACGCCGGCGAAGACAACTTTTTAGGTAAGGCCGACTACAAACTGAAGAGCCCCGATAATCTATTGGGTGTTGTAACAAAATCAGGTATTGATATTAGGGTAGAACAACTGGAAACAACCATTGAGCAAACCAATCAACAATTAGAACACGATATTTTGCCTGATTGGGAACGGGGAGAACTTGAAGACAGGGTTGCCCGCATGGATAGGTTGAAAATGCGCTTACTGGATTTAAAAGAAACCATAGTAGAAGATTCTATTGATTGGGACGGCAGAGCATCAGATGATGTTATTGTAAATGGCGAATTGCACCTGGTTGTTGGGAAAGAATACGAATTTGAATTCCGCTCTCAGGACGTAATTCATTCTGCTTACATTCCTCATTTCAGATTGCAGATGAATACTGTCCCCGGAATGAAAACTACCTTTAGATTCACACCTACCATTACTACATCTGCCATGCGTGAAATCATGGAAAATGAAAAATTCGACTACGTGTTGTGCTGTAATAAAATTTGTGGTGCCGGCCATAATGCCATGCAAATGAAAATAGTAGTTGAAACACCGGATGAATTCAAAACCTGGATAGGGCAGCAAAAAACCATCTCGGGTGGCGCTGCCCGTATGCCGGTTACATTAGCGAATATTGAGAAATAATTGGTTGCATCATATAAAAGATAACAAATGAGCGCAGTACATCACGAACATCATCACGCAGCACATGAACATGCTGCGCACCATCACCACGAAGAGAGTTTCGTATCGAAATACATCTTCAGCCGAGACCATAAAATGATATCAAAACAATTTTTGATAACCGCAATGTTCATGGGTGTGGTGGGTATGATGATGTCAGTTTTATTCCGTTTACAATTAGGGTATCCCGACCAGGGCTTTGACATCATGGAAGCATTTCTTGGAAAATGGGCTCCCGGCGGTGTTCTCGACAAAAACATGTATCTGGCACTGGTAACCATTCATGGTACTATCATGGTGTTTTTTGTACTCACGGGTGGCTTGAGCGGTACATTCAGTAATCTGTTGATACCTATGCAAATTGGCGCCCGCGATATGGCGAGTGGTTTCTTGAATATGCTCAGTTACTGGATTTTCTTTATCTCTAGCATTATCATGTTGGCGTCGCTTTTTGTTGAGAACGGACCTGCAGGCAGCGGTTGGACAGTTTATCCGCCATTGTCGGCATTAAGCGATCAGGTTGTACCCGGAGAAGGTACCCATGTTATGGGTTCTGGTTTTGGTATGACTTTATGGTTGATTTCCATGACTCTATTCGTTGCCTCTTCTCTTTTGGGAAGCTTGAATTATATTGTTACGGTGCTTAATCTTCGTACTCAAGGTATGAAAATGACCCGTTTGCCCCTTACAATTTGGGCTTTCTTTGTAACAGCAATCATTGGAGTGCTTTCATTCCCGGTTCTTGTTAGCGCAGTGGTACTTTTAATTATGGACCGAAGTTTTGGTACCAGTTTTTACCTGAGTGATATTTATGTTCGCGGTGAAGCACTGGACATGACCGGAGGTAGCCCGATACTCTACGAACACCTGTTCTGGTTCCTTGGACACCCTGAAGTATACATCGTATTATTACCGGCGTTGGGTATTACCTCCGAAATTGTCTCTACCAATGCCCGTAAACCGATCTTTGGTTACCGCGCAATGATTGGTTCTATACTAGCCATCGGCTTCCTTTCCTTCCTGGTTTGGGGTCACCACATGTTCGTTACCGGTATGAATCCATTCTTAGGTGGATTGTTTGTAATTACCACCCTCCTGATTGCGGTTCCGTCTGCCGTAAAAGTATTTAACTACCTCACTACTCTTTGGCGCGGCAACATCAGGTATACTCCTGCCATGCTATTCTCCATCGGTCTGGTATCAACCTTTATTGCCGGTGGTATTACCGGTTTGATTCTTGCCGACTCTACACTGGACATTCAGGTTCACGACACCTATTTTGTGGTTGCGCACTTCCACGTGGTAATGGGTCTGTCAGCCATCTTTGGTATGTTTGCAGGCGTTTATCACTGGTTCCCAAAGATGTATGGCAGAATGATGAACACCCGGCTGGGATATGCACACTTCTGGCTTACTATCATATCGGGTTACGGCGTGTTTATGCCCATGCACTTTGTAGGTCTGAACGGTGCCCCCAGACGCTATTACAATTACTCATCTTTTGATTTTGTTAATTATACACTCGACCTGAACGAAATCATTACCATTTTCGCAATAATTGGTGCACTGGCTCAGGTAATATTTTTCTTTAACTTCTTCTACAGTATCTGGAACGGACAACGTGCCGTACAAAATCCATGGCAGTCTAACACTCTGGAATGGACTACTCCGGTAGAAGCTACCCACGGCAATTGGCCGGGAGCACTGCCCGTTGTTCATCGCTGGCCTTACGATTACAGTAAACCCGGTATGGAGCACGACTTTGTTCCACAAACTGTTCCATTAGGACCTAATGAACATGAAGGACATTAATATACACCCCGGTTCTGCCGGGGTTTTTTATTTCCGGCTGCGGAACATCCTGAATTTTGGATAACTTTGAGCCGCATGGATGAAGGTTTCGATATAAAAGAAGGCAAATTTGAGCCTTTAGACAATGAAGTAGAGAAAGTACTGCGTCCCAAAAAGTTTGACGACTTTGCCGGACAGGAAAAGGTTATTGAAAATCTTGAAATTTTCGTTAAAGCTGCCCGACAACGCAAAGAACCACTGGATCACGTTTTACTGCATGGTCCCCCCGGATTAGGAAAAACTACACTGGCTAATATTATTGCAAACGAACTGGGCGTAGGCTTCCATGTTACCAGTGGCCCTGTACTTGAAAAACCCGGCGATTTAGCAGGTTTGCTCACAAAACTGGAAGACGGAGATGTAATTTTTATTGATGAAATTCACCGGCTGTCGCCTATCATAGAGGAGTACCTGTATTCGGCCATGGAAGATTACGTGATTGATATTGTAATTGACACCGGACCAAACGCCCGGTCTGTGCAGATTGCTTTAAATCCATTTACACTGATTGGTGCCACCACCCGCTCGGGATTACTTACATCGCCATTACGTGCACGGTTTGGTATCAACAGCCGGCTGGAATATTACCGCCACGAAATTCTTACTGATATTGTCTCGCGTTCGGCAGGAATTCTTAATGTCCCCATTAAAGACGATGCTGCCTACGAGATTGCCCGCCGAAGCCGTGGTACACCCAGAATTGCAAATGCATTGCTTAAACGTGTCCGCGACTTTGCACAAATAAAGGGAACCGGTGAAATTGACCGTGACATTGCCGACCACGCTCTGCTGGCATTAAATGTAGATAAAAATGGCCTGGACGATATGGATAATCGTATCCTTCGTGCAATTGTAGAAACCTTTAATGGCGGACCTGTGGGTGTAAAAAATATTGCCACCATCGTAGGCGACGAAGCCGAAACCATTGAAGAAGTGTACGAGCCATACCTTATACAGGAAGGTTATCTTATGCGCACACAAAAAGGCCGTCGTGCCACCGAGAAAGCTTTCAGGCACATAGGTGTTAAGTGGGCCGGACAAAGCGGCAATCTGTTTAAAAATGATGGAGATTGACCTGACACCCGCCGGTAGGTCAGCGTTTATAAAAAATCTGGCAACGGAACACGGATTTTTACTGACAGGAATAACGGCAGTTCGCAATCTGGCTGAGGAAGAAAACCGGCTACAAAATTACCTGAATGAAAACCGGCACGGCAACATGCACTACATGGAAAACCATTTTGAAATGCGTTTAGATCCCGGTAAACTGGTTCCCGGTGCTAAAAGCATCGTTTCCTTGGCATACAATTACTTTCCCGCAAAAAAACTACCCGACGACGTTCCAAAAATAAGTAAGTACGCCTACGGCCGCGACTATCACAAAGTGGTGAAAAAAAAGCTAAAGACCATGCTACAGTCATTGAAGGAAAACTGGGGTGATACAGACGGTCGTTTTTTTACGGATTCTGCACCGGTGCTTGAAAAAAAATGGGCACAACTGGCCGGCTTAGGATGGATGGGGAAAAATACGTGCATCATCCATCCCAAACACGGTTCGTACTTCTTTTTATGTGAATTGATTCTTGACGTTGAATGTTCCAACGATACACCCTTTGTTACCGACCATTGCGGCAGCTGCACCCGCTGTACAGATGCCTGCCCCACCAACGCATTGGAAACCCCGTATCAAATTAACGCAACACGTTGCATTTCATATCTAACCATTGAAAACAAAGGACCCATACCTATTGAATATCAAAGTAAAATGCAAAACTGGATTTTCGGTTGCGACATTTGCCAGGACGTGTGCCCGTGGAACCGGTTTTCGCTGCCACACAACGAACCTGACTTTGCACTAAAGCCCGAAATTGAAAAACTATCGCAGCAGGAATGGCAGGAAATGGATGAAGCCCGGTTTAATGACCTATTCAATGGAAGTCCTCTAAAACGAGCAGGATATCAGGGAATTCAAAGGAATTTGAAGTTTACTTAAAATCCGCAAACATAATTTGCAGCTTATTGGCTTTTCTACTACCGGAAATTGACGTGCAATAAAGTAGTTCATGGGCCGTAACTCAGGAAATTCTGGTATCTCAAACTATATCTTCGGCACCTTCTGGAACTCCCCCATACACACCTATACAGATGGTACAAACCGCACCCGGCTCAATGTCTCATTGGTAACCAACCTTAACAGAGTCTTTTCGCACGACGATTCCGGTTACTTTGGCATTGCCCCAAACGGTTACTTTGCAACCAACACCCCATGGAGCATGCTGCATTTAGACGGAGACAACAACACCCCGTACAGCGGCAACGGGTGGCGCAAATGGATGAAAACAGGAGTGTTTATGGGGACTTTTAAAAACAGTCTTTAAATAACTTTTGGAACTCATTCAGATGCACTTTTTGCTTTCTTTCCGCATCTTAAATCCATTTTTATCTTGATATAGCACACTATATCAGTCAAAAAACGAATCGAATCTGCTGGAAACAAATTCAAAAATTGCTATCTGCTGTTTTTAAAAATCCCCATATGAAAGAACATTCGGATGCTATGTACGTGGGACTACCACCTTGCAAGCCTATACGTACATTCCACATTGCCGCTTTTGCGGAAAGTACGTAATCTCACCCAATATTCACATTTTCATAAAACTAATTCTTGTTTATTTAAATTTGTTTGTGTACATTTACTGCTCTATACCTGTTTACATTGTGAACAAATATTCTAAATACCACGTAGCTATAAAGAGTTCCGAAAGCTAACGGGAGTATAACACGCACGCACAAAACCGCTATGAACCAAATTGCTAAAAAGTTATTACTACTCATTTTTTCTTGTTCATATTCAATGTGCTTTGCCCAACATCCAGAAGCCAAACGTGCCAACCACTGGTATTTTGGTAATGGTGCTGGCTTAGGTTTTAACAGCGGCACCCCAGTGGCGGTTACTAATGGTGCCTTACATACTTTTGAAGGCTGTGCAACCATGAGTGATACGGCAGGTTATTTACTATTCTACACCGATGGTGATACAATTTGGGATAGAAATCACCAGCCTATGCCTAACGGAACAGGTTTGCTGGGCTGTCCACAATTTGGCAGTTCGGCACAAGCTGCTCTGATAATACCTCAACCTAAAAATGATAGCTTATATTATGTGTGTACAACGGACTGTTGGGAAAATGCAGGAGTTTTTGGATTAAGGTATAGCATAGTAAATATGAACTTAAACGGAGGGTTGGGAAATGTAATTACTTCATCAAAAAACACATTGCTTTATACTCCTGTAACAGAAGGACTAACTGCTACTTATAATTGTGATAATACAACAATTTGGGTAATGACACATGAATATAATACTAATAACTTTATTGCTTATGAAATTGATTCAAACGGGTTACATCCTCCTGTTATATCCTCTATTGGAAGCACTTACACAGATTTTTTTGCTTATATGCGTTTTTCTCCAAATAGTAATTTTCTTGCATCTACTTTTTCCTCATTTACAGTTAGTGGCGAATTATTTAAATTTAATACTGACAATGGCACTTTATATGATTTAATTTCAATCCCTCTTTTTTCTGGTGATTACGGAACTTGTTTTTCACCAAATAATTCTAAGCTTTATTTTACCCTTGGGGGAGGAGATGTGTATCAATTTGATATTTCTAGTTATAACCAAATAGATATTACAAATTCAAAGGTTCAAATCGATACAACTGACAATTATATATTAGGAGCCATTACTAATGGTGTTGACAATAAAATGTATGTAGCAACATTTGGAGAATTAAATATTGGTGTAATCTCATCTCCAAATAATTCTGGAACTAATAGTAATTTAAACTTACAAGGCGTTTCTTTAAACAATTTAAATTCAACCCTAGGTCTTGCTGATTTTATTCAAAGTTATTTTAACACGTCTGAAACTACACCTTGTTTAGATACAATTTTAAATAATTCTGTATTACCTGAGTTATGTAGTGGTCGACTGTATTAGGACAGATTTTTATCAAAAATAAGATTATTAT
>CAZDUI010000035.1:0-42378 GCA_964508605.1 uncultured Weeksellaceae bacterium | reverse complement strand
TTTAGGTATTTATGAACATTTATGCTTTAAAAAGTTAAATGCGTTTGCCCTGAGGACATCCCAATAATTCTGATTCTGACGGGTAGTCAATATCGTTTTTGGAAGTATAAACTGTAGCATCATTATAAAACGTAATGGTTTCTTCGGTGATGCTGTTTTTCCAGTCGGCCCCCAAACTGTCAGAAGAAAAGCCATGATTCTTCAAAATTTCGGCATTGTTTATTTTACCTGTATGCATGCATATAAGCCATTTTAAATCTTCGCGGTACTGACTTTTACTGCTTGTTGCCGTTAGGATGAAGATACATAAGATGCCAAGGTATTTCATATTTCCTGTTTTTAGTGCATAATGTTAAAGCCAAAGGCGTTACAGTATAACATTAAATATCGTCAGTAGTTGCCGTAAACTGAAAGCCCAATCTTTTTCCGGTTTTAAGTTTTAGGTTTTCACTTAGTTCTTTCATTTGAAAAACACTGACTTCTCTTATTATTTGCAATGGCGGTACGTACAAGTCGAAGTTTATAGTGTAGGCCAATGCATCGTAAACTACATCTTTTAAAATTTCATTAGTCAGAATGGCGTTTCCAAAGTCGCTGTATTTTACGGTAAACTCATTTTGTCCCTGCACCATAAAATGGTTATCGGCATTTATAAATATACGTGCTATTAAGTACCCTGAATCGTTTTCGCGGTTGTATTGAAACGAATCTGTAAGAAAATTATATACATTAATAATTCCGCAAAATCCATTTTTCTTGTCCTCTAAATAACTGAGTTTCCATATCGGATGATTGTTATCGAATAGGAAAACGTTGGTGTGCATATGGAAAAGCAGCATATCTCCGGCAATTTGAAAGTCGGCTTCGTGAATTCCCTTATCAAAAAACTGCACCCGAACCCTGGAGTCGCAACCTTCCATGTCATTGCACAATTCATCCTGAATTTCAGAAAGTACTTTCTTCAAAATGCCAAACCACATTGTGGTATTGTAAAATACATCCTGTTTGTGCACCGATTTACTTTTCAGTGCCCGCGCTACCAAAATTCTACTTTCCTTATCCATGATAATTAGTGTTTGTAGATTTTAAAATAATTATAAATCAATAGGCTACGGCAAAAAGGACTCTTTTGCTAGAAGGATTTCCTGTAAAAATACATTTACCGGTTTCGGCAGGCTGATTCAGGGGAATGCACCTTATGGTAGCTTTGGTGAGTTCTTTAATTTTTTCTTCGGTTTCTGAAGTCCCGTCCCAGTGGGCGAGAACGAATCCGCCCTTTTCATTGAGTAGCTGTTTGAACTCATCCCAAGAGTCTGCTTTGTGAATATTTTGATCTCTGAAGTGTAATGATTTGTTATATAGTGATTTCTGGATATCATCGAGCATGTCGGCAATGGTGTTTTCCAGGTTTTCAAGCGGTAGGGATGTTTTTGTTAAGGTGTCCCGTCGTGCAACTTCTGCTACACCGTTGTCAAGGTCGCGCGGACCAAGAGCAATGCGTACAGGTACACCTTTCATTTCGTATTCGGCAAATTTCCAGCCGCTTCGGCGTTTGTCGTCATCATCGTATTTAACGGTATATCCTTTTGCTTTAATTTTCTGCATAAGTGGTATGGCGGTTTCAGATACCTTTTTCAGCTCTTCTTCGCTGCGGTAAATAGGTACAATAACTACGTGAATAGGCGCAAGTTTTGGCGGTAACACCAATCCTTTATCGTCAGAATGGGTCATGATGAGGGCACCCATTAATCGGGTGCTTACTCCCCACGAAGTGGCCCATACATATTCCTGTTTTCCGCTGCTGTCGGCAAATTTCACGTCAAAAGCCTTGGCGAAATTTTGTCCCAGAAAATGCGATGTGCCTGCTTGCAATGCTTTGCCATCCTGCATTAAAGCTTCAATACAATAGGTTTCGTCGGCACCTGCAAATCTTTCGTTGGCAGTTTTAATACCTTTGATTACGGGCATTGCCATAAAGTCTTGTGCAAATGTTGCGTATACGTCAAGCATTTTCTCAGTTTCTTCAATGGCTTCTTTTTGGGTTGCATGTGCAGTATGGCCTTCCTGCCACAAAAACTCAGCAGTTCTAAGGAATAGCCGAGTGCGCATCTCCCATCGAACAACATTCGCCCATTGGTTAATAAGCAAAGGAAGGTCTCTGTAGCTTTGAATCCATCCCTTATAAGTGTTCCAGATTATGGTTTCTGAGGTAGGGCGAACAATCAGTTCTTCTTCCAGTTTTGCCTCCGGGTCTACAATTACGCCACTTCCGTCAGGTGCGTTTTTTAAACGATAGTGGGTAACCACCGCACATTCTTTTGCAAATCCCTCAACATGAGAAGCTTCTTTGCTAAGGTATGATTTAGGAATAAAAAGAGGAAAATAGGCATTCTGATGTCCGGTTTCTTTAAACATCTCGTCGAGTGCGTCCCGCATCTTTTCCCATATGGCATATCCGTAGGGTTTTATAACCATACAGCCTCTTACGTCGGAATGCTCGGCCAAACCGGCACGGTCGATAATCTGATTGTACCACTCCGAATAATTTTCTTCCCTGCTTACAAGTCCTTTATCCATAATATTTAGGTATGATTATTGTTAAACTATTTTAACAGTTTTGACGTTAAATTTCAGAACAAAGGTTGCAAAAGTTCATGGAATTTGTTAATTTTATTAAAATATTCAAGGTTATGAAAGCGAATACGATTCTCTTAATGACAGTTCCACTGCTTCTTGGGGCTTGTACTTTACCGGCAGGTTTGACAGTTCTTGAAGACGATGTTTATGTGACCGGCGACGCAGCTCCACTGTATGCTTCGGCTACAGAGGAGGAGGAACAACCCAAAGATGATTTTCAGCAATATCTTGATGAATCTGAAAACGCGCAGGGTGATGATTTTTACGACCCCGATTACGACAGATATAATTATAACAACAGTTTCAGGCCATCTTACGGTTACGGAAGTATGTACAATAGTCCGTTTAATAACAATTGCGGCTGTAATAACAACTGGATGTACAATAACAGCTGGAATAACTGGGGATGCGGTAATTATAATACCTGGAATTACGGTTGGGGCAATTATTCATACGGGAATGGTTATTATGGAAATGGTATGAATATGTGGTATGGTAATAACTTCAATAACTGGTATAATCCTTACAATCCGTATTCAATGAGTTGGAATCCCGGTTACGGCAGCCCGTATTACAACGCCTATAACGGTTATAATTGGGGTGGAGGATATGGATACAACAATTGGTACGGTTATCCTAATGGTTCTTACGGAGGGTATGAAGCTTTGAATATTCATTATGCGCATCGTGGAAGTCTAGACGCCAATCATACCGGCGGTTCCACGGGTCGAACCAGAAGCATGACTACCTATCGTGGCAGAGTGCGTTCTTTTGACGAAAATAATACGGCATCCAACAGCAAACCTAATGGTAATCAAGCGCGTTCGGATAGAGGTGCAGAGTTGAAAGAGGCCCGTTCAGATTACAGTAAATACGGCAGCAGAGATGAATCTGCAGTAAAATCTGAAAAACCTTCAGATTATAAAACCAGGTACGATAATTCGTCTTCTTTTATGGGTAATGGCTATGGCGTTTCCTTTTATGAGTCTTCCGGTTCCGGCAATAATTCTTCGGTTGTTTCTCGTCCTGTGCGCAGTGAGGGCAATAGCTATCGCGGAGATAATGGCAGCCAGTACAACAATAGTGGCAGTTCTGTAAATTCATCCCGCGGTGATAATTCCGGCGGCTCATCCTATTCACGTCCTTCTTCTTCTGACAGAGGTAATTCCGGTTATAGCCGCGACAATTCCAGCCGTTCATCGGGTTCTTCCATAGGATCAGGCAGAAGTGGCGGAGGCAGTTCGTCATCTGGGGGCGGCAGCAGTCGTTCTTCGGGTGGTGGCAGTAGTTCCGGAGGTGGACGTCCACGTTAAAATTCAGGAATATGAGAATCACGTTAGTTACATCGCTGTGCCTTTTGCTCAGCCTCAGTGCGCTGTCGCAGAATGAGGTAGATGCATTACGATACAGTTACCTTATGAATGGAGGAAGTGCAAGATCAATGGCTAGTGGTGGCGCATTTGGTGCACTGGGAGCAGATATGTCTGTGCTTCATTACAATCCTGCGGGTATTGGTAGGTTCAGATATAGCGAGCTTGGAATGTCTTTTGGAGGTACCCACCAGGAATCTGCTGCTCAATATGTCGGAATGACTACTGAAAATTCAAGTTTCCGTCCAAATTTTAATCAATTGGGAATGGTAGGAGCTTTTGCTATCAACAAAAATAACGAGCTCTCTAAATGGAAGCGCTTTCAATTTGGGTTCTCGTATACCAAATTGGCCGACTACAAGGAAAATGTCAGGGTGTTGGGAGAGAATGTCAATTCATCAATGCTTCAGGTATTTACGCAGCAAGCTTATGGTGTGAACGAAAATTCTATTTACGATAATTATCCTTTTGGAGCCGGGTTGGCCTATATGACCTACGCTATCGATCCACAGGTTGATGGTAGTTATTCTCATCGATTTGAAGGCGAAACGGTTACTCAAATGAAGTCCATTGAACGCAAAGGGCGTCTTAGTGAATCAGCAATTAGTTTAGGGGGTAACTGGAACGAAAAATTATATTTGGGTGCTAGCGTGGGTATTATAGCTGCCAAATTTCAGGAACAGGGTATTTATACCGAGAAAACAGATCTTAGCGATACGGTTGCAGATTTAATAGATTTTACATATCGTGATGATTTGATAACCAGCGGAAGCGGAATTAATATAAAAGCAGGTGCAATTGTTTTGCCGGCCGAATGGCTCAGGTTTGGCATAGCGGTGCATTCACCTTCAGTCATTCAGTTTAAAGATAATTATTCAACTACATTTTCAACCTTTTGGTGGGATGACACCACATTGTCTATGTCTTCTCCCGATGGTGCATTTGATTATATTGTAAAAACACCGGGAAGGTTGATTGGAAGTGCAGCGCTTGTAAGTAAATTCGGTTTGATCTCTTTTGATTACGAAAGAGTGAATTATGCCGGTGCCAGATTAAGGACACCTCAGTTTAGTGAGTCAAATTATGACTTTAAAACTGAAAATGAAACTATTATAGATATTTACCGGGTTGCCGAGAATTATAGAATAGGAGTAGAGTTTAAAGTGAAAGAAATAATTGCTTTACGTGGGGGCTATGCACTATTTGGCAGCCCGTTCAAAGATAAATCGGGAATGCAAACTCAAATTTTTTCTCTGGGGCTTGGATATCGATGGAAGATATATTATGCCGACCTAAGCGTTCAGCATATTTCAAGGCAGGAGAATTACTATATGTATGACCCTGATCTTGTAACAGCCGCGGTGTTAGACCATACAAAAGTTGCGGTAAATCTTAGTTTGGGACTTAGATTTAAGTAAAAGTCGTGAAGTAGTCACAGCAATCGGATTATCCGATGAGCGACTTAACAAGTTTATTGATTTTCTCGGCTTCTTCGTTCGCCAATTCAGCGTCCACAAGTATGCGTCCACTATGCTCATCAATAATAACCTTTTTGCGTGCTGCAATATCCAATTGTTTTTGAGGAGGAATTTGCAGGAAGGAACCACCTGAAGCACCGCGTTCTCTATCAACAGGCACAACGGCGAGACCATTCTTGGCAGAGCCACGAATACGGCGGTAAGCTATTAAATAACGATCTTCTACCATTTCAGATAACTCTGCGCTTTTCTTAACAAGAATGTCTTCTTCTTTGCGGGTTTCATCAATGATTTCGTCAAGTTCTGACTTCTTAATTTCCAAAGCTCCTTTTCTGTCCTCAAATTCCTTCTTTATCTGTTCAATTACCAACTTTTTAGATTCAACCTGGATTTCAAATTCTTTGATGTGTTTTTTTGCTAGTTTCTCTTCAAGTTCTTGATATTCAATTTCTTTGTTTAATGAATCAAATTCACGATTGTTCCGAACTTTGTTTTGCTGCTCCTGATATTTTTTTTGAAGCGCTTTAGAATCTTTTATCAGCTGAGTTTTCTCCTTAATCTGTCCTTCCAGTTCCTTCAGTTCGTCGTTAACTTTGCCTAGACGTGTTTCCAAACCTGCAATTTCATCTTCAAGATCCTGCACTTCCAAAGGAAGTTCACCGCGTATGGTACGGATTCTGTCGATTCGGGAATCTATTAATTGCAAGTCATATAATGCTCTAAGGCGTTCTTCTACTGTAATTTCAGAGGTTGCTTTCTTTTTAGACATACAGGAAAGTGTTAACAGGGTTTGTATTAATTTCTGTTTTGCGGACGGCAAAAGTAGTGAAATTATCTGTAAGAACATCAAACAAAAGATTTATTGTACATCTTTCGCTTTCATAATGCCCTATGTCCACAATCACAATTCTTTGTTCTGCTTCAAAGAACTGATGGTATTTAATGTCGGAAGTTACAAAGATGTCGGCACCGGCATGCATTGCGTCGGGAAGTAAAAAGCTGCCTGACCCTCCGCACAAAGCCACTTTGCTGATGGTGTCAGATACCTTTTGAGTGTGTTTTACTGCTTTACAACCAAATGCAGAGCAGAGACTTTGCATAAAAGTGTTAAGTTCAACAGGTTTTTCCAGAATTCCAATGGCTCCTGCTCCGTGTGTATCCCATGAATTTTCAAGTTTCAAAACGTCAAATGCAGCTTCTTCATACGGGTGTGCATCTTTAAGCGCTTTGATGATCGCATTTAATCGGTGTTGCGGAGCAATAACCTCTGTTTTCTTTTCAGTTTCGTAATGTCTTTCACCGGGTTTTCCTACGAACGGTCTGGCGCTGCTTCCTGCCCTGAAAGTTCCTGTTCCTTCGCCAGTAAAGGAACATTGATCGTAGTTTCCTATAGTCCCTGCACCTTGAGCAAACATGGCATCTAAAACTTCTTTTTGGTGCTGAAGCGGAATAAATGTTATTATCTTAAACAGTTTATCCCGCAATGGTCTAAGCGGTTTGGTTTCTTTCAGTTGTAACAGCGAAGCCATTTGAAAACTGACACCCTGCCTTATATTGTCAAGATTTGTATGTACGCTGTATATGCTAATATTGTTTTGAATGGCCAGTAAAACGGTTCTTTGAACATAGTCAGCGCCTGTAATTTTTTTTAATCCTTTAAATATAAGGGGGTGGTGGCTTATAATAAGGTTTAAACCCAATTGAATAGCTTCTGAAACTATAGCTTCCGTAACATCAAGACATACAAGAATTCCGGTACATTCGTCTTCCGGATGGCCGGATTGCCAGCCCGAGTTGTCGTAGGATTCCTGAAAAGATAGCGGTGCCATCTTTTCCAATAAATTGGCTATTTCAAGGTGCTTCATTCTGCAAATTTAAGGGAACTCATAATGTAAAGCCAAGAATTGTTATTTTCGTTGTATGTCTAAAAGCTGGGCTGATGAAATTCTTAAGTTTCTTTTTGAATTGCCGGTAAATTTGCATTTGCCCGAAGGGTATGCTGTTATGAATCCCTATAAGGGTGAATATTATAAAGAAATTGAGCGGATTGTATGTGAGTTTTACATCAAGTATTATTCAGACAAAACTTTGCGGACATGTATATTAGGAATAAACCCCGGAAGACTGGGAGCCGGAAGTACCGGATTACCATTTACCGACAGTATTAGACTGAAACAACACTGTAACATTGATATTCATGGTATTTATACGCATGAACCTTCTTCTGTTTTTGTCTATAGGGCAATAGAAAAATATGGTGGCGCAAAAGCATTTTACAGTAAAGCTTTTATAACTTCGGTTTGTCCGTTGGGCTTTTTGCAAAGGAGCAAGGCAGGCAACGGTAATTGGATTAATTGTAATTATTACGATGACAGGGAGTTACAAAGAACCGTTGAACCATTTATTGTACAATGCATTCAAAAGCAATGGTCTATGCCTGTTCAGCATAAGAAGGCTATTGTGCTGGGAACCGGAAAAAATTTCAAATATTTCAGCAATTTAAATAAAAAACACGGGTGGTTTCAAACCCTGGAAGCCATGGAACATCCCAGATTTGTTATGCAGTATAAGAAAAAAGAAATTGAAACGTATGTAGATAAGTTTTTAAGTCTATTACCGGCGTAATTGAATATTCATTTGTGGGTAATACGGGCAAAACTGCTTAAAGGCAGCTTGATTTCAGTTTCAGATTTTAGAACAAGTTCGCCGAACTCTACCTGTGGAGCATTCATGTAAGAATGAAGCAGATTACTAATGCTTACGGGTGAATGTCCCATAGAATATGTATTTAATACAAGAAAAGCGTTCTCAGGTTTCAGAATTTTCGACAACTCATGCATTAACTTTGGAATGTCTTGCTGAAATACCCATTTTTCGCCATCGGGTCCTCTTCCGTATGCCGGGGGATCCAAGATAATTCCGTTGTACTTATTACCTCTTCGCGCTTCACGTGTTGCAAATTTCAAGACATCTTCTACTACCCATCGTATTCCTGAAAGATTGCTTTCGGTCTGATTCATGCCGGCCCAGTGAATGGTTTGCCGGATGCTGTCAACATGCACTACATCTGCTCCCATTTTTTTTGCAACTAACGATGCAACGCCGGTATATCCAAATAAATTAAGAAAGTTATATCCGGGGTTTCCAGACAGCTGTTGTTCAATAAAATCCCAGTTGGCCTGTTGTTCCGGAAAAACGCCGATGTGTCCGAATGCAGTAAGAGCCAGCCTGATTTTAATTAAACCGCCATTTACCGGATACGCAACATACCAACTTTCAGGCATATCGGGTTTACATTTCCATTCACCCCGTTCGCTGTTTAACAGTTTTTCATCACGTCCTTTGGTTCTTACATAGGTCGCATGAGCTTTTTTACTCCATTCACTTTCAGTAAGCATTGCGGGCCAAATGGCCTGAGGTTCGGGACGCCGGAGCACGTATTTTCCGTATCGTTCAAGCTTTTCGCCATTTCCGCAATCAATCAGCGCATAGTCTTTCCATTGAGCCTGAAGTAATACCGGATGCATCATTTTACAAAGATAATGATTACAGGTTAGTGAGTAAGAAAGTGGTAAAATGCAGGGATTTGTTCTTTGTATATTTTACCCTGACAGTAAATTGTGTTCAGTTGCCGGCGGGCAGGCTCTCTCCGTCGGTCCAACCTTTATGGCCGGACTATTTATCCCATTCATTGGTCTTTCAATTACTGCCTGTTTGCTATACGGGTACAATCTTATACGGCAAAATAAATTTGAGAGGACACATTCAAATTTCAACACTTGCGGGAAAACAATCCGCATTGTATATCTTTGACCCCAATGCGGAATTTGACCAGAATTTTACGATTGGTGGTACATTACAAGAAGTATGCAGCATTAAATGTGTTGTTTAACATTTTGTATGTGATATTCAACTTGCTCTCCATGGTTATGCTTATTCCATTTTTGAAGCTGATATTCAACGAGCAGTTTACGGTTGTACCCCGGCCGGAATGGACTTCGGTGGCTGGTTTGGGCGGTTATTTAGAGCAGTACTACAATTATCAGATGAGTGAGTTTATCTTAAGTAACGGCAAAACAGGTGCGTTGGGTTTTGTATGTGTTACTATGGCATTTACCTTTTTGTTAAAATTGATTACCCGTTATCTTGCTATGTATTACCTGGCCGTCATTAGAAACGGGGTGGTTGCCGACCTTCGCCAACAATTATATTCCAAAATGGTGATTTTACCGCTCGGTTTTTACAGCAGCGAAAGAAAGGGTGATATGATCTCTCGTGCCACGGGCGACGTTATGGATGTAGAGCATAGCATTATGAATAGTCTGGAACTAATATTTCGAGAGCCCCTTGCTATCATTCTTAGTTTGTCGGTAATGTTTTACATGAGTGTTGAGCTCACCTTGTTCGGACTGATTTTAATACCGGTAAGCGGAATAGTTATTGGTCGCATCAGCAGGAGTCTGAAGAGAACTTCGGCCAAAGGTTCTGCCAAGATGGGTGAGTTAGTTAGTAATCTGGAAGAGACCCTGGGTGGCCTGAGAATAATAAAGGCCTTTAATGCTCAAAAACATGTGAACAGGCAATTTTCAAGCCTGAACAATGAATATCGCAGACTAATGATTAAGGCGTATCGAAAGCGCGATCTTGCATCACCATTAAATGAATTTCTGGGCAGTATGGTGCTTATTGCTTTGGTTTGGTTTGGTGGCCGGTTAATAATAGAAGGCACCGACAGTAATTTAACGGGCGAAGAGTTTATTGCTTACATTATTGTTTTTTCACAACTACTGCGACCGGTTCAAAGTATTGCGGGAAGTATGGCGCATATTAATAAAGGAATGGCATCGCTGGACCGCATTACAAATATTCTGGAAGCTGAGGATACCATACCAGAAAAATCGGAAGCCCGACCCGTGGATGAGTTTAAAGACAATATTGAGTACCGCAATGTTGTTTTTAGTTATGGTAACGAGCCGGTGCTCAAGAATATTAATCTTACAATAAATAAAGGTAAAACAGTGGCTTTGGTTGGTGAATCTGGAGGTGGAAAAAGTACACTTGCCGACTTGTTGCCCCGGTTTTATGATACATCAGGGGGAGGGATTTATATTGATGGGCAAGAAATCAAGAATTTAAAGATACAACAGTTGCGGGGTCTTTTTGGCATAGTAGCGCAGGAAAGCATTCTGTTCAACGACTCGGTTTACAATAATATTGCTTTTGGAATGGAGAATATTACGCTGACGGAAGTGGAAGCAGCCGCAAGAATTGCCAATGCACATGAATTCATTTCCCAGTTACCCCGGGGCTATCATACAAATATTGGCGACCGGGGAGGGAAATTAAGCGGAGGACAAAGGCAGCGAATTAGCATTGCAAGAGCTGTTCTCAGGAATCCGGCAATATTAATACTGGATGAAGCGACCTCTGCTTTGGATACTGAATCTGAAAAACTGGTACAGGAAGCTCTGGACCATTTGATGAGGGGAAGAACCAGTATTGTTATTGCCCATAGATTAAGTACAATAAAACATGCCGATGAAATTATTGTATTGCAAAGAGGTGAAATTGCTGAGCGCGGAACACATCGTGAACTTTGGGAACTGAATGGTATTTACAGACGATTGTGTAATATGCAACAGGTTTCTTAACATCATTTGGTTACTTTATAGTACATTTAAATATGAAAACAAAGGAAGAAATTGTAGCAAACTGGTTGCCCAGATATACGGGTACTGAGTTGCACGAATTTGGCAAGTATATTTTGCTTACCAACTTTAATAACTATGTTCAGTTATTTGCTCAAATGACCGGAGCAGAAATCAAAGGACAGGAAAGAAGTATGCCTACAGCAACCAGCGGAAATATAACCATTATTAACTTTGGTATGGGCAGTGCAAATGCTTCTACCATTATGGATTTACTCAGCGCTATTCAGCCAAAAGCTGCCTTGTTTTTAGGTAAATGCGGAGGGTTGAAGAAAAGAAATAAAATTGGCGATTACATTTTGCCTATTGCTGCCATAAGGGGTGAGGGTGCCTCCAATAATTATTTCCCGCCAGAAGTTCCTGCTTTACCCGCTTTTATGTTGCAAAGAGCCGTTTCGCATGTAGTGCGTGAAAAGGGAAAAGATTATTGGACAGGCACTGTTTTTACTACCAGTCGAAGGGTGTGGGAACATGATGAAGTTTTTAAAGAGTATCTGCGTACCATCAGATGTATGGCCATTGATATGGAAACATCGGCAGTATTTAGTGCTGGATTTTACAACAAGATTCCAACGGGTGCTTTGTTATTGGTTTCCGACCAGCCCATGATTCCGGAAGGCGTGAAGACTGAAGAAAGCGATAAAAAAGTTACGGGAGTGCATGTAAATGAGCATATTGAGCTGGGTATCGAAGCGCTGGAGCAGATTATAAATGACGAAAAGTCGGTAAGACATTTAAGGTTTGACGATTAATAGTATCCAATGAGTTTACCCCATATTGATATTATAAAAGCCATACAGTCTGGTAAGTTGGCTCCTGTTTATTTACTGGGCGGAGAAGAACCTTTTTTTGTTGATAGAATAACAAGAGCTGTTGAATACTCGGTATTAAAGGAAGAAGAAAAGGGTTTTAATCAAACTGTTCTGTATGGTCGCGATGTTTCAATGAATGAAATTCTCGCAGAGGCACGACAGTTTCCAATGATGTCCGACTACAGGGTGGTAATTGTTAAAGAAGCCCAAAACATAAATTTCGGATTGTCTGGTGATAAATCGGCCGATGATGATGATAATCAAAATAGTGAAAAGCTGCTGAGCTATTGTAAGAACCCGAATAAAACAACTGTGCTGGTTATTGCAATGAAGGGGAAGTCTTTTAGAAAGGACAGCAAGATTGTAAAGGCAGCATTAGCATCTGGTGGATTATATTTTAAGAGTGAAGCGCTGAGAGTAAACGATATGCCCGATTTTGTTAAAACTGTTGCCGGTGTGCTAAAATTCAGGATTGACGAAGCTGCGGTAAGGTTAATTGCCGAAAATATCGGCACCGACCCGGGCAGGGTTTTTAATGAATTTGAAAAACTAAAAGTAGCTGTTGGCAATAATGGACATATTACCGAAGAGGTAGTTGAGCGAAATATTGGTATCAGCAGAACGTATAATGCGTTTGAACTTACCAAGGCTATTAATAATAATGATATTACGCAAGCACTAAAAATTACGGACTATTTCACAAAAAATTCAAAAACTTATCCCATTCAGATGCTTCTGCCCATGATGTACCCCAATTTTGTCCGGTTATTAAAGGTATGCAGTAAGAACATGCAGGAAAAAGAAATAATTACTGAGTTGAAAATTAATCCTTATACGGTAAAGGAATATGTTGCAGCCCAGCGATATTTTAACACGGAACGGGTTAAAAAATGCATTGCTCTTTTCAGAGAATACGATTTGAAATCGAAAGGAATTGGCAGTACCGCAAGTGATTCAGAGTTGTTCAGGGAATTTATTTTAAGAATTTTGTTTTAGGGGACTTTCTTAAACCCTAGTTAGCTATTTTTGAATTTGAGGTAATAAAAGGGTATTTGAATAAGTTCCAAAGGTTATTTAAAGACTGTTTTTAGAAGTCCCCGTAACCGTTTACACATCAAAATGCACCGTTTACTATCCTTTTCCCTTTTTGTATGCATAGCATTGTTACCTTTGGCAGATTATTCAATTTACATGAGATTCATTAGAAATATATTGTTGGCTGTTGTCGTTTTTACAGCGCAGTTTTCATGGTCGCAAAATGCAACCGTGCGTGGAATTGTTACTGATGGAGAAAGTGGTGAGCCTATAATGTTTACCTATGTCGGGTTGAAGGAAACCCAATTGGGTGCCACCACCGACGATAAGGGTTATTTTAATATTACTCCTGTTCCTCCCGGTGAATATGAGGTAGTAGTTTCGAATATAGAATACGCTGGCTACAACGAAAAAATAGTGGTAGCCAAAGGTGCGGTAGTTACCGTTCAAATTAAACTAAAAAAAGGTGATAAGGTATTGACAGAGTATGAGTTGAGTGCAGAAAAGCAAGCAGCCAAGACCGATGTCCGCATGAGTGTTACGCCGGCTACGAAAAGGGATATTCAGGCCGTTCCGGTAGTAGGTGGCACCAAAGACCTAATAAACTACATCACAGCTGCAGTCCCCGGGGCAATCACCACCGGAGACCAGGGTGGACAGCTCTACATCAGAGGTGGCTCGCCCATTCAGAATATGGTTCGCTTGGACGGTATGATAGTTTATAATCCTTTTCACTCTATAGGTTTTTTCTCTGTTTTCGATACTGATATTATCAGAACAGCAGATATCTACACTGGTGGATTTAATGCCGAATATGGCGGACGGATAAGCTCTGTTATGGATATTAAAATAAGAGAGGGAAATAAAAGTAAATTCGGAGGAAAACTGGATGCAAGCCCGTTCGGATCCAAATTAATGCTTGAAGGTCCCATGTGGAAGGCGCCTGAATCTGGGGGCTCCTCAGGGTCTTTTATATTGTCTGCTAAAACTTCTTATCTGGAACAGTCCAGCAAATTGTTTTATCCATATATCAATCGGGATTCTGTTGATACTGATGGTGATGGTATAGATGATAAAGATACCTTATTAGGCCTTCCCTTTAACTTTAATGACTTTTTCGGGAAGTTTTCATTAAAAGGTGCCACAGGAAGCAGTGTCAACTTTTTTGGATTTTATTTTGATGATAAAGTTAGATATCAGGCTATTAGTGATTTAAATTGGAAATCGTATGGGGGAGGAGCCAATTTTACCTTGCTTCCCGGGGGGTCTTCTATGTTGATTGAAGGCGATTTATCTTATTCCAATTATCGCATTCAGTTGCTTGAGGAGAATTTAAACCCGCGATTCAGTGATGTAAGCGGGTTTAACGGTGGTGTTGATTTCACCAATTTTTATAAGAAAAATGAACTTAAGTTTGGTATGGACATTTTGGGTTTTCAAACAAACTTTAGCACCTTTAACTCTGTTAACCGGTTAATAGAGCAAAAGCAGTACACAACTGAGTTTGCCGGTTATGTTAAATATAAAGCTGTCACCAACCGGTGGGTAATTGAACCCAGTTTTCGATTGCACTATTATTTGTCTTTAAGTACATTATCACCCGAGCCCAGGCTTGGTGTCAAGTATAATGTGAATGAGTTTATCCGCATGAAGCTGGCTGCAGGCATGTATTCTCAGAATCTGATTAGTGCAGTTAGTGACAGGGACGTCGTGAATCTGTTCTACGGTTTTCTTTCAGGTCCCAGCAATTTGCAAGACGAACTGGTAACTGAAGATGGTACAGTAAAAGAAGTTAAGCATGCTTTGCAAAAAGCAAATCATTTGATTTTCGGTACCGAGTTTGACCTTTCAAAGAATTTAACCTTGAACGTTGAAGGATATTTTAAGCGGTTTACTCAGTTAAGTAACCTAAACCGGAACAAGATTTTCGATGAGAGCGACAACACAAAACCTGATGTATTAAAAAACGATTTTATTGTTGAAACGGGTAATGCGTATGGTGGCGATTTGCTGTTAAAGTATAAAACAGACAAACTGTATTTCTGGGTAATCTATTCAATAGCTAAGGTAGACCGGTGGGATGGCATTCAAACGTACAACCCGGTGTTCGACCGCCGCCATAATGTGAATTTGGTTGCCACCTATTTGTTTGGAAAGAATAACAGTTGGGAAGTAAACGGTCGCTGGAATTTTGGTTCGGGTTTTCCTTTTACTAAAACTTCAGGTTTTTATTTGGTTGAAGATTTTAGCGAAGGCATCAGTACCGATTATGTTTCTCAAAACGGAGCATTGGGTACAGTATATGGTCAGCTAAACGATGGAAGATTACCCGCATATCACCGTTTTGACGTCACGCTGACTAAAAACCTTGTGTTTTATAAAAAAGGCACGGAAGAGGAACAAAAGAAAATTGCGCATAAAATGCAATTTATTTTGGGTGTTACCAATTTGTATGATAGAGCGAATGTGTTTTATGTAAATCGTATTACAAGTGAAGTGGTTAGACAGTTGCCTGTAATGCCCAGCGTCGGTTTGAACTGGGAATTTTAACTGACGGATTGCTGACAGGTTTTCACTGTTGAGTTCCTATTTGAAGTTCTGATTCTGGGTGCAATCATATATTTCATTTCAATGCGCATAAATCCTTACTTTCGGCATCATGTCCTTTTATATTTTTAAAAAATACATACAGCATACTATTGGCGCTTCTTCTGCTTATAAATTGCATAGTCCGTTTGTATTCGATTTGTATAATGAGGTGTTGAAAGATAAATTATTACCGGCAGATGTTCACGAAATTGAAGCCTGGAGGAATAAACTGAGGCGTGATAAAAGCATGATAACTGTGAACGATTTGGGAGCGGGCAGTAAAGTGAATTCTGGTAAAAACCGGACCATCGGCAGCATTGTGTCATCAGCAGTAAAACCAAAGAAACAGGCAGCATTTTTATTCAGATTGTCTGAATTCATGAAGAGTCGAAACATTTTGGAGCTGGGTGCTTCGCTGGGAATTACAACCGCGTATTTGGCATCAAATGCAACAGCAAGAATTACAACTATAGAAGGAGCACAGCAGATTGCCCATGGCTGCGAAAATACACTGAGACATCTGAATAGAAACAATGTACAGTTAATTTGCTCTCCTTTTCAACAATATCTCAGCAGTTCCTCCTTTAAACAAAATAGGTTTGATTTTGTGTATATTGATGGTAATCATACATATAATGCTACCAAAGAGTACGCAGATTTATTTTTATTTGGTCCTCATCCGCCCGATGTAATTATTTTTGATGATATATATTGGTCGGAACCCATGACAAAAGCGTGGATTGAAATTAAAAATGAACTTTCTTCCGGAATTACCGTTGATGTTTTCCATTTTGGTCTGGTATTCCCTAACAGAAATCAGATGCGTCAGGATTTTAAATTGCGTTGGTTATGAAAATATACACCAAGACAGGTGATAAAGGCGAAACATCATTGTTCAGCGGTACAAGGTTACCTAAATATCACAAGCGAATAGAGGCTTATGGAACCGTTGATGAATTGAACAGCAATCTGGGTTTTTTAAGAGACCAGCATGGTTTGCCTTCCGATTTGGTTACACGGTTAACCTCCATTCAGGAGTTACTTTTTACTTTGGGAAGTAATCTGGCAAACGACGGTACAAGGTCGAATGTGAAATTGCCGGTGATTACTGAAGTTCATGTTCAGGAACTTGAAAATGATATGGACAATATGGAAGCGGAACTTGAACCTATGACCCACTTCATATTGCCCGGAGGACATCCTGCTGTTTCAATGTGCCATATAGTTCGTACGGTTTGCCGAAGGGCCGAACGAAGGGTTGTGGAACTTAGAGACTCCGAAAAAGTAGATTTAATTTACGTTCGTTACTTAAACAGATTGTCCGATTATCTATTTGTGTTGAGCAGACATCTGGCAAAATTTTATGGTGCACGCGAAATGAAGTGGATGCCGGATAAATAGAATTTGAATTATAGTATTGAATATTAGATGAATAAAATTATTTGCAAATGAAACTAAACTGTATACTTTTGCGTTACCAAAAAACCTTTGAATTAATAAATTAAAAGCACTATGTATTGGACTCTTGAACTTGCGTCGTATTTGGAAGACGCTCCCTGGCCAGCAACCAAAGACGAATTGATTGATTTTGCTATCAGAACGGGTGCCCCCATGGAAGTGGTTGAAAATCTTCAACAAATTGAAGATGAGGGAGAGCCATATGACAGTATTGAAGAAATTTGGCCCGATTATCCAAGTAAGGAAGATTTCTTTTTTAACGAAGATGAATACTAATTATCAAGCAACCTGCTAAAGACTCCCTTCAGGGAGTTTTTTTTTTGCGTACATGATACTTTTTCGGTGAATACAGTTTCTTATTTCGCAGGAAAACCTACCTTTGCAAGTCGCAACGAGAAGAATGAGTTAGGAAGATTCCGTAATCTGAAGCGGATTTTTTAATTTTATTTTATTAACTTCAGATACAATGATATACAATAATGAAAGCACTGTTAAAGGCCCTTTTTGGAGACAAAAAAGATAAAGATCAGAAAGCCTTATTGCCGTTGGTAGATGAGATTAACCGGGAATTTGATGCTTTGAAAAGCTTGAGTCATGATGGTTTGCGGGAGATAAGTGAAGATTTTAAGCGTCAGATTCGTGACTATATAAAATCGTACGAAGATAAAATTGCCTCCTTGAATGCCAGGGGTGAGGCAGTGGAGACGTTACCGGAGGAGAAAGAGCAGATTTTTAATGAGGTTGATGAGCTTTTAAAAAAACGTGATGCGGCAATTGAAGAAATTCTTGAAAAATTATTGCCGAAGGCATTTGCAGTGATGAAGGAAACTGCCCGCAGATTTAAAGAAAATCAAACCATTGAGGTAAGAGCTACTTCGATGGATCTGGAGTTGGCAGTGCGCAAACGACATATTACCATTCAGGGAGATAAGGCGGTTTGGAACACAACATGGGAAGCCCGTGGAGTTCCTATAAAATGGGATATGGTGCATTACAATGTTCAGTTAATGGGTGGTATTTCCTTGCACCGCGGAAGCATTTCAGAAATGCAAACCGGTGAAGGTAAAACACTGGTTGCAACCTTGCCGGTGTATTTAAATGCCCTTGCCGGTAAGGGGGTGCATTTGGTTACCGTTAACGATTACCTGGCTAAGCGAGATAGTGAGTGGATGGGTGTACTTTATGAATTTCATGGTTTGAAGGTAGATTGTATCGATTCTCATGAACCAAATTCTGAAGAACGGAGACAGGCTTATCTTGCCGACGTCACTTTTGGTACCAATAACGAATTTGGTTTTGACTATTTGCGCGACAACATGGCTATGAATGTTGATAGTCTTGTGCAGCGCAAACACCATTATGCTATTGTAGATGAGGTGGATTCTGTGTTAATTGATGATGCACGAACACCTTTAATTATCTCGGGCCCTACTGCACAGGCTGATAATCATGAATTTAAAGCTTTAAAGCCTAAGGTTGAGAAATTAATTAATGCCCAGAAGAAGGTTGCAAATAATTTTCTAACCGATGCTAAACGCCTGCTGGCAGGTTTAGAACAAAATGACGATAAGAATTCACGTAAGGAAGGTGGATTGGCACTGTTGAGGGCATATCGCGGGTTGCCTAAAAACAAGGCACTTATAAAATTCTTAAGTGAGCCGGGTATTAGAATTGTACTTCAGAAAACTGAAAATCACTACCTTCAGGATCAGGAGAAGGAAATGCCAACGGTTGATAATGAACTGTATTTTACCATTGAGGAAAAGCACAATTCCATTGAATTGACAGAGAAAGGTATAGATCTGCTTAGTGAAGGCGATGACAGGGATTTGTTTATACTTCCGGATCTGGGGTCCGAAATTGCCCGTATTGAAGCTTCGGGTAAACCAGATACTGAACGCCTTACCATGCGTGATGAACTTATGCGAGACTATACAGCCAAAGCCGAAAGAATTCACACACTTACTCAGCTTCTGAAAGCATATGCCTTATTTGAAAAAGAGGTAGAGTACGTAATTATGGACGGCAAGGTCAAAATCGTTGACGAGCAGACCGGTCGTATTATGGAAGGCCGAAGGTATTCTGACGGCTTGCACCAGGCTATTGAAGCTAAGGAAAATGTTAAAGTAGAGGCGTCTACTCAAACCTATGCAACCATTACTTTGCAGAATTATTTCAGAATGTATCATAAGTTGGCAGGTATGACAGGTACTGCCGAAACGGAAGCGCAGGAGTTTTATGACATATATAAATTGGATGTTAAGGTAATTCCGACAAACAAGCCTATTTCTAGAAAAGATATTAACGATCAGGTATTTAGAACAGCTCGCGAGAAGTACAATGCAGTAATTGACGAAATTGACAAACTGGTAAGAGCAGGAAGACCTGTGCTGGTGGGTACTACTACGGTAGAAACTTCAGAATTGTTGAGCAGAATGTTAAAGTTGCGTAAGATTGAACATCAGGTGCTGAACGCAAAATATCATCAAAAGGAAGCCGAGATTGTAGCAAAAGCAGGACAGCCAGGTACTGTTACCATTGCTACCAATATGGCGGGTAGGGGAACTGACATTAAGTTGGGTGAAGGGGTGAATAATGCTGGTGGTTTGGCTATTATTGGTACAGAACGACATGAAAGCAGAAGGATTGACAGACAGTTAAGAGGACGTGCAGGACGTCAGGGTGATCATGGTAGTTCAGTGTTTTATGTATCCCTTGAAGACAACCTGATGCGATTGTTTGGTTCTGAAAGAATTGCCAGATGGATGCAGCGCCTGGGTATGAAGGAGGGGGAGGTAATATCACATCCAATGGTTACTAAGTCAATTGAGCGCGCTCAGCGTAAAGTGGAAGAGAACAACTTCGGTATCCGTAAGCGCCTTCTGGAATATGACGATGTAATGAATACTCAGCGGACCTTGATATATCGCAGAAGACGAAATGCATTGTATGGTGACCGTCTTGAGCTGGACATTGAGCAAATTTTTGGAGAAACCATTCAAGAAGTGGTACAGGAATATAAAACGGCGGGCGATTTGGAAGGCTTTAAAATGGAGCTTTTACGCTTGTTTGCCATTGATAGTCCTATTCATGATGAAAATGAATTTGCCGAAGCGGATGCCCGTGAGCTTGCTGAGAATGTTTACGATAAAGCGTGGGCTTCGTATAACCATCATATTGAGAAACTGGCTGCAAAATTATTTCCGCTCATTCAGAATATTTATAATCGTGAAGGCGAGAAGAAAAGATATATAAGGGTTCCTTTTAGTGTAGGGGCAAAAGGGCTGTATATATTAATTGACTTGGAGGAGGCATATAATACCAAAGGGCATGCGTTGCGGAAGGCCATTCAGAGAAGCTCCACGCTTGCAACGATTGATGCCGAATGGAAAGAGCATTTGCGTGAGATGGACGATTTAAGAGACGCAGTACGTAATGCCCAGTTTGAACAGAAAGATCCATTGCTAATTTATAAGCTTGAAAGTAAGGAACTTTTCAGAACCATGATGTCCAAGGTAAACAAGGAGATTATTTCGTTTTTGGCAAGAGCCGAGATGCCTGCATTGCAGGAAACTCAGACTACCGAACGTCCGGTGGTTAAAGAACAGCAACCGAAGCTGCAGACTTCAAGGTCTGAGGTTTCTTCAGATTCTCAGGAGGGTCCGGAACAACAGGCTCAGGACGGACGCCCGGCAGTAAAAATTCAGCCCGTGGTTCGTGAGGAGAAAAAGGTAGGAAGGAACGATAAGGTTACTTTGTTTAATCCGGTTACCGGCGAGAAGAAGGAAATGAAATTCAAGCTGGCCGAGAATATGATGAAAACCGGGCAGTGGCGGGTTCTTGAAGATTAATCACCGCATCCAGCCTTCCCGGTCTAGACATCTGTACTGTACGGCTTCAGCAACATGTGAAGCCAGAATTTTGTCTTTATTGTCCAAATCGGCAATCGTGCGGGCTACTTTAAGAATTCTGGCATAGCTGCGGGCCGAGAAGCCTAACCTTTCTACAGCATTCTTCAACAATGCATTGCCGGCCTCATCCACAACGCAATATTCTTTCATGTTTTTTGATGTCATTTGCGCGTTACAATGAATTCCGGGTTGAGACCTGAATCGCGAATTTTGAATCTCCCTCGCCTTTAACACACGTTGACGTATTGATGCGCTGCGTTCCCCTTCTTTTGTTGAAGATAGTTTTTCATATGGTATGGGGTTTACTTCTATATGTAAGTCTATTCTGTCCATTAAAGGACCGGATATTCTCCCGAGATATCTTTTTACGCTTTGCTCGCTGTCTGGTCCTTTGCCGTGTTCGTAAAAATCGCCGCTGGGACTGGGATTCATTGAGGCTACAAGCATAAAACTTGCAGGATATTTAACAGTTAATCGTGTCCTGGCAATTGTAACGCATCGGTCTTCAAGCGGTTGTCTAAGTACTTCTAATACGGTCCTTTTAAATTCAGGCAGTTCGTCAAGGAACAAAATGCCGTTGTGTGCCAGAGAAATTTCACCGGGTTTTGGAATACTGCCCCCGCCTACAAGTGCTACATCACTTACCGTATGGTGGGGACTCCTGAAGGGCCTTTCGTTAATAAGCGACATGCCGGGCTGTAATGCTCCGGCTACCGAATGAATTTTGGTGGTTTCAAGCGATTCCTCTGAAGTTAGGGGTGGTAAAATGCCGGGTATTCGTTTGGCAAGCATGGTTTTACCAACTCCCGGAGGGCCGATCAGTATTATATTATGACCTCCTGCTGCTGCTATTTCCAATGCACGCTTCACTCCTTCCTGACCCTTCACGTCCTCAAAATCAAGAATGTCTTCCTCTTTCGTAAATGCTCTGGCAGGTTCCGGCAGTTGTTCTGGTACAGCTCCGGTTTCAATAAAGTTTACTGCTTGTTTTAAGTTGGCAACAGCTATAATTTCGATATTTTCTACAACCTTGGCTTCGGCTGCATTCGATGCGGGCAGTATCACTCCTTTATAACCGTGGTCGCGTGCTCCGGCGGTTATTGGCAATGCACCTCTAACGGACTGAAGTGTTCCATCCAAAGACACTTCTCCCAAAATCATATAGTCTTTTAATTTGTCTGATTGCATCTGTTCGCTGGCTGCCAATATGCCAAGGGCTATGCCTAAGTCGTGAGAAGATCCTTCTTTTCGGACATCTGCAGGCGCAAGATTAATTGTGACCCGGGTAAATGGCATTTTAAAACCACAGTTTTTTAGTGCAGCCTGGATTCTGCGCTGGCTTTCCTTTACCGCGTTGTCAGGTAATCCAACCATGTAGAATTTTGAACCGCGCTCATCAACATTTACCTCAATCTGAATAATTAAGGGTTCTATGCCTGCCAAGGAAGCGGAGTATGTTTTAATTAGCATCGCTTGAAATTTTACACAAGATTAACACACTACACCGTAAACTATTTACGGTTTGCGATAATTTTGATAAAATTGTAGAGATAATTTTTTAACAATTACTTAAAGCAAATATAATCAATGAATTACGTTCAGAATTAATTTTCGGGAATTACTTCCAATTTGGCAAATTTCAGAAGTAAGGTTTTTTGCCCCACAGTTGGAAAGAAGATGGTTGCCTTTGTATCCGGTAACTTTCCCTCAAGAGTTAGTACCTTACCTCTTCCGAATCTTTCATGCTTCACGCTGGTGCCTACCTGTATGTCATCATTTACAGGAGAATTACCGGCCGAGCCATCGATTTTCGTAAGATTCCGGCGGGTGGTGTGAGCCGGAGCTACCGGCTTTCGTTGGGCAGGGGCTGTACCGGCATTTTTGCTTACGGGTTCCTTTTTATTGATGTTCCATGCTGTATTCCAGGGCAGATCTTCAAATGAGCCTTCAAACGGCAGCGCGTCAACGTGCGAAGTGGTTTCCAGATATTTTTTGTCAATTTCTTCAAGAAATCTGCTGGGGTCACAATGTATCAATGTTCCCCACCGGTATCTGGTTCTCGCAAAGCTTAGTACTGCTTTTTTCTCGGCTCGGGTAAGGGCAACGTAGAACAAACGTCTTTCTTCTTCCAGTTCTTTCCTGCTGTGAACGCTTAACTGAGAAGGAAACAAATTCTCCTCCAGCCCAACAATAAATACGTATGGAAATTCTAGCCCTTTTGAAGCGTGAATGGTCATCAGGGAAACCTTGTCCTTGTCTTCGTCTTTTTCATTATCGACGTCGGTAAGAAGGGCAATATCTACCAGAAAGTCGGGTAACGTGTGTATTTCTTCTTCGCGGGCATTATCAGTAAACTCCTTAATACCATTTAATAACTCCTGAATATTCTCGTACCGGCTAATTCCTTCCGGACTTCTGTCATCATACAGGTCTTTAAGAATTCCGCAGGAAACAGCAATGTGGTGTGCCGCTTCATAAGCAGGTTTATGGGTCATTTCGGCATTAAAACTCCTAATCATAATGGTAAAGTCACGCAATGCCCGTTGTGCTGATGGGGTTAATTTTACCTGATATTCAGCCGGGTTTTCGGCGACTTGCCACAGGGATGCTCCATTTTCATTGGCTGCCACCACCAAACTGTCAACTGTGGTATCTCCAATACCCCTTTTAGGATAATTAATGATACGTCTTAGCGATTCTTCGTCGTTGAAGTTTGCTCCCAGTCTGAAGTATGCAACAAGGTCTTTAATTTCCTTTCGCTGATAGAAACTTAAACCACCGTATATTTTATAAGGTATATTTTTCTTGCGAAGGCTCTCTTCGAACGACCGGCTTTGTGCATTGGTGCGGTAAAGTATGGCAAAGTCTTTATTCGATGCGTTTTCCTGTAATATTATATCAGAAATCAGCAAGGAAACCTGGCGTCCCTCCTCATTGTCGCTAATGGTTTCAATCAGTTTAATCTTACTTCCTTCTTGATTATCTGTCCAAACATTTTTCTGAATCTGATCTTTGTTTTTAGCAATAATACTGTTGGCAGCCTCAACGATAACCTGAGTAGAACGATAATTTTGTTCCAGTTTAAATAACTTAAAATCGGGATAGTCGTTTTTAAAGGTAAGTATATTTTCTATGTTTGCCCCTCTGAAAGAGTAAATGCTTTGAGCATCATCGCCAACAACACACAGGTTCTCATGTACCGCTGATAATTTCTTTACAATCAAATATTGAGAATAGTTAGTGTCCTGATATTCATCTACAAGTACATAGTTGAACTTGTGTTGGTATTTGTGCAACAGGTCGTCGTGGTCTCTGAAAAGCACATTGGTTTTAAACAGGAGGTCGTCAAAATCCATTGCACCTGACTGAAAGAGCCGCTTGTCGTAGGTTGCATAAATTTTATGAAGCAATGGTTTTTTACTCTGGTGGTCTTCTGAAATTATTTCTTCATTTCTCTCGTAGGCTTTCGGACCGATCAGATTGTTCTTTGCAGCGCTGATTCTTGCGTGAACAAGATTGGGCTTGTACACCTTGTCATCAAGGTTCATTTCCTTAATAATGTTCTTTATCAGATTTCGTGAATCGGCAGAATCATATATTGAGAAATTTCTTGGGTATCCTATGCGGTCTGATTCAATACGGAGAATTCTTGCAAAAATGGAATGGAAGGTTCCCATCCAGATATTTTGGGCTTCACCCTCTCCCACAATAGAAGATATACGGTGTTTCATTTCGCGTGCCGCCTTATTGGTAAAGGTTAGGGCAAGAATCGAGAACGGATCAACCCCTTGTTGAATTAGGTAGGCAATGCGGTAAGTTAATACCCTTGTTTTCCCGGAACCGGCTCCGGCAATCACCATGCAGGGTCCCTCAAAATTTATAACAGCCTCTCGCTGTGATTCATTCAGGCTATTCAGAAAATCCATACCCCAAATGTACATACATCCACACGGTTTTTAAATAAACCTCCGCTGCGAGTTATCACCAATCTGAATTCATAATGTGAAAATCGCTGTTAAATTCATAACGCAAATTTTTTTTTGAGAATCTGAAAATTTCAGTTGGATAATAGAAATACTTAAGTATCTTTGCAGCCCCAATTTCACCTGATGAAGGTCTAAATATAAAGAAAAAAGCAAATTAGACAAGAAATGGTGGAAAGGTTTATTCAGTATCGAATTGTTGATAACGTGCTACAAACGTGCTCAAAAATTTAAATAACTGGCGAAATCGGGTTGACTGCATTAACTACGGTTACTTTTGGGAAACGAGATTGAATTAAATGTTAAAAAAGATAAATTAAACGAGTAATTAGCATGCCAACGATTCAGCAATTAGTGCGTAAGGGTCGCGTAAAGCAGATTAACAAGAGCAAGAGTGCTGCTCTTGATTCTTGTCCTCAACGCAGAGGAGTTTGCGTTCGCGTATACACCACCACACCTAAAAAGCCTAACTCAGCAATGCGCAAAGTTGCAAGGGTTCGTCTTACCAATCAAAAAGAAGTAAACGCTTATATAGGTGGTGAAGGCCATAACTTACAGGAACACTCTATTGTTCTGGTACGTGGCGGCAGGGTGAAAGATTTACCCGGTGTTCGTTATCACATTGTAAGAGGTGCACTGGATACGGCCGGTGTTGAGGGCAGAAAACAAAGACGCTCCAAATACGGTGCAAAACGTCCTAAAGCTAAAAAATAAGTAATAAAAGGTTGTAATTGTCATGAGAAGACGTACCGCAAAAAAACACAGAATTCTGCCTGACCCACGTTTTAAAGACGTTGTGGTTACCAAATTCGTAAATAACCTGATGTACGACGGTAAGAAAAGTACTGCGTATAAAGTATTTTATGATGCTATCGAGATAGTAGACAAAAAGTTTGAAGGTCAAGATGTTAATGGTTTGGATACCTGGAAAAAGGCTTTGGAAAATGTAACCCCTGCTGTTGAAGTTAGAAGCCGAAGAGTAGGTGGAGCCACCTTCCAGATTCCTACGCCTGTGCGCGATGAACGCAAACAGTCTTTGGCAATGAAGTGGCTTATTAATTATGCCCGCCTGCGTAACGAAAAATCCATGAGCGCCAAGCTTGCTGCCGAAATCATTGCCGCTTCACGTGAAGAAGGTGCTGCTTTCAAAAAGAAAGAAGACACACACAGAATGGCCGAAGCCAATAAAGCATTTTCACATTTTAGATTCTAATTATCAGTAAGGAAAGCATGTCAAGAGATTTAAAATACACGAGAAACATTGGAATTGCTGCTCATATTGATGCGGGTAAAACCACTACAACAGAGCGTATTCTTTACTATTCGGGTGTAAGCCATAAAATTGGTGAGGTGCACGATGGTGCTGCAACAATGGACTGGATGGCGCAGGAACAGGAAAGAGGTATCACCATTACGTCGGCGGCTACCACCGTTTACTGGAATTACAGAGGAACAAAATATCATGTAAATATTATTGATACTCCCGGGCACGTTGACTTCACTGTTGAAGTGAACCGTTCTTTAAGAGTGTTAGACGGATTAGTATTCTTATTTAGTGCAGTTGATGGTGTTGAGCCACAATCTGAAACGAATTGGAGGCTTGCAGATAATTACAACGTTTCCAGAATTGGTTTTGTAAACAAAATGGACCGTTCAGGTGCCGACTTCCTAAAGGTTTGCCAACAGGTAAAGACCATGCTGGGAAGTAAAGCTGTTCCTCTTCAGCTGCCTATTGGTAGTGAAGAACATTTTAAAGGAGTTGTTGATTTAATCAATTTCCGTGGCATCGTTTGGAACGAAGAAGACAAAGGAATGACTTTTACAGAAGTTCCAATTCCTGATGATATGATGGAAGAAGCTCTAATGTTCAGAGAGCAATTACTGGAAGCTGTTGCCGAGTTTGACGATTCTTTGATGGAGAAGTTCTTTGAAGATCCGAATTCAATCAGCGAAAGAGAAATATTAGATGCACTAAGAAAGGCCACCATCTCTATGAAGATTGTGCCTATGATGTGTGGTTCTTCTTTTAAAAACAAGGGCGTACAAGCCATGCTGGATATGGTAATGGAATTGTTGCCATCGCCACTAGACCAAGAGGCCATTAAGGGTATTAACCCAAAAACAGATGAAGAAGTTTCCAGGAAACCCTCAGTTTCTGAGCCCTTTGCTGCACTGGCATTTAAAATCGCAACGGATCCGTTTGTAGGTCGTTTGTGTTTTACCAGGGCGTACTCGGGTGTACTTGAATCTGGTTCTTATGTTTTAAATACCAGAACGGGAAATAAAGAGAGAATTTCACGTATATTCCAAATGCATGCTAACAAGCAAAATCAAATTGAACAGTTGGCTGCAGGAGATATTGGCGCATTGGTGGGGTTCAAAGACATTAAAACGGGAGATACTCTTTGTGATGAAAAATCTCCGATTGTGCTTGAATCTATGAAATTCCCTGAGCCGGTTATTGGTATTGCCATTGAACCTAAGACTCAGGCTGATGTTGATAAGTTGGGTATGTCTCTTGCCAAATTGGCCGAAGAAGATCCGACATTCCGCGTTCATACCGATGAAGAAACCGGCCAAACCATTATCAGTGGTATGGGCGAATTGCACTTGGACATCATTACAGATCGTCTGAAGCGTGAATTTAAGGTGGAATGTAATCAAGGTGCTCCCCAGGTATCATATAAGGAAACTATTAAGGGTTCTATCGAGCACAGAGAAGTATTCAAAAAGCAAACAGGAGGTAGAGGTAAGTTTGCTGACATTCAGGTGAAAATTGAACCTGTTGATGAAAAGGATACTACCGGTCTCGTTTTCATTAACGAGATAAAGGGAGGTAACATTCCAAGAGAATTTATCCCATCTGTTGAGAAAGGTTTTAAGGAATCTATGAAGAACGGTGTACTTGCCGGTTATCAAATGGATAGCTTGAAAGTTACATTGTTTGATGGGTCATATCACGATGTTGACTCCGATGCTCTTTCATTCGAATTGGCAGCAAAGGCTGCTTACAGAGAGGCTATCAAAAAATGTAACCCTGTGCTTCTGGAACCCATCATGAAAATGGAAGTAGTAACTCCTGAAGAGAACATGGGTGATGTTGTTGGTGACCTGAACAGACGCCGTGGTGTAATAAATGGCATGGACGATAGAGCCGGAGCTAAGGTTGTAAAGGCTCATGTTCCACTTTCTGAAATGTTTGGTTATGTTACGCAATTGCGTACCATTACTTCCGGACGGGCTACTTCAACTATGGAGTTTGACCATTACGAAGAATGTCCAAGAAACATTGCAGAGGAAGTAATAGCTAAAGTTAAAGGTAAAGTTGAGGCTAAATAATAATACGAGCGATGACACAGCGAATCAGAATTAAATTAAAGTCTTACGATCACAATCTGGTAGATAAATCTGCCGAAAAGATTGTGAAGACTGTAAAATCTACGGGAGCGGTAGTAAGCGGACCTGTTCCGTTACCGACCCGTAAGCAGATATATACAGTATTGCGTTCACCGCACGTAAATAAAAAAGCACGCGAACAGTTTCAGTTGTGCTCATACAAGCGGATGCTTGACATTTACAGTTCATCAGCAAAGACTATTGATGCTTTGATGAAACTGGAATTACCAAGTGGTGTTGAAGTAGAAATTAAAGTTTGAGTAGGCCATGTTAGGAATGATTGGAAAAAAAATCGGAATGACCAGTTTCTTCAATGCTGAGGGAAAGAATATTCCATGTACACTGATTGAGGTAGGCTTCAATGTGGTAACACAAGTGCGTACGCCTGAAAAAGACGGATATGCAGCTGTTCAGCTCGCTTTTGATGAGCGTAGTGAAAAAAGTGCTACCAAAGCAATGAAGGGTCACTTCAAAAAGGCAAATACTACCCCGAAAATCAAAGTTGCAGAAATTCGCGACTGGGACGGAGAAGCAGCGCTTGGAGAGAAAGTGGAAATTTCACTTTTTGAAGAAGGGGACTGGGTGGATATTGTTGGAGTAAGTAAAGGTAAAGGTTTTCAGGGCGTTGTGAAACGTCATGGTTTCTCGGGCGTTGGTGAAGCTACCCATGGTCAGCATAATCGTCAGCGTTCTCCGGGTTCATTAGGACCAGGTTCGTATCCGGGACGTGTATTCCGCGGTATGCGAATGGGGGGGCAAACTGGTAATGCAAGGGTAAAATCCCTGAATAATCAAGTGGTTAAGGTTATGTCAGACGAGAAAGTTTTAGTAATAAAGGGTAGTGTTCCCGGAGCCAATGGTTCTTACGTAATTATTCAGAAATAATGGAATTGCAAGTTATAGACAGAAATGGTAAAGCAACCTCACGAAAGGTTACCTTAAGCAGTGATATTTTTGGTATCACACCTAATGATCACGCAATTTACCTGGATGTAAAGCAATATCTTGCTAATCAAAGGCAAGGTACTCACAAAGCGAAAGAGCGTAGTGAGGTATCGGGTAGTACAAAAAAGATGCGTAAGCAGAAAGGTACCGGAGGGGCTCGTTTTGGTAGCATCAAAAATATTCAGTTCCCAGGTGGTCCCAGAGCATTCGGTCCAAGAGTTAGAGACTACAGTTTTAAGCTCAATAAAGGGGTGAAGCGTTTGGCAAGAATATCTGCTTTAACGTATAAGGCTCAGGCGAATGCAATTACGGTGGTTGAAGATTTTAATATGGAAACACCGAAGACAAAGGAGTTTGTTGGAATGCTTACCAATCTTAACGCCGGTGGTGCTAAAACCCTTATGGTATTAGGGGCAGCAAATGAGAATCTTGTTTTATCTGCCAGAAATTTGCCAAAAGCTTCGGTAGCGCAGGCCGAACAGTTGAATACATATTCCATCATGAATGCGGCTAAATTGATTATTACCGAGAGTTCGCTTCAGAAACTGGAGGAAATTCTTAAAAAGTAAATGCCATGTCATCAAAAGTAATTATAAAACCCATCATAACTGAAAAGGCTGCTGCAGCCAGTGAGCGTTTGAACAAATACAGTTTTGTTGTTGACGTTAAAGCCAGTAAGGATGATGTTAAGCAGGCCGTTGAGACGCTGTACGGTGTTAAAGTAAATGGCGTAAACATAATGATTTACGGAGGTGGTAAGCCCAAGCAAAAGTTTACTACCAAAGGTATCAGTTATGAGCGCAATAAGAAGTTCAAAAAAGCAGTGGTAACTGTTGCAGATGGTGATGTCATTGAATTATACAGTAATATTTAATTGATTAGTAATGGGATTGAGGAAATTACAACCGGTTACACCCGGACAAAGACATAAAGTAGTTCAGACGTTTGACGAGATTACATCAGCGACGCCTGAAAAGAGCTTGCTTGCCCCCATAAAAAAGACCGGCGGTCGTAATAATAATGGCCGTATGACCATGCGTTATATTGGCGGCGGGCATAAGCGCAGATACAGACTGGTGGACTTCAAAAGAGATAAGTTCAATATTCCTTGCGAAGTAAAGACAATTGAATATGACCCCAATCGTTCTGCTTATATTGCTTTGGTTCAATATAAAGACGGTGAAAAGAGATATATACTTGCTGCACAAGGTGTAAAAGTAGGTGACATATTAGAAAACGGTAAAGGTGTTGCTCCTGAAGTGGGCAATACACTCTTTCTGAGTGATATTCCACTGGGTACTGTAATTCACAATATTGAAATGCATCCCGGTAAAGGTGGTAATATGGCGCGCAGTGCCGGTTCATATGCCCAGCTGAATGCCCGTGACGGAAAGTGGGCAATTATCAAATTACCATCCGGTGAAACAAGAATGGTGCTAACCACTTGTCTGGCTACGGTAGGTTCTGTTTCTAACCCGGAACATAATCTGGTTCGTTCAGGTAAAGCAGGTCGTACGCGTTGGTTAGGTCGCCGTCCAAGAGTTCGTGGTGTTGCCATGAACCCTGTAGATCACCCTATGGGTGGTGGTGAAGGTCGTGCTTCAGGTGGACATCCAAGGTCCAGAAAAGGCATGCCGTCAAAGGGTAAAAAGACAAGGACTCCAAAGAATCCGACCAATAAATTTATCATTGAACGCAGGAAAAAATAATAGCTATGAGCAGATCGCTTAAAAAACCTCCATTTGTGCATTATAAACTGATGAAACGCGTTGATGAAGCGCAGGAATCAGGGAAAAAGGCCGCAATTAAAACCTGGTCACGGGCTTCTACAATTACTCCGGATTTTGTAGGCCTTACCATTGCTGTGCATAATGGAAACAAGTTTATTCCGGTATATGTAACCGAGAACATGGTAGGACATAAATTGGGTGAGTTTGCACCTACACGCCAGTTCAGAGGTCACTCAGGTAACAAAAAGAAATAATAACAGATACTGAATTACCATGGGAGTTCGTAAAAAACAAATGGCAGATGAGATGAAGGAAGAGCGCAAGCATATTGCTTTTGCTAAATTGAATAATTATCCTTCTTCTCCAAGAAAAATGAGACTTGTTGCTGACCTTATACGGGGCAAAGAGGTTTACATGGCACTTACTATATTGAAGCATAACACAAAACACGCTTCTCAGCCAATGGAAAAGTTGTTAATGTCGGCCATTGCCAATTGGGAGCATAAAAATGAAGGTGAAAACCCTCAAAGTGCTAACCTGGTAATAAGAGAAGTAAAAGTTGATGCAGGCAGAATGCTGAAAAGGATTCAGCCTGCTCCACAGGGTAGAGCTTATCGTGTTAGGAAACGTTCCAATCACGTAACAATAATTGTAGATAGCGCCAAGTAAAAGATTATGGGACAAAAAGCAAATCCAATAGGTTTACGCCTGGGTTACATCAAAGGATGGGATTCTAACTGGTTCGGTGGTCAGGATTATACTGCGAAACTTGTAGAAGATGAGAAAATCAGGGCGTACCTGAATGCCAGACTTCAAAAGGCAGGTATTTCCAAAATTATTATCGAAAGAACCTTAAAACTTATTACGGTTACCATTAACACGGCACGTCCGGGGGTTATTATTGGTAAAGCCGGTCAGGAAGTTGACAAACTGAAGGAAGAGTTGAAGAAACTTACCGGAAAGGACGTTCAGATTAACATTTTTGAAATAAAGCGTCCCGAATTAGATGCTAAACTTGTAGCAGATAGCATTGCCCGCCAGATTGAAGGAAGGGTGTCATACCGCAGGGCAATTAAAATGGCCATCGCATCGGCCATCCGCATGGGGGCTGAGGGTATTAAGATTAAAATTTCCGGTCGTTTGAACGGCGCTGAAATTGCCCGTGCTGAAATGTACAAGGAAGGCCGTACACCATTACATACTTTCCGCGCCGATATTGATTACGCAACAGCTGAATCGCTTACTACTTACGGAATTATTGGTATTAAGTGTTACATCTGTAAAGGAGAGGTGTATGGTAAAAGAGATTTGTCACCTAATGTTGGAATGGTTAAGGCGGGTACTTCTTCTCAACAGCAGGAGAGACCAGGAAGATCATCCAGACCAGGAAAACGCAAAAGTAAAGCTTAAAATAGAAAGAAATGCTTCAGCCTAAAAGAACGAAATATCGTAAAATGCACAAGGGGCGCATGAAGGGAAATGCGCAACGTGGAAATCAGATTGCTTTTGGAACCTTTGCTTTAAAGGCAATTGATGGTGGCTGGCTTACAAGCCGCCAGATTGAGGCCTCAAGAATTGCACTTACACGTTTTATGAAACGTGAAGGTAAAGTGTGGATTAGGATATTCCCTGACAAACCGGTTACATCTAAACCCGCTGAGGTTCGTATGGGTAAGGGTAAAGGTGCCTTAGACCATTGGGTAGCGGTAGTTCATCCCGGAAGAATTCTTTTTGAAGCAGAAGGCGTATCGGTTGAAGTAGCTCAAGAGGCTTTGAGACTTGCTGCCCAAAAGCTGCCTTTGAAGTGTAAGTTTGTTGTTAAATACGATTATCAGGAATAATTATGAAGCAGGCTGAAATAATAGGACTCACCAATGATGAACTGAAGGAGCGCATTGCCATCCATCAGCAAAATCTGCAAAAGCTGGAGTTGGGTCATACAATATCTCAATTGGAAAATCCTTTGTCTTTAAGACACGCAAGAAGGGATGTTGCCAGATTGAAAACAGAATGGAGAAAGAGACAAATTAACGCTGAAAAATAAAAGACATGGAATTACAACGTAATCTCCGCAAAGAAAGAGTAGGAGTAGTTACCAGCGATAAAATGGATAAAACTATTGTTGTATCTGTTGAAAGAAAGGTAAAACACCCTATGTACGGTAAGTTTGTTAAGCAAACTAAAAAATTCCGTGCGCATGATGAAAAGAATGAATCCAATATTGGTGATACAGTTCGCATCATGGAAACCCGCAAATTGAGTAAATCAAAATGCTGGAGATTGGTAGAAATTATTGAACGTGCTAAATAATTTATTGAGATGCTTCAACAAGAATCAAGAATGATGGTTGCTGACAACAGCGGTGCAAAAGAAGTTCTTTGTATCCGTGTGTTGGGTGGCACAAAGCGCAGATACGCTTCCATCGGTGATAAAGTAATTGTTACTGTAAAGAATGCCTTGCCATCAGGTAACGTGAAAAAAGGACAGGTAACTACAGCGGTAGTTGTAAGAACCAAAAAGGAAGTTCGACGCCAGGACGGATCTTACATCCGCTTTGATGACAATGCTGTTGTGTTGTTGAATCAGGCGGGGGAAATGAGAGGTACCCGAATTTTTGGCCCCGTAGCACGTGAGCTTCGCGAAAAGAAATTTATGAAGATTGTATCATTAGCTCCTGAAGTACTTTAAGTTATGGAAAAGAAGAAATATCATATTAAAAAAGGCGACCGCGTAAAGGTAATTTCCGGAAATGCCAAAGGCATGGAAGGTGCGGTATTGGAAGTAGATACTAAGAAAGACAAAGCAATAGTTGAAGGGGTTAATCTTATCAAGCGTCACACTAAACCCAATGCAGCACATCCACAGGGTGGAATCATTGAAAAGGAAGCACCTGTTCATGTTTCAAACCTGATGTTGGTGGTAAACGGTGTAGCAACTCGTGTAGGTCGCAAAAAAGATGACAAAGGTAAATCGGTTCGGTACGCTAAAAAAACCGGCGAAATAATTAAGTAAGATGGCAGCAGAATACGTTCCCAGATTAAAAGACAAGTACTGCGACGAAATTAAGAAGTCGCTGATGAGTCGTTTTGGTTATACCTCCGTGATGCAGGTTCCAAAAATTGAAAAAATTTGTATCAACCAGGGTATTGGTGATGCAGTTGCCGATAAAAAGTTGATTGATGCAGCGGTTGCTGAACTATCAATCATTGCCGGTCAAAAAGCAGTACCCACCTATTCACGCAAAGATATATCCAACTTTAAATTGCGTAAAGGAATGCCGATTGGTTGCCGTGTTACCCTTAGAGGCGATATAATGTATGAGTTCCTTGACCGACTCATTTCTGTTGCCCTTCCAAGAACCCGCGATTTTCGCGGTGTTAAGGCCAAAGGCTTCGATGGTAAAGGTAATTTTACAATGGGCGTAAAAGAGCAAATTATTTTCCCTGAGATTGATATAGATAAGGTAAATAAAATCCTGGGAATGGATATCACTTTTGTTACATCTGCAAAATCGAACGAAGAGGCCAAAGCATTACTTGAAGAATTTGGTTTCCCTTTTACAAAAAATTGACACATGGCTAAAGAATCAATGAAAGCGCGTGAAAGAAAACGCGAGAGAATGGTAGAAAAATTTGCTGAGAAGCGCAAGCAACTGAAGCAGGACGGCGATTGGGATGCATTGCAAAAGCTTCCTAAAAACAGCAGTAAAGTGCGTTTGCACAACCGTTGTCAGTTAACAGGTCGTCCGCGCGGGTATATGCGTCAGTTTGGTATCTCTCGCGTAACGTTCAGAGAAATGGCAAATTCCGGGAAAATTCCGGGTATAACTAAGTCTAGTTGGTAAACAAAATATAGAGAATTATGTATAGCGATCCAATATCCGATTATCTTACCCGCATTCGTAATGCCATGAAAGCAGGGCATCGCGTGGTAGAAATTCCGGCAAACAACCAAAAAAAGGCCATCACCAAAATTCTTTTGGAGAAAGGGTATATCCTGAATTTTAAAATTGAGGGTGAAGAAAAGAAACCGGTAATTAAAATTGCTTTAAAATATAATGGTGCCACCAAACAACCCGCCATTAAGAATATTGAAAGAGTAAGTTCGCCCGGTTTAAGAAAATATGCCGGCGTGGACGAGTTGCCCCGCGTATTGAACGGTTTGGGAATAGCCATTATCTCTACATCGAAAGGTATTCTTAGTGATAAGGAAGCCCGAAAAGAGAATTTGGGTGGCGAAGTGATATGTTACGTGTATTAAAAATTAAGAAGAGATGTCAAGGATAGGAAAAGCACCGGTTGAAATTCCCAAAGGAGTTGAAATTAAATTGGAAGCCGGTAATGTATTAAAGGTTAAAGGACCGAAAGGAGAACTTACCCAACAGATTGACAACCGCATTACGGTGGATGTTCAGGAAAAGGAAGTGCTTATCTCAAGGTCTAGTGATATCCCTGCCGAAAGGTCGCTGCACGGATTATATCGCGCTTTACTGGCCAATATGGTTGAAGGTGTTACTGTTGGTTTCAAATCGGTACAGGAACTACACGGTGTTGGTTATCGTGCCAACGCTACCGGACAACGTCTTGAGTTGGCGCTTGGCTATTCTCATCCCATTGTATTTGAATTGCCCAAAGATATAAAAGTTACTACCGAGCAAGCGAAAGGTCAGCCTCCTATGATTATTATGGAGTCGCACGACAAGCAATTGCTGGGAATGGTGGCTGCTAAAATCAGATCATTCAGGAAACCTGAGCCATTTAAAGGTAAGGGTATCCGCTTCCAGGGTGAGGCAGTTCGTAGAAAAGCTGGTAAATCGGCAGGTAAAAAATAATAAGTATAGCAATGTCAGTAAATAAGGCAAACAGAAGATTGAAAATTAAGATGCGCATTCGCAAAAAAGTGAATGGCACAGCCGAAAGACCGCGTCTTACCATTTTCAGAAGTAACAGGGAAATTTATGCCCAGGTAGTTGATGACCTGAAAGGTGTAACGATTGTTTCTGCAGGTTCACTAAAAGATAGCGACGCCTCTTCGGGAACAAAAAAAGAACAGGCTGCAATGATTGGAAAGAAGATAGCTGAAAAAGCACTTCAGGCAGGAATTGAAGCTGTTGTTTTTGATCGTAACGGATACCGTTACCATGGCAGAGTTAAAGAGCTGGCTGATGCAGCAAGAGAAGCAGGTTTAAAATTTTAAAATAAAACACGGTGAAAACAAGCATTAAACGTGTAAAAAGCAGTGACATCGAGTTGAAAGACCGTTTGGTAGCTGTAAACAGGGTAACCAAAGTAACCAAAGGGGGACGTCATTTCGGATTCGCGGCCATTGTTGTGGTGGGTAACGAGAACGGTGTGGTAGGTCATGGTCTGGGTAAGGCCAATGAAGTAACCACTGCCATTTCAAAAGCCATTGATGACGCTAAGAAGAATTTAGTGAAAGTAAACGTGGTGAACGGAACGGTGCCACATTTCCAGCGTGGAAAATTTGGAGGAGCACAAATCCTGCTTCGTCCTGCATCATCAGGTACCGGTGTGATTGCCGGAGGTGCCATGCGTGCGGTGCTTGAAAGCGTTGGCGTAAAGGATGTGTTGGCAAAGTCTCAGGGATCTTCTAACCCGCACAATGTGGTTAAAGCTACCATTGATGCCCTGGTACAAATGCGTGACCCGCTTACTGTAGCACGTCAAAGAGGATTGTCACTGGAAGAAGTGTTTAACGGTTAATTGCAGCAACATGGCAACTATAAAAGTAAAGCAGGTAAGAAGTATTATTAAAACCAATAAATCTCAAAAGGATACCATGAGGGCATTGGGATTTAAAAAAATGAATCAGGTGGTAGAGCATGAAAATACTCCCCAGATTCAGGGAATGATTAGAAAAGTAGAACACCTTATTAAGGTAATAGAATAATATTATGGAATTACATAACCTAAAACCCGCAAAGGGTTCAGTAAAAAGCTCAAAGCGTATCGGTCGCGGTCAAGGTTCCGGAAAAGGTGGAACGGCCACAAAGGGTCACAAAGGAGCGAAAGCACGCACCGGTTATAAGTCAAAACCCGGTTTTGAAGGCGGACAGATGCCATTGCAGCGCCGTGTGCCAAAGTTTGGATTTAATAACATCAATCGGGTAGAATATAAGCCTATTAATTTGGACGTATTACAAATGCTTGCGGATACAAAAGGCTTGAAAGAAATTACTCCCGACGTTCTTAAAACAAATGGTGTAATATCAAGAAACGACTTAGTGAAAATTTTAGGTCGCGGAGAATTAAAGGCAAGCGTAAAAGTTGTTGCTCATAAGTTTTCTGCAACTGCTAAAGAGGCAATTGAGAAAGCTGGTGGTGAAATTTCAGTTATTTAATGGAAAGGCTTTAATAAAGTAATGAAGCAACTGATAAATACATTAAAGAGGATCTGGGCTAACAAGGAGTTACGCGAGCGTATTACCATTACCCTGAGTCTTATTCTTATTTACCGCATTGGTTCCTATGTAGTACTTCCGGGAGTTGATTCCAGTAAATTACAAGGACCCGGTAATGCAATTACAGAGCTGCTGAACTTGTTTGCCGGCGGTGCCTTCAGCCGTGCTTCGGTATTTGCTCTGGGCATTATGCCTTATATTTCGGCTTCCATTATTATGCAGCTGGCAGGTATTGCAGTCCCTTCCATTCAAAAGATGCAGAAAGAAGGTGAAAGCGGAAGACGAAAAGTGAATCAGATTACAAGGGTACTTACCATTATAATTTGCGTTTTCCAGGCACCCGGATACATTGCTACTACAATCCCTTCAAATGCTCACTCTGATTCAAATATGTGGTGGATTCAAAGTGTGCTTGTTCTTATTGCCGGTACCATGTTTATTATGTGGCTGGGCGAGAGGATTACGGATAAAGGTTTGGGTAACGGTATAAGCCTTATTATCATGATTGGTATCATTGCTTCTTTACCGTCAGCATTCGCTACAGAGTTACTGGCCCGACATGAAAATGGTGGTTTTGTTCTTCTTTTGGTTGAGGTTGCCATGTTGTTACTGGTTATTCTTGCTACAATATTACTTGTTCAGGGTACACGACGAATACCTTTCCAAAGTGCCAAACGCATCATGGGTGCCCGTGGGGGGCGGCAGATGCAGGTAGGAGGTGTAAGGCAGTATATTCCGTTAAAGGTAAATGCCGCCGGGGTTATGCCCATCATCTTTGCCCAGGCTATTATGTTCGTCCCTGTGTATATCGGACAGGCAACAGGTTCGCAGTTTTTTAATGAATTCGCGAATATTCAGGGATTCTGGTACAACTTTGTATTTGCTTTGTTAATTATTGCCTTTACTTATTTCTACACAGCAATTACGGTGAACCCGAATCAGATGGCAGACGAACTAAAGCGTAATGGATCCTTTATACCGGGCGTGAAACCGGGAAAGAAAACCGCAGAATTTATTGATTCACTCTTGTCTAGAATTACATTGCCGGGTTCTATATTTCTTGCTATTGTTGCAATATTACCCGCATTTGCTATGCAATTTGGAGTAAAACAGCAGTTTGCCGTGTTCTATGGTGGTACATCGCTGCTTATTATGGTGGGTGTAGTATTGGATACCTTGCAACAAATTGAGACTTATCTGGTGGACAGACATTCTGACGGATTGATGAAGTCCGGAAGATTAAGGGGCAGGTCGGGTGCAATGACAACAGGAATTACCGCATAATGGCAAAGCAGGCAAGTATAGAGCAGGATGGGGTAGTAACAGAGGCATTGTCAAACGCGATGTTTAGAGTAGAACTTGAAAACGGACATGTGATTACCGCTCACATTTCCGGAAAAATGAGAATGAATTATATTAAATTACTTCCCGGAGATAAGGTAAAGGTAGAGTTGTCACCTTACGATCTTACAAAGGGCAGAATATCATACCGTTATAAATTATAATAAGATGAAAGTTAAAGCTTCATTAAAGAAAAGAACTCCCGAGTGCAAGATTGTGCGTCGCAAGGGCAGGCTGTACATTATTAACAAGAAAAACCCGAAGTATAAACAACGTCAGGGTTAATTTAAAGATAGAAAGTTATGGCAAGGATTGCAGGAATTGATCTTCCAAGGAATAAGAGAGGCGTAATTGGACTCACTTATATTTATGGTATTGGGCGCAGTACCGCAGCTGATATATTAGCAAAATGCGGTATTGATGAAGATACTAAAGTTAGCGAATGGGACGACGACCAGTTGGCAAAAATTCGTGGATTTATCAGCGACAACTTTAAAGTTGAAGGAGCATTGCGCTCTGAAGTTCAGCTGCATATTAAACGCTTAATGGATATTGGTTGTTATCGTGGTGTTCGTCATCGTTCAGGATTACCCTTGCGCGGTCAACGTACTAAGAACAACTCACGCACACGGAAAGGTAAGCGTAAAACCGTGGCAAATAAGAAAAAAGTAACTAAGTAAAATAGTTAGGCATGGCCAAAGCAAATCAGAAAAAGAAAAAGAATGTAAAAGTTGAGGTTTCAGGCGAAGCCCATATCCAAGCTACATTCAACAACGTAATTATTTCCCTTACTAACAATGCCGGTCAGGTTATTAGTTGGTCTTCAGCGGGAAAAATGGGTTTTAAGGGTTCTAAAAAGAATACACCTTATGCTGCCCAGATGGCTGCTGAAGATTGCGCTAAAGAAGCATTTGACCTTGGTTTGCGCAGGGTAAAGGTTTATGTTCAGGGTCCGGGTGCAGGTCGTGAATCGGCCATCCGCTCGATTCACAATGCAGGGGTGGAAGTAACAGAAATTATTGACGTTACACCACTTCCTCATAACGGATGTCGCCCGCCTAAAAAACGCAGAGTTTAATTTTTAATAATAATCAGTAATGGCAAGATATAAAGGCCCAACAGCTAAAGTCGCCCGTCGTTTTCGTGAGCCCATCTTCGGGCCGGAGAAGGCGTTGGAACGGAAGAATTATCCTCCGGGTATTCACGGACCCAGTAAACGTCGCGGTAAGCAATCAGAATACTCTGTTCAGTTAACTGAAAAGCAAAAAGCAAAATACACTTATGGTATTTTAGAGCGACAGTTTAGAAATTTGTTTGAAAAGGCCAGCCGGATGAAGGGTATAACCGGTCAGAATTTATTGCAGCTATGCGAGAGTAGACTGGATAATACGGTATACAGACTGGGCGTTTCCAACACCCGTCGAGGTGCTCGGCAGTTGGTTTCTCATAATCATATTACTGTTAACGGTAAGGTAGTAAATATACCGTCTTACCTGCTTCAGGTTGGTGATGTAGTAGCTGTACGCGAAAGATCTAAATCTCTTGAGGCCATCAGCACTTCGTTAGCAGCGTCTGGTAGTCGTCACGATTGGTTAGACTGGAACAGAAACGAAATGAAAGGTACTGTGCTTGCAGTTCCTACCCTGGAGCAGATTCCTGAGAATATTAAGGTGCAGTTGATTGTTGAATTGTATTCAAAATAAAATACTTTATGGCTATTTTAGACTTCCAAAAACCCGATAAGGTTGTTATGCTTCAATCTGACGATAAAACAGGTCAGTTTGAATTTCGTCCCCTTGAACCCGGATACGGTATAACTGTGGGTAATTCACTTCGCAGAATTTTGCTTTCTTCCCTTGAAGGATTTGCAATTATTTCTGTAAGAATTGACGGAGTTGACCACGAGTTTTCAACCATCAAAGGTGTTCATGAGGACGTTACTGATATTATTTTGAACCTGAAACAGGTAAGATTTAAACGTCAGATTGACGGTCATGAAGGGGAAACCGTTAATATGAGTATCAGCGGTAAAGATGTTTTTACTGCCGGTGATATCGGACGGTTTACTTCGGCTTTTCAGGTTCTGAATCCCGATTTGGTTCTTTGTAATATGGACCCTTCTGTTAAATTGAATCTTGAAATTTCAATTGCAAAGGGAAGAGGGTATATCCCTGCTGAAGAAAACCGGCGCAACGGAGTTCCTGTTGGGACAATTTTTGTTGACAGCATATTTACTCCAATCCGCAATGTTAAATACAACATTGAAAACTTCAGGGTGGAACAAAAAACCGACTATGAAAAGCTGATTCTTGAAATTGATACCGATGGTAGCATTCATCCTAAAGATGCATTAAAAGAAGCGGCCAAGATTTTGATTCACCACTTTATGTTGTTCTCTGATGAGAAAATTACATTGGATAATGAAGAAAAAGCCGATGCCGAAGAATTTGATGAAACTTCATTGCATATGCGTCAGTTGCTGAAAACTAAGTTGGTTGATATGGATCTCTCGGTTCGTGCACTGAATTGTTTGAAAGCTGCTGATGTTGAAACGCTGGGAGATTTGGTTTCATACAACAAAAATGACTTGTTAAAATTCAGGAATTTTGGTAAGAAGTCTCTAACAGAACTTGAAGACCTGATTGAATCCAAAGGATTAACTTTTGGAATGAATGTAGCAAAATATAAGCTGGATAAAGATTAATACAGAGCGAGATGAGACACGGAAGAAAAGTTAATCACCTGGGCAGACAGGCATCACATCGCAAAGCGTTGATGTCTAATATGGCCTGTTCCCTGATTGAGCATAAAAGAATTTACACTACTTTGGCGAAAGCCAAAGCTCTTAAGGTGTATTTTGAACCTTTGGTTACTAAATCAAAGAATGATTCAACGCATTCGCGCAGAATAGTATTTACATATCTGCAAAACAAAGATGCCGTTACTGAATTATTCCGTACGGTGGCACCCAAAGTGGGAGAACGCCCCGGAGGCTATACTCGGATTATAAAAACAGGTCCGCGTCAGGGAGATGCTGCGGAAATGTGTTTTATTGAATTGGTAGATTTTAATGAGTTGATGTTGCTTGAAAAAGCCGGCGCCAAAAAGACTACTCGCAGAAGTCGTCGCAGTGGTGCCAAAAAGGCTGATGGACCCGCAACAGAGACTCAAAAATCAACACCGGTTGAAACCGCTTCTGCTGAACCAACGGCTGAAGTTATTGATACTCCTGTGGCTGACGCTACTGCTGATGAATCTGAAGCACCGGATAATAGTGCTGAGGAATCTACAGGTACAGAGGAAACCAAAGAGTAAAAAAAATATCATATAACTGAATCCGGCCATTGGCCGGATTTTTTTTTACATCCGGGTTCCTATTACCAATACATCATCTGTTTGTGGTAAATCTCCGCGCCAGTCTTTAAGCCTGCTCTGTAATATCTCATGTTGTTCCCGTGCGCTTAAATGGTAAATATCAAGCAGTAAGTTCTTGAAGTTTTTGTGCTTGAACTTTTTCCTGACTTCCGCGTTTTTTATTTTGCCCTTCTGAAAGCCTTGATTTTA
>CAZDUI010000034.1:0-43214 GCA_964508605.1 uncultured Weeksellaceae bacterium | reverse complement strand
ATTCCAGGGTATGGGTTGTAAATGGTCTGGAATCGGCATACTTCCCAATGGGTTGTTTGTCGGGCTTGGTTTCCAGAACTTCTCCGTTGCGAATGATCCACAACGGGTTGTTGGCGCCGGCCCATTGCAGATTGACCGGTTCCCCTCTTTTGGCCGGGTCAGGAGAGGTAGTCAAACTGCAAAGCGAGATGTCCATGCCATCTTTTACATCATCGTCGCTTTTTTCAAATTCGGCAATTACAATTTTACGGGTTTTGTCTAAAATGAGACCGGGGTCTGTCAATCCAAACTCTCTTACTGCGCGGTTCAGGGCATTGTTGCACACCACACTTACCATGGCGCCGGGCACACCGTGGCCCGTGCAGTCGGCAGCTGCGAATAGTATTACAGCCTCCCTCTGTCCTTCAGACATCTCCCCCCCACCGGGGGGAGAATTAAAGAGGGGGGCTGTTTCCATCCAGTAAAAGTCGCCGGCTACAATATCTTTGGGCTTGTATAGAATAAATGAGTCTGGCAGGTATTCTTTAACAATTCTGGCAGGTGGTAAAATGGCTGCCTGTATGCGTTTGGCGTAGTGCATGGAATCCAGAATTTCCTTGTTCTTTTCTTCCACAAGATGTTTCTGATATTCTGTTTCGTGATTCTTTCTTTCTATTTCTTTGCGCTGTTTATGTATCACTCTGTATCTGTTTACCATAAATAGTCCGAATAACGCTGCTAAACTTAGTCCTCCGAACAATAATGCTTTTTGCATTTGTATATTTTGAAGTGCAGCATTTCCGGCACGTATTTCGGCATCTTTTTTTTCATTTTCTTTTTGCGTTTTTTCCAGTTCAAAACGGTTTTCGTTTAAACGCATTTGGGTTTCCAGTTCTTCGCGCGTTCTCTGTGCCTCAATGTTGTATATGTGTAGTGTAAGTCCGGAATAGTTTTTCATATAATGAAATGCTTCCTTATAATTTCCTGCTTCGCCGTGAATTCCTGCCAGATTACCATAAGCGAATTTCAAAGACACCAGTATTTCGTGTTCCTCTGAAAGCTGTTCCGACCTGGTGGCAATCTGTATTGCCAAATCATATTGTTTTTCGTTTAAATACAATACACTAAGATTATTAAGCATTTTGGTAAGTGAATACATGTCCTGTAACTTCGTTGCAATACCGATGGCGGTATCATAGAATGCAATGGCTTTTTGCGTTTCATTATATTTCTCTGCCATCATGGCTTTGTTCCCATAAGCAGATACGTGAATATTTAAGTCTTTAATGTCAGGCAACATTTTATAGGCGACATCATAATAATAATCTGCGCTGTCTTTTACACCTGTTGTAAGATAGTAATTTCCTATTTCCATGTAAGAGAACGCCACATCGCTTAAACTGTCTGTTTTAAGCAGAAGGTAAACGGAGGATTTAAGATAACGAATCGCATTTACTTTGTCTTTCATATAGTTATATAAACTCCCAAGGTTTGCTCTTGCAATACCCTCTCCTCTGATGTCACCCAGTTTTTTTCTGAGCTCAATTGCCCGCAGGTATGCTGATGCCGACGCGTCATTTTCTTCAATATACGACAATCCATTTCCTTTTAGTACCATGGCTGCTGCAAGTAACGAGTCTTGTCCGGACGATACGGCGAGTGCAATGGAAGAATCGGCATACAAGATCGACAAGCGATATCTTTCTTTATTTTCATAAATCCGTCCAACTTCAAAATACAATTTGCCTTTTTGTTTAGATGATGTTGATTTACGAATTCTTTGTTGCAAATCCTGAATGTCCTGGTGGTATTGCTCGCCGGCTTGAGAATACACAGAAAATACATTGCAGAATATCAATATAATAATGGTGAACAATTTGCCCAGACTAGGATTCATGGCCAAAAGATACGATTATTCCGGTAATCCGTTAAAATTCTCAATTGTTTAGACAGTGAAGTGCAGAAGAATGGAGAAGGATTTTAGACAGCGGTCGGGTGTAAGAAGCGGGAATATGATCAGGGGCGTTGGCTTTTCTTATGATATAATATATCTTATAGATATTTTATTATATCATTCTTTATTATTTGAACAGAAACACGCGGGCACACGGGGGGGGGGATGGTGGTTTGCTCCCCCCTTTTTGGGAGTAACGCTAGCGTTACATTGGAGGGACATGCACATACATGTGCCTGCGTGTGATGAGTATTGAATTTTCTCAAACCTTACAAATTTCATCAAGAAGCAATCCGGAAATCGTCCCGCAGGGTCCTTAACCTATCCCTATCGCATTTCTTTTCTATCCTCCGGGAATTTAATCCTATCATCCTGCTAAAAAGAAAAATATCGCAATACATGTCTGTTAGTCAATTGTTTGCAAGTATCGGCGACTACAGATTTTTCTTTTCAATGGTTTCCTTTTTTATAATTTATCGAATTCTCCGGATTATTTAGAATTTTGCATCCGTGTTACCAGAAACACTTTTGTTTTCAATACCTGCACCAAAATGATAAAAAACCAACTACGGCTGCTTATCTGCATTTCGTACATTCAACTATTGCACTACACGGGGAATGTGCACAGTCAGATACCACCCAAAATGAAGAACAAAGCACTGCCTGAGGCATATCGTCCCATTGAGGGCGACTGGCTTTGGATGATGACTACAGAACTGAGCAATAAAGATTACAAAGAATTTTTATTCTGGGCTAAAAAGAACAAATCGGCCGAAGAGTATAAAAATCTGTTGCCGGATACACTTGTTTGGCGCGCCCGGAATTCCTATAATGAACCGTACGTTGAATACTATTTTCGCCATCCGGCATATATGAATTATCCCGTGGTGGGCATTTCACGTGCTCAGGCTCAGGCTTACTGTGATTTTGCCACCCAGGCAATCAATCAGTATCTTGCCCTGAGTCAGAGTCCGGTAGAGCAGGTGGTAGTTCGTATTCCTACGGAAAAGGAATGGGAACTGGCTGCCCGTGCGGGCAATATTCATGCGGTCTATCCGTGGGGAACACCCGATGTACGTTTTCCGCACACGGATAAGAAATTTGCCGGACAAATGCGGGCCAATTTTGTACGTAGTTCCGGCGATTATACGGGTGTGGCAGGTGCGCTGAATGATGCAGCCGATGTTACCGCACCGGTAGAGTCTTACTGGCCTAATCCATGGGGTTTTTACAATATGGCGGGTAATGTTGCAGAATGGATTGATCAACCGGGAGTAGCCAAAGGTGGCGGATGGAGTTCAGCCGGTTATGATATAAGAATTGATCAGAAACTATTTTGCGATTCCGTTGCACCCAATATTGGTTTCCGTCCTTTATTGGAAGTAGTGAAGTTTAAAGAGCCCTCAGATAAAAAACCTTTAAAACTTACGGCAGATTTCATTGAAAAGCAGCTAATAGCAATTCCGGCTTCATCTTACACCACCGGCGGGTCTGAGTCTGATTCTGACGGTTACAGGCATAGAAGCAGGACAGTTTCAGTAGCTTCTTTTCACATCTCAAAGTACGAAGTAACCAATGCATTGTATAATATTTTTCTGAATGATATTAAGAGTATCAATCCGGAGTCGGTACTCAAATATACTCCACGCGATTCTAACTGGTTGCTGGAGAAGGCACCGTTGCACTATCTGCATTACAGCAATGCATCACGATTTGCGGATTACCCTGTAGTAAACATCAGTTACATGGCGGCAAAGGCGTTTTGTTTATGGTTGAATGAAAAGTATCAGGGATTTGAGAATCGTAAATTCAGGGAAGTTGTATTTAGTTTGCCTGTAGAAGAAGAATGGGAGCTGGCAGCGCGTGGCAACTTTGATTTGGCACCCTATCCCTGGGGAGGCCCGTACGAATTCAACAACAAGGGACAATATCTTGCAAATTACAATCCGGTGCGGCCCGAGTATGTAACGCACAATGCAAAGAGAAAATTTACCATGAATTATCCTGACAAAGACAGCACCTTGTCCAGGTTGGATGACGGATTTCTTTTTACTGCGCCGGTAAGTAGTTTTCATCCCAACGGATATGGTTTGTACAACATGTCCGGCAATGCCTGTGAAATGATCTTAGGAACCTATTCATTCAGCGATTACGAATTCTCTCATGATTTACCCATTCACAGACCCACTGATACTGATACACTTAGCCTAGTGCGCGGAGGCTCCTTTGCTTCTATGCCCTGGCAGATAACAACCTACTGGCGCGATTTTGAAGAACCGGAAAGAATGAAACGGCTGGGGTTAAATACATTGCCTACTGTCGGGTTTCGGTTTATGATGAGGGAAATACCCGGTAATGACAACGAGACAACCGACATTAAACTGCGATGAATTTTAAGCAGATACATGCTTGGGAAACCGGCAGAAATGCCTTGTACAGTCTGGCGTGTATTCCGCAGCAAAGCACGGTATATGCTGCCGGCTCGGGCAACCGGTTGGTGGAAATAAACTTGAACGATCAAAGTCTTATAATACATCCATTGCCGGTAAACGGTGTATATTCATTGTATAATCAAGGACAAAACAATCTGATGATAGGCAGCATGGCAGGACAATTGATTCGGATGAACACTCACACCAAATCATTTGAGCCATTGAATGCCGATGCAACTGGAGGAATCTATGGAATAAGTAGCGCAGATGAAAAGGGCGATTATTACACCACTCACGGCAACGGCGAACTGCGAAAATGGACCCGTTCCGGCGAATCGCGTGTTTTTTCACTGTGCTCGGGAAAAATAAGATCGACTCTGTTACATAAAGATTTATTGTATGTGTTTTGCAGCGATGGCGTAGTCAGAATTTGTGACCCGGAGACGGGTAACATCCTGAAAACGATGAGTCATGAAAGGGGGGCTGTAAATACCGGAATTATATCAGGCGAAGGTAAGTTGGTAACGGCGGGCTGGGACGGCAGATTTTATTTCTGGAATGGGCTGGATATTGATAAAGTAATACCGGTACACAATTATGCCATCTATGCTTTGCGTAAGAACCCGTCAGGAAATGTAATCGCATCGGCCAGCAGAGATAAGAGTATAAAAATGTGGACACCCGATGTTAAGCGGCCTATAGCAAAATTGGAAAGAAACGTCGGACAGGGACATACACATTCGGTAAACGACATACAGTGGATTAACGATTCTTTTTTGGTGAGTACCGGCGATGATGGGCGAATTATACTTTGGGCCAGGCAGGAATAAAGTTCTTCTTTGGTTTAGTATAATAAAAAAAAATCCCGACTTGGCGGGATTTTAGGGAATCAGATTCTACATAAAGAATTATTTTCCTTTGCTCATTTTTTTAAGCTTTGCTTCCTGCATTTTAGGAAATTTGTCCGGTTTTTCTTTTACCATTTTTGCAATGTTGGGCTTTTTCTTTAATACCGGAACATCGGTTGTTGCGCTTGAAACCACAGGTATCAACAGCGTCAAACATAAAATAAATCCTGCAATTGTTTTCATGACTTGTACTTTTGCCCCTGTGAATGCAAACCTTATGCCATATGAGAATTGATATTATTACTGTACTGCCTGCCTTATTACACGGACCCTTTGAAGACAGTATTTTGAAGAGGGCCCGTCAGCAGGGTATTATTGAGGTGAACATCCATAACCTAAGAGATTATTCTACCAATAAGCATCGGCAGGTAGATGACTATCAATACGGTGGAGGAGCGGGAATGGTGTTGTCTATAGAGCCAATTGCATCCTGCATCAGGAGTTTAAGTACAAAGTGTACTTACGATCAAATCATTTATATGACCCCGGATGGCGAGACCCTGCGTCAGTCGTTGTGCAACCGTTTGTCGTTATTAAAAAATATGTTGATACTTTGCGGACATTATAAAGGAATCGACCAGCGTGTGCGTGATCATTTTGTTACGCTTGAAATTTCCATCGGAGACTATGTGCTGAGTGGCGGAGAGCTTGCAGCTGCCGTACTTGTTGACAGTGTAGCCCGTTTAATTCCAGGGGTGATGAACGACGAGACCTCAGCACTTACCGATTCTTTTCAGGATGGGTTACTTGCACCGCCGGTGTATACCCGGCCTGAGGATTTTGAAGGAATGAAAGTTCCCGGTTTGTTGCTTTCGGGCAACCCTGAGGCTGTGGAAACCTGGAGGATGGATCAGGCCATTATAAGGACGCGGCAGCGACGACCCGATATTTTGCCTGAACATTTGAAAGAATAATTTACAAAATATTGCGGTTTCAAATATTCTTTGTAAACTTGCAGCCCCAAATTAGGGGGGATTAACACTTAAGACTATGAACAGGGTAGCAGAATTAAGCAAGAAACTAATTGTGGTTAAGCAGGTTCCTGACTTCAGGGCAGGAGATACCGTTACCGTACATTATAAAATTAAAGAAGGCGACAAAGAGCGTATTCAGCAGTATCAGGGTGTAGTAATGCAACGCAGAGGCGCAGGACTTACCGAAACCTTTACTGTTCGTAAAATGTCGGGTAACGTGGGTGTTGAAAGAATTTTCCCGGTAAACTCCCCTTTTATTGAGCAGGTTGACCTGAACAAACGCGGAAGGGTGCGTCGTGCCAGAATATTCTACATGCGCAATCTTAAAGGTAAGGCCGCTCGTATCAAAGAGAAAAGATATTTTGCCAAAGAGGCTTAATATTAACCTAATATTAAAATTAAGGCATCCCAGGGTGCCTTTTTTTATTTTGTACTGTTATTTAGTGCATCCCAATTAACTTTGATTCATGAATCTGAACACTGAGGAAAAACCAGACATCAGGGATTTCACAGAACCTGAGTTAAAACAACTGATGGCCGAAAACGGACATAAGAGCTTCAGAGGATCACAAATACACCAGTGGCTTTGGCAGAAACACGTAAGGTCTTTTACTGAGATGTCCAACGTACCAGACGATGTCAGGATGTGGCTGTCAACGAATTTTACGCTGCATAAGGTGGAAATTGCCAGTAAGAGTATTAGCAGCGATGGCACCATCAAGCTATTGTTTAATGTTGGAGAAAACCAGGTGGTTGAGGGTGTACTAATACCAGCCGAAGACAGAATGACCGCTTGTATATCGTCGCAGGTGGGGTGCTCACTGGCCTGTACTTTCTGCGCAACAGGTCGTTTAAAGAGAATGAGAAATTTATCGGCAGCAGAAATTTACGATCAGGTAGTGCTTATAAAAAATCTTGCCATGGAACATTATGGTAAGCCCTTAACAAATGTGGTTTATATGGGAATGGGTGAACCTTTGTTGAATTATGCGAATGTACTGCGCAGTACTTATATGATAAATAACGATTCCGGCTTGGGCATGGCGGCCCGCCGGATTACGGTAAGCACATCGGGAATTGCAAAAATGATCAGACAACTTGCCGACGACAATGTCAAATTTAATCTTGCTATCAGCCTTCACTCGGCAAATGGGGCAAAACGTTCTGAAATAATGGATATTAATGATAGTAATCCGCTGGATGTGCTGATGGATGCCCTGAAATATTTTTACCGGATAACACGAAACCGGATAACCTTTGAGTATATCGTTTTTAAAGGATTTAACGATACAAAAACAGATGCTGAAGAGCTGGCAATGTATTGCGCCAAAGTTCCCTGTAAGGTGAATATTATTGAGTACAATTCAATAGAGGCAGGTGGTTTTGAGCAGGCGCCCCACCAAATTATTGATTTTTACCAGAAAATCCTGACAGCAAAAGGTATTGTAAATACGGTACGACGCAGCAGAGGTAAGGATATTGACGCCGCTTGCGGACAGCTGGCTCATAAGAACATTCCTGCAAAAATTTCGTAGTGAAGCCATGAGGCACCGACAAATAGAAAATGAAAATGCTGTGTCAGGTTTAGGTATAGACAGAACCTATCGCTGGCTTCAGAGCATTGCCGTGTTTTTCTGTTTTTCTACAAGCATCTTTTCGGTGCATTCTCAAATTATTCAATGGGGAGAACCGTGGAAAACATATAAAAATTCAGTGTATCATGAATTTTTAGCTGATGACGGGACGAATGCCTATCTGTTATTTTCTGAAAACAAACTTTTTAAAGGTACACATTACCGTGTAGATGTAATTGATCTACAAACTTTATCCAACAAAGGTGATTATTTAATTCAGGAGCCCGATGTTCCGGAAGCGCGGGTGCAAATGGAAGAAATTACGGCCTGGAAAAACTATCTGCTGGTAGCATTTCAGGCTATTGAGCCCGCGGGTACAATACAATGGTACATAGCTTTTTATCATATTTCCGACGGAAGCCTTATAAAATATGTGCGTTACACAAATGTTGACGAGAGTTTTGAAACGCCGCAAAGCATCTTTTTTAAAACTGGTACTGCTTTGTACACTGTTCTTTCAGGAAGGGTGGAAGGTACCCCCGGTTTGACAGTAATAATGGAACAAACGGATACGCTGCTAAATCAGGTTTCTTCTCACCGGTTTTCAATGCCGGTGCAAAAAGATCGTCAACAAATTGATCAGGTGGTTGTTGACAAATATGATAATCTTATTTTTCTTTCTCATAACCTTCCTGAACTTGAAAAGGGAAGGCTGGTACAAAATGTTGACAATAAGAATAAAAAGCTTTGGTCTTTGTTCTTTTATCATCCCAAATCAAATGAACTATTTGAGAAGGAGATATCACTGGGTACAAAATGGCTGAACGCATTAACACTACAGCTGGGACGAGATGGTAACCCTATGGTTGCAGGGTTTTTTGCTGAGAGTATGGAGCAGCGCATTTCAGGCGTGTTTTACCTGAAGGCCAAAAGTACTACTGCAAGGCTCGTTACCAGTAAAATGAAATCCTTAACTGTTGAACAGGTGCTTACCTCATCTAATATTAACAGCAGAAAAAAAGAGAAAGAACTGGCGTCTTTTTTATTTGACAGAATAATTTTTACCCCCGACGAAGGATTTACTCTGGTAGCCGAAAAGTATTATACGCTTATTAATAGTTATTTAGATATCAGAACAAATTCTATTACCTACACTAATAATTACTATTACAACGAAATTCTTGCAGTACATGTAGACAGCACCGGCGAAATAGTTTATGCTACAATGATTCCCAAAAGACAGTTTAGCAGTAACGATCAGGGGACGTATTCATCGTATGCAATGTATCAGGACCAGGAATGCAATCTGCATTTTATATTTAATGATCACCCAGACAACAGGGACGATAAAAAAGACGTAAAGTACATGACCCGGCCTTCGTCGGCCGATATTGCCTATGCACAAATTTCAAAAGACGGTGCCCTGGAAATTCAAACCATTGGCTCAAACAGCAGGGAACCTACAATATTTACACCCATGTTACATTTGCCTGTTGAATCTTCAGATTTACTGCTATTTGGTAAATTTGGCCGAAAAATTCGGTCAGGAAGATTTGAAGTGAATAATAAATAGAAATGAACTATTTTCATTGGAATTTGTATGTTTGACACTTCGATGAAAACTACCGACTCGACCTATACCATACAACAGGTTAAGGAACTACTGAAACCCGAGATGAAACTGTTTGAGGGTAAGTTCAGAGACGGAATGAAGAGCAAGGTGGCATTGCTGGACCGCATTACACACTACATTATCAAACGAAAGGGTAAACAGGTGCGGCCTATGTTTGTGTTTCTTAGTGCAAAAATGCATGGAACAGTGAACGAATCAACCTATAACGCCGCCTCATTGATTGAACTTTTGCATACAGCTACTTTGGTGCACGACGATGTGGTGGATGATGCTTTTGAAAGACGTGGCTTTTTTTCTTTAAATGCCCTTTGGAAAAATAAAATTGCGGTGCTGGTTGGTGATTTTTTACTTTCTAAAGGTCTGTTGCTAAGTATAGATAATGGCGAGTTCAGGGTGCTGCAAATTGTGAGTACTGCGGTTAAAGAAATGAGCGAAGGCGAGTTGTTGCAAATGGAAAAAGCCAGAAGACTGGATATTACCGAAGCGTTGTACTTCGAAATCATCAGGCAAAAGACAGCAAGCCTGGTGGCAAGTTGTTGTGCGGCCGGGACTGCCAGCGTTACCAAAGATGAAGAGGTAATTGAAAAAATGAGGCTGTTTGGTGAATATACAGGCATTGCATTTCAAATAAAAGACGACCTTTTTGATTATGGTTCAGGGGAAGGAATTGGTAAACCCACAGGTATCGATATTCGCGAGAGAAAGATGACTTTGCCCCTTATTTACGCTTTAAATCATTGCGAAAAGACTACCAAACGACATATAAAAAATCTGGTTAGAAGACACAATGAACAAACTGAAAAAGTAAATGAAGTAATTCAATTTGTGGTGAATAGCGGAGGGTTGCAGTATGCTTCACAGAGAATGCATGAATATCGGGACAAAGCACTTGAAATACTCAGTACTTTTCAGCAGAATGAAGCCAGAACGGCTATGGAAACCTTGTTGAACTATAGTGTAAACAGAAGCAAATGAAATACGCTCTTCATATTTTGTGGCTTGCATCGGGTTTGTTACTGTTATCATGCGCGTCCGATAATGAGTCAATTCCAAATACCGGTCAAAAGAAAGATATTGAGAAGAACCAAAATGTTCAAATGAACCAGGGCGATTCTGCCCAATTTAATACTTCATCAGCCAATGATGAGATTACAATTACAGATGGGCCTGTTTTGTTGGTATATCCCAATGGAAATACCCGTATAGAGGGTCTTATGAAGGGGGGCAAACGCCATGGAACCTGGACTGCCTATTATGAAAACGGAACGGAATGGTCGGTAAATACATACATTGAAGGATTAAATGAAGGACTCAGTATTACTTACTATTCCAACGGAAAACCAAGATATGTGGGCGAATACAACCAGGGAGAAAGAGTAGGCCAATGGAAATTTTATGATGAGCAGGGAGTAGAGACCATCAGGAAATTTGATTGAACCACCATATAGCGTGGTTAATATTTATTCGGTTTTGGTAAGCTTAAAGACCGTATCTTAGTGGCAATGATTCCCAGAGAAAAAGTTGATGAAGTGCTTGCAGCTACCCGTATTGAAGAGGTAATCGGGGAATTTGTAAACCTGAAAAAAGCCGGGTCGGGTTATCGGGGGCTGAGTCCTTTTAGCCAGGAAAAAACACCGTCTTTTTACGTGCTTCCATCAAAACAAATCTTCAAAGATTTTAGCAGTGGAAAAGGCGGAACGGCCATAAGCTTTTTAATGGAACATGAGCATTTTACGTTTCCTGAAGCCATAAAATATCTTGCCCGAAAGTACGGTATTGAGATTGAGGAGACGGTAGTGGATGAGGCTTACCAGGCAGCCGAAAACGAGCGCGAAGAATTGTATCTTGCCAACGCATTTGCACAGAAATTCTTTACAGAAAGTCTGCATAATACACAGGAAGGTAGAAACATAGGTTTAAGCTACTTCAGAGAACGCGGTTTTACCGATGGAATTATAGAATCCTTTAAGTTAGGTTACTGCCCTGAACATGAAATTTCGTTGCATCAGGCCGCACTAACCGCAGGTTACAAACCGGATAGTCTGCTTAAAACAGGGCTCATTAAAGAGAAAAACGGTAGTTATTTCGATTTTTTTCGTGCCAGAGTTATGTTTCCTATTTTCAGTCAAAGTGGCAGGGTAATAGCCTTTGGCGGAAGAATATTGCGGACAGATAAGAAAATTGCCAAGTATTTCAATTCGCCCGAGAGCGAGATATACTTCAAGAGCAAGGTACTGTACGGGCTTTTTCAGTCGAAACAGGAAATTTCGCGCCGGGATGTATGTTATCTGGTTGAAGGTTATACCGATGTTTTGGCCATGCACCAAGCCGGAATTAAAAATACGGTTTCCAGTTCGGGAACTGCGCTTACAAAAGACCAGATAAGACTGATATCAAGGTTTACAAAGAATGTTACCATTTTGTACGACGGCGATCCGGCGGGTATCAGGGCGTCTTTAAGAGGTATTGATATGTTGCTTGAGGAGGGTTTGAACGTAAGGGTTGTATTGTTCCCTGAAAATCACGACCCCGATTCCTTCAGCAAAACAGTTTCAGAAGAGGAACTAAGAAATTATATTGAGGCCGAACAAAGAGATTTTGTGGCTTTTAAATCGTCATTACTGCTTGCCGATGCCGGCGACGATCCTATTCGCCGCAGCGAAGCCATTAAGGATATTATTTACAGTATAGCGCATATCCCCGATGCCATCAGCCGCAGCCTGTTTATCAAACAATGCAGCCAGAAGTTTGAATTGAACGAACAAAGCCTTATTCTGCAGTGCAATAAAAGCAGAAGAGACTTGTATCAAAAGGACCATCCGGGTGTGAAAGAACAAAATCAGCAGATCGCCGGTTACGATGCCCCCAAACAATCATCTGATGTTCAGGAAAATGATCAGAATACTTCGGAAACTCAGGAAAAGGAAGTGATACGATTATTGCTGAATTATTCTGATAAACAAATTAATGTAGCGTTTCTGAATGAAAAGAATGAAACGATTTATGAAGAGATGAATCTTACCCGATACATAGTTGACGAAATTTCAGGCGACGGAATGAAATTTTCAAACCCGGTGTATCAGGAAATGTTCAATAGTTTCTCCCGGGCCATGGCTGACGGTAAAGTTTTGTCGGCAGGCGATTTCTATATGAACGAAAGTGAAATTATACGAAATGCCGCCATTGATCTTACTACCTCACCCTATACTATGAGCGAGCACTGGCATAAAAAACATGGTATTTTCACGGTTACCGAACAAGAGAGCCTGGATAGGGTTGCCTTACGGACAATTCTGGTTTTTAAGGCAAAAATGATTAATCTTTTGTTAAAAGAATCCCGGCAAAAATTAAAGAATGCAGTTGATGCCGACGAGATTGATAAAATTATGGAGCACACCCTTCAACTAAAACAGGCTGAGGTTAATGTCAATAGAATGCTGGGTAGAGATGTAATTGAATAACAAATGATTAAGGATTTATTATTTTATAAAATCATATACATTGAGGACCTTGATTTTCAGTTAGCACCTGTTAATATTTTATTCTTATTGGTTCTGTTCTGGTTGAGAAGAATTCTGAACCGGATGATTAAGAAATGGACCAATCATCTGGCTGAAAAAACTCCCCTGGTAAAATTACGAAGCGACGCATTGTATCGTCTGTCGCGCAATTTATTAATTATCCTTACCATCATTTTGGCAGTGCAGAGTTTTAATATTAATAATGATCAGATAAATTTTGCAGCAATTTTAGATTACAAGATCTTAAGAATAAATAAGTTTAGTCTTACAATGTTTAATATTCTTTTCGCTTTTGCCATGTATTTTATTACACGGGTTGGGCTGAATATTTTTCAATTGTATCTCAACAGAAATTTATCAAAAAAATCATGGGTTGACGAAGGGCGCAAATTCACCATTTTTCAATTGGTAAAATACTTTGCATACATCATTGCGACAATGATGATTATTCGGAGTACGGGTATCGAAATGTCGTTACTCATAACATCTGCAGCTGCTCTTTTTGTGGGTGTAGGTTTGGGCCTCCAAACCATTTTTGCTGATTTGGTGTCCGGATTTATTTTGTTATTTGATGGTTCGGTAAAAGTGGGTGATGTAATTGAAGTGAATAACGAACCGCATTACGTCCAAAAGATAACCATACGGTATACCCTGGTAGAGACGCTGGATGAGTCTGTAACGTTAATTCCCAATTCAAAACTAACCACGGTTCAGGTTTTAAACCGGCAAAATCAAAATATCTATACGCGTTACACCATTCGGCTAACGGTTGCTTATGGCTCAGATATTGAAAAAGTAAATATCATTTTATTCGAGTCGGCTCACGGTCATAAAAATGTAAGCCATACTAAGAAACCAAAAGTATTTTTGGAAGACTTTGGAGATAATGGTACTATTATGGAACTACATTTTTGGATGAATAAAGACATGCTCAGTTCACGCACCCGCAGCGACATAAGATATGAAATTGAAAAGCGCTTCAGGGAGAATGGTATTGTTATTGCTGTTCCGCAAAGAGAAGTTTCGGTTAAGTCCGGTCGCATGGAACTGCCACGAAAAACTGATATTGAAAATTCAGGGAAATAGGATTATCTGATATCAAGCACTCTTAACTGCACAGTTCTGTTATTTCTGAATTCATTTATTTCTATATGTGCAAGTACGTCGAAAGGTTTTTCCATTACTCTGTTAAATAGGTGCCCCATGTTGAATGCTATAAGTTCTAATAAGGGTTTGGAAGATAATATTTTAAGATGTTTTCCATCGCTTAGTTTTCGTGTCTGAAGGTCAGCAGTAATATTGCGCAACAAAAATATGGGTTTCATGTTGCCCGGTCCGCAGGGTTCCATTTGTAATAACTCGTCTGCAAGTTTCAGATTAATTTCTTCAGCAGCTATTTCCAGGTTGGCTTCTTGCTTACGGATGTAAGGCGGAATGCCAAGTTTATCTTCAACGGCTTTATAAAATGCCCGGGTAAACGCTTCCAGTTTGTCCTTGTGCAGTGTAATACCTGCGGCATGATCGTGTCCACCAAATTTTTCAACATGCTCTGCGCAGTCGCATAGAGCATCATACAAGCTAAAGCCTTCAATGGTTCTTGCCGATCCGGTCATAATATCACCTTCTGCCGAAAAAATAATGGTTGGCCGGTAATATTCTTCAATTAATCTGCTGGCAACAATACCCACAACACCTTTGCTCCATTGGCCTGAGCCCAAAATTGTAGAAGGTACCTTTGAGTCTGTCATCTCTAACATTTGCCGGGCTTCCAGATAAACGGTCTGGTCTTTTCCTTTTCGCTCGCTGTTCAGCAAGTTTAATTGGTTCACGTATTCCATAGCCTCAGCCTGGTTTTCTGCCATTAATGCATTGCGGGCAATACTTGCATGTGCCAGACGTCCGGCAGCATTTATTCTTGGAGCCGCAGTGAAAACAAGATCTTCAATGGTGCAGGTAATCCTCTTTGCGGCGGAATCCATAATACAGGTTAACCCGGGGTTTCCTTTTCCGCTTTGTAATAGTTTTATTCCCAGCGCTGCCAGTATCCGGTTTTCGCCCGTAACTGGAACAATATCAGCTGCAATACTTAACGCAACCAGGTCAACATATTTCATATATTCGTTGTCGGCAAGGTTCATGGTTTCGCACACCGCATGTACCAGTTTGAATCCAACCCCGCAGCCTGACAATTCTTTGTATGGATATTCGCATCCCGGTTGTTTGGGATTTAATATGATTGCATCGGGCAACACAGCACCGGGCAAATGGTGGTCGCAAACAATAGCGGTTATTCCTGCCTGACGTAATAACCATAATTCTTTAACTGATGAAATACCACAATCCAGAGAAATGAAATATTTAATGCCGGAATTAATCGCCTCCTGCACGCCTTTTTCAGAAATTCCGTAACCCTCAGTGTACCGGTCAGGCTGGTACATGTTTACCTTGCAGCCTTTGGTTCTTAAAAACTGAGACATTAAAACAACGGCGGTTGTCCCGTCAACGTCATAGTCTCCGTACACCATTACACTACATTTGTTTTCAATGGCTTCCATCAGTACATCAACCGCTTCCAGCATGTTCTTCATAGCGTATGGAGATGCCAGAGACGTGTGGTGAAAAGTAAGGTACTCATTTAACAATTCTCCGGTAAATATTCCTTTCTGACACAAAAGCCGGCACATTACTTCACTAAGGCCGGTTTGGTTTTGTAATTCCAGCACAGCATTTGTATCAGGTTGTTCTTTCAGAATCCAGTTCTTTATCATTTCCACAATTTCCGTATTTTTACCATTCAAAATCATGAATTCAAAACAAATTCATAACAAAGGTACTGCTATACTCCATAAACTATTTACGGTTAAGGTGCAAATTCTCATTTTATCTTGTATTATTAATGGAAAAGTTAATGCCCAGCAACCCAGTAATTTTTTCTTTAGAGAACCGCAGCCGCCTGCTGATGAACTGACAGGGTGTTCTTTGGATAGGTTCAAAGGGGTGTATTTTGCCGAAGAAGACACTTTGAGAAAACTGGAGATAAAGGGTGACACTATTTTGGCAAGAAAAATTATATGGACGAATCTTTCTACTGAAGATCTCAAAAGTAATCCTAAGTGGATGCTGCGGTCGGGCTTCCTGCATGGTATAAAACAGAATGACAGCTTGCCATGTGTTGTTAAAAAAGATTCTATTTTCTTTGGAATTCCCTACGAAACGGCAGTTTTTAAACCTGGCGATAATCAGCATTGCCGTGTTTTAGATAAAAACCGGGTGGTGTTGAATTATAAGGATACTGATAATCATTGGATTTGTGTATTAATGCATTTTGATGAAAATGGTTTTTTGTACATGAACCACATGGACCACGATGTATCTGCGGATAGACTTCATTTACTGGGCTCTGTACAGGAGGAAACGGGTAATTCACTTCCTACTAAGGTGGTTACTACTACAAGGGAGGGTTTTAAAGCATTTGTAGATGCCAACGGATTCGGAGCCCGCATGGTGTTTTATATGCCCGGAAAACAATAGGTTAAAAGCGCCATTTGCCTTTGCTGTTGTCGTAAAATTCTATGCTGAATTTTAGCCCTTCGTACCACTTCCAGGTGCGGGTAAATGGTATGGCGTAGTATGTTCCTAATCTGAACCGGATACGCCCTATTTGAAAAATTCTCTCAAGTCCTGCAAACATCTCGGCATGTATGTAGTTGTTTTCTTCCATCCACATGGCTCCGGCGCCGGCGGTGGAACGCAAACCAATTTTTCGTAATACCGGAAATTTCTGCATGAATCCGCCCGTAAAATGATGAATATAATGCGCTTCAATAAACCATCGCGTAGTTATCAGGTTTTTATTGAGCATTTGAAAGGATCTTAGCGGGTTGCTGAAGAAATACGGGTCAGAAATTCTGAAGAATTTGTAATCGGCAAGCCTTAAATTTTGTGTATTCAGAAATTTGCCGGCAAACACATTGTATCGCGACGACCCCAGACTCAATAGATTAAATGACTGTTCCACACCGATATTGATAAAGTCAAAATTGATATCACTTCCCAGAAGTCCGCTCCAGCCCTTTTGATGTAATCCGTACAGCGTTGGCCATTTACTTCCCAGTATTACCTTGCGGTAAGGCTCTCTTATAAATTTTTGGAAAGGGGTATACGACATTCTGATAACTGAAATAAATGCCTGATAGGGCTCAAAGGTAATGGCTGTGCTGTTGCCAAACCATTGTTGCGTTACCTTGCCGGTCCATCCAAAATTAAAGTTCTCAAGAGGCTTTCTGTCAGCATACTCTGCTTCAACGCGCAACCACAAACCGTTTATGAGTTCTCCTTCATGTCGAATATATGTAAAGAATCGTTTGTAATAATTGCTGCGTTGAAAGGCAGTAACAAAACTGGTGTAAGGATTAAAAGCCTCATAATCCAGACCACCCCTTACCTGAATCTGGGCATTTCGCATAGGGTTGTACTGATAGGTAATGTTTCCCTGACCCACCAGGTCCTGGTTGGTTACACCGTAACTAAAGCCAGGCCATACATTCAGCCATTTTTCGTTTTTCCACTTTTTAAAATAGGTGCAATAAGGATTCAGACGTATGCCGCCCAGATTCACAGGCTGAAAGTACTCAAGCAATGAGCCAAAGCCCCATTCTGTTTTTTTATCGCGATTGCGGTGCGCTACCCCAAAGTACAATACACGTTCCCATGTTATCCTGTTGTAGTCCTTGTCCACCGAGTCCAGATATTCCTTGCGGTTGTGGGCTGTTTTTATACTGTCCTGTATTTCTTGGTATCTCTGCTCGGCTTTTGAGAGGGGTTCGGGCCTGATAACAGACCAGTATGAGGTGTCTTTTTCGTAGGCATCCTGTATTACAACTCCCACTTCATTACTGAAGTAATTTTTTGGAAATACCGGGTTCAGCTCAAATTCGTCGTACCTCACAGTGGTTTTTCCGTCAAACGAACGTTTTTTACCCGCAAGTCCGTAACTGAATTCTTGTTTTACCAGCACCGGAAGGGTGTCGTTAAAATAATCGTACTCCTGTAATACCGTAAATCGGTCGTATCCTTTTAAATTGTTTTTTACCACCGACAATGACACGCGCCGAATGGCAAACGTGGTATCAATAATCCAAATATCTCCCTCTACCAGACTATTTCCTCTGGTTCGGTGTTTCACACTAATTTTATATACAAATCGGCCATTCTCAAATGATGTAGATTCCAGTTTGAATTTATAATGCAGAATGGCTGTTGTGTTTAACGGTGAAATCAACGGTGCTTCTGTAAGCCGCGGAACGGACACAAGATTTTGATAGAAATTGAATTCGTCTACTACCGTTGTTAAATAGTATAAACCGCGAGTGTCTCCCAGTTGCCTGATGGCTTCCCGGGTTTCTTTAATTTTATTCGGAAAGGCATATTCACGCAATAGAATTATTTCAGCCATGTTGGTGCCGCTCGCAATTTTCTCTTCCTCCGTTTGCGGCTTCTTCTTTTCGTTTCTGCCGCTTTTCTTAACATTTGAATTGCCGTTTTCAGTGCCACTCAGCCCTTCATCTTCCTCTTTTTGCTCGTAAATTACATTTTCTGTGGCTTTTATGTACACTTTGCTCCGGCTGGAACCTATGGCTTTATCGTTCTCAGCCCGGTTCTTTGATGCTTTGTCAATAATGTCGTAGGCCGGGTCGCGCTTCTTTGCTTTTACAACGGCTTCACGAAGTTGTTTCCCGTAGCTGAGGTAGGCGTTTTGTACAATGTTTTCGTGACCTTTCACTATCACCCTAATTACCTTGTCCTCATAGCCTACAGCGGTAAAAACTACCTCAAAATCTCCCTCATCTACCTGAAGGTTATATTTTCCGTCGGCATCGGTAGATGTCAGATAGTCAGAATCTTTAATTTGAACCCGCGCAAACGGAACCGGACTGTTGTCTTCGTCCATCACATAGCCGGAGATGGTTTGTGCTCTGATGAAAGGACACGACAAACTAAAAATCAATATAATGAGATAATTCCTCACAAATGCAAAGGTAAGACGACTAATAACGCAATTTGTTACTTATTGTTGGGACGGTATGCAAAAATGAAGAGCGGGTGGGTGAGGTTATTATACGGCAATTTTTTGGTGCTGTATCACCATGTTGTATTGTAAAAACAACCATTTCCGGGCATCGTCTTCTTTTGCAAACGCCCTGCTGGGCATTGCCGGTTTTAAAAGAATATGGTAAAATCTGGCCAAAATGCGCGTGCTTAAACTTTGAATTACAGATGCCTCTGCTTTCTTTCCCCGTGCCGGATGATTTCGTGCATATCTCATGGCTTCGTTACTGATACTGGACCGGGTACAGGGAAGGATAAGTACTGCGTGGTCTTTGCCCTGAAACAAATCATTGGACGTGTCAACCATTTCTTTGATATCATCAATCTCAATATGAGTGTCTTGATTGATTTTTATAACAACCAGCCAGTCGTTTTCAACCGTCATTACTCCTTTGTGTATTTCGACTAATCGAATCATTTACGACACTAAGATACAAATTATTTAGATAAACAAATCTTTTTTTACCTGAATGAAAGGAATACAAAATTATGAAAGCAGGGAGCGCGCAAATTTTTTTTAGGAGGAGACAATGAAAAGAGATAGAGAAGACAATTCAGGTTCTATTCTTGCTTCTACAGGTTGCTCCTGCGTATGTTTCCAAAAAGGCTATATATTCGTACGATGAAGTTTTGTGCAATTTTTAATCTATGGTTATTACTGGCGCTTTCCTGGTCATGTGATTCCGGCACGGCGGGCGGTGAAGAAACAGATGTGCTGGCGCTGGTGTATACTTCCGATAATACTTATTTTGAAGGGTATATTCTGGAAGAAAATGATAAGAGTTTGGTTTTAAGAACCGAAACCTTGGGTGACGTAGAGGTGGAAAAGCAGAAAATAATAAGAAAAACAGATGTTCAAACCGGTAGGTTTACCGACGAAAGAGACCAGCAGCAATACACATGGGTTCAATACAATCATTTACAATGGATGCAGCAAAATCTTAGGGTTGATGTGCCGGGAAGCTATTGCCCGGATGGTAACTGTGGAAATTTGGATGATTATGGTCGTTTGTATGAATTTAATGTGGCCTGCAAAGTGTGTCCGCAGGGCTGGCGGCTTCCGTCAGATGAGGAGTGGCTGCAACTGGAAAAGCATTTGGGTATAGATGGTCTGGAGGCCTCATTAAGAGGTAGTCGCAGTGCGGCACCCGGTATTGATGTGTTAAGGCAGAGCAAAGGAAGCGTATCTTTTTCTTTATCCGGGGCACGATACGGAGATAAAGATTACAGAATGGCAGACAATGCAGGTTTTTACTGGACTTCTTCGGTTGCCGGTATAGACGGTTATGCATGGGTAAGGGTTTTTTATAAATCAGAGGGCAGCATTTCCCGTAATTATTACCCCACAGGGTATGCAATGGCTGTTAGATGTGTGCGCCAGGAGTAAATGATGAGTTTTCAGGTTTGCCGGCTGATTTTCTTTTAACGGGTCTTTGCGCAGAATTTTTAATTTAGCAGCCTAATTTTAAACCATGCCGAAGGTAAGAAAACACGATGCCCTTGAATACCATTCACAGGGACGTCCGGGAAAAATTGAAGTAATTCCTACCAAACCATACAGTTCGCAACGCGATTTGTCGTTGGCCTATTCGCCCGGGGTGGCCGAACCTTGTCTGGCAATAGCTGCCAATAAGGATGACGTATATAAATATACGGCCAAGAGCAACCTGGTGGCGGTAATAAGCAATGGTACCGCCGTTTTGGGCCTGGGCGATATAGGGCCTGAAGCTTCTAAACCTGTAATGGAAGGTAAAGGCTTGCTGTTTAAAATATTTGCCGATATTGACGTGTTTGATATTGAGGTAGATGCCACAGACATCGATCATTTTGTCACAACGGTAAAAGCCATTGCACCTACCTTCGGAGGTATCAATCTTGAAGACATAAAGGCTCCTGAGGCGTTTGAAATTGAGCGAAGGTTGAAGGAAGAGCTGGATATTCCGGTAATGCATGACGATCAGCATGGTACTGCAATTATTACCGGTGCAGCGCTGCTGAATGCGGTTGAACTGGCGGGCAAAAAGCTACAAAGCATAAGAGTAGTTGTAAGCGGAGCGGGTGCTTCGGCCATCTCGTGTATTAAAATATGGATTGCCCTGGGGGTAAAGGTAGAGAATGTTATAATGGTTGACAGCAAAGGGGTTATTCATACCGGTAGAAAAGATCTTGACCAGTATAAAAAGATTTTTGCCGCCAAAACGCAACTAAGAACACTGGAAGAAGCCATGAAAGGAGCCGATGTGTTTTTGGGCCTGAGCAGGGGTGGGCTTGTAAGCAAAGAAATGATTTCGGGAATGGCTAAAAATGCCATAGTGTTTGCCCTTGCAAACCCCGACCCTGAAATTGGTTATAAAGAAGCTAAGTCGGTGCGCAAAGACCTTATAATGGCAACCGGAAGAAGCGACAACCCAAACCAGGTAAATAATGTACTGGGCTTTCCCTATATTTTCAGAGGTGCGTTAGATGTGCGTGCGCGGGCAATTAACGAAGAAATGAAGCTGGCCGCCGTGCATGCCATTGCCAATTTGGCAAAAGAGCCGGTTCCCGAAGAAGTTATTATGGCTTACGGCGAGAAAAACATTGTTTTCGGACGCGAACAAATTATACCAAAACCCCTGGACCCACGCCTGATTGCCCATGTTGCGCCGGCGGTGGCCAAAGCTGCCATGGATAGCGGCGTTGCCAGAAATCCCATTGAGAACTGGGATACTTACAAGGATGAATTAAACCGAAGACTAGGTAATGATAATCAGTTGCTAAGGAATATCACAACCCGCGCCAGGCAAAAACCCAAAAAGGTAGTGTTTGCCGAAGCTGACCACTACAGGGTACTAAAGGCTGCACAGCATAGCAGGGAAGAAGGCGTGGCAGAGCCTATTTTGTTGGGTAATGTCGCCCGTATTAAAGCTTTAATTGAAGAATATAGTATTGATCTTGAAAAAGTTACCATTATTGATCCTAAAGACAAAAAACAGCGAAAACAGCGCGAAGATTTTGGTAAGTTGTTGTTTGAGAGCCGCAAGAGAAAAGGGTATACCCTGTTTGAAGCTGAAAAGATAATGCGCGAGCGCAATTACTATGGTTCCATGATGGTGGCAACAGGTCAGGCCGATGCATTGATTAGCGGTATTACCCGCCGGTATTCTGAAGTTATCAAGCCCGCCCTTCAAATTATTGGAACTCGTCCGGGAGTTAAGAGAGTAGCAGGAATGTATGTGTTACTCACCAAGAGAGGGCCTCTGTTCCTTGCCGATACCACTGTAAATATGAACCCTACCGCTGAGGAATTGGTAGAAATCATTCTGTTAACGGCCGGCGCTGTAAAGCAACTAAAGGTAATACCAAAGATAGCCCTGTTATCGTACTCAAATTTTGGCTCAAGCAACGGAGAAGATGCCGAAAAAATGACCAAGGTTGCCGAATTGATGCATAAAAATCATCCTGATTTGATTGTTGACGGTGATGTGCAGGCGAATTTTGCATTGAACAATGAAATGCTCAAAGAGAAATTTCCGTTCAGTAAATTGGTAGATCAGGATACCAATGTATTGATATTTCCTAATTTATCGTCCGGTAATATCGCCTATAAACTTATGCAGGAAATGCTGAATTGCGATACCATCGGTCCGATACTATTAGGCATGAATAAATCTGTTCATGTGCTGCAGTTAGGGTGTTCGGTGCAGGAAATAAGCAATATGGTGAAACTGGCTGTAATTGACGCTCAAAATAATAACTAAACTCATGTTTGAATATATTCAAGGTGAACTAAATGAAAAAAATCCGGCCTGGGCAGTTATAGATTGTGCAGGCGTAGGATATCTATTGCATATTTCACTGAATACCTACACCTCCTTACCGGCTAAAGGTGTTTCAAAACTATTTGTTCATCAAGCAATTAAAGAGGATGCGCATACTCTGTACGGGTTTTACACCCGTATGGAAAGAGATATTTTCAGAAAATTGATTTCGGTTTCGGGCGTAGGTACCAACACCGCCAGAATGATTCTTTCAAGTCTTACTCCAAACGACGTTGCAAAGGCTGTTAACTCGGCCAATGTGGCCGCATTAAAAAATATAAAGGGAATTGGCCCCAAAACAGCACAAAGAATTATTGTTGACCTAAGGGATAAAATGTCTGCCGAATTGGATATTATTCCTGAAATTAATGCAAAAGGCAATACGAACGAAAGCCATGCGTTATCTGCATTGGTTTCGTTGGGTTTTGATAAGAAAAGTGCTGAAAAAGTGCTTTCTGAGATATTAAAGGAACACAGCGGTGCCGGTGTTGAAGAGTTAGTAAAGGTTGCATTAAAAAGATTATAAAGGGGCATTGCTTGTACTTCCGAAATATATTGGAGTTCCCATCGGAATTTTGGTTCTGGCGGGCATCGCGGGCGCTTCCATGCACCCCGGAAATGGTAATCGGCCTTACCTTGGTTCGCCTGTACTTCACAAAGCTGCCGTTCCGTTAGATTCGCCCACTGTAAGTCTTCCTTATCCTATTTCAAACCCCATCGACCCTACTCAAACTGCGGGTGGGGCAGTGAATCTGAACGATCCGTTGAATATTCAAAATTCTGTTGAATTTGACCCTTCTTCCAATAGTTATCTGTTTAACAGTTCGGTGGGTGGAGAATTTAATTACTTAAACCCTTCATATATGACCCTTGAGGAATATATGGAGTACGATTTTCAAAGGTCAATGCAGGCTAACTGGCAGGATATAGTAAATGAAAACACACCTAAGGAAAATGTTACCCGGCCCGGCCTGAAAGGAGTGGGTGGTGAAGTGTTTGGTGATATTTTTGGAGGAAATAGTATAGACATCAGACCGCAGGGTACGGCCGAACTTATGTTCGGTATCAATTCATCGCGTACGGACAACCCTCAGTTACCTGAAAAGCAAAGGCGGATTACAACATTTGACTTTAACGAGAGAATACAGTTGAGTGTGGTGGGTAGTATTGGTGAAAAACTTAAGCTTTCAACCAGCTACAATACCGAAGCTACTTTTGATTTTGAGAATGTAACTAAACTTGAATACAAAGGTACTGAAGATGAGATTATTCAGGAAATTACTGCAGGTAATGTTAGTTTGCCTTTGAAAGGTGCCCTTATTACAGGTAGCCAGAGTTTGTTTGGTGTGAAAACCAAACTCCGCTTTGGAAGATTGTATGTTACCAGCGTTTTTTCTCAGCAACGCGGAAAACGAAGCGAAATTGAAGTAGCCGGTGGTGCGCAACAAAAGGATTATGAGGTTAAGGCTGATAATTATGAAGCCAACCGACATTACTATCTAACACAGTATTTCAGAAATCAGTACGACAGGGCAATGGCCAGCCTGCCTATTGTAAATTCACCGGTGAATATTACACGTATTGAGGTTTGGATAACCAATACAAATAACACAACAGATAATGTACGAAACATTGTTGCCTTTACAGACTTAGGCGAAATCTCTGATTTGCAAAGCCAGACAGTAACACCTAATGGACTGTATCCAAAAAATGAGGGGAATAATATCTATAGTCAGGTGGCAAACAATGCTGCCGTACGCGGTTTCGTGTCATCTACAGGTGCTCTTAATTCTATGTCAGCTCCCGGACCTTACACCCCGGCAATTCATTATGAAAAAATTGAAAATGCAAGAAAATTAAGCGACCAGGAATATACTTACAATGCTTTACTGGGGTACATTTCGTTAAATCAAAGCCTGAATAATGATGAGGTGCTTGCAGTGGCATTTCAGTATACCATTGGTGACAGCACGTATCAGGTAGGTGAATTTTCAACCGATGGTATTGCAGGACGGGATGCCTTGATATTAAAACTATTAAAGCCAACATTGACCAATCCCCGAAATAAAATATGGGATTTAATGATGAAGAATATTTATTCTATCGGGGCTTATCAGGTAAATCCTACTAATTTTCAGTTAGATATATGGTATAACAATCCTGCAACCTCTGTTAATATTCCTTTCCTTCCTTATACAGGTGTTGATGACGTACCGCTTATTCAAATCCTTTCTCTGGACAAACTGAATCCTACCCAGACTGCCTATCCCGATGGATATTTCGATTTTGTGCCCCTTAATATTCAGGGTAATAAAGCCATTAACGGAGGTACTATCAACGCTCAGAACGGGCGTGTAATTTTTACAACGGCCGAGCCTTTCGGCGAAGGTCTCAGAAAAAAACTGCAGGAGAAAGGCGTTGACCCTAATGTGATTAATAGCGTGGTATATAACGAGCTATATGATTCTACCCGTACCGCAGCACAGTTTATACCCGAGAAGAACAGATTCTATCTGAAAGGCCGTTATTCAAGCTCGGTGAGTTCTGAAATATCGCTGAATGCTTTGAACGTACCGCAGGGATCGGTTACGGTAACTGCCGGCGGTGTTCAGTTGGTTGAAAATCAGGACTACACTGTGGATTATAATTTGGGACGCGTAAAAATTATCAATACAGGAGTTCTGGAATCGGGGCAGCCCATTAAAATTTCGCTGGAGAGCAATTCCATGTTCAACATTCAAAGTAAAACCATGCTGGGAACCCGGTTCGACTATATAGTTGGCAAAGACGTAAACCTGGGCGGCACCATTCTGAACCTTACCGAGCGTCCGCTTACGCAGAAAATTAATTACGGTGACGAACCTATCAGCAATACAGTAATTGGTTTAGATGGAAATTACCGGAAAGATATTCCCTTATTAACCAAATGGATTGATAAGCTGCCACTGATTGAAACCAAAGAAATGTCAAGTATTACGGCATCTGCTGAGGTGGCTTATCTGATACCGGGCAACGCACGCGCCATCGGAAGAAGCGGTACTTCGTATGTTGATGATTTTGAAGGGTCGCAAAGTGCGATTGATATCCGTTCGTTTAGCCAATGGTTCCTCTCCAGTACACCAAAAGGTCAATCGGATTTGTTTCCTGAAGGAGATTTAATTGACGACCTCAGGAACGGTTTTAACAGGGCAAGAGTAGCGTGGTATACCATTGATCCTCTGTTTTTTAGAAATAATAACCTTACCCCCTCTCATATAAAAAACAACAACCTGATTCAGCACGACCATAGAATGAGAGAGGTGTTGCAGAATGAAGTTTTCCCATTTCAGCAGCTGGCAACGGGTACCCCAAATAATATTGCTGTTTTTGATGTGGCTTTTTATCCGTACTTAAGAGGGCAGTACAACTTTGATACTGACGGTGCGCCCGGCATCAGTACGGGAATTGACGTCAACAATGGACGCCTGCGCGACCCCGAAACCCGTTGGGGAGGCTTAATGAGACAGCTAACTACTACCGATTTTGAGGCGGCCAATATAGAGTTTATTCAGTTTTGGGTTATGGATCCGTTTAACAGCGATGCCGACCCCAATGGTAATCATCAGGGAGGCGACCTGTATTTTAATCTGGGTAATATCTCGGAGGACATACTTGCCGACTCAAGAAAGGCTTTTGAAAATGGAATTCCTGTGGATCCCAATGCCGACCCCGCGTTACTTGAGACCACTTCATGGGGATACGTACCTACAAGCCAGCAAATTGTAAATGCCTTTGACAATAATGTCGAGAGCCGTGGTATCCAGGATGTCGGTCTGGATTTAATGCCCGATGCAAAAGAAAGGACTTTCTATTCTGCATACCTGTCATGGGTTCAGGCTTCTGCCTTGCCTCAGTCTGTAAAAGACTCCATTCTTGCCGATCCATGTTACGATAACTATAATTACTACCGCGACGACAACTTCGACCAGCTGCAGAAAGACATTCTTGACAGATACAAGGCGTACAACGGAATGGAAGGTAACAGTCCTTCCAGCGAAATGAGTGATACCATGAATGCAGATGGTTACCCCACTTCGGCTACAACCATTCCAAATGTAGAAGACATTAACAGAGATAACAACCTTACTGAGAGTGAGAGTTATTTTCAGTATAAGGTAAGTTTGCGCAAAAATGACCTGGTGGTAGGTCGAAATTTTGTAACCGATAAACTTACCATTAACGATCATCACGGCAATCCTATCACCTGGTATCAGTTTAAAATTCCTGTAAGAGAACCGCAACGCGTTGTAAACGGCATTCAGGATTTTCGTTCTATCCGTTTCATTAGAATGTTTATGACGGATTTTGAAAATCCTGTGTGGCTGCGTTTTGCACGTCTGGAATTAATACGTGGCGAATGGCGCCGGTACATGGAACCGTTGCTTGAACCCGGCGAATATATTCAGGGAGATCCCAATTCTACCATATTCAATGTATCCGCCGTTAACGTGGAACAAAACGGTAATCGTGTTCCTGTTACCTATGTGGTTCCCCCGGGTATTACCCGCGAGATTGATGTGGCAAGCCCCAATTTGCGACAGTTGAACGAACAATCGTTGTCGCTTGAGATTTGCAGTTTGTTAGATGGTGATGCCCGAGCCTGTTTTAAAAATGTTGATTTTGACGTTCGCCAGTATGAGAAAATGAAAATGTTTATTCATGCTGAAACCCGCGATGCAGCAAAACCTCTTTACGATAATGATATTACTGTTTTTGTAAGGCTGGGAACCGACTTTACCGATAACTATTACGAATATGAAATGCCGGTGAAGGCCACACAATGGGGCGAAAGCGACCCTGCCCGCATCTGGCCTGTTGAAAATGATATGGAAATTGTTTTTAATACCCTGCGCGCAGCGAAAGTGGAAAGAAACAATAAAATTCTTGACCCCCTCAATCAATCGGTAGCCATTAATCAGGCATATACTACTGCCGACCCTAATTTTCCGCAAAACCACATAACGGTAAAGGGAAATCCTAATCTTCAAGGAATTAAGGTGATTATGATTGGCGTAAGGAATCCATCAAAGAACGCCGACAATGAATGGAAGCCTGATGATGGTCTTGAGAAGTGTGTAGAGGTATGGGTGAATGAATTGCGCCTTACCGATTTTAACAATAAGGGCGGATGGGCTGCCCAGGGTAGGGTGAGCGTGCAGGGCGCCGATTTTATAAGGCTGGATGCAGCGGGAAGTATAAGTACTCCCAACTGGGGCAGCATTGAGCAAAAAGTAAGCGAACGTCAACAGCAAACCACAGCACAGGTGGATCTTGCAACCAATATAGAATTGGGGAAACTGTTTAGCGAAAAAATTGGTTTAAGGTTGCCCTTGTATATGAACTATTCGCTGGGTACCATTACACCCCGCTTTGACCCATTGAACCCTGACATTCTTACCGAAGATTCGTGGTCGGGACTCTCACCTGAAGAGCGGACAAAAAGAAAGGCTGCTGCACTTGATTATACGCGTCGCCGTGCCATTAATCTTACAAACATAAGCAAACAAAGACCCCAGGGAAAGAAAGTTCATGTTTGGGACATTGAAAATCTGTCTTTGAATTTCGCCTACAATGAAGTGTACCGCAGGGATATAAATACCGAGTATAATAACAATCGTACCTGGAGGGGGGGGGTGTCTTATATATACAACAATAATCCAAAAAACTGGACACCATTCGCCAAAATAAAGTTATTTGGTAAATCAAAATGGTTTGGCCTTATTAAAGACTTTAATATCAATTTGGGTCCTAAAATGCTGGGATTTAATAACGACCTGAATAGGTCGTATATTGAAAATCTTATCCGCAGCAATTTTGCAAATATTACCAAACCTCAGTATACCAAGATGTTTAACTGGAATCGTACGTACGATTTTAAATACGATATCAGTAAATCGCTGAAGTTTGATTACAACGCTATGAATATGGCGGTGATAGGCGAACCTGTGGTTATGGGATCCAACGAAATTGGTGCTGTGAACCGCGACTTGTTTCCTGATGAATATGCAATTTGGAAGGATAGTGTAATGCAAAGCATTCAGAATTTCGGACTTTCAATGAGTTACACCCATAACATGAATGTTACTTATCAGTTGCCGTTGAATAAATTCCCTTTAACCGACTGGATTACGGTTAATGCGGGTTATCGCACCAGTTACAATTGGATGCGGGCACCAATAAGTCAGGATACCCTGGGACATACCATACAAAATTCAAGAAATGTAAACCTGAGCGCACAATTGAATTTTGTAAACTTCTATAATAAAATACCCTACTTGAGAAAAATAAATCAGAAAGATGGTGGAAAAATAAAGGATGTAATTAAAAAGAGCGGCGGAAAAGATGACGGAGAAGGATTAAATAAGAAAATTAAAAAGCCTGGCGATAAGTCGAAAGAGGGTGACAAAGAAGGAGATAAAGAAGGTGAGGAGGGAGAAGAAGATGAGGAGAAAAAAGAGCGCAGTTTTAAAATAGAAGAGTATATAATTCGTGGTTTAATGGCAGTCAGAAATGCGTCATTTACCTATAATTCCACCGATGGAACCTTATTGCCCGGTTTTAGACCTGAATCGAAATACGTGGGTATGGATCAAAGCTTCAATGCCCCGGGGCTTGCCTTTATTACAGGGGCTCAAAATGTTGACATTTTTGGAAAAGACCGCGGAAGAAATTTTGCATACGAAGCTGCCGCTAACGGTTGGCTGATTGATACAACCTACAGTAAGTTTTTGAATGCCCAGCATACCTTGAATCATACCCAGAATTTTAATGCGCGTGCCACAGTTGAACCGTTTAAAGGATTGAGAATTGAACTTTCTGCCGACCGAACCGAGAGCAGAAACAATGCAAGCAATTTTAGATGGAGTACCGGTAAGCAGGCTTATTATGCACAAAACGAAATGATTAATGGAACAGTAAGTTATTCAACCATTTCCATTGGTTCTGCTTTTGATAAACTGGATGATAAAACCTATACATCAAATGTTTTTGAGCAACTAAAACAATCAAGAACAGAGGTGAGCGCGCTGCTTGCAGCCGAAAATACAAATTCGGGTGGATTAAGTACAACAGAATCGGGGTACTATGATGGTTACGGAAGCACACAGCAGGACGTAATGGTGGGCTCGTTTTTAACATCATATGGTGGCAAGAGCATAAATAAGAAAAATATCAATCCATTTAGTAATATTCCATTACCCAACTGGCGCGTAACCTTTGATGCCTTAAGCAAGATTGAAAAACTCAAGGATGTTATTCAGTCGTTTACTATTACACATGGATACCGTAACAACGTAAACATTGGAAACTACGCTACAAATTTGCAGGCGGGTTATCTGAATGGCGACCCTTTTGAAAGGGATATTGCAGGTAATTTTATTACCGATCGGCAAATGATGACTGTGGCATTAACCGAGCAGTTTAGTCCTTTAATAGGTTTAGACGCAACATGGAAAATTAAAAATCGCGGCAAGGAAGCCGGTTTGATAACCAAAGCAGAATTTAAAAAAGACAGAAACGTGTCATTGAGTCTGGCAAATAACCAAATAACAGAGATAAGAGGCATTGAGCTGGTAATTGGTTCAGGTTATAAGTTTAACGATGTTCCATTGCCATTCAAAATTATGGGAAACACCATACGCAGCGAGTTAAATTTGCGGGTTGACATTTCTTTACGCAGCAACCGGAACATAACACGTAAAATTGTTGAAGACCAGAATCAGATAACCAGCGGTCAAAGATTAGTCTCTATAAAATCGTCTGCTGATTACAAGATAAATAAGAGTTTAACCGTTAGGGCTTATTATGACCGGGTAATGAATAAGCCATTTGTTTCAACGTCCTTCCCTACAGCCAATACCAATGCCGGACTTGCACTGCGGTTTACACTTTCGCAGTAAAGCATCGTCGTTTTTACACTCAGAATTTATCACTGCATTGCAGAACCTTTATCTTCGCACCAATAAAACTTACATGGATGAGAACAATTCTTGTTATTGGTGCCGGTCGTTCCTCTTCTTCACTTATTAAATATTTAATAGATCATGCTGAAAATGAGAACTGGGTGGTTCGGGTGGCAGATACCGATTTAAAACTGGCCGAGCAAAAAACAGCTGGACATCCGGCTGCGGTTGCTATTTTATTTAACGCCCTGAATCCTGAGGAAAGAAGCGCTGAGATTCAAAGGGCAGACCTTGTTATTAGTATGCTGCCTGCACGATTTCATCTGGAAGTTGTAAAAGATTGTATTAAATATAAAAAGAATGTACTTACCCCTTCGTATGTTACCGACGAGATGATGCAGTTGGATGAAGATGCTAAAAATGCGGGCATTCTTATTATGAATGAAATAGGCGTAGACCCCGGGCTGGACCATTTGTCGGCAAGAAAAATTCTTGATGAAATTCAGTCTACAGGTGCAGAAATTATAACCTTTGAGTCTTTTACAGGTGGATTGGTGGCACCTGAAAGTGATAACAATCCGTGGAATTACAAATTTACCTGGAATCCAAGAAATATGGTGGTTGCAGGTCAGGGCGGGGCAGCCAAATTTATTCAGGAACGTCAGTATAAGTATATTCCTTATCATCAGCTTTTCAGACGTACTGAAATTATTGAAATTGACGGGTACGGAGAATTTGAAGGGTATGCAAACCGCGATTCATTGCGGTATCGCGAAGTTTACGGATTACAGGATATACCAACCATTTACAGAGGAACCCTTCGCAGGGTTGGCTTTTGCAGGGCATGGGATGTTTTGGTTAAGCTGGGTATGACAGACGACTCGTATATTATGGAAGGAAGCGAGCATATGACCTACCGCGATTTTACGAATGCATTTCTTGCCTACGACCCACACAATACGGTTGAACTTAAACTGAGACATTATTTAAAAATTGATTCGGACGACACCATGTGGCAGAAGCTGGTTTGGCTCGGATTGTTTGAAAAGAAACCGGTAGGATTGAAGAACGCAACACCGGCTCAGATTTTACAAAAAATTCTTGAGGAAAAATGGAGTCTTGACCCTGGCGATAAGGATATGATTGTGATGTGGCATAAATTTGAGTATTTACTGAACGGAGTGAAAAAGGAAATGCACAGCAGTATGGTTTATATAGGCCAGGATGATGTTTATACGGCAATGAGCGATACGGTGGGTATTCCGGCTGCTATTATGGCAAAGCGGATGCTGAACGGTCAAGTACCCTATACGGGTGTTCAATTGCCATTGCAGCCTGACGTTTATCGCCCTGTTTTAAAGGAACTGGAATCCTTTAATATGGTGTTTCATGAAAAGCAAGTTTGTTGATATGCCGGACTTGTTACTGCTTCATGGTGCGCTGGGTAGTGAAGGACAACTTGAACCACTTAAAATGGTTTTTAAACCGTATTTTAATGTGCATACCCATAATTTTGCGGGGCACGGTGGACGGTCAACCGAGACTACCTATTCCATACAGGCTTTTGCTGTTGAACTTATAAAGAAATTAAGCGAGTTTAGGGAACCTCCTTTGGTATTTGGATATAGTATGGGCGGATATGTAGCCCTTTTTGCGGCTTCTCAAAATCCGGAGCTGTTTGGTGCGCTTGCAACTTTTGCAACAAAGTTTACATGGACTCCTGAAAGTGCCGGAAATGAAGCCGCACTTCTGGATATGGATACTTTAGTAAGAAAGCATCCGGAATATGTTGAATTGCTAAAGGAAAGGCATCATCCGGCATTATGGGAAACTGTGTTGATGTCTACTGCCGGCATGATTCGTGAAATGGGACTTAACCCACCGTTGAATGAAGAATTGCTGAACCACATTACTTTGAAGGTGCTCCTTATGGTTGGTGATAGGGATAAAAGTGTTTCGGTAGAAGAAACCGCGTGGGCCAAACGCTCAATGTCAGGTGCATCAATGACGGTATTGCCGGATACAGCGCATTCTCTTGAAAGAGCCGATTACGAGACTCTTGTATATCTTGTGCGGAAGTTTTACGACTCAATCAGATTGTAAATTCCTGAAGAATTTCAGAATGGGTTCGGTTTCAGAATCCCAGTATTTGTAATCGTGGCCTGCTTCAGGGTTGTTCAATACGTGGCCTGCCTCCGGGGTAAGTTTCATTAATTGATTGTAGAAATCGGTACTGTGAAAAGAGGGACATGTTTTATCCAGTGTTCCGTGACCGAAATAGGTAGGAACGGCATATTCCTTTGCCCTGTTATAAATATTGTCTTTGCCTGTCCAGCGATCTTTGAATTCTTCAAGTGAGCCGTAAAAACTGGTGTTTATCCATTCTCCGGGCTGAAGTTTCGTTTGGTCAAAGTCTCCTGATAGAGCTGCACACCCTTTAAAAATTTCAGGTAATTCAAGCGCAAAAAAGGCTGCGCCTCTGGCACCGGTGCTAATGCCGCAAACAAAATTATTTTGACCCTTCATTAATAAGCCAATATCCTGAAGGGCAACCAACATGGTGTCATACATCCACCTTCGGGTAGGGTAATTGCGCAAAGATTTCAGGGTTTCAGGGTAATTCTCCCATTGGTACGTACTCTTACCAAATTCAGGAACAATAAGTATGTAACCATTTGAAAATGCCTTCTGGCAAAACTTCATTTTTATGCACCAGTCACTGGCAGGTAAATTCCAGCCATGCAATAATAAAATTACGCCTACAGGCTCGTCATGCGGAACTTTAATTGAAATATTTACAAAATTCTTCCGGTCCGGAATTCGTAAAACAGTATCCTTATCTACTTTTAATGTTGATTTCATTAAGGCAGAGGTATCTTTAATACTGGTTTTTTTTACCGACACAGTATCAATTTGAATACCGGTGGTTGGCAAAGATGAAACAGAAGAGGAAGAGTTTTCGCTGCACGCACCGGGCATTACAAGTGTAAATGAACCCAAGAGTAAAACAAACAAAGCGGTGAAAGGCTTCATACCGCCATTTTTGGCAACAGTTTATGCTCTGTTATAAGTTTTTGGAGACGCTTGCGCGTTTCTTCACGTACCGGAACCAATGGAAGGCGTAAATTATTATCACAGATTCCTCTGATTTTTAGCACTTCTTTTACACCGGCGGGGTTACCGTCAACAAACAGGTTTTGTATCAAATCAAAGAGTTTATAATGAAAGGTACGTGCCTGTCCAAAATTTCCGTCAAGGGCCTGGTGCACCATAAAAGAAAATTCATTGGGAAATGCATTGCCAACGACGCTGATTACTCCATCGGCACCTGCGGCAATTAAGGGTAAGGTTATGGCGTCATCGCCTGAAATGACCAAAAATCCCTCAGGCTTTTTATGAATGAGCTGCATAATTTGTTCAATATTGCCACAAGCTTCCTTAATGGCAATAATGTTCTTAAAATCAGCGGCAAGACGTAGGGTGGTTTCAGGCAAAATATTACTTGATGTTCGGCCAGGAACATTATATAATATGATAGGTAATTTTGACCGCTCGCTTAAATACTTGTAATGCTGATATATACCTTCCTGTGTAGGTTTGTTGTAATAGGGACTAACCGAAAGGATTGCATCAATTCCTTTAAAATCATCTTTTTCAAGTTTCTTACCCAAAGCAGTTGTATTGTTTCCGCCAACACCCAGCACCACGGGTAAGCGGCCGGCATTGGTTTTTACAACAAAAGCCAGAATTTCAGATTTTTCTTCTTCAGACAGGGTAACATTTTCACCGGTGGTTCCTTGTACTACAAGGTAATCGGTTCCGTTATTGATTTGAAGATCAATTAATCGCTCCAGTCCGGGGTAATCTACGTTACCTTTTGAATCGAAAGGCGTTACCAAAGCAACACCCACTCCCTGATATTTTATTTTACGTGCCATATATTGGAAAATGAAATCTTATCAAAGGTCTTAAAAATACATGGTTCAATTATCGCTTTTACGAATAATTTATTCACATCATAGCTGAATACAACTTTTTCATTTTAATAGCGTCTATAATAGGTATTAAATTCATTAATTTATGAAAATAAGTCTTTATTTCCTGATTATCATTGTGTTTTTATCTCAAAGTTGTCGCGAAGGCTGTGACGATCCGGCTGCCATAAATTACGATACCGGAGCCCGCAAAGCCTGTAAAGATTGTTGTGTTTATCAAACGCCCGACAAACGAGCTACTATTCAGTTGGAAATGACGCATCTGGGGAATGGCGTTGCGTTTTCGTATGACAGTGTTTACGTTGATGACTTTGGCAATGACTATAAATTTACCAGAATTCAATATTATCTTTCAGGACACACTTTGGAGAACGACAATGGTGTGCAGGAAATTGGTGAATACATGCTGGTGAGTCCTGCAGCAACTGTTTATACTGCGGGCAAATCGGAAGCCGGACATTTTCATGAGCTGAAATTTACAGTAGGTATTGACAGTGCTACAAATCACAGCGATCCGGCTTTGTATGCGTCGGGGCATCCTCTGGCTTTTCAATCACCTTCAACACACTGGAGCTGGAGTACGGGATATATATTTATAATGCTTGAAGGATTGGTGGATGCTGACAACGATGGTACATTTGAGGGGAATTTTGTATTTCATATTGGCACAGATTCCTTTAAATCCAACATAGATCTTACCATTCATCAGGATATTATGGAGTCTGCGGTTGCCGGAATAACTGTAAATGCAAACTATACACAGTTTTTCACCGGTATCAATCTTGAAACCGACAATAATACCCATACGGCAGATAATCTGCCACTGGCAAATGCCCTGTTGGCAAATGTTCCGTTGGTTTTTAGCCATTAATGCTGCTTTAGTAGTAATACAGGCTTGCAGGCATACCTGTTTTGATGGTGCCTTCAACACTGTTTCTGAGCAACGGATAAACCTTGGCAAATCTCTTTTTTTCGATCAGGCATTATCGGTTGACAGCAGTTTGTCGTGTGCATCGTGTCACATTCCGGGCAAGGCTTTTTCTGATGGATTGCTGGTAAGCGTTGGTTTTAATGGACGAACCGGTTTTCGCAATGCCCCGGCTCTATTTAATTTGACATCGATACCGGAATTTTTTCGTGATGGAGGTGCACATACCCTTGAGTTGCAGGTGCAGGGACCCGTAGAGTCAGAGGATGAAATGGCTTTTAATATGGCGCTGGCAGTAAATAGGTTGTCCCAAAATGGTGCTTATCAATGGACTGCAATGGTAGCTTACGGGCGCCCTTTTGATGCTTTTGTACTAACACGAAGTCTGGCAGTGTTTCAAAAGAGTCTGGTGAGTTATAACAGCCCCTACGATGCGCACCTTGCAGGAGACTCAAATGCTCTTACAGCTATGCAAAAACGGGGCATGGAGTTATTTTTTGGCGAACGAACCGGATGTGTATCCTGCCATTCGGGTAAAGATTTTACCGATCATTCATACCGGAATATTGGGCTCTACGCCGAGTATAAGGATAGCGGAAGAGCGCGCGTTACCCACAGAGCCGGAGATGCTGGAAAGTTCAGGGTTCCAACCCTTCGTAATTTGAGCTATACGGCTCCTTATATGCACAACGGGACCTTTCGTAGTCTGGAAGAAGTATTGGAACATTACCTGAAGGGAGGACAGCCTCACAAGAATAAAGATGAGAAGATTAAACCGTTTAATTTGTCTCCGAAAGAGAGAACAGAACTTATTGATTTTTTGTTATCTTTGAGTGACACAACATTTGTGAACAGATACAGTAAACAGAATCGGTATGAAGATTAACTATGGAAATCTTTTGATGTTCGCGGGCTTCTTTGGTTTACTGAGTAGTTGCCGCAAGGATGAATTACCCGTGAACTATTCGCCTACACCGTATCAGTTGGAGACACCTTCTTATTTTCCGGCATTGCCTGATTTTGGGAAAAACCCACTTACGGTTGAGGGTATTGAGCTGGGACGCAGGTTGTTTTATGATGTAAGATTGAGTGGCGATAACACCATGTCGTGCGCAACGTGTCATATGCCTTCCAAAGCATTTAGTGATATTACTGCCGGAAGTATTGGTATAGATGGACTTACTGGGAATCGCAATACAATGGCTATATTTAATCTGGCATGGAGCCCTTCATTGTTTTGGGATGGAAGGTCACCCTCTTTAGAGCATCAGGTGGCTCAACCTGTTGAAAATCCGATTGAAATGCACGAAAAATGGACGAATGTTATTGAGAAACTCTATATGGATGAATATTATCCTGAAATGTTTGCGCGGGCTTTTGGAACCCATGGTATTGATTCGGTACGTGCAACCATGGCGATGGCGCAATTTGTAAGAACTATCATTTCAAAGGATTCCAGATACGACCAATGGAGACGCGGAGAAATTGTGCTTACGGCAGATGAATTTGCCGGATTGAACCTGATGGCCACCGAAGACGGGGATTGTTTTCATTGTCATAATCCGTCTAATCCGTTGTTTACCGATTACTCCCTTAGGAACAACGGTCTTCAGGACCCGGTAACAGATATTGGAAAGGAGCAGGTTACGGGAAGTATTGCTGATAGGGGAAAGATGAAAATTCCGTCATTAAGGAATCTGGTATTTACTGCTCCTTATATGCACGATGGAAGGTTTGCAACCCTTGATGACGTGATAGAATTTTATAGCTCAGGGGTTCACAATACACCTTATACCGATCCTTTGATGAAGTTTGCTCCACAGGGAGGTGTTCAATTGAATAATATTGAGAAGGCACAGATTAAAGCGTTCCTGCTGGCACTTACCGATTCTGTCTTTATCTATAATCCGGCATATCAGGACCCGGGTTATTGAAATTTGAATGGTACTTGCAGTTTTACGATTTCTTTGTACATTTGTGCCCTCCCTGAAAAGTCGTTTATCAGGATTTTTTTTAAAAACGGGGGTATAGCTCAGCTGGCTAGAGCGCTTGCATGGCATGCAAGAGGTCGTCGGTTCGACTCCGACTATCTCCACATCATTAAAGGGCAATTTGCCCTTTTTTTATTCTTTAAAGTTGCTGAAGGATTATTTTTTGCCAATGGCTCGCACCACCACAGCCTCTCCCTGATGGAATGTTCCTTCATTCAGACGGATGCCGAATATCGATCCCTGGACCGCATTACCGCCACCGGTATTCACAACGAAACCGAAGTCTTTGAAGGAAAAGTGATGGTAGTGAGGTGAATGGTTGAGGGTGAATGGTTGAGAAAATACGACAATACTCACCCATACCCCTACCGTATCACCACTACAGCAGAATGTACCGCACCATTGCCACGAATCGTCACTGTGTAAACGCCTGCAGAAAGTCTGGTTACATCAAGGGTTGCCTTGTTGCCTGTAAACGTGCCGGATAATATGGTTCGACCCGCTGCATCGGTGCAAGTGTACCGGTTTTCAATTTCCACATCTGAAATTGGTGTTTCTTCTACACTAAGATAAAGAATATTATGCGCAGGATTGGGATACACACTGAAACCGGATATCGCAGGCTGCTCAGCTTCAGGCATAGGAATATAGTTCCTGCCGGCCCCTGCGGGATTCAGCTCTTCAACAATTTCGGTGAACACGGTATCGAAGGCTGCGGTAAGCAGTGCTTCGCCGCGCACCGCCATTACAGGGTCGTTCACGTCGGCAGCCACATATTCAACCTTGCTGCGCAGTGTAGAATCGGAGCGCAGGGCCTCACAAACACAACCGTTTACGGCAGCCAGATGCACTTCGGCCAAACGGATGTAATTGTAATATCCTTCGGTATTTTGCAAACTGTCTTTAACCTGAACAGCTTGTGTACTATCGCCCAAACAAATGCGTGTATCACACAACTGTTCCTGGCGGCGCAGTCTTCGCTCACGGTTCAATATCAGTTCAATTTCCCTGAGCGGGTCGGCAAAAGTGCTGTCGTTTAAATATACGCGTATCATGTCGTCCACCAGCAGCCACCGTTCTTTTTTCAAATACCCTATCTCGTTGTTCAGGTACATCATGGGCGAAATTCCGGTTTGGGCGTTTTGTATGTTTCCGGCAATACCGGCAGGCAAACTTTGTGCATTTAAAACATCGGCAACCGTGTTACTTACCGGTGAATTGGCCAATATTACCTGGCTGAGGTGTCCGGCCGGCGGATTGGAAAGAATATAGGCCGTCAGCACTTCGTCGCTCAGGTATGGCGAACATTGCAAAAGACGGTTTTTCTTGCTGCCGGCAGAATGGGTTCCGGTAATATAATTCATCAAATCACGGGAGTTGCCGCAGTCCACTTTTTGGCGAAGGGAATCGGTTTTGCCGTCAATTGCCGTAATTGTGTTTTCCAGTATCGGTATGGACACCGTTACCTTGGGGGTTGAGATTTTTATCGGGCACGATTTGGAATCATAGGCAGCCACAGCATCGATGGGAGCAACACCACCCACTGTGTAGTATTGCGGGGTACGCAATACATCCGTGTGATGGTAATAAACAAACGGCTCTACCGTAGAATTCACGGCAATATCATTGTGGGGGTCGTAGGTATTGTGACTAAATGAATTTCCTGCAGGGCTTGAGGAGAAATAAGGACTGGCAGAAACGGTAGCATAACCCTGCTCATAATCAATATACCCCGATGTTACTGCTAAATCGGCCTTATAAATATTGCCGCTAAATGCGTTGCATTTCCATTCCAAACCGGTAATAAACTTGTCGTTCGGTGAATCGTCAACGTCGTAAACCATGGCGTTATTGCCCTGAGATTGTCCACCAATATACAAGTCATTCAGTGTGTTGCGATAGATAATATTATCGTCAGTACCTGAGTTGTTTACAATAATTCCGTATAATTTTTTCGCTGCTGTCATGGGTATGGCCGGATCCGGAAAATTGGTAAAATGATTTCCTTCTACTTTGTACCCCGTGCAGCTGTTCAGGTATAAACCATACGACTGTGTTGCCATCAGTGGAAACTCCATTCTGGTTACCCGGAACTCGTTATGGATTACCGTACCGAAGTCAACACCCGAAAAATAAACACCGTGATAGTTGTTTTCAAAATCGCAGCGGTCGATAAAAGGTGCATTCAATAATCCGGATGCGGATGCATGAATACCATACTGCAGATTTTCGAAACGGGTTCGTTGCACTGTAGCGCATCCCACCGAAGTACATACCGGTTCCACAATAAATTTAGTGTTTACCGCACGTATTCCCGTTCCAAATTTTGAGGGTTGCATTAAATTGCCAAAAACAGTGTTAGAAAAAGTACAACCCTGAAAACGGATATTGCGAACACTGTTCAGCAAAACGTGGTTTTTAGGAAACAACGCTGTGTTGTTCAAGGCTGAAGACGTGCTGAAAATGGTATTCACAAAACGCGATTGATTATTGAGAGACAACATGTTGTTTGTAATTTCAACATCGGTAACATTGTTGTGAAAGGTAGAGGCAAACGCCTGGATTACTCCTCCCGGTGAGGTGCCCGCAACACCCGTCGGTGACGAAGCCGAAGCGGCCCCGGTTATGGCATGTTCTACCACCGAATGGTTTCTCATTACCAGCCAGCCGTCATCTCCGGCAGCGAAAGTGCCCTGTGGAGTTGAAGCATTACCCTGCACCCGTACACCCAGCCACATCAGATCTGCAGCACACCGGTTATCCACCGTTAAGGTAGTATTGTCCAAAGTAAGCCTGCCACCATTGGAACCACCGGTTCCCTTTTCAACCACCACTTTGGCATCGGGGGCAAAGTAAAAGTTCATGTTCTTTATTGTAATATTCACACCGGCAGGAATACGCAATTCGTCCTGAATATACACATCGCCGGAAACTGAACCGAAGGGATTGAAGCTCCCGCCTCCCGGTTGCCATGTGGCAGATACTGTAGCTTCATAAATTTTACTGCTGTAGGCTATATATTTAATACAGCAGGATGTATTTACCAGAAAACTTGCGCCGTAATCCATTCCGTCAATCTGGTCGGGCAATTGATACAACTTGTAGGTTGGATCTGTTATTGAAGCACCTTCAGAATTGGCAGGATAGTTCAACCCCGTTGCATAGCCGTCAGTCCAAGTGGAAGTAGCCGGATTATTGGGGTCATTAAGAGTACTAAGGCGATTGTTCGTTGCAAGATACAATCGTCCGTCGATACCTAACTCAATTTGACTGAATTCAAAGTCGGCGGCATTGAGAACATTCAACACTACTTGTCCGCCGGGAATAAAATTATCGCAATCAACATAATCAATATAACCGGGATGTAATGCACTTGGTGAATGTGTTATATATAAGTATCTTCCATTGGGGGAAAATTCTGCACCGTGCAGATAACAACCCGATGCACCACCACCTCTTAAATAATGAACCTGTTTTTCACTGCCCGGAATAAGATTTCCTGCTGCGTCCAGATCCATAATGGTATAGGTGTAATACGGATCGGGGTTGCCTGTAAAAGTGCTGCCATGTGGTGCCGCAAGTCTGAAAGTTCCATCGGCGTACTGAAACAGCTCCATTTCGGCACGCAAGTCAATAAAGGCTTGCGCATTGGGGTAAGGAATGAATCCATTAAACGATAAACCCGAACTGGTAAGTTTGAAACGGAAAGCGTTGCCTTCGTTACCTAAAAATACAAACCTACTGCCATCAGCAAGTTCTTGTGAAGCAGCAAAATGCATGTTTCCCCATTTGGGACCGTAGCCAACAAATTAACCGATAATACCGGACAGATTCATGGAATAATCGCCATTACTCAGCACTTCAAGGTCTCCAAATCTTCCGGGATGATATGCACCGGGCAATGTTAAATCAAGTACAGAGTAGAAGGGGTCTTTTACAGTACCCTGACCTCCGTTGCTTATTCCTCCGGTGAAAATATAAAATCTGTCACAGTTTCCGGGCTGCGGAACGATAGTAAGTTCGCCAACCCCGGGAATGGTATTACCTCCGGTAGAAATGTAATTCATTAAATATCCGTCCTTGTCATATAGGGCACCATCTACAACAAAAAACAACAATTCATCGTTTGCATCTGTCATGGCATTGTGCGAATAGTTTGCAGGCAGGCCATCGTAATAATCGCCGGGTATTGTTGAAACCGTCAAAGGAACTGTATTATTGGCTCCTACCTTATAAATTTGATTTGGCAACGAAAACCAAGGATTTTGAGCGTTTCCCACATTTTGAATTGCAGGCAATGATAGGCAGAAGTAAAAGAATAAAGCTTTAATGTAAATTTTCATGGCATAGGGTATTAAAAGATTACATCGCAAGGTCATAAAAAAAAAAAAAAAAAACCTAAGAAAATTTTAAAATGTTATTAACATTTATTGAACCGTTATAGGGTTTACTCGTTAAATGATTACTTTTGTTGTATGGTATTCAGATTAACTTTCTTATATATCCTGCTTTCTACGACTTCTTTGTTTTCACCGGAAAGTAAAGCTCAACTTACTATATACCGGGACGTATTCAAAGGGGGGGTAACCTGCGGCGGAGTTAATCGTGGATTCGGCGGCACCGGCGTTTTAAGTTTGCCGCTACATATACCAGATAGTGTAACAATACGTAAAGCTTATATAATTTCAATTGAACAACTTGAGCCAATTTCATTCACAATTTTATTAAACGGAACAAGTGTGGATTTCGACACGAGTACTATTATTACAACAGAAAATATGCATGTTGTAATTGGTTCTAACTTATTTCCCGGAAAAACGCATCTTAAAGATATTTCACATTTATTTACACCGGGTGTTTCAAATTACACCATTACCATTCCACAAATACAATACGATAACAAACGATTTATGCCTTTCTACGTTGTAGTTACCTATGAACACCCCTCTTTACCGGTAACCGCCGTTGAAGTGAAAGTAAAAAATAGTGATGTTGCAACAACCGTTGCCTATCTTTTTGAAGATTTAAACCCGATAAACATAACGAAGGATGTTGGCTTTGGATTTGCCGGCGACCATTTTATGGGCAGAGATTTCGACGGATCGAATGTTTATATTAACAATCAGTTACTGGGTTTAACCGGTGGCGTGGACGCCGGAAGTATTGCAAGCGGAGTAGCAGCAAACTTTGTGTATATTAACGATACCCTTTATGGTTTAAATGATGATACCGCCAATTATACCATGTACGGACCGGATGTATTGGCTAATATTAAACCATATTTACCAATATACGGTTACCCTACCAGTCTTACTGTTGATTGGCAGTACGATTGGAATGCCATTGGAGGCGAATACACAAACCCCATTGTAGCCGCCGTTTTAGCCTATTCCACTCCCTGCGATACTTTCAGCGTAATTGCAAACGACACCCTAACCTGTTATGGCGAACCGGTGCAACTGAATGTAACGGGGGGC
>CAZDUI010000033.1:0-46367 GCA_964508605.1 uncultured Weeksellaceae bacterium | reverse complement strand
TTATACAACAGCTTTTGTTAATAACGGCAGAAAAAAAGTATGAGTTTGCCCTGAACGGTTTCGTTATAAATTTGTCGGTATGCCCGATTTTTCGTTACTTGCTCTTCATTTTATGTCCAAAACCCGAAACATATTTTTTGCGGCATGCTTTACAGTAAGTCAGACACTTTGTTTTGCTCAGGACATTCATTTCAGTCAATTTTTTCATAACCCCTTGTTTACCGGAATTGCAGCAGCCGGTTCGTACAACGGAGCCTGGCGTTTTACCGGAAATCAGCGGCTGCAGTGGCGATCTGTGTCCGACAAACCCTACAACACCCTGACACTTTCTGCAGACGAAAACGGGCACCTGCATCAAAATCTTTCCACCGGAATGCTGTTGTTCCATGATATTGCCGGCGACTCGCATTTCAGAACATTTTCATTAGGTTTGGGGGGCTCATGGAATTTTGTTCTGGACACCGACAAAAAACACGAATTACGCACCGGACTGCAGCTATCTGTTACTCACCGCAGCATTCGGTACGATGACCTTGAGTTTGGCAGTCAGTATAACGGGTTGTACTTTGATCCAAATCTGGCTTCTCTGGAAGCATTACCCGAGCCCTTGTTCTATGCCGATATTGCCCCGGCAATACACTATCAATTCCGTTTTGACAAAAAATCTGTCCTTCAGGCAGGAGTCGGGGTCTTTAACGTAATTACTGCCAATCAAAGCCTTATTCAAACCATAAACGTTCCTTTAGATATCCGAGTAAATAGTTACATTCATAGCCGATTTAGAATAAACGATACCTGGGAAGTCTTTCCGGCAGTTCAGTTTCAGACCCAGGGAACCTACCGGGAATTAATCTTTGGCGGGTCCGCCGGCTATGTTTTAAAAGATGAAAGAAATTTATTTCGTTTGGTTCGTGCCGGCATTTATTACCGCAATCGCGATGCAGGTTATATTCTTGCAGGCATGGAATACGACCAATGGACAGCCGGTATTACTTACGATTTCAATTTCAGTAAGTTAATTCCCGCAAGCCGGTATCGCGGTGGATTTGAACTGGCCATAATTTACATTATTAGAAAACCGGAATTGATAAAACGAATTCCATATTGCATAGATTTTTTATAAACAAGCAACCCAAAAATCAATTCATGCGTCTGTTACACATTAAAAACTTTGCTTAATTTAGCCCTCATGAGAACACTTTATCTGAAATTATTAGCGTTTATTCTTTTTTCCGGAACAACTGTACAAAGTCAGATTATTGGCGGTGAAGGCTATATTATTGATTCAGGAATTGAAATTGGTGTTAGTGGTCCCGGCGGCTATGAGGGAGCAGATACATATCTTGGTTTACCGGCAGTACACCACTACAGGTCGAATACTCAGTATTTCGGTTTCGTAGCCGATCCGCAAGGAACCGGCTGGGTGAATTACGATGGTGACTTTTTTACACCCGGTACACCCGAAAATGGCTGGGGGCTTGAAATTGGTGGTGTAAATGGCACCAAATACTCTAATAACTGTGCAAGTCCGACTCAGATACCCGGTTCTATTACATATTACGGTGTCAACGCGGGTGGATGTATTCAATTAGACTGGGAGGGAGGTGCAGCTACTTCAGGCAACGACTTCGATGTAAAGGTTACATACTTTCTTTCTCCCGGCGATTTATACTACACCACCGAAGTAACTTTTACAAATAATACCTCATCAACCATTCCTGAGGTTTATTATTACAGAAATGTGGACCCGGACAATAATATTACCATTAACGGGGGCGATTACAGTACTACCAACACCATAGAAAGCCAACCGGCTGCAAGTTGCGACAAAGCACTGGTAAGCGCTACCCAAAGTTCGCCTTGGTCGTCTTATATGGGATTCGCTGCAATTGGAGATAAATTCAGAGTGGCTCACGGCGGGTTCTCCAATCGGGATGCCAGTGATCTTTATACCGGTACTGGTTTTAACAGCGCACAAGGTTCCACTGTATTTGCAGATGAGGCCATAGCACTGTCTTATTTGATGGAAAATATAGGACCGGGTGAGTCCCGAACCTTTAAATTTGTGGTAATTCTAGATGCTACACAGGCCGATAATGCCATAAACAACCTGTTCTTCCTTGAATATCTGGGTTCACTAACAGGTCCTGCGCAACCCTGTACCAGTGCTCCTGTTGATACCGTTACCCGCTGCTCGGGAACTCCAATCCCCATTAACGTTACCGGTCAGGCAGTAACCAGTTTCTCCTGGACATGGTCGCCTGCAACAGGTTTGAATACTACTATTGGCCCGAATGTTCTGGCCTCTCCTACCTCTCTCACAACCTATACAGCTACAGGCACGCCCATAAACTCTTGTTTTACTACACAGGTTACAATGTCCGTTTGTGTTCAGGTAACCAACGGACCAGATGTTCAAATCATCAGCCCGACATCACCTGTCTCACTATGCAGTCCTTTGGATTTAAGCACCATTGTTACAACTGATTTGAACTCAATTCCCAATACTTTCACTGCCTATTACTGGAATCAGGTGTACAATGCATTTGACACCACCGGATTGATTACGCAAACCCATGTCAGTCCACCGGATACCATTTGGGTTGCTATTGGAGACTCGTCATCGGGGTGCTTGGATATAGAACCATTGATACTTCAGGATTTGCCCCCATTCCAATTTACCGTAGATATTACTCCTGCATCTTGCGCTGCAAGTGATGGTAGCATAGAAATAATAAATCTAACCGGTGCAACCGCACCCATTGATTACGTATGGAGTAACGGACCCACAGTTGCACTAAATGATAATATTCCTGTGGGGACATACACAGTAACCATCTCAGATGCTGCCGGATGTACGCTGGATTCTACTATTAACCTACCCAATAACTCTACATTAACTGCAACAGGCAGCTATACTCCTGAAGATTGTGAAAGCAGTAACGGAACTGTTACCCTGAACGGAGCCAATGGCGCTGCACCCTATGAATATGATTTCGGAGCAGGCCCCCAAAGCAATAGTACAAATACCGGTCTGGCATCAGGCACATACAATTATACGGTTTACGACCAGAATGGCTGTCAGTTTGCCATCAGTGTAACCGTAACCGATACCAGCACACTGGAACTTGCACTGGTTGATACAACTGCTGCTTTATGCGGCGCGTTGAATGGTATAGCCGAAGTGATTGCCACAGGTGGAGCCGGTAACTATTCCTATGATCTGAACAGCATTACCCAAAGCGGCGGAACATTTACCGGTCTTGCACCCAATACATATACAGCCACCGTTACCAGTAACACTTGTACCGAAAGCATTTCAGTTGTAATTACTGATGACCAGATTCTGAACGCTTCAGTAACCGCATCTGAATCTGATACATGTTCGCTGGGTGTTGGTTCCATTGAGGTAACAGCTACCGACGGAACCGGAACTTATAGCTATACTTTACTGGGTAACACCAATTCAAGCGGCGATTTTGACAACCTGACGACCGGAAATTATAATATGGACATTACTTCGGGAACCTGTTCTATTACATTACCGGTATCCGTTGCCAATCACAGTTCTATTACAGGCGATTTTGATAACGTTACGCCCGATATCTGTAGCCAGGGAATAGGTTCGATTTCGGCCATTATCGATAACGGATTTCCATCAGGTGCCACTTATTCTTTGGCGCCCGGTGGTGTCAACAACAGCAGTGGTGACTTCTCAGGACTTTCTGCCAATACCTATACTGTTACTATCACACTGGGTTCTTGCAGCGTGAATATAGACACAACGGTAGCCAACGATCCAGGAAATCTATCAGCATCTGCTTCACAAATAATCTCAGAAGACTGTGGTAATAGCAACGGAGCCATATTTGTACAGGCTACAGGTGGTACAGGCAGCATTACATACAGCATCAATGGTGGTTCAGGTCAAAGCAGCAACGTATTTGGTGCCCTAAACGATGGTACGCATACTATTCTGGTTACAGATGGCCAGGGCTGTACTTTCAGTTTTGACACTCTGGTTCCCGAGTTGCCTATGATTGTAAATATCGGTCCGGACGTCATTACCTGCGACCCGATACAGCTTGCATCCAACGTTAGCGGTAATTACCTATGGAGCACAGGAACATCTGACAGCACATATCTTGTTGCTACTACCGGCTGGTACTGGCTTGAAGTATCCAATTCGGAGTGTAGTGATATTGACAGTGTTTATATAGAGTTTTACGAGAGAGTAGATGCCATAGTGCCCAACATCTTTACACCCAACGGTGATGGATTTAACGATGAATTCAAGCCGGAATTCGGGGAAGTGGACGACTACTCGCTTACTATATACAACCGTTGGGGTCAGAAAATATTCGAAACCACCGATCCCACCAAGGGATGGAACGGCGACATTAACGGAAATCCTGCTGTTGATGGTACTTATTTCTTTGTTGTGAAATTTACCGACCGCTGTACCGGAATTCTAACTGATGAAGATGGCCATGTAACCCTGGTTGCCGGAGACCATTAATTTTTATAAATACTTATCGGGTAATCTTCATATATTTGAAGGAAATACCACTATATTTTCAGTGGTAAGCAAACATAAGCCATGAAATTATGGGTTGTTTTCATATTATTGTTTTCCACAGTTTGCAAAGGACAGGAACGCCTTGACGGCACATACGACTCTAAAAACAAGATATTTAGATTCAAAAATGGTAATTCTTCAGGTAGGTTTACCAACAATACTGCTGCATATAGTGACCACCACAGTAATTTGATGGGACTGATTGACACAACAGGACTTATAATAATGATGCCACGTTATTATGAAATTGAAGACTTTGCCGCTGGACTCGCACGTGTTACCGTAAAAACAGAACCCTGGGAACTTACATATGGGTTCATTGATGCTTTGGGTAATGAAATTTTACCACCGATATATGATGATTCTGACGACTGGTTTTACCGATCCATGCGTTTGGCCGAAGTACTCGTTGTTGGCAAAGACGGGAAATACGGATTTTTTGATTACAAAGGAAATGCATTGGCTCCTCTGATTTACCATGGTATAGGCGATTTTCGTTCAGGCATTGCCATAGTACACAAAGACGGAAAAGCAGGATTCGTTAATGAACAGGGAAAGGAAATTATACCACCCAAATACGACGAAGCTCAAGAATTCGGTTTGAACATGGCGTTAGTTAAATTGTCGGGGAAATATGGTTGGATTGATACCTACGGTAAAACAGTGATACCATTTGAATACGAATGGGCATCGAACTTTATTGGTGATTGGGCAATGGTGAAGAAAAACGGCAAAGCACTGTATATTGACAGAAAAGGTAACCCAAAACTATCTGCGGAATACGATGGCATCGGATACTACAGTAACGGACTGGCATGGGTTCATAAAGGTAATGAGTGGGGGTTTATAGATTCGCTTGGGAATGTCATTATTCCACTCATCTACACCAAAACCGGTAGTTTTGTTAAAGGTCGCGCATGGGTATGGAAAGATACAAAATGGGGTCACATCAATACCAAAGGAAAAGTAACCACGCCCATAATTTACGACAAAGCAAGTGATTTTAGTGCTGGATACAATGGAGATTCACTTTATGCCAGTGTAATGTTAAATGGAAAATACGGAAAAGTTGGAATCAATGGCAATCTGGCAATACCTTGTGAATATATTGGAATTGATCACCACTCCATGGGGCTTGCTAAAGTAAAAAAACAGGTGGGTAATTCCCACAAAACAGGATTTGTAAATTATAATGGGGAGGAGATAATTCCATGTATTTATGACAACGCTGAACGATTTATTGAAGGACATAAAGTTACTATCGTATCCCTAAATGGTGCTTTTGGCCTGGTCAACCAAGAAGGGAAAGAAATCATCCCTCCGAAATACTCTTCAATTTACGATATGAAAAATGGTACTTATCAGGTACGCGATGCCACGGGAATATTTTTAATAAATGCGGAGGGACAACGAATTGAAAAATGAAGGCGGTTTCTAACATAGCTGATCACCACAGTCTATTAAATTGGTTAATTCGTGCGTTGTGTATCATTCCAAATTGCACCACTGCGATCATAAAATCACTTTTCCGGCCAGAGGACACAACAATGCAACCAGATAAAAAAATGGTGTGTTTTTCGATATTGTGTGTTTTTATACTCAATTCCCAGGCATCCTGCCAGACATTTGACCAACTGCTGAAAAAGGGCAGGGAAACTTTGGCGAACGAGCCCGGTCTTGCTCTGGCCTATTTCTACAAAGCCATGGAAACAGACAGCAATAGTATTGATGCTAATTTTTATCTGGCCGAAGCATTGCGCCTGACACATCAACCGGTACGTGCATCTTATTATTACCAGAAGGTCTACAAAAAAGCACCGGGTAAAATTTATCCGGAAAGCATATACTACCTGGCGCTTACTTTAAAATCTGCAGGAAATTATAAGGAATCAGCCAACTCGTGGAAAAAGGTTCAGAAAATATTCAAGGATAAAAAATCGGAATACTACCAAAGAGCCGAGCAGGAAATTAAAATTTGTCGCTGGGCCGAATTTGAAATCAGAAAAGAAACAACTTTAAAAGCAAAAATCCTGAAAACAAATCAAAAGTTCGAGCATTCCCATTTTGCAGCGATTCTTAAAGACAGTGTTCTATACTTTTCCTCATTAGAATCAGATAGCGTAAATACAAATTTCAGCGCCCTTTGGAAGGCAAACTTATCATCGTATCGTATTGATGCAGAGCAAAAATTAGGTTCTGATATCAACATGTTCACAAGTCATCAGGCGGCTCTTTCCTTTAGCCACGACGGCAAGCGAATGTATTTTACGAGATGTGAATCTGCTCAACCGGCAAAAGGATGTAAAATCCTGGTTCAGTGGCAAAATCCTGATGGCAGCATGAATGATCCCGATATATTGGGAGTTATCAATGAAACAGGTAATAATACCCATGCCTTCCCCGCAATCATTAACAATGAAGAATATTTAATCTTCTCTTCTGACCGTGAAGGCGGTTATGGGGGATATGATATATGGTATAGCACAATTATAGATGAGAACAATTATTCTAAACCCGTAAATGCCGGTAAATTGATAAATACCCCCGGCAATGAAATCAGTCCTGCATGGTATTCCTCCGATACATCGCTATATTTCTCTTCTGATTATCATCCGGGTTTGGGCGGATATGACATTATAAAATCAAAAGGTGTCCCCGGCGGATTTAAGGCACCGGAAAATATTGGCATTCCCTGGAATTCGCCCGCCAATGACCTCTATTTCAAAAAATACGAGCTACTGGACATTTTCACCCGTAATCTAACCGAAGGTGGTGAAAGTTGTTGCAACAGAATATGGTATGTTAAATATCCCAAAATACCTTTGGTAACAGACAGCATTACACCCCTGGAAAACTTGATGAACTATTTGCCTGTAGTATTATATTTCCATAACGACCGACCCGATCCCAATAGTTTTGATACTGTAACCAGCTTATCATATGGCGAATCATGGGAATCATATCATGCTATGATTGACGAATACAAAACCGAATATAGCAAAGGTTTAAAAGATACAGATGCTACGGAAGCCCGAATGAATATGGATTCTTTGTTCAGCAACAGAATTGATAAAGGCTGGTACAACCTTCAACGTTTCACCGAATTGATGGCTGCCGAATTGGAAAAAGGAAGAAATATTGAGGTAACGGTTCAGGGCTTTGCCAGTCCCCTGGCCGAAACAAAATACAATGTCGCACTAACAAAACGAAGAATCAGCAGTTTGGTAAATCATTTAATGCGTTATAAAAGCGGCGCATTAGAACCCTACTTAACAAATGCCGCATCTAATGGCGGCAGCTTAGATTTTGTGTTTATTCCCTTTGGTGAATACAGCGCCGACCAGCAAATTAGTGACAACCCAAACGATAAGCAAAACAGTGTATACAGCATTCGGGCAGCTCTGGAACGAAAAATTGAAATTCAAAAGGTAAAGTTGGTAAGTAAAAAAGATGATACTGTGGGAGAAATTAAGTTTCAACGCGAAATTTTCGATTTAGGGAGCGTAAAACCCGGGGAAATATTAAGTACAAAATTCAGTTTTTCAAATCAGGGTAATGATACTTTAAAAATAACAGGTATTGAACCTGTAACATCCGATACTGATGCCGAAACTGACATCTATGAACTTTCACCCGGACAAAAAGGAACCATAATCATGGAAATTGACACCTCAGAAAAGGAAGGACACCAGGTTTTTAAAGTAAAGGTTCACACCAACGGAGTACCTGGATTCAGAGAATTAATGATTACATGCGAAATTAAATAGTATTTAACGTATTTGGAATTCAATGCGTCTGTTTTTCGCATGTTGTTCCTCAGTACATTCCGCACCATCAGAACAATTATTTAAAAGCTGCGATTCGCCGTAACCTGCCGATTTTATTTTCCATTTTGAAATGCCCTTTGAAACTAAATAGTCCATAGTGGATTTCGCTCTGTTCTGAGAAAGAATCATATTATATTCATTGTTTCCTCTTGAATCTGTATGCGCAGATATAGTCAATTTCACAGCGGGATTTTTTTGCAAAAACTGGACAACCCTGTTTAAGGTACGGCGCGCTGACAATGTAATTTTGTGATCATCATATTCAAAATAAATATTTTCAATTACCGTAGTATCTCGTAATGAAAAATTCAGCCAAACATCTTCATTTTCTACTTCATAAATTGAAGCCAGCTCCATATCTAACCGATTGAGTTTACTCATATAGATAGAGTCAACAATTTCAAGGTTTTGATTTCGTATGTAAAATTTCCTGTCTGTAAGGTCTTCATTATTTTTATTTCTGAAAACAATTTCTCCTTCATCATAGTCAGCCATCGGAATTAGCGATTGACCGGGTTTTAGTCTTTTTATATAAAAACATCCTTTTTCATTAAGGGCGAGTGTATCTAATCTGTTACCTTGTTCATCTACAAGTACAAACTTCATTTCTTTGAGAAGTTCCTTGTTTTTTAATGAGGTAACACATCCTTCAACGTCTTTAAATACTTTGTTTTCTTCAATAAGGGTTTTAATAACTTCGGGGTCGATATTTTTAAGAGATACAACAAAACTGGATCGATCACTTATTGTAATGTATTTTAATGGTTTACCGGAAGCGCTCAATACCGGTATTTTAAAGGTTTCATTGCTTGTGTTTTCTGCTTTAAAAGTAAGTTCAAGGTCATCAGCTGTTTCAGGCAACAGAATGCTGTGAGTACCATTTAGTTTTTTAAACGTGATGCAACCGTCCACCAATTCCAGTGTATCCACAGGTATTCCCTTTTCATCAATAATAACCGCTGTATTCAATTTTGCTTTTCCTTCAGCTTCAACAAAGCAACCTCTAACATAGCTTGACTGTATGGAGTCCCCTTCAGCCTTTCCGTAAATCAAGGTCATGTGTAAATTTTCGTCCAAAGAAACCTCATTGAGTATGGTTTTATCGCTTCTGATCAGGGAAAATTTATGTTTCTCATCTTCTTTATCCGGAAAAACCTGAGTAAATTTTAAATCACCATCAATGGCTGCCTGCTGAACTATAACCTCATACGGGGGGGTTAGATAAGGCAGTATCAGGGTTCCGTTTTCGTCTGCTTTCACAGTAGCCACTTGGTTGCCCTTGTGCACAACGGTAAATTCAGTTCTTGCTAGTGCCTCCGGCCTTTTAGTAACAATGCGACCTACAATCATTTTTGCAATGGTGAATTCAAAAATATCGTCGCCTTGTTCAAGGTTGCGGTTGCTGGAAAAATACCCCTTTGCCGGGTCTTCGGGCTCGTAAACAAGATGAAAATCATCGCACCCTGAGTTAATTGGGGCATACGTATTTTTTGGCGGAACGATGGGTAATCCATTTTTTAATCTTACCATAAAAATATCCAGTCCTCCAAAACCGGGCAATCCGTTCGAGCTAAAATACAAGGTAGAATCGTTAAGAAGCACTGGAAAGACTTCATCAAGGGGTGTATTTACGAGTTCACCCAAGGGTTCCGGCTTGCTCCAGCCGTTACCTGTTTTTCTGACGATGTAAAGATCTCTTCCGTTGTCAGGGGTTGAAGCTGTATACAATAAAAAATCACCATTGGATGAAACTGCCGGATGACTTACAGACAGACTGTTATTTTCAATGTCCAATCGATCCGGTTTGCTCCATTTATCTTTAGAAGTTTTCTCACTTACCCAAATTTCTAAAGGCATGGGTTTCTTTTTACCATTTGATATGGTATAACCTCCCCGCGACAGAAACATGAATTTTCCATCTGCGCTAAAACTGAATGGCCCGTCGTGATATTCGGAATTCAGAGGGTTCACCGGTTTGTTTTTATGATTGTAAAGAGAAAGGTATCCTTCACCGGTCCATGCGTACTCCTGATTGTCAACAACACTGGCCGCGCGGTCTGATACATACCATACACCTTCCTTTGTAATTACCGGAGCAAATTCATTGGCGTCGGTATTTCTTTTATCAGAACCATCTACAATTATCTGATTCAGAAAATGTTTAGTGTTTCGGCAAAATTCAACTTTTCGCTGGATTATGGGTTCGTAGGGTGCTCCAATGCCTTTAACTGCGTTCAGCGCCTGAGAAGTGTCTCTGAAAGCGAGAAAAGTTTCGGCCATATGAAACTTACATTCCGCGGTAGAACACAATTGCGGTGTTTTTAGATATATTTCTTTTAACTGCTTATAATCCCGCCTGTTCCAAAGGGCGTTTTCTAGTAAAACAAAACTTTTACTGCTACCTGTTTTGTAATAGTCTGCCTTCATTTTACGAATCACATACTCAAAATTGTAATTGTCGGCAGCTCGCTTCAATTTGGGATTATCATCATCTCCACCCTGTGCAGAGGCGGCTGAAGCAGCCAACAGAAATATATAAATAAAAATATTTCTCACAGATAACGTGGAGTTAACAATCCGCCGGATACCGGCCCGCCGCCCAAATTGAAACCAATAAAAATCTCATGGGATCCAAATCTTGATAAATCAGTATTCAAACCAAAACCGTAATCAAACCCATAACCTATTATTAATCCGTTTTTCAATGGTACCGCTAATTGCAGCATTACTGAATTACTCGTCCGGTAGCCCAAGCCGGCAACAAATACATCTCCAAACAGCAATGTTGCATTCACATCTATGTTCATGTCGGCTCCCTGTAAGTACTTTACCAATACCGAGGGTCTGAAACGAACTGTTTGAGAAATTTTAAAAACGATAGCATAATACCCAAATAAGTGCGGTTTATATGTGAAATGAGAACCGGCGGTTGCCTCTGAAAATCCCTGAAGATGGCTGGCTGAAATCCCAACAAAATTTCTTCCGTCCTTATAATAAACACCGGCATCAATATTAAAGGATGGTGTTACCGGGATATTGATGAGGGCATTGGGATCGGCAGGATTGTAATAATTCATTGCCGATTTATTCACACCGGGTAAAAACATGCCGGCACGAATTCCAAAACTTAGTTTTTTTATGTTATTCAATGGGCGGTAGGCAAACAGAAATTGAACACCGGTATTTCGCCGCGCACCAATCATATCATTAAACGCCTCTGCACCCAGGCCAATTTTTTGAGAAGCTACCGGCATACTCCATGAAAATGACTGAGTTGCAGGTGCACCCTTCATTCCAATCCATTGGCTGCGATGCATCAGCGTAAATGAATTCCCTGAAATTCCGGCAACCGCCGGATTGATTACCTGCTGGTTATATAAGTATTGAGTGAACTGGTAATCCTGCTGAGCATTACCAGAAATCATGGCAAAAGCGAACAATATGCTACCTGTTAATCTCCACATATCCTGTAGTTTTACCTCCCTGAGCTTCAATAATGAAATAATACGTACCGTCCGGTGCAGGTTCCCCTCCCGGTAAATCGCCTTTCCAGTGATTGTTAATAGAGTGGTAATTCACGGTTTCCCAAACCAAATCTCCCCACCGGTTCAGTACTTTAACAGTACTGGGTATGTAGTCTAAACCATAAATTCGCCAGAAATCGTTGAATCCGTCGTTGTTAGGTGTAAACCCGTTAAACACTTCAATAAGACAAATTCCGGTAATTTCCACTGATACGCTTGTTTCTGAGGTACACGAACCGTTATTGGTATTGTAATAAACCTGATACGTCCCCTGGGTACTCTGTGAATATTGCACCTCTCCCGTTGAAGAATCGGCAACACCCGTTGGAATCGTAAAGAAATAACCACCGGCTGTATGCACTGTATCCGGTAATATTATCGCACCATCCGTGGTACAGTATTCAGGCTCAGGATAATAAAAAGTTCCATCATCATAATCGTTAAACTGCACTGTTACAGGAAACTGACCACCACAACGACCAATACCAAAGGTTTCGTGAATGATTGTAAAGGGCTGTCCGGTAAGAATTGCTGAAGTATCTATCAAACCTGTTGTACTGTCAATAATTGCCACACCGGCAGGACTGGTATAGAAAATACCTGTGTATGACGCAACCGAATCGGGCAATACAATACCATCATAGATACAAAAATCATTGGCAGGAAGACTGAAATACGGCTCACCACCGATAGAAACAGTGATATAAACACTGTCTCTGTTCGGACACAGTCCCGTTGAATCTACGATGTCTAAGTAGTAATACTGATTGACCGTCGGGAAGGACGTTGCCTCATAATTATTCGAATTAAGAACAGGATCGGTTCCGTACCAGTTAAAGGTTGCTAAACTTGATGCGTTAATGGTCTCATTCTTTAGATACACTGTTGGCCGAACCGTACCGGATGTTCCGGTTGGCAACGTACACCCGCTGGCACCATCCTGATAAGCAAAAACACAGGATGTGAACGATGAAGTATGTTGGTATACCAAGTCGTTCTGAGTATAACTTCCGTTGTCAAAACAAATGCTTACCAGTATGTTACTCAAACCATCCCATTCGTAAGCGGTTGGAAACTTCAAATAGTTTAGACCGGACACTGTGTTGTACATACTGTCATAATACACCTGATACGTCATGGTTTGAAACGATGAAATACTGTTCAAGCCTGTACATTCCATAAAAACGGTGAATGACGAGTATGGCTGTGTACTTAATTTTTGCGTTACATAAAATCCAAATCCTTCAATATAATTGCCAATTCCGGCAGTTTGCAGTTCAGTGGCCGACAAAAGAAACTGAATTCTTCCATCCTGCCAGAACCCCATAAAAGGTGTAGGATAACCCGCAGGAGTATTGGCAGCACCTACCTGCGTAAACACCCCATTTGGAAGGTCTGTTACTCCGCTCAATGCACATAGCCCGGTTCCGGCCGCAGTGAATGCATTCAAAAATAATTCTTCATTTTCACAAATAATAGTGTCACTGGCATTAATTTTTCCAAAACCAACTGGTAAACCGGCAAATACAAACGCGGCAGTGTCTTTTCTAACGCATCCCGAGTCGCTGGTAACTACAAAAGGTGCCGTAAACTGACCTGCAACTTCCGAAGTAAACTGAGCACCTCCGGCATTCGGTATTAACCATGACTGATTAGGCCAGGCAACAGAGTATGACCCTGCAGGTGTAATAGATAATGAATAATCAACCGTATCTCCACTGCACAATATGGGTGAACTGAAAACTCCGGAAATAGAAAAATCGTTTACCACATATACTTTAACAGTATCGGTATTAGGACAAGGGGAAAGATCAGAAGTAACAATATATTCAGTGGTTACAGCTGGTTTTACCCAAGCATAGGTGCAAGTATCACATGAAAAGTTCACACCATTCACCAATGGGTCTCCTGATAAAACTGTCCAGTTAAACTGTGAGCCGCCAAAAACAGCAAGCTGTATTGAGTCAGGACCGCAAATGACCGCTGAATCAGGTATAATAACGGTTCCCGCACTAACATTAATTGCAACATTATAGTAGGTTACACCATTTGCAGGACAAGCATTGTCTCGGGCAATAAAAGATACTGAATAAAACTGATTACTGGTAGCCAGCGTAGTGAGGCAAACATTTACCAATACAGGATTAGTACCACTTACATTCATAACCGCTCCGGGAAATACTGACAGGAGATTTGAGGTAACTGTAAGCGTATCTACGGTATCCGCATCCGAAAAAGACAAATCAAAGCACACAGTACCTCCTGCGCAAATGTCAATTGTATTCAAATTACTTTGTGTTCCTGTACCCGAAACATTTGTTAGCCCTCCTGCCGGATATTGCGGCGGTACATTTGTGCAATTCTCAAAATAAAACTGCATGTCATGAAGCAAATATCCAATTTTGTTTCCGTAAGCATCATATTCTTCAACCCTAATGGAAATTTGAAATTTTCCCTGAATACCTGGGGTAAAAGTTAATAACCCGCTCAAAGTGTCTATCTGAATCCCGATAACCGGTTGATTACCTGTATAACCAGTTACATAAGGCACAATTAGGCCGGGCCCGGTAAGTGCTCCGGTAAGATGATAATGAAGCTCGTGCCCGTCAGGATCCAATGCATTCAACGAATAGGCAACCGGTTGACCTACACAAAATGTTGGAACACGTAAATCGTTTACCACTGGTGATGAATTGCAGCCCGAAACCGCATTATTCAAGGTTGTAACAATATAATAATTGCTTGATATACCCACCAGATTCACAGCTTCGTTTCTGCAACAGGTGTTATATATTATGTTCCATCTGTTACATGTCCCCGTTAAAGTTACATTTCCTTCCCAACGATGCATGAAAAAGCCCGGAATACTACCCGTTTTGCAAATACTGGAATCTGCTTCAGCCGGACAAATATCAGACACCTCAAATTGAAACATAGTATTATTCAGGGTTACCGTTTGAATAACCCCTGTACAAGTGTTTTCAATGGAGATGGTTTTAGCGGTATTCATCTCGAAAGCCGTGTAGCACTCCTCAAATAATGTAAGAGTAACATGATAATTGTTGCCCCCCAAACAGGTGTAGGTGATGTTTCCGCCGGGAATGTGCGAACCCCTGACACCTAAATGAATCATTAAGATGCTGAATATGAATAAAACCCTTCTCATGCTCAATTGCGAATATAACCTTTTTAGTTATTCATTATAATCCACAGATAAAGATACTCCAGCTATGAATAGTGAAAATACGGTATTCACCGTACTTCCAGCCCTCTGCCCTTACCTTCATAAACCATTCAAAATCTGATTTTCCTCACTTTTCAAAAAATAAAAGACAAAAAAGTCCTCTATTAATAAAAAACATACTACATTTGTCTTAATTTATAATTAATCCAAATAAAAACATATATTATGTTAACAATTGATGTAACCGTAATTGAACCCCGTTTAAAGCACCCAACCATTTTCCAGCGCTTTGATGAGCTATCAGCCGGCGAGAGCATGATAATTCACAACGACCACGACCCAAAGCCGCTTTACTATCAAATGATTGCAGAGCGCGGTCAGATATTTGAGTGGGAATATTTATTAAGCGGTCCTGAAATTTGGGAGGTAAAGATTACCCGCCTTGCTACCGGAGAAAAACCATCCACGATAGGAGAACTGGTAGCATCTGATTATCGGAAAGCAGAAGTATTTCGTAAATTCGGACTGGACTTTTGCTGCGGAGGCAAAAAGTCGGTACGTGATGCCTGTGCTGAAAAAGGCATAGATGCAGACGCTGTTGAGAAGGAGTTAAACACTATTGGTAATGAAACGGTTACCCCAGGTCAGGATTTCAATAGCTGGGATCTAGACTTTCTTGCAGATTACATCGTGGCCACACACCATAAGTACGTGAAAGGCAGCGCCGGGATGCTTGAAGAATATTGCACCAAGGTTGCACGTGTACACGGCGACCGTCACCCTGAAATGCATCAGGTATTGCATCATTTGATGGCCGTTTTACAAGAGTTATCACAGCACATGATGAAAGAAGAACACGTTCTTTTTCCGTATATAAAAGAACTTGCGCAAGCCTCAGCTGCCGGTACAAAAATTACTCCTCCTCCATTTGGTTCTGTTAAAAATCCGATTGCGATGATGGAAGCCGAACATGAAACCGCAGGAAACGACCTGAGGGCTGTAAATGAACTAACGTCAAACTATACACCACCGGCAGACGCATGTAACACTTACAGGGTGTTGTTCGGAAAACTGGCCGAGTTTGAAAAAGACCTTCATCAGCACATACACCTTGAGAATAATATCCTTTTCCCAAAGGCCATTGAACTGGAACAAAAATTAATGCAATAAATTTTCATGGAAATTGACGGAAATACGCGGGTTATTGATGTAATACGTTTCAATAAAAATGCTATTGACGCCATTGCTTCGGTAAACCCGCATTTCCGGAAATTAAAGAATCCCATACTTCGAAAAATACTGGCTCCCAGGGTGAATTTAAGTGACGCTGCCCGCATTGGCAAATGTGAGATTGTTGAACTTTTTCAAGTTCTTACACCTTTAGGTTTTACAGTAAAAAACAATAAAACAACACCTACACCAAAAATAACAATAGAAATGCACCCTAAAATTGTAGAAGCACGTGAAACGAATTCAATAAAAATTCTGGATGTAAGAGATGATCTGGCACAAGGAAAAGATCCTTTTCAGTTAATAATGAATGCTGTGAACTCATTGCCGGATGATACTGCTTTAAAAATTATTAATACGTTTGAACCGGTGCCATTAATAAGAATTTTAACGGGCAAGGGATTTGTTCATTATGTAGAAAAAAACGAAAATATTGTTGAAACATTTCTTATAAAGGGTGAGTCCAAAGAAATTGAAAATTCTGAGACCAGTCAACGAATATTCAGGGTCCCCCTTGATGTTTTTGAATCATACCGGAACCAAAATAAAGTTATAAAAGAACTGGATGTCCGCGATATGGAAATGCCCATGCCAATGATGACTATCCTGGAGGCTCTGGAAACAATTGAGTCAGGAGAATCAATATATGTTCAGCACAAAAAAGTGCCACAATACTTATTACCTGAACTGGAGCAGAGGCAATGCAGTATCTGGATTTCAGAAATTACTGAAGGAGACGTAAGGTTGTTGATTTTAAAACAAGATAAATAATTATGCAGGGTATTGCCAGTCAAAATGCTCCCTCTCCTTCACTGGTAATTCCTCATTTTATTGCCGGGGCCATTGTTTGGCTTATTTCGACACTTTTAATAACACTTTTTCCGGAATCACTCCTGCAGCATTATTTCAATCCACATTTACTGGCCATAACGCATTTACTTGTACTGGGATGGATAACCATGATAATTTTTGGTGCTTTATATCAGTTATTACCGGTAATTCTTCAGGTAAAACTTAAAAGTGAAAAACTGGGGTATTTTAGTTTTGTTTTTTTACTGACCGGCACTCTATTTCTGGCGTACAGTTTTTGGAATTTTGAAATTGGGACTCCTATAATTACCGGCGGAATCCTGATTGGAATTTCCGTAGCCGGTTTTATGCTGAATATACTGTTAACTACCCTAAAAAGTAAGGAAACTTCTATTGAAAAAGATTTTATTGTTGCTGCAACCTGGTGGTTATTTTTCACCGTTGCCGCAGGTATTGCCCTTGCCGTAAATCTTACACATCCTTTTCTTAAACAAGAGCATACCGAATTATTAAAACTTCATGCACATGCAGGCATTGCCGGTTGGTTTTTACAACTCATTTTTGGTGTAGCTTCAAAACTGCTTCCCATGTTTATGGTTTCTCATAATATAAACCAATCTTATTTAAAATACAGCTATTTACTGGTGAATGCCGGGCTTATATCGGCTTTAACCGGTCTTTATATTAACATGCCCGTAATTACCGTTTCAGGTGCATTTATTGTTGCCGCCGGCGCAGTTTGTTTTATTCTCTATCTTATAATTGCCTATCGGCATCGCGTGAAACGAAAACTGGATACCGGAATGACACAATCAATGTTTGCTTTTATGATGTTAATGGCTGCAGGGCCTTTATTATTCCTGCTGATTTTTAATCCCGACAGTTTGTCCAAATGGAATTTACCTATGGCAGCAGCCTACGGTAGCGTATTAATTCCGGGTTTTATAAGTGCTTTGATTCAGGGCCAAACGTACAAAACACTACCCTTTATAGTCTGGCTAAAAGTGTACCGTCAAAAAGTAGGCAAACAAAAAATTCCATTACCCAAAGAGCTGTACAGCGATATTATGGCCAGGTACCAAATGTATCTTTATATGGCCGGCTTCACCGCAATGCTCGCCGGCATTCTTATTGAACACAAGTTACTCGTACAAATAGGAGCTGCAGCCATTACGGTTTCAGCATTCGTTTTTCTTTCCAATATTTTTAAAATTGTACTTCATAAACCTGAACTAAAAACCAAACCAAATGAGTGAAGAACTTAACGATAATGAGCAAAAAGCATGGCAACTGTTAAAAGGCGTTATAGACCCAGAATTAATGGTAAATATTGCCGATTTAGGCCTGGTGTACGACATAAGAGAAAACATTGAAAAAAAAGAACTCGAAGCTGACATCACCCTTACATCAAAAGGCTGCCCACTGGGAGACGTTATTATGGAAGATGCACGGGCTATTTTGCAGAAAAATTTTGAAGATTATAAAATAACAATAAATCTGGTTTGGGAGCCCGCCTGGACTACGGAAAGGCTTAGTGATAAAGGCCGGGAGTTGCTTGGACAATAATATGCTATCGCAAAAATGTAAATACGCTATTAGAACAGTGCTGTACCTTTCGGTTGAAGCCAGTATTGTAAACCCAAGAAAGGGTATGGAAACTGCCGTAAGTTTAGATATCCCCGTGCCCTTTACAGTTAAAATTCTGCAGGAACTGGTGAGAAACGGAATTGTCAGTTCCCTTAAAGGACCCGGTGGAGGGTTCTACTTGTCGGAAAAAAATCTGAATCTACCTCTTATTGAAATCGTGAAGACCATTGATGGACTTAGCTTCTTTAGTTCCTGCGGGCTCGGTCTATCAGAATGCTCAGAGGAACACCCTTGCCCAATTCATCACACCTTTAAGGAAACCAGAACCAGGTTATTGGGTTTACTTTCTGAAACAAAAGTACGGGACCTATCTAAAGAGCTATTAATGAGTAGGATATTTGTAACCGAATAACCAAAACTTTTTGCTTTCTGTTCACCCATTTCTTTGCAAAATTTGTAATTAACTGCAATTAACCGATATTTGAATTTATGTTTGGTAAATTGTCGGGAGTTTTTGTTGCATTTTCACTTATTCTTGGCGCGCTCACCACAAGCGGTCAAACCTATTTTTTTAAAAAGTTCGGCGTTGAAGACGGTCTGCCGCGATCTGGAGTGTATTCGTTGTGCGAAGACAAAGACGGTTATTTATGGATAGGTGTTGACGGAGGTGGCGTTGCTATTTTTGACGGTTACGATTTCGAAGTAATGGACGAAGATGATGGGTTACCCAGTTTGGACGTCCGGGACATCATTCAAGACAGCAAAGGAAGAATGTGGCTGGGAACAACCCACGGAATTTTAGTAGTAGACGGAAATAAAAAGATTCTCATCAATAAGGATGACGGACTGGAAGATATTTATATCCGTACCTTATGCGAATCTCCGGAAGGAACCATTTGGGTAGGGACGGCAAACGGAATATTCATCATTAAGGACTCCCTGGTAATATCTACCATTAACAAGTCTGAAGGACTTCTGCACAAAAAAGTAACCTCAATAATCAAAGACCGCAACAACAAGATGTGGGTTGGAACTGACGATGGTATTACTATATATTCGGATACCAAACCGGAAAGAACCATAACCATTGATGATTGTCTGGCAAGCAACAGCATATTATACCTATTCGAAGACAGAAAAGGAACCGTGTGGATGGGAACGAAATACGGCGTTGGATATTATAAAAATAACCAGTTGGCTTGTTACGCATCTGACGAACAATTTACTAATTTAAGAGTAAGAGCTATTGCCGAAGATGGTCTGGGAAACATTTGGTTTGGTACTTATGAGGGAGTTACCCGTTATGATGGCAAAAACTTTTTAAAAGTTACAGAAAATAACGGGTTAAACCACAACCGGGTACGTGATATTATTTCGGACCGTAACGGAAACATTTGGGTAGGAACCTATTTTGGGGGAATCAGCAGGTACTCCGGTGATACATTTATTCGATTTGGAACCAAAGAACAGCTAGCCGGTGACAATATAATATCAGTATCCGGAAATAATAACAATTTGATTGCCATAGGAACAGGTGACGGTATAACCCTTGCCGAATACAAAACAGATTTGTCGGTGCAAATAAAAGCTATAAAACAATGGCCTGAAATAACAGCCAATGCACTTTCGCTGGGGGAAGACTCATCCATATGGGCAGCAACTGATTTTGGTCTGTTTCACCTAAAAGACGGTGAACCGGATATTTATGGAATATCAACCGGAATGGAATCTGATGAAATTAAGTCTATGTCCAAAACAGGCAACATTTTTTGGCTGGGAACCACTAAGTGCATAACCAAAATTGTCATCAATAAAAACAATAACGTTTGTAAAAATTATTCTTTTGAAGTTCCCGTTGAAGAAGTTCAAATCAGTGCAATATTACCACTAAGTGATAAAGAGGTCTATGCCGGAGACCGATACGGGTTTCTGTACAAATTAAATACAACAACCGAAAAATTTGAAATCGTTCCTGCTAAAGGAGTAAAGAATATTACCGACCTGGATTATCATGATGGTATATTAATTATTTCAACAGACGGATTCGGAGTATTTGCTTGGGATGTAGAATCTGGAAAAGTCCTTCTGAATTTAAGAAAAGCTGACGGACTGGTTTCCGACCACGTTTTTCTAATGCAAAAAGGAAGTAGCAATGTTTGGTGGCTTGGAACACAGCAAGGATTAAACCGTCTGCAAACAGACTGGCACACAAATCCTACCGAACTGAAATTCTTTGGAATACATGAAGGTTTTTTTGGTTTGGAAACCACCGAACGTACATCATGGAGCAACAGTCAGGGAAATATATGGTTTGGCACCGTTGACGGGCTAATCGCCTTTAATCCGGAATCATACCAGAAAAACAATAATATTCCTTCACTATTTGTAACTTCAATTCACATTAATGGTGTAGATTGGACCCGTAATGAAAATGTCAATGTTATTAGTAAGGGAGGCCGGTTTAATACACCTTCCGAATTTGAAGTAGATTATTACAACAATAAAATATCCTTTAGTTTTACAGGCATAAATCTTTCTAACCCCAGACTTACCCGTTATTACTATAAACTGGAGGGACTAGATGAAGACTGGACCGGTCCGGTATCACGCCGGGACATTACATTTAATAGCTTGCCTGCTGGTAATTTTACTCTATTGTTAAAGGCCTGCAACGAAGACGGCATTTGCACCGAGCCTGTTATTGCTGCCAGTTTTGAAGTACTGACTCCCTTTTGGCAACGCACATGGTTTTACATTGTTGTAGCTATTACACTAGTTACCATTACAATTTTAATTACTCAGTGGCGCGTGCGCTCACTTAAGGCCGCCAAACACAAATTGGAAGATCTGGTTAATGAAAGAACCAGCGAACTGAGAAAAGAAAAAGAACTGGTTGAAGAACAAAACGAGCGCATTAACCGTCAACGCGACGCACTGGAAGAGTACAACAAAGCCGTTACAGATTCTATCAACTATGCCAGGCGAATTCAATCGGCAATGATGAAACCAGCAAGGCCTGAAACGGGCCATCTTGCCGGTAAAGTGTTCATTTTATACAAACCCAAAGACATCGTATCCGGCGATTTTTTCTGGTACAGCGAAACCGAAGATTCCACTTATATCACTGCAGCCGATTGCACCGGCCACGGTGTTCCCGGAGCATTAATGAGTATGATTGGCATGGCTTACCTCAATGAAATCATGAAATCAGTTGAAAAACCAAAACCTGATTATATCTTGTTTCAACTGAGAAAAAAAATAATTGAGGGAGTTCTTGGGGATACAAAGGACGGAATGGATATGGCGTTGTGCCGCATTTGCTGGAACGAATCAAAAGTACAATTTAGCGGAGCCAACAACCCTCTTTATATCATAAGAAATCATGAACTTATTGAACTGAATGCAGATAAAATGCCAATTGGTGAACACGACCACAAAGAAAGAGAATTTACACTTCATGAACATGAATTGAAAAAAGGTGATCAGTTATTCCTCTTCAGCGATGGATATCCCGACCAGTTTGGCGGTGACAGAGGCAAAAAATTAATGAAAAAACGCTTCAAAGAAATTCTACAAGAAGTCGCACCACTTGAAGTGCAACAACAATGTGAATACCTGGACAACCAGGTTAAAAACTGGATGGAAGGATACGAGCAAAATGATGATATACTGGTAATTGGAATCAGATTCTGAAATAATAACGACATAAAAAAGGGCATCAAAAGATGCCCTTATAATACTGTTATAAGTTCATTACATTCCGCCACGCATATTCTGAAGGTCTTCCATAGTACCTTCTTCGTAGCCCTCAGGAATTTCAAGACTAAAGATATCTGATTCTTTTTCTTTGAACTTCTTGGCAACTTCTGTAGCCTCAAAAACCATTTTAAACATACCCTGGTCCATTACCATTTTCATCATAAATCCATTAATTTTCTTACTGTCAAAACGACCGCCATTTTGCTTGGTAATTTCTTCAGTAGCATATAGTTCTGTTTCATTTCCTTCTTCATCGGTCATAATGTACTTTCTGCACTTATATCCGGCAACATCTATAAAAGTCTCGGTGGCTTCAATTTCTGTCTCTGAATCTTCTGACTCTTCTGACTCATCCGTATTATCCATAGGAACTGCCATTTTCATTCCCTGCATTGGGACATCAATAAGCGTAAGACCTTTCTTTGCATTCTTATCTATGATGGTTATATTCTTACTGAATCCACCCATATCCATTTCGGTGCGGGCAAATTTTTCGGTAAACCAAACGGTCATTGTGCTGTTGCCCATCATACTCAATTGAGACTTCATTGACGGGTCATCTGAATCGAAGGTAACCTTGTAGGACACCTTACCTTCCAAAAGTTGTGCGTTGGCGTAACCAAATGATGCAAACATTAGTGCCGCCGAAAGTGTGATTTTAAATAAATTTTTCATTTTCTGTTAATAATGATTAAAACAAAGGTAACCTGTAAATTCCTGTTTTGTTATTTTGAAATGTTAAAACGATTAAAAAAAAGATGAACGGTCGAAAGCAAGTATCAGGCCGAAATTATTTAAACGCAATTCTTACCTTTGCGCCCCATGTTTGTACATTTATTAAAATCCAAGATTCACCGGGTTAAAATAACTCAGGCTGAATTGAATTACATAGGCAGTGTAACCATTGATGAAGATTTAATGGATGCTGCCTCCCTTTTTGAAGGTGAAAAAGTTCAGATAGTAAACCTGAATAATGGTGAACGGTTGGAAACATATGTAATTCGTGGAGGCAGGGGTACCGGTATGATTTGCCTGAACGGCCCTGCAGCCCGCAGGGCAGCCGTTGGCGATAAGGTAATTATCATAGCCTATTGTATGTTATCTGACACTGAAGCTCGTGCATATAAACCTGTTCTGGTTTTTCCGGATGAGGACACCAACCTTTTAAAATAATCCATTGAAAATCCTTGGGAAAGTTCTTCGCGTGGCTTTACCGCTCTTGCTGGGTACTTTTTTAATGTTTTATTTCTACAACATGCTGTCTGACAAAGACAAGACAATCATGTTCGATGCCTTCCGCAATGCCAATTACTGGTGGGTTCTTGCCGGTTTGTTCTGTGGTTTTCTTAGCCACTTAAGTCGCTCAAAAAGATGGTTATACATGCTAAATGCACTGGGACATAAAATTTCATTTGTAAACAGTTATCATGCTATTATGACGGGTTACATTGTAAATTACGCGTTACCCAGAGCCGGAGAAGCCAGCAGGGCTGCCCTTGTAAAAAAATACTGTGGAGTGCCATTTGCAAAAGGATTTGGAACCATTGTGGCCGAACGTATTATCGACCTGGCCATGCTGGGATTCATTGCCCTAACAACACTAGTACTTCAGGCCGAAAAGTTGGATTTATTTGAACAAAAAATTGATGCATTCCGTCAATCGTTTCAAACTACCGATTCTTCAGGCATTTCGATTGGAAATATTATAAAATGGGTTTTAATTACGGGCATCGTTGTAATGATAGTAATGGTTATTGTTAAACCTTCAGTAAGAAACAAAACCCGGAATATTGCAAAAGAACTCTATCATGGGTTGAAAGTAGTTTTTACACTCAAGGAAAGATTGGCCTTCATAGGTCACACCCTTTTTATTTGGATTATGTACATTGCCATGTTCAGCCTTCCTTTTTACAGCATTGAAGCCACTTCAAATCTACCGTTTGCAGCTATGCTGGCCGGTTTTGTAGCAGGTACCATTGGCATTGTTCTGGTGCAGGGCGGCATTGGTGTTTATCCCGCATTTGTTGGACTTATAATAACTGTATATCTTTCTTCGGGTTCAGAGCAACTCATTCATCCTGACGCCTTGGCATTAGGGTGGATAATATGGACTTCTCAAACCGTAATGATGATTGTATTAGGTGGCGTCTCTTTATATTTGATGCCCCGAGTGAACCGAAAAAAACTTTAATATGAGCGTAATAATGAAAACAGATCACTTTACACTCTTGAAAAACAGAGTAATGTCAGAAGAAAACCTGATTCGGAAAGTAGCCAACTGGCGACTGAAAAATATGAAAGTTGTATTCTCCAACGGGTGTTTTGATTTATTGCACGCAGGACACGTAGAATATTTAACCCGGGCGAGCAGTTATGGCGCAAGAATGATTGTTGCCGTAAACAGCGACCAAAGTGTGAGTGCTTTGAAAGGCCCCTCTCGCCCTATTAACAATCAGGAAACACGTGCCCTGGTAGTAGCAGGCTTACATTATGTAAACGCTGTGGTTATTTTTGAGGATGCTACGCCGGAACGATTAATCAAAATGATTAAACCAGACATTTTGGTAAAAGGTGCCGATTATGACGCAGAGGTCACTGATAAAAGCGACAAAAAGTATATTGTTGGTTCTGATATTGTAAAGTCGTACGGCGGCGATGTTATTGCGTTACCCCTGGTTGAAGGATTCTCAACAACTGCTCTGATTCAAAAGCTAAGTTGCTGAAATGGCCAAATTAAAAAAAGCATTTTTTTGCAGCAACTGCGGAACACAATACCCAAAATGGCAAGGCAAATGTAATGCCTGCAATGAATGGAATACTATTGAAGAAGAGGTGGTTCAGCCCCGGCAAAATTTACCATTCACTTCGGGCACGGGACATATAAAGGTTGAGCCCATTTCAATTACCCTGGTTCCGGAAACGGGGGATAGGCGCAAGGTATTAACAGATGATGAATTGAACCGGGTACTGGGTGGTGGCTTGGTTGAGGGCTCGGTTATACTTATTGGGGGCGAACCCGGCATAGGTAAATCAACCCTAATGCTTCAGGTTGCCGTGTTCAATTCAACTTTAAAAGTGCTGTATGTTTCAGGAGAGGAGAGCATTCAGCAAATAAGAATGCGTGGGGAACGCATTGGGAAACTTAGGGAAGACTGCTATTTGCTTGCCGATACACTGATTGAAAATATCATTTCGCAAGCAGGTACCCTCCGGCCCGACCTCTTAATAGTAGATTCGGTACAAACACTGTATAGCGGAACCATTGAAGCAACACCCGGTTCTATAACACAAATAAGAGAATGCACAGCAAATCTTATTCGCTTTGCCAAGGAATCTGGCATCCCGGTATTCTTGGTAGGACATATTACCAAAGACGGAAATATTGCAGGCCCCAAAGTACTGGAACACATGGTAGACACTGTACTACAGTTTGAAGGAGACCGAAACCATGTATACCGCATGTTACGGTCGGCAAAAAACAGATTTGGTTCTACAAACGAAATAGGTATTTATGAGATGATTTCAGAGGGACTGCGGGAGGTTAAAAATCCGGGCGACATTCTTTTATCTCATACTCAGGATTTATTGAGTGGTGTTGCCGTGAGCTGTATTATGGAGGGGCAAAGACCGCTGCTAATTGAAGTACAGGCTCTTGTGGGAATATCGGCTTATGGAACCCCACAGCGCACTTCTACCGGATTTGACCTTAGAAGGATGAATATGTTACTGGCAGTCCTTGAAAAAAGGTGTGGCGTAAGGTTGGGCAATATGGATGTGTTTTTAAATATTACAGGAGGCATTAAGGTTGACGACCCGGCTACCGATTTATCTGTTGTTTGCGCTGTATTATCTTCGCATGCTGATATCGCTATTAGTAAAGAAATTTGTTTTGCGGCTGAAGTGGGGCTGTCTGGAGAGGTGAGACCCGTACAACGAATTGAACAACGCATTGCCGAAGCCGCAAGAATGGGTTATAGAAAAATTGTAGTAAGCCGGTACATCAAAGACTCGGGTAAATTACCAAAAGACATTGAGATTTATAAAGTTGGTAAAGTTGAAGAGGTTTTTAATATGATGTTTGGTTAATTGCCGCTGCGCAATAACGTCCTTACCTTATTTGAAGCAGGTACTTCTTCTCTTATCAGTCCGAAATTTCTCGCGAAATACCTCCTGCTAAGGTTACCTCCCTCCTGTTGGTCTGACGTGTTTTCAAACACAACCACTTTGGAATACACCACTCCGTTATCCAAATAATTTGTCAGGGTGTCTGCGCATACCAGGCTACCCTGACTAGAAGTAACCAAAGTATCAGTATGAGGAAAGAAAGCATAATTGATCTGATTTTGGAACACCCCATTCACAAAGTACCTTCTGTTCATGTTGAAGAAACCAAAATAATTAGCAGTAGCCGGCGGTAACCTTACAATCCATGAGTTTCCTGACGTATCCTGCATGGTATAACTAAAATATTCATAGATGCCAACCAAATTACCTGACGAATCATACAAAGTGTCAGGCTCTACAGTAGCCTGCGTAATAAATACACTGTCCAATACACCGGTTGCTGAATCCTGGTATACCTGATAAGATCCGGTTCCTCTGAAGTGGTATTTTAAACACTCCTCAGGAATATACACCGGCAAGACATCCTCTATCTCTGGCGGTTCTTCCTTATTACATCCCGTAAGAAATGCAACCAGCAGTAAAGCAATTATAAGTCTAGTCTTTTTCAATTATTTTAAATAATTCATCCAGATTCGGTAAAATAATAATTTCGATTCTTCTGTTTTTTGCTTTATCTGATGCGTTTACAGGAAGATATTCACTTCTTCCGGCTGCCGACAACTTCATGGGATTCATTTTGCTGTTGTCTAACATTATTTTTACTACCGAAGTGGCTCTTAAAACGCTTAGTTCCCAGTTATCTTTAGGATGAGCTGAAGCATTCATTTTGTCGGTATCGGTATGACCCTCAACAATTATCTCTAAATCCGTTTGATCCTGAAGTACTTTGGCTAACTCTACAATAGCTTTCTTTCCTTCACTCTCAACAATTATACTTCCTGAAGCAAAAAGCAATTTCGCCTCCATACTAACGTAAATTTTACCATCCTTCTCCTCTACGGTAAGCCCCTTGTCTTTAAATCCGAGCAATGCCCCGGCAATTTTATCTTTCAAAGCTGAAACAGCTTCATCCTTTTTACGCAATAATTCTTCCAACTCATTCACTCGTTTTTCTCTGTCAATAAGTAAGCGTTCTTTTTCTGCCAATGTCATTTCAAGCTTTTTCAAATCGAGTTCCAACCGGCGCAGCTCATCATCCTTCCTTTGAAGCTCCAGCTTTTTCGATTCAAGTTCAGAACCAAGATTAGAACTCTCTTGCTCCAGCCTTTTTTGCAGGTATTCAAGTTGCTCCTGAATCCTCTTGTTATTGCGGTCAATATGATCATATTGTGTTTTTAAATGCCTGTAACTCTGACTCAATACTGTTGTATCGCGTACTAAAATATCATGCTCCTTTTTTATTCTTTCAAAATTGACATTTAACTCCTTGTATTGAGACACCATATTCTTGTGACGTCCGGATACTGCAGTTAACGAATCGGAACAATTAGAATATTTTGTCTGAAGCTCGTCGTGTTTCCTGGCAGGGACGCAGGACGCTACAGCAAAAGTTAAAGCCATAAGGACTGCAGAAGAAGCAAATATTAGTCTCATAATAAAATACTTAAAGGTTGTAAATTTCTAAATCAAGATGTTCATTGCATCAAATATCTAACCATTATTGAGATATACAACGAATTGAAACATTTTTTTTGCACAAGCCGTTTTTAAATGAAATTTTCCGTTTATGATTGTACTCTCTGACACCTGGCTTACCGACCCGCTTTTTGACCTTGAATACAAACAATATATTCTACAGGGTTATATACAGCAGGCTGAAGAAAGCCTGAGAAATAATTGCCTTTTTCCCTACACCTACGAGATTAATAAACAGGTAATCTACGTAAAATCAACCAAAACAGCACTTACATTGCCGGGCATAGATTTCGATGAACCAGATGGAATATTACTCGTCAAAGATCTAATTGATTTCAGTTTGCCGGTTTTAAAGGAAATGTCATTGCGCTATTCTGTATTTGAAGATTGGCTAATAAAATCTTCTTCTCTTAAACGCATAGGTTTGATTCCATTGCACTATGATGCTGGTTACTTATTTTTCAATATTAATAACACACTGAACTATACCAGATTTTCCGGACTGCCCTTCTATGCCGGCTCGGCCTACTCGTCCATTCGATTTGACAGCCCTGTTGCTGCAGAATCAAAAGATTTACTGTCCGCGAGACTGGAAATAATAGACAAAGACAATCTTTACAACAGCCCGGCTGCATTTTTTCTTGAGACACCTTTTGAAAATGTAATTTCTGAATTAACCGTAAATCAAACCGTATTGCCCCTGGGCAGCCGGCTAATATACGAGTTCATCACAAAAAAATAGGTTAAAGCTCTTGCCTTTGGCAGATGCTATTACTTCTTGGCTTCCGGTTCAGCAGGTTCATTCTTTTTAAAGAAAACCCTGCTAAAGTCACGATATTCCATAGAATTCATCGGGAAATTCATAACATTCAACTGCAGCAGACGAATGTAATTGTCATAATAAATGGGCATAAAAGCCGCATCGTCTATTAACACCTGATCGGCTTTTGCTAAAATTTCAAGACGCTTATCATTATCCACAGTCCTAAGTGCCTGACTGTATAATGAATCAAATTGAGCACTGCGATACCGGAATGGATTCATAAACGCTCTGTCAGATAGCTTCTCTGGCACGTGAGCACCATAAAAGAGATTCAGGAAATTTTGCGGGTCAGGATAATCTGCCACCCAGGCCGCTCTCCAAAATGCAGCTTGTCCTGTTTCAAATTTCAGCATATGCTGATTCATAGGTTGTAAATCGAATTTAATAGTAACATTTAAGTTTTCTTTCAATTGATTCTGAATGGCCTCAGCAAGAAGCTCGTTAGTACTGCCTCCGCTGTTTAACTGAAGGGTAATTTCCGGGAATCCTCTTCCATTGGGGTAGCCCGCATCCGCTAATAATTTTCTGGCTTCATCTACCTGTTCCTTAACAGAATATCCTGTAATATTCTCGTAGGGATACCCTTCAATTGGCGGTACAAAACCATAAATCGCGGGGTCGCCTTCACCCTGTAATGTAAAATCAACCAGCTTCTTACGATCAATTGCCAAATTAAAAGCCTTTCTTACGCGTACATCTTTAAATACTTCATGTTCATGCAAAAAGGCGTAGTATTGTGTTGTAAGAGCACTGGTTACCTGTATCTGAAACTCTTTATTTGCACCTTTTTCAAGTTCATTAAAGTCAACCATTACATTCTTAATTTCCTTAACAGGCAGCTGAAAAATCATATCAAAGGTGCCCTTTTTAAACTCCATCAATTCCTGATTCTTCTCTTTGTTAAATGTTATTTTCAACCCGTCAAGATAGGGTAACTGATTTCCATGTTCATCCTTTTCCCAGTAACTCTCATTTCTTTCAAGGACTACAACATCCGACTCCACTTTCTTAGATTTAAAAGGACCGGTACCCACCATTTTCGTCCTCATTTCACTACCATACTTCTCATAGGCTTCTTTTGGAAAAATCCAACCGACCGGTGTGGCCATTATCATATTAAAGGCTGAAAAGGAGCTCGACAAACTAATCTCTATGGTACTATCATTTAAAATTTTAACACCTCTTACACCATCAGCTGAACCTTTACCTGATTTTGTAGCGCTGTAATACTCTTCAACTCCAACAATTTTGTCCCGCACTAACCCTATTAACGGATTGATACCTTCCTTATTATAAGAGCACAGTAAGTCAAAACAATACTTTACATCTTGGGCGGTTACTTCCCTGCCTTTCCCTCCATCAAAACAAGCATCATCGTGAAAACGAACACCCTTGCGCAAAACATACGTAAAAACCGTGGCATCTTCATTCACCTCAAACTTACGGGCAAGTCCTTGTTTCACGCTTAAATCAGCCTGCTCAAGACGCATTAGTCCTTGGTAAACCTGATTAGCAATTCTGAAAGAAACCACATCAGTTACTGCATGAGGAAAGAAGGTGCTAAAATCTTCTACTTCATTTAGTTTAAATACCCCACCGTAGAAAATATCCACAACCCTGCCCTTGCTGTCCTTCATTTGACCCTGGGCTTTTTTCAGCTCCTTGCTGTCGTTCTTTTTTCCTCCACACGAAACTATGGCAACAGACAAAGTGAGTACTGTACCAAGTCTTAACACACTATTAATCAATTTCATTCTCATGCCAATACACATATTCTTTATGGATATCTAAGTCAGCAAAGGTAATCATTTTCAATTGTTCTGAAATGTTTTGCAGAATTTTATATCAAATCGAAATTTATTGTACTGATTTACTTTAACGTAACATCATGTCTCTTGATTGCTATATAATTCTTTTTCCTATGATTGAACAGGGCGACAGACCTTATCTTTGCAATTTCACTACTTTTGTCATCAATAGCAGAATACCATTAGCATGACTCTTAAAAATATGTTTCCCATAGAAGTCGCCAATATGTCACGGCCTGTAGATCAAACAGGGGTTGAAGAACGGGTTGCAAGGTTTACCAAACGGAGCATTAAAAACCAAGCCAAGGTTACGGGATTAAATCTGGCCTTAAGCATGATAGACCTTACAACATTAGAGGGAGCCGACACCGAAAGCAAGGTAAAGCAACTTTGCATTAAGGCAATGCAACCCCATCATGCCGATTTTTTGGTTCCTTCGGTTGCCGCAGTATGTGTATATCCTAATTTTGTTGGCCTTGCCAAAAAAACTTTGCAAAATTCGAATGTATTGGTTGCTTCGGTTGCCACAGCTTTTCCGGCGGGTCAAAGTAATTTACAGATTAAACTGGATGATACCCGCATGGCAGTAGACCAGGGTGCAGACGAAATTGATATGGTTATAAGCCGTGGCAAATTTCTAATGGGTGAATATTCATATGTATTCGATGAAATTGCTTCAGTTAAAGATGCTTGTGGCAAGGCACGGCTAAAGGTTATCCTTGAAACCGGTGAGCTTGGCACTCTGGACTCGGTAAGAAAAGCCAGTGACCTTGCAATGCATGCCGGAGCCGATTTTATAAAAACTTCAACCGGTAAAATTCAACCGGCAGCCACCATGCCGGTTACGCTCGTAATGCTTGAGGCTATCAGAGATTATCATAAAAAAACAAATACCTTGATAGGTATGAAGCCGGCAGGAGGAATCAGTACATCAAAGCAGGCCCTTCATTACCTTGTAATGGTAAAAGAAACCCTGGGCGATGCCTGGTTAACTCCAAAATGGTTTAGGTTTGGTGCAAGCCGGCTGGCCAATGATATTTTGATGCAACTTCAAAAAATGCATGAAGGTGTGTATCAAAGCAGTGATTATTTCTCAAAAGATTAAGTATGGCAACACGATCAAAAAAACAAAACGTGGAAATTGAAAATTCAGTGTGGAAATACAGCCCTGCACCAGAAAGTACAGCTCAGATTAAACTGAAGAATAAATATGAGTTGTTTATTGACGGTAAATTTGTTAAACCCGTAAAACCGGCATATTTCCCAACCATCAATCCGGCAACCGAACAAAAACTGGCAGACATAGCCGAAGCATCGGCACAGGATGTAGACAAAGCAGTTAAGGCTGCGCGCAAAGCATATCAAACAGTTTGGGGCAAAATGCCGGGCGCCGAAAGAGGAAAATATTTGTTCAGAATCGCCAGATTGATTCAGGAGCGTGCCCGTGAATTTGCCATAGTTGAAAGCATGGACGGTGGCAAACCTATACGCGAGAGCCGGGATATTGATGTCCCGTTGGCTGCAGCACATTTCTTTTACTACGCAGGCTGGGCTGATAAACTAAATTACGTTTTTCCTGGATGTGATATTAAACCGTATGGCGTGGCCGGACAAATAATACCATGGAATTTTCCCCTGCTGATGGCCGCCTGGAAACTTGCGCCTGCACTGGCTGCAGGAAACACAGTGGTTCTAAAACCCGCTGAAACCACCTCACTAACCGCTATGCTTCTTGCTGAATTAATTCAGGAAAGTGGTTTGCCAGACGGCGTTGTAAATATAATTACCGGAGCCGGCGCAACAGGTGCGGCTTTGGTAAACCATCCTGACATCAATAAAATTGCCTTTACCGGTTCTACTGACGTGGGTAAAATTATTAGAAAGGCAATTGCAGGAACCGGAAAAAAAGCTACGCTGGAACTAGGAGGAAAAGCAGCCAACATCATTTTTGATGATGCCCCGTTAGATCAAGCGGTTGAAGGTATTGTTAACGGAATATACTTTAATCAGGGACATGTTTGTTGTGCCGGAAGCAGACTATTTGTTCAGGAAAGTGTGCTGGACGAAGTAGTGTCAAAATTAAAATTCAGAATTGAACATTTAATAGTAGGCGACCCTCTGGACAAAAATACTGATGTTGGTGCCATCAATTCAAAGGCACAACTTCAAACCATACAAAAGTACCTGAAATACGGAACAGAAGAAGGTGCTGTAATGCATCAAAGCCAGTGCAGCCTGCCGGAAAAAGGATTCTGGTGCCGGCCTACCCTCTTTACAAATGTTGCACAAAGCAGCCGGATATCGCGTGAAGAAATTTTTGGACCCGTACTGGCCGTACAATCTTTCAGAACCGTTGCCGAAGCCATTGAAAAAGCTAATAATACTGAGTATGGCCTAAGTGCAGGCGTTTGGACGGACAAAGGTTCACGTATATTTAATTTAACTACCAAAATGCGAGCTGGCGTTGTTTGGGCAAACACCTATAACAAATTTGATCCTTCCTCCCCTTTTGGCGGATACAAGGAAAGTGGTTTTGGAAGGGAAGGCGGGGTGCACGGTTTACAGGCTTATGTAAAAATATCGTAATCATGGAAAGATTAGAAATATTGAAGACGTACAAATTATATATAGGTGGGAAATTTCCCAGGGGCGAATCAGGACACTATTACACCCCTAAACAAGGCAATAAATCGCTGGGGAATGTTTGCCTGGGAACCCGCAAAGATTTGCGCGATGCTGTGGTTGCAGCAAAAGCCGGTTTTGGAGCCTGGAGCAGCGCAACCGCATTCAACAGAAGTCAGGTAATTTACCGCATTGCAGAAATGCTGGAAGGACGAAATTCGCAGTTTGTTGACGAATTAATACAAATGGGATTAACCGAAGCAAAAGCCAGAGCCGAAGTAGAAGCATCTATTGACACTTTGGTATATTTTGCAGGGTGGTGCGACAAACTGCAGCAACTATTTGGTGCAGTAAATCCTGTAGCAGGCTCCTATTTCAATTTTAGTGTTTACGAACCCCAGGGTATTATAGGTATTATTGCTCCTGAAGACAGTCCGCTATTAGGTCTTGTTACAACCATTTGCTTTGGAATTACCGGCGGCAACAGTGTTGTGGTACTGGCTTCTGAAAACAAACCTCTTTGTGCTGTAACACTTGGCGAAGTGCTTCATAGCAGTGATGTTCCGGCGGGAACCATAAATATTATAACAGGAACTCAACAAGATCTTTACAAACACTTTGCTTCGCATAAGGATATTAATGCCGTGTTGTATTGCAGAAATCAACAGGATGTTTTCACCGAAATTGAAAAAATCTCTGTTACCAATCTTAAACGGGTTCATCATGTTAATTTTGATAACTGGCACGATAAGAAAACCCGTCAACCCTGGTACATTCTTGACTGCATGGAAGTTAAAACCACATGGCACCCTATTGAAAATATAGGAAGCTCCGGGTCAGGTTACTAAACCTGTATTTATTATGGATTATAAGGAAATTCTGGTTTATTGTGTAGTGGCGTTCTTATTGTTATTTCTGCTAAAGGAATGGCTGAGGCCTGCCGTTAGCTTCCTTTTAGCCGTAGTGGTTTTGATGGCAGCCGAAGTAATTACTCCGGAAGAAGCTTTGAAAGGATTTGCCAACGAACAGGTAGCTGTAGTTGTTCTTATGCTAATTATTAGCGGAATCTTTCAAAGAATGGCCATGGCCGAAAAACTCTTTTCAACTTTAATGAATCCCAAAGACGATTTCAAAACTTTTCAATGGAAGGTACTCCCGTCTATTGGTGTATTATCTGCATTTGTGAATAATACCCCGCTGGTAGCTGTCTTCATTCCTCCGGTACACCGGTGGGTGAAAAACAAAAGGATTGCTCCTTCCAGAATTTTAATGTCGGTTTCTTTTCTTTCCATTTTAGGCGGATGTGTTACCCTGATTGGTACAAGCACAAACCTAATTGTTAACGGTTTAGCCGTTGAATACGGACAGGATTCACTGCGAATGTTCGACTTTACTCCGGTTGGTGGAATTATGTTTCTTATTGGTACTCTATACCTGATTTCTTTTAACCGTTCACTTTTTAAAGTTCGTCGTTCACCTGATTCAGACATCAACGAAGGAAGTCGCGAGTACTTTATAGAGACCATAGTTCAACCCACATCTCCGCTTATAAATCAAAGTATTGAAGAGGCAGGATTAAGAAATCTTAAGGGATTATTCTTAGTACAGATTATCCGCCGGCAAAAAGTGATTCAGCCTGTGTCGCCCGGAGAGTTGCTTGAAGCAGACGATACCCTTTTATTTGCCGGTGACCCCCAGTCCATTACCGAACTTACCAAACCTGCCATAGGACTTGCGTTGCCCAAAGCCTGTAACTTACCTGCCGGCAGTGAGGCAAACGTGGTTGAAGTTGTAGTAGCTCACAACGCGCGCATCGTAAATCAAAAAGTTAAAGAAACCGATTTCAGAGGAAGATACGACGGTGCCATTCTAGCGATTCACCGAAACGGCGAAAGACTGACTGGTAAAATTGGAGACCATGAAATTCAAACCGGCGATGTACTGCTTGTGCTTGCAGGTAAAGACTTTCACATTAGAATGCGCAATAATCCGGGATTTTATGTTCTTTCTGTTACTGAAGAACCCATTATGGCCAAATCCAGTTGGAAGCCGCCAGTTCTGATTGCAGGTTTTCTATTGTGTATTGGACTTAATATTGCAGGTGTTTCACTAATGATAAGTCTAAGTTCCCTGCTTTGTTTCGCCATATTATTAGACATGATTAAACCGGGTGATATTAGAAATCATATTGACTTTAATCTTGTCCTGATTATGGTTTTCGGTCTTGCTTTGGGCAAGGCAATGATTAGTTCCGGAGCGGCAGGGAGAATTGCAGGCATCATTAATGAAATACCCTCACACCAGGGGCCGTTAGCCATTCTTTTTACCATATACGTTATTACCACTGTACTGGCTGCCTTAATGACAGCAAAAGCCGCTGTTGCCATAACACTGCCCGTAGCTCTGGGTGTTGCTGCCAGTAACCATTGGCCTGCCGAAGCTTTTGTACTTTGCGTTGCATTTGCCGGAGCTGCTAACTTTATTACGCCTATTGGATATCAAACCAATCTGATGGTATACGGCCCCGGCGGATATAAATTCGGTGATTTCGTACGCGCAGGAACACCACTCACCATAATCTATATGTTGGTAACATGTTTTGTATTATCATTGACCTATGATTTCAGTTGAAGAAGAAAACCGTTTGCTAAAAATAGCCATTGAAGCAGCAATGGCTGCAGGCAAGCAAATTATGCACGTTTATGCCGAATCAGCAATGGACGTGGCTTACAAGGATGACAAAAGTCCGCTAACCGAAGCCGACAAAAGGTCTCATGCCGTAATTGCCAGTATTCTTATAGATACAGGTATTCCGGTTCTAAGCGAAGAGGGAAGGGAAATACCTTTTGAAGAAAGAAAAAAATGGTCTTGCCTATGGATCGTTGACCCATTGGACGGAACCAAAGAATTTATTAAAAAAAACGGTGAGTTCACTGTGAATATCGCCCTGGTTGTTAATGGATCGCCGGTACTAGGGGTGGTTTATGTACCCGTTCACCACAAAACATATTTAGGAAGTATAAATTTCGGCTCCTGGTGTTCAACAGATACCGAACGCCTTATAGATGAATGGGATAACGACTGGGAAAATGTGGCAGACCGCTTGCCCGACTCAGATTGTTACAACGACCGTCCTTTTACGGTTGTGGCAAGCAGGTCTCACAATTCACCTGAAACAGAGGCCTATATTGACGAATTAAAACAACAGCATCCCGGACTGGAATTTACCTCTATTGGCAGCTCTCTAAAAATATGTTTGGTAGCCGAAGGACGGGCCGATGTTTATCCCAGATTTGCACCAACCATGGAATGGGATACAGCAGCAGGACATGCTATACTTTTAGGTGCCGGAAAGCAACTTTTGGATTATACTCTCCAGGCACCCATGCAATACAATCGGGAGGAATTAAGAAACAATTGGTTTATAGCAAAATAATGAAAAAAGCACTCATCACAGGAATTACAGGTCAGGACGGATCGTACCTGGCAGAATTATTATTGAAAAAAGGATATGAAGTACACGGTATCAAACGTCGTGCATCGTTGTTCAATACCGACCGCATTGACCATTTGTATCAGGATCCGCATGAAAAACAAATCAACCTGAAATTGCATTACGGAGACCTGACAGATAGTACAAATCTTATACGAATAGTACAGGAAGTGCAGCCAGATGAAATATATAATCTGGCAGCTATGTCGCATGTACATGTTTCTTTTGCCACACCGGAATACACAGGAAATGCAGATGCACTAGGAGCACTGCGATTGCTGGAATCCATACGAATTCTTGGTTTAGAAAATAAAACACGTTATTATCAGGCATCTACTTCAGAACTTTATGGAAAAGTAGTTGAAACCCCGCAAAAAGAGACCACCCCATTTTATCCAAGATCTCCGTATGCCGTGGCCAAATTATATGCATTCTGGATAACCAAAAACTACCGTGAAGCTTATGATATGTATGCATGTAATGGCATTTTGTTTAACCACGAAAGCCCGGTAAGAGGAGAAACATTTGTTACACGTAAAATTACCAGGGCAGCTGCACGCATTAAGCTGGGTCTTCAGGAAAAACTCTTTTTGGGAAATCTTGATGCGCAACGCGACTGGGGACATGCACGCGACTATGTGGAAGGCATGTGGCTGATGCTACAGCAAAACGAAGCTGATGACTTTGTACTTGCAACAGGTAAAACAGTTGCTGTAAGGTATTTTGCCGAACTTGCATTTGCTGCTGTGGGTATATGCCTTACATGGACCGGAAAGGGTATTGATGAAAAAGGAGTGGACGTTGAAACGGGTAAAACTCTGATAGAAATTGACCCACGATACTTCAGACCCACTGAAGTTGACCTTCTGCTGGGCGATCCGGCCAAAGCGAAGGCAAAATTAGGATGGGAGCATAAAACGACTGTAGAAGAACTTGCCCGCGAAATGGCATTATCAGACCTTGACCTATTCAAAAGAGACAAGTATCTGCTAGAAGGCGGACATAACATCATGAATTACCATGAATAAAGATGCTTGTATATACGTTGCAGGGCACAGAGGAATGGTAGGGTCGGCAATAGTAAGAGCTTTACAGGCCGATGGTTTTAAAAATATCATTACCCGTACCTCAGCAGAACTGGACCTGCGAAATCAAGCTGCCGTTTTTCAGTTTTTTAACGAAAATAAGCCTGAGTTTGTATTTCTTGCCGCTGCCCGCGTTGGCGGCATCCACGCCAACAACACATACAGAGCCGAGTTTTTATACGATAATCTGATGATGGAAGCCAATATTATTGAAGCTTCGAAAAGAAATAATGTAAACAAATTGCTTTTTCTTGGTTCATCATGCATCTATCCTAAAATGGCCCCGCAACCATTGAAGGAAGAGTATCTGCTTACCGGCGAGCTGGAGCAAACCAACGAGCCTTATGCCATTGCAAAAATTGCCGGTTTAAAATTGTGCGACGCGTACCGTCACCAATACGGATGCAATTTTATTTCTGCCATGCCCACAAATCTTTACGGTCCCAACGATAATTATCACCCACAAAATTCTCATGTTCTGCCGGCACTCATCAGGAAGGCACATCAGGCAAAAATAACAGGTGCACCAGTTATGGAGGTATGGGGATCCGGCAATCCCAGAAGAGAGTTTCTTCATGTAGACGATTTGGCTAAGGCTTGTCTTTATCTGATGCGCGATGTTAATGAACCCGGTTGGGTAAATGTAGGAACAGGTGAAGACATCACCATTCGAGATCTGGCAACGCTTGTTTGTAAAACAATAGGATTTACAGGAGAATTGGTATTCGACGCATCAAAACCCGACGGCACGCCACGTAAATTATTAGACGTTAACAAAATACATGCTCTTGGCTGGAAACACGAAATTCAACTGGATCAAGGAATTCAACAAGTTTACTACCAGGTTCTTGAACAAGGAATTTTTGAAAAAGTATATTAATTATAGCATTTTCATGTTGCTTATTTTATGGATTACCCAATCCGTAAATGCGCAGCAGCGGCAGGCGCCTATGCAAAACCACCTGCACAGAAAACTGATTCATTTGTCGCACCGGATGGCTGCTGAATCTGATTCCCATGCCATCATTCATTCCGGTTTGCGGCCGATACTTAGAAAAGATTTTCCCAACGGCAGTATGGAAAAAGTTCTTGAAGACAGTATAGTTATTTATTATGATATTCAGGATTTTGCATTTAAGCGACATTTGTTACGTGTAAATAAAGATGACTATTTTATTGCCGCCGACCCTGAATTTATTTTTCAGCTGGGCAACGATCTTCACTGGGAAAACTCTTTGGACGGTGTAAAGTGGCCTACAGTAAACACCCGCGGCTTCAGAGTTCAGGGTGATATTGGCAAGAAAGTTTCCTTTGAAACATATTTCTACGAAAATCAAGCTTTTTTTGTGACTTATCTTGACGACTACATAAGAAGCCGTGGAGAATTGTATTACGGTGGCAACAACTATTATTTTCGTTCCAATGGCGTTGTTCCAGGTCAGGGACGCACCAAAGAATTTAAGGACTTTGGATTTGACTATGCCATGGCCGGAGGTTACGTTTCATTTTCTCCGTTGCCATGGATGAATTTTCAGTTTGGTCACGACAAGCATTTTCTGGGGTATGGATACCGTTCAATGGCACTCAGCGACAACTCCTTTAATTATCCCTATACCAGAGCAGATTTTACCCTGCCCGGCAAATTAAAATATAGTTATGTTCATGCATGGTTAAATGAATTGCGCCGGCTACCCGCCCGAACAACGCCCGAAGCACTATACTTCCGTAAGGAAGCCGCATATATGGTGCTTTCATGGCAACCGGTCAGAAACCTTGAAATTGCCATCTTTGAAGGAGTTCAATTCCAAACTATGGATATTAATGGCAGTCTTCCCTTTAATTATCTTACGGTAATACCTGTTATGGGTACCACTACAGCGCTGCAGGGGTTTAATAAACCCAACAATGCACTATTGGGAATACAGGCACAATACTTTGTTACAAAAAATGAACGAGTGTATGCTCAGTTTGTAGCTGACGACCCAGGCGACGGAAGGATTTCCATTCAGGCCGGAGCCTCATCGGTGCGTCCCTTAAGAAAAGATTTGCTCTCGCTGAGTACCGAATTCAATTATGCTGCCCCGTACACCTATGCAACAAACATTGCCCGTCAGGGAGTAAATCATTACAACCTTCCGTTGGCTCATCCACTGGGTGCAGGGTTTAGTGAATTTATCATTCAGGGACATTACGAACACCATAAACATGTTTTTGCAGAAGCTCAGCTCCAATTTTATAGTGTGCGTGTTGATACAGGAAATGTGTCGGGAGGTTCGGATCCATTAAAATCTTACGACGGAACGCGCATGAATGATTATTTTGCCAGTACAGCCATTTCATTAAAAATAGAGGCCGGCTATAAATTAAATGCACGTACCAACATGCAGTTTTTATTGGGCATGATGTACAGAAATCAGTCGTTACCCGGAACAACGTCGCTTACACACCATTTTTATGTGGCATGGCGCACTAACTTAAGGAATATATATTATGACATCTGATTTGAACAGTGGTATATTAACTATGGGCTTCCTTACTGCATTTTTTGTGGTACTGCTTGCTACCCCATCTTTAATTAAAGTAGCCAAATTAAAACACCTGGTTGATGAACCCGGAGAAGAAAGAAAAGTGCACCGGCGCAGGGTACCTACCATTGGTGGTATCATTATTTTTTCTGCAATTCTATTTGGTTATACACTTTGGTTTCCCGACGAATACTCTGTATCTCTGCAAAATTCTCTTTCCGATTTTAAATACATTATTGCTTCGCTACTTATTTTATTTTTTGTAGGTGTAAAAGATGACATAATTGGTACTGCTCCTGCAAAAAAACTGGTGGCCCATGCCATTGTTTCATTTATTCTTGTTATGATGGCAGAAATAAGAATTGAAAGTATGCACGGGCTTTTTGGAATCTATTCTCTTCCTGAATACGGGTCGGTAATGCTTAGTTTTTTTGTCTATATAGTAATAGTAAATGCTTTCAATTTGATTGATGGTTTAGACGGCCTTGCAGGAGGAGTCGGGTTTATTGCAGGAGCATTTTTTGCGGCCTGGTTTATTTTTGCAGGTAATGTTTCGTTGGCTTTGCTGTCTCTTTGCATGTGCGGAGCCCTTCTTGGATTTTTGGTCTTCAATTTTCAACCTGCAAAAATATTTATGGGAGACAGCGGATCACTTACCGTTGGATGCGTAATAGCCGTTTTGGCAATAAGGATGATTGAACATCCTGTACAAGAGGTTCCTGATTGGTTGCTGCCTGTATCAAAACCGGTTTTGGCCATGGCAATACTCAGTTATCCTCTGGTTGATACTTTGCGCGCATTTACCGTCCGTGCTTTTAAAGGTATGAGTCCTTTTACGGCCGATAAAAATCACATTCATCACCGGATATTAAACAGACGTAAAACACATGCAAAAACGGTATTCGTTATTTATTGTATAAATATTCTTACAGTTGTTGGTGCCGCATTAATAGGTATGTACGTAGAAAACAATACTATGGCGTTGATACTGACCCTTTTGTCCACTGTTGCTATCTTTTTATGTCCTTTTACTGTTTTTAGAAAACAGACTTCTAAATGAAGCAGGCCATTGCGTGCATATTTGTAATGTTTCTTAACCATGTCCAGGTTATCGCTCAGCAATTATCACCTGTTGGCGAAACACTGAATCATGATGTATTATGGTGGGAAGATGGCTTAGGGTCTGACAAACCTTATTTCAGTTCATTAAGAACCCGGCGATTTATAGATGTGGCATTCGACACCATTCTTCCCTCCACCTATGTAGCAAAAGACACCCAATCGGTGCATTCACTTCATGTAGGTGCCTTTGGTACGGTTGAAGGGGGCCTTTCGCTGCGGAAATCCAACCATGCCTATAGAATAGAAAAAGGAGTGAAGGGAGGATATCGTTTTAAAGATGTTATTGATGTTACCGGTTTCTTTGTGGCTCAGGCCACCGGGTTACCCGACTGGCAATACAAATTTCCCGACAGCCTGGGTATAATTCCGGGGCATGGGTTTGAACGTCCCAACAGCATCATGAGTTATGCATGGGGCGGTAGCGTTGCATATCGTCCTTCAAATCATTTTCTACTGGAAACCGGCAAAGGCAGACACTTTTGGGGCGATGGTCACCGCAGCCTGCTATTAAGCGACTATGCACCGGAATATCCCTACGCCATGATTACCACAGAAATCTGGCGCATACGGTACATCAGCCTCTATGGATTTATGCAGGATCGTTATCCGCAGCCCTTCAGTAAGGCGAAACAACAATCAAAATACATTACTGCTCATTACTTTAGTATGAATCTTGGCAACAGATTTGAAGTTTCCCTTTTTGAAACCATTATATGGCAGGGAAAAGACACCATGCTGAACCGGGGATACGATGTTCACTATCTGAACCCCATAATTTTCTTCCGTCCGGTAGAATACAGCATCGGTTCGGCTGATAATGCCATCGTTGGCATGAATTTAAGGTACACTCCCGCAAAAGGTATTACATTATACGCACAGACAGTATTTGACGAATTCTATTTAAAAGAAATTCGCGCCGATGTTAGGCACGCATTTCGTCCCGAAGATACAACGTTTCAATATGGCTGGTGGGCAAACAAATATGGTTTTCAACTGGGAGTCAAGGTGAAAAATCCTTTCGGGTTAACCGGACTTCGGTTTTCTGCAGAAGCAAATACAGTTAGGCCTTTTACATATGCACACGGTACGGTACCACAAAATTACGGGCATGCCAACCATGCATTGGCACATCCACTGGGTGCAAATTTCAGTGAAGGAATTTTTAAGGCAGAATACGATTTGAAAGGGTTTACATTCAAATCTCACTGGATAGTATATAAAAATGGTTTAGATACTGCCGGGAAAAATTTTGGAGGCAACATTTTCCAAAGCTATGACGGTGCCTATCGATACCGTGAGTACGGCAACGAAGTTGCACAGGGTAAAACCCAGCACGTTTTATTACACCGTTTTTCCGTTTCAAGAATTATTTCGCCATCAATGGGTCTGATTGCCTATTTGGAATGGACCTATCGTTCCAATCGTTCTTTTTCGGTTTATCATGTATCAAATTATATCACCGCAGGTGTTTCAATTCCTATTCGTCGTCAAACCAGAGATTTTTAAGTATTGAAAAATGTAAGACGCCCATCTGTTACGGTAGTTCAGAAATTACACGTTTTCCAGAGCTTTCCATATATCGTCAGGTGATGAGATGCTACCGTGATATCTGGTCATTTTTATGGTTACATAGGGAATTGCAGAGCCTCTTCCTTTTACAATATTCAACTGTTGAATTTGCTGAGAGCTAACATACACCAGCTTATCATCAACAATACCCCATACCATGTTATCGGTTTCAAGGTTCAGACGTAACACATCTTCGCGGCAACGGTACACAGCATTGACTCCTTTTTGTACAACCACCGGTTCAAAAGAAGGCAACGGAAATCCCGTTTGATCAACAAACATGGGGCGAACCTCTGTTTCGGGTACTGATACCGGTCTGTCGCAGTTCCACACACCAAAACCACTCACTTCAAACGACCGTACTACCTGTTCTACATTTTCGCGTGCCTGCTGCGCCCTCTCCATTGCAAGTGCCAGTTTTTCCTGTTCTTCTTGCATGATTCTCTCCGCTTCTACCCTTACTTTTTCCAAACTGTCATATTCGGCCTTTACCAACTCATATTTTTTTAATGCAGATTCCAGATTGCCGGCTTCGCAGACCGGCCGGGCAAAGACACTGAATTTCCCAAAACCGTTCATGAATGATACCTGATATATACCATGTTCTTCTGTGGACTCAACACTCATATCTACCCATAATTGTCGTGATGCTGCCTCATCCCAACGCGTCTCGTCTTCATGGACTTCAAAAAGCATTTTATTAAAAGCGGTCAATTCCGGCCGTGCATCGGGGCGTATTTTTACTTCTATTACCGGTCTTTTACCTGTCGGCTCAACGGGTTCAACAGGTTTAACCGGCAGTTCAGGAAGCGCATTTCCTTCAGTTTCAACTTCTGATGTACTGTCTTTACCGCGATTTTGCCATGTACCCGTTTCAGGATTTAAATAATACAAATTAAAATTGTTATCAGACGCCATAGAACGCATATTAACAACAGGTTTAGCTTCCGGGTTTACCCTAAGGGTCTTACCGTTTTGCATGGCATCAATATCGCACATTCCCGCAGACTCGAACATGTAACTAACTCCGGCACTGTCATACACCATATTTATACCCGATAAAAAAATATCAGCAGGATTGTGAAATTCCCTGTACGCAACTTCCACCTTACCTGTAACCGGTTTACCTTCATCATCCAGCACCGAACCTGCCGGAAAATATATTTCCGTCCCGGAAGGATATTTAAATCTTCCCCCTTCTTCTGCCTGAAATGTATAGTGTGTATAAGGGATCTCTGCCACTTCCAAAGGTGGCTCAATACCCGCACGAACAATTTCTTTTCCGGGTTTATCTGTTCCATCTTCATCCGCTTGGTGGTTACATCCTTCTACAAGAATCATTGTAGCAGGCAGCAATAGAACAAGAATTACATTTTTCATGATTTTAAAAGTTTAAGTTATGTAATCTAAAAGAAAAACCTGTAACAAATATTTACAAATATTGAATTTTTTGCAATTTTTTATCTAATAATTAAAATATTATTCAAAATTATCTGGCAATGGATACCAATTTTGTTGTAAAACCTTCCTTTAGAAGAAACCGAAAAATGTAAAGACCTTCGGCGAGCTGAGAAACATTAACTTCTGTAATATCTTGATTAGAAGCCAATTTTTCTATAATACATCCTTTTACATCCAGAATATCAATGGCGCGAACAGGTTCCCCAGATTGAATTCTCAGAAAATCCATAGCCGGATTCGGAGAACATTTCACATTTGTTAACCCAAAATCATTCACCGTTGTGTAATTGGGTGTGCTTACATAAATCATAACGTATGTCCCTCCGGCCAGTTTAACCACCGAAGGATCTCCTCCGGTAATAGAACAGGAAGTATATCCGTTCCAGGTATTTCCATCGGTTGAACTATTCCACCAGATACCGGAAGGCCCCGACCCATAGAACTTCAGTTCCGTACCGTCTGCCAATAAATTCCCCGTCCACTGATGAGCGGCATCTGAAGTAATGGTGGCACCCTGCGTAAAGGTGAGTCCGTCGGCTGAGGTAGCATGATATGCCCCGTCCGCCGGTGCGCCCACAGGCGCTGTATAGTGCCACTCTGAATTAAAATAAGTTGCCGCCGGGTCAATAACGGGTAACGTTGACAAGTCAAACCGCGCATTGGCCTCAAAAGTAAAATTTATTCCGTCAGTAGAAAGCGCAGAATACGTATCCACCGAACCATCCAGTCCCATGCCCGAATTTACACCCGACGAAAAATACATCCTTATTTCGCCGGTTGCCAACTGCACCAGTGTAGGGTCGAAGGGTCTTTTAAAATTAGCAGGAAGATTAATAAAATTCACCTGCTGAGGGTACGTCCAGGTGGTCCCGTTGTCCGATGAACGCTTTACTGCCACGGAATCCCATGCCGGTCCATTCACAGGTGAAGGAAACCATTGAAATGCACACAACAAATCGCCGTTTTGTAACTGAATTACCGACGGAACCCCACTTGAATCTTGAAGGACAACCGGTGCCGAAAAATTTGTTCCGTCTGCACTGGTTCTCATCAGTAGCGCATTCTGCCAGGGACCGGTTTGGGCACTTACCAAAGCGATTATAACATTCGCAATCATCAGTAAACTTAAGGTTCGCAAGTTTTGAAATTATTTAAAATGAATGATTTATAAAAGACAAATTTAATAAAAATTTCATATTTAGCGATTTCATTTTAATTGTCAGAAAAACAAAATATAAGTGAATGGGAGGATTCGAGTTGGGGTGGAGTTGATGGGTTGGGAGTTGGGTGAATATTCCCCTATTTTCTGACCCTCCACCCTCAACCATTTACCTCACTATCACCACTTTTCCTTCAAAGACTTCGGTTTCGTTGTGAATGCCGGTGGCGGTAATGCGGTACAGATAGGTGCCGGCGGCCAGAGTTTGCAGGGTGCCATTAGTGAGAGTTTCGCCGGGTTGCAGGGCTGTGGTTAGGTTGTACACCAGCCGGCCTGAGGCATCGAACCACTGTTGTTTTAGGTTTGTAATGCCACGGGTGTTTAGTGTGTAGGTGCCGTCGGTGCCGGGGTGGTACAGCGAAGGCATTTCAAGAAAAATG
>CAZDUI010000032.1:0-47637 GCA_964508605.1 uncultured Weeksellaceae bacterium | reverse complement strand
ACACACCAAAGGATGGGTGACTTTTGGCTGAAAGCCACCTCCTCTGGGAAAGCTGTGACGAAGTTACAGCAACTTGTACCCCAACACCAAAGGTCGGGATTCAGAATTTCGATGAAGGGCGGAGACAAATTTGCCGTATTCCCGTACCGGTGAACTATGTTAACCCATGTCTATGCTATATAAAGTTTTTATTCCTAAAGCATTAGAACTAATTCGATGTGTATTCAACATGGAACTCGAATAAAACAACAGGTTATTATCCTTCAGAATCTACGTTTGAGTTATGGAATCAAAAAGGGGAATTATTCAGAACCTTGTAAAATTTCAGCAGAGGATATTGTGCAGAAATTTAAGGATAGGATTCCGTTTTAATAATTCTTCCTATGTCATCATAATTCGTCCATGTTCCGGAGCGTTCACCGTTAACAAATTTTCCGGTCCATTGTGGTTTTCCATTTTCGTAGTAGCTGGTAACGGTGCCTTCAGCACGTCCATTGATCCAGATACTCTTCTCTTTTAAATTACCATTTTGCCAATACACTTTTATTTCACCGTGTTCAACACCGTCTTTCATAAATCCCTCACTTTCAATTGAACCGCTTTCAAAGTAAAAGACAGAAGCACCATTTTTAACGCCATTTTCAAAGCTGACCATATTCTTGCGCTGACCATTGGGGTAGTATTCAATGCTCAACCCGTTTTCAAGGCCTTCGGTGAAGTTTTTTACGCTTTGAATGCTTCCTGTTTCGAAAAAGGTCTTGGCTTCTCCATGAGGAATACCTTCTTTCCAGTTACTCATTTCCTTTATTTTACCGCCGGAGTAGAACCAAATCCATTTTCCCTGCGGCACTCCGTCAAGCATTTGCCCAATACAAAGGGTATCACCCGTATCAGGATTGAAATAGATCCATTCACCCTGCTGCACTCCGTTAACCAGCAAGCCCGTACTGTCAGCCGATTGAAAGATATTTTCGTGGGTGTTGCCGCTTTCGTTTTCGGAATGATTCTGGGGATTGCAGCTAACAATGAGTAACAATCCGATAAATCCTTTCAGGATAATCGTTAATTTCATTCTTGTTAAAAACAACAGCGGTTTACTTTGCCAGTCTGTCAAGCACGTGTTGAGACACCCCTACAGAACTAAAACCTCCGTCATGATATAAGTTCTGCATGGTAACGTATCTTGTCATATCGCTGAACATAACTACACAATAATCTGCGCAGGCTTCAGCCGGTGCATTTCCCAAAGGGCTGGTTGTTTCTGCAAAATTAATAAATCCGTCAAAACCTTTTACCCCGCTTCCGGCGGTAGTAACGGTAGGGCTTTGTGATATAGTATTTACTCTGACCTTTTTACTGAAACCGTAATGATAGCCGAAACTTCTGGCTATACTTTCCAACAAACTTTTTGCATCGGCCATGTCATTATAATCGGGAAATACTTTTTGAGCAGCAATATAACTAAGTGCCAGCACAGAAGCCCAGTCATTCAGTGCATCTTTTTCATAAGCTGTCTGCAAAACTTTGTGGAAAGACATTCCGGAAACATCCAGTGTTTGCTTATACCATTCGTAATTAAGCCCGGTATAGTGTTTACCTTTCCGTACATTGGGCGACATGCCAATGGAGTGAAGGATAAAGTCGAGTTTACCCCCCATAATTTCCATGGATTTATCTATTAAATTTGACAAATCTTCAAGATTTGTTGCATCGGCGGGAATTACCTGGCTACCTGTTTTTAAAGCCAGTTCATTTATTTCGCCCATGCGCATTGCAACCGGTGCATTGGTTAAAACAAATTTTGCACCCTGTTCATGTGCCTTCTCGGCAACTTTCCATGCAATGCTCATATTATTAAGTGCACCGAAAATGATACCGCGTTTTCCTTCTAGTAATTTTTGTGCCATTGAATCCTTGTTAATCTGATTGAGACATAGTTTAAACTGCAAAAATAACAGAATTCATCAATTACCTGAAAATAGATAGTAATTCAAGTGCATTTTGCTCGGCAGCAGCACCTGTTGTGTTGCCACTTAATATGTTAGCTAATTCCTGAATCCTGCCGGTTTCGTCAAGAATTTCAATATGAGTCAGAGTTTCGTTATTACGTGTAGATTTTAATACCTTAATATGTGTGTTTCCTGCGGCTGCAATTTGTGGCAAATGGGTAATGGCAATTAATTGCATGTTTGCTGCCATTTTTTGCATGAGGTGCGCCATTTGAACAGCGACCTTACCTGAAACACCGGTATCAATTTCATCCAGTATTAGTAATGGAAGATTGATGTTCATAGCCGAAATGGCTTTTACTGCCAGCATTAACCTGCTTCTTTCACCTCCTGAAGCTGTTTTACTTAATGGACCGGGTTTCATTCCCTTATTCGCAGTAAACAAAATGGAAATACCATCTATCCCAAAGTTATTAAGACCATGCTCCTTGGTTAGTATCATTTGAATTTCAGCATCCGGCATGGAGAGGTGGGACAATAATTCTTCTATCTGTTTTTTCAGACGTGCAGCAGATTGTACTCTTTGCTGAAAAATCACTTCGGCCTGCTGATTGCAATTCAACTGATTCATGTTGATTTTCTCTGTAAGTTCATGGATGGCTTCATCCATATTGTCGGCCTGATAAAGTTCCTTATTTAGTCGTTCCTTTATGTTTCTTAGTTCATCAATACTTTCTGTTCTATGTTTTCTGTATAAGTGAATTAAGAGGCTCGAAAAATCCCTTAGGTACTGCAAACGGGATTCATCTGGATGAAGGCTATCTGACGTTGACTCCAGGTCAGAAGCAATGTCCTTTAATTCAATATATATACTTTCCAACCGCTGACTTGTAGTATCTACCGAAGACACCTTTTGAAACCGGGACAATATTTGAATGATGTGTTTTAATCCGGAAAGTATACCCTGTTCACCCTGAAGGGTATCCGTTGAAACCATCAGAGCATTTTTTAGTTCATCAGCATGCTCCAGCATTTCTAGTTCAGAATCAAGGGCTTTTTCGTCAGCTGATAAATCAATAGTGCTTAGTTCCTGTAATAACGAAGCGGTATAATCTCTTTCCCTGTTAATTCTGTCGGCATTGGCTTTTAAACTATTTAGCTCACTTTGCATCTGAAGCAAAGATTTGTATTCTTTCTGATAGCTTTCTCTTTGATCAATAATCCCGGCAAAACCGTCCAGCAAGTTATACCAAAAAGCCTTATCGTCAATTAGTTTTTGTTGTTGCTGCAGGTGAATATCCACCAAAAACTGTGATAATTCTTTCAATTGCGAAATCTGAACAGGAACGTCATTGATAAAGGCTCTGCTGCGGCCACCGGTTAATATTTCTCTTCGGATAATAATAGAATCAAACACTTCTATGTCATTCAAAAGAAGCCATTGATTAACCGCTTTTTGATTTGTAATAAATTCGCCTTCAGCCCAGGTTTTTTGATTGGGGTTTCGCATAACTCCAGGATCAGACCTATCGCCCAATAACAAACCCAAAGCACCAAGTACAATGGACTTTCCTGAGCCTGTCTCGCCGGTAATTACTGTAAGTCCATTATCCAGTTCAAGGTTCAAAGAATCAATAAGTGCATAGTTGTGTATTTGCAACCTGACCAACATACTGTAAAAGTAAGTTATTTAAGAATGGCTTCGTATTTTTCGGCTCTGGCAGGATCGAGTTTTTTGCAAATCTCTATCACCTTATTTTTTTGCTCGGTTGTGGCTTCAGAAAACAAGGAAATAATTTCTTCCATTTTGGCTGAGAAAAATATGGAAACATTCAATGAACCGGGTCTGTTTTTATGGATGGCATCCAGTTTTGTTAACGATGTTAAAACCTGATTCCTGCCTTTTTCCAGTTCCTTCACCAAAACATCGAAACCCAGCCGGTGATATTCATAATAAGTTTGCCGGAGTGGTTTAAAAATTTTGTGCAATGCATTATCAACCAGCCAGTATCTGTTTCGTTCATCTTCAAATGCTTTCCAACCTCTTTCAGCCGCACTACCGGCGTTTACAACTACCTGCTGTGCCTTAACAAAATGGGGTGTGCCACCTTCCATACTAAATGAGTCGTAGTCGTAGCCGATTATCATGTATGCGTAAAATGCGAGAACACTGGTAAGATTGTCCAGGTGTCTGTCAGGGGTAAATTGTAGTCTGATACCCCGCTGATATTTAAACTGGAAATCGGGGTCGCTGTACTTGAACAGGGTAGAGTAGTAGCTTGTGCCATATACCGGACGGCGGGCAATAATTTGCAGGGATGCGTTGAAATCTTCGGTTGAGGGAACATCGTTGATGGTAATTTGAAAGGTGCACTCTATCCTTTCTTCAAATTCAAATTTATCATTGGTCCAACGCGTACCATTCACAAATTCCATTACGCTGCTTTCAAGCTCTTCAAAGACTTTTGGGTCTACCTGAGCAGTTTGTACATTTTGGCCAAGAATGATTTCAACCTGGCAATTCAACTCCTGACTCCTTGCATGTAACAGGGAAATGGCAGCTATAATTATTGTAAAAATTCCTTTAAAATGATATTCCATATTTCTTTGGCAGTGTCGCGCTTTGAAAGTAACTGCAAAGCAAAGGTATTATTTTGTGTGATGAGTGTAACCTGATTTGTTTCTGACCCAAAACCTGTATTTTCTCCTGGTGAATTCAAAACGATCAAATCGGCATTTTTAGTTATCAGTTTTTGGGTTGCGTTATGTATTACATCATTGGTTTCTAATGCAAATCCAATTAAAATTTGATGTTCTTTTTTAATGCTACCTACCGTTTTTAATATATCAACAGTGGGTTCAAGTTCAATCAGCGGGACACCACCTTGCTTTTTAATTTTTTGTGGTGCCACATGTTTGGGTTTAAAATCGGCCACCGCTGCACTCATTATTGCAATATCTGTTTCTTGGAATAATTCAAGTACAGCATCTGCCATTTGCCGGGCAGTCATTACGTCAATGCGAATAACTCCTTTCGGTGTATCAAGAGCCGAAGGTCCGCTGATAAGATGAACACAGGCTCCTTCTAAAGCTGCTCTTTCAGCAAGAGCGAAACCCATTTTACCTGTACTATGATTTCCGATAAATCTAACCGGATCAATGGGTTCATAGGTAGGCCCGGCTGTTATTAATACTCTTTTGCCTGCAAGGGGTTTGTTATAATTGAAATAGTGTTCAATGGCATCCGCAATATCTTCCGGTTCGTCCATTCTTCCTTCACCCGATAATCCGCTTGCAAGCTCTCCTGACGGAGAAGGCAACAATAGAACTCCTCTTTGTATCAGTGTTTTTAAATTTTCTTTGGTTGAATCATGAGCGAACATGTCAAGGTCCATTGCCGGAGCTATCATGACTTTACTTCGACAGGATAAATAGGTACAAGTAAGCAAATTATCGGCTTTCCCTGCAGCCATGTCAGAAAGCGTATTGGCAGTGAGTGGGGCAATTACAAATAAATCACTCCACAAACCTAATTCTACATGATTCGTCCAAACGCCGGTTGCCGGGTCTTCAACAAAATCTGTATGAACAGCATTTTTACTAAGGGTAGCAAGTGTTAATGGGGTAATAAACTCACGGGCAGCCGGGGTAAGAATTACCTTTACGCAGGCTCCTTTTTTTACGAGTAATCTTACAAGATGTGCACTTTTATAAGCGGCAATACTACCGGTAACACCCAGTAAAATGTTCCGGCCTGTCAGCATCTTCTAATGGACAAATTTTATTCAGTTTTTGCTGGCCGGCGGAAGGTAATTTTACCGTCCAGAAATTCATGAATGGCAACAGCAGGAGCCTTGGGAAGTCTTTCGTAATGACGAGACATTTCTATCTGCTCTCTGTTCTCAAAAACTTCTTCCAGATTATCGGTATGCGAAGCAAATTCACTTAATTTTTGATTCAACTCTTCTTTAGTATTCACCTGAATTTGATTTGCTCTCTTACTCAAGATTGCAATACTCTCATATAAATTTCCTGTCGGACCTTCAAGATCAACAACATCTCTTGTAATGGTGGTTTTTTCCGGTGTGGTATTCATTCTACTTGTTATCAGTGAGTTTATTTAATCCCTCAAGCATCTTTTCTGCATTTTTCCGGTATCCGTCGGCATCTTTTTTATACCGGCTCTCCGGAAAAGCGGCCACAAAGTTAGTATAAAAATCTAATACTTGTTTTAATCTGACTGTTTTTTTAGAATCGATGCTATTCTGAGCCAGTAGATAAGAGGATTTTAGTTGTAAAAAGGTAATTTCCTCACGATATTTGGTAGCTGGGTGTTCTTCCAGAAAAGCCTTAAATGCTACAGTAGCAGCTTTGTAGTTTTCAGTTTTAAGATATTGTTTTGCAACCTGATAGTTTTTTTCTTCAAGTTTTGCAAGCAGCTTGTCCATAATAAGATTACAAGTATCCACCTTTTTACTTTCTGGATAGAAATCAATAAAAATCTGGAGTTCGCTGATTGCTTTTTTTGTTTCGTCCTGATCCAGTTCAAATTCAGGACTGGTTTTAACATGGCACAGTGCGCTGTAGAACAATGCGTTTTCTGACAACGAATGAGAGGGGTTGTTCTTTGCGAAGTTTTTATAGTAATAACCGGCCATGTAGTAGTCTTTCAAGCAGTAATAGCATTCCGCATAATTGTAATAGGCAGTGGCACCTTTGTCTGTCAAGCGGAAAGCAGGAATCAACTCTTCATATATAGGCAATGCTTTTTGACAGTCTCCTTCTAACAGATAAAAGTTTGCATACTTAAATTTCAAGTCAAGGTCTTTGCTCTTAAGAACTTTACGATACGGTAAACTGAAATCAGGATTTGACTTACGAGAGGAGGCGCAACTTGAAATTAAAAAACAGAAAATGAATGCCGTTAAAATAAGATATGTAGTTCTAAAGAATGATTTCATGGACGGCAAAGTTAATTATTTTGCAAGAGCAGGAGCTTATTTTGCGAATGAGAACGATGGATTAACTGTAATATTATGAATTGGGATATGAAATAAGTTTTTCTTTGTCAGAATGACAGGACGTTATTTACAGGATTTTTGAAATCGGGTAAAGGTAAATTTAGCTGAGTCATAGTTCTCTTTTGAATATCGGGTGAACTAAAAAATTTATATTTTTGCGCAAAACATAGAAATAATGGCCGATAAATTTTTTGACAAAAGTGTTGCACCGGTGGGTTACATCCTGGTTTTTTTATTACTTGCTGTTGTAACCATGGCGTTGTTCTTCTGAGCTTCGTCTTTTTTTCTCGAATGAAGAAGGATTGTTTGTTGTACTTTCCTGTTTTTTTGAATTAGTATCACCAAATGTTAAGATGGCATTCAATTCCATTTTCAGGCTTTTCATCAGAAGACGAATAGATCAGATAGACTACTTCCGTAAACACCCTGTTCAGGTGCAGGACGTAGTATTCAAAAAATTAATTCACAGGGCTTCGAATACAGAATGGGGTAAAACGTATCATTACCATCAATTAAAAAAACAAGGGGAATATCGTAAACAAGTTCCATTGCAGGACTATGACGATATAAAGCCGTTTGTTGAGCGAATTGTTGCAGGAGAGCAAAATATTCTTTGGCCTTCAGCGATTAAATGGTTTGCAAAAAGTAGTGGAACCACTTCTGACAAAAGCAAGTATATTCCGGTTAGCAGGGAAGCCATCCGCGACTGTCATTTCCGTGCAGGTAAAGACTTACTCAGTTTATATTACCACAATCATCCACAGGCAGATTTGTATAGCGGAAAAAATTTGGTAATTGGCGGTAGTTCTCAACTTAATACTTTAAGTAAAAAATCTTATACAGGTGATTTGTCTGCTATTATAATAAGAAACTTACCCTGGTGGGCTGAAATCAGACGCATTCCCGGAAAGGAAATCGCTTTAATGAACAACTGGGAAGAAAAAATAGATAAACTTGCCAGAGGGACTGCAAATCAAGATGTAAGAATAATTGCAGGTGTTCCGTCATGGACACTTTTGCTGCTTCGGCATATATTACAGATAACCGGCAAGTCAAATATTGCAGATGTGTGGCCAAGGCTTGAGATGTTTATGCATGGTGGTGTTAGTTTTGCTCCGTACAGGTCGCAATTTGAATCTATTATACAAAAACCTGACATGCATTATATTGAAACCTATAATGCGAGTGAAGGATTTTTTGCCATTCAGGATTGTTTGATTTCCGATTCCATGTTACTAATGCTTGATTACGGTATTTATTACGAGTTTATTCCAATGTCTTCATATAAAGGCACTGCATCAACAGAAGTGATGGGTATAGAAGATGTTGAGGTTGGAGTAAATTATGCTTTGGTGATATCAACGAACGGAGGTTTGTGGCGCTATCTGCCGGGCGACACTGTAATTTTTACCGAGAAGGAACCTTATAGAATTCAGGTTACCGGCAGAACCAAGCATTTTATTAACACTTTTGGAGAAGAGCTGATTATTGATAATGCCGATAAAGCATTGCAAATCACATGTGAAGCTCTTAGTTGTTCCATTCGTGATTACACAGCAGGGCCGGTGTACATGAGTGCTGCAGAGACCTCAGGGGCGCATGAATGGTTAATTGAATTTGAGAAGGAACCCGAAAGCATTAAAGTGTTTACACAGAAACTGGATGCAGAACTTAAGAAACTGAATAGCGATTATGAAGCAAAAAGGGCATCAAATTTAAATTTACGGGAACCTTTAGTACGAAATGTACCGTCAGGCACGTTTTATGATTGGATGAAGATGAGAGGAAAATTGGGTGGGCAAAATAAGGTACCGCGGTTGTATAATTCGCGGAAGTTTGTAGATGAAATAACCCATTTTGTCAATCTGAGGTAATGCTGATGATAGATTCGCTCTCTGTTGAATTAATTAGTAGTTTATTAAATTGATTGATTTTGATTTGGTCAAAGCCTTTGAAAACTTACCATATTAACTTGCATGGAGTTTTTTTATTAATTCTGCTGAGTTTGATGGTGAAGTGTTCCGGTGCTCAGCTAACCATAGTATCTGTAGACACTTTATCCATCGATTGCGACCTGATACATGCTGAGGGTAACGGAACCTTGTTATTTACAAAAGGAGACCGTATATTCAGAATTAACGATGCCGGCGATACATTGCAAACGCAGAGTATTAAGAATAAAGGGGTGTTGACAGAAATAAAAAGTATGAACTTTTTACGGACCTCTCTTTTTTATCGCGACCAACTGGAAATATTAATTTTAGACAACTCTTTGAGCATTCAGGGAGAACCGGTTTCTCTGGCCTCCCTAGGCTTCCATCAGGTAACGGAAATTGCACCATCACAAGACAATGGTTATTGGGTATTTGATGCAGTAAATCAGGAATTTGTTAAGTTGAATGAATCCTTTGAAACTACATTCAAATCGCAAAATATGATAACACTTACAGGTAAGGCTTTAGAAATTAGTTCTATGGCTGAACTGAACGGAGAATTGATTTTTGCGGACAGCATGTGCGGAGTAGGTTGGCTGGATCGGTTTGGTACCCTGAAGTGGTATACAGAATTAACGGGCATATCAAATATTCATGTATTTACAATTGCTGCCTGGCTGCAATTGGATGAGGGGTTTATAACCGTTAACTCTGATTCGCAGCCCGATTTAAAAAACGTTAATGTTTTTAATACATGTGGTAAAGAATCAGTTTCGGTAATAGCAAAAATGTGGCAAAGCTGTGGGAAACAGCTCATCAGATATAGGATAACACGGAAACCTTAACAGTCATTTGGCTTGGTTTTTTGGCTAACTGTGTTTTGTCGGTGTCATCTGTTTTATCTTTGAATTCATAAGGCTTTTGTGTATATTTCCCAGATGAAATTGTGCAAATCCAAACGAGATATTAACAATTGCTTTCATTTCGGTGAATATTTGTACTTTGGTTCGCTCAAAACATAAATTAGTAATAAAAAATATTCAAAATCATGCATTTAGCAATTGCAGGTAATATAGGAAGCGGAAAGACAACCTTGACTCGACTATTAAGTGATCACTACCGTTGGGATGCCCATTATGAAGACATAGAGCAGAATCCGTATTTAAATGATTTTTATAATGATATGCAGAGATGGTCCTTCAATTTGCAAATTTATTATCTAACAAATCGTTTCACTCAAATTCAGGAAATAAAAACCGGCAGACGAAACGTAATCCAGGACAGAACCATTTATGAAGACGCTTTCATTTTTGCCCCGAATCTTCATGCGATGGGTTTAATGACCACAAGGGATTTTGAAAACTATTTCAGCCTATTTAATTTGATAGAGTCTTTCATTGCGCCTCCTGATTTACTTATTTATCTTAGAGCCAGTGTTCCAAAACTTGTCGAACACATTCAGGAAAGGGGTAGAGATTACGAAGAGAGCATACGATTGGACTACCTAAAGAGATTGAATGAGAGGTATGAGGCCTGGATAAGCACCTATGATAAAGGTAAATTACTTGTAATTGACGTAGACAACAACCAGTTTCATAAGAATTCAGAAGATTTGGGCAGCATTATTACAAGCATTGATGGCGAATTACACGGTCTTTTTGAAATGAAATAAGTTTTATTGTGAAGTGCTAACAATGAGTTGTGTACTTCAAAGAGCAGCATATTACCTATGCAGTGAATGAAAATCTTTTACCTTTGACGCGCTAAAGAAGATAAATTTATGGCTACTAATATTATTGAGTTACTTGGACCGGAAGCTGATACACTATTAAATCACGAGTGTAAAGGTATACCTGTAAGCAGTATACATAAACCGTCATCACGGTTTGTTGATAACATGTTTGTAGGAACAAACAGAAGTCCACAGGTATTAAGAAGTTTACAGCAGATATATGGCACCGGCCGGTTGGCCAATACTGGATATGTATCTATTTTGCCTGTAGATCAGGGAATAGAGCATTCTGCAGGAGCTTCCTTTGCCCCGAATCCTGTATATTTTGACCCTGAGAATATCGTAAAGTTGGCCTTAGAAGGAGGTTGTAATGCAGTAGCATCCACATTTGGGGTTTTGGCTTCTGTTTCCCGCAAATACGCTCATCGCATTCCGTTTATTGTGAAAATTAATCACAATGAATTAATGACCTATCCTAATAAATACGACCAAATTCTGTTTGGCTCGGTAGAAGAAGCGTGGAATTTGGGTGCTGTCGCTGTAGGAGCAACCATCTATTTTGGTTCAGACGAAAGCAGCCGGCAGATTGTAGAGGTGGCTCAGGCATTTGAAAGAGCGCACGAGTTGGGCATGGCCACTGTATTGTGGTGTTATTTGCGAAATTCAGGTTTTAAGAAAGAGGGTATAGACTATCACACTTCTGCCGACCTTACCTCTCAGGCCAATCATCTTGGGGTAACAATACAGGCAGATATTATCAAGCAAAAATTGCCCGAGAATAATGGAGGCTATAATGCATTAAACTATGGTAAAACTCACAAAAAGGTCTATGGAGAACTGGTTACTGACCATCCGGTAGATTTGTGCAGATACCAGGTTGCCAATTGCTATATGGGGCGAATTGGTCTGATTAATTCAGGCGGAGCAAGTACCGGTAGCGGACAAAGTGATTTGGCCGAAGCCGTTAAGACTGCTGTAATCAATAAAAGGGCCGGGGGACACGGATTAATTAGCGGAAGAAAGGCATTTCAGAAACCAATGAACGATGGTATTTCGTTACTGAACGCCATTCAGGATGTTTATCTTGATGCTTCAGTAACAATAGCCTAACAAAAAATAGAATTATGGGATGGTTCAGAAGAACCCGTAAAGGCATTACCACACCAACCAGCGAGAGAAAAGAAACTCCTGATGGACTTTGGTATAAAACGCCCAGCGGAAAAATTATTGAAAGGGAAGAATTAATAATGAATGCTTATGTGAGTCCTGAAGAGGGATACCATGAGCGCATTGGAGCACAGGAGTATTTTGAACTGATTTTCGATCCGGGAACTTGTGTTCTTTTCGCCGATAACATTATCTCTACAGACCCATTAGAGTTTACCGATACCAAACCATATAACAAAAGACTTGAGGAGTCTATTGCCAAATCGGGGCTAAAAGATGCTATGCAGTGTGCGCACGGTCTGGTATACGAACAACCGCTGGTTATTGCAGCAATGGATTTTGGTTTTATTGGCGGCTCCATGGGTAGTGTGGTAGGTGAGAAAATTGCGCGGGCTGTTGATAAAGCTATTGAATTGAATGCACCTTTGATGATTATCTCTAAATCTGGTGGCGCCCGTATGATGGAAGCAGGATTTAGTTTGATGCAAATGGCAAAGACTTCTGCAAAACTTATTGAACTTTCAAATCACAAACTACCCTATATATCTTATTTAACCGACCCCACAACAGGAGGTGTTACGGCTTCCTTTGCCATGCTGGGCGATATAAACATCGCTGAGCCGGGTGCATTGATTGGATTTGCAGGGCCGAGAGTAATTCGTGAAACCATTGGTAAAGACCTTCCTGAAGGCTTTCAAACATCTGAGTTTCTGCTGGAACACGGATTCCTTGATCTGATTGTGGACCGAAGGGAAATTAGAGAAACCTTAAGTAAATTTATAAAATTTTTCAAAAATTAGGCTGATTCAAATCATCCTGTTATCTTTGCGCCTCAATTTTCCATGAAAGTGGCGGATTGCATAATGAACATTAAATAATTTCAGCATGTATCTGACTAAAGAAAAAAAAGAAGAAATCTTCAAAAAGCACGGTAAAAGTGAAAAGAATACCGGCTCGGCAGAGGGACAAGTTGCCCTGTTCTCTTATCGCATTGACCATCTTACTAACCATTTGAAGGCTAATAAAAAAGATTACGGAACGCAATTGGCACTACAAAAACTGGTAGGTAAGCGTAAAGCCTTGCTGGCCTACTTAAAAGAAAAGGATATTGAACGCTATCGCGCTATTATTAAGGAACTGGGCATACGTAAATAATTACGGCATGCTTGTGCAGGCGAATCAATAGTTTTTAAAGGCAATTGTTTAGCGATTGCCTTTTTTATTTTTGGATGTTTAATATATATGTATAAAAAGAGGTAAAAGAGAAAAGAAGTATGAAACCAAATGCAATTACACAAACCATTGACCTTGGCAACGGCCGGGTTATAACCATTGAAACCGGAGTATTGGCCAAGCAGGCCGACGGATCTGTACTGGTGCGTCAGGGCGACAATGTGCTACTGGCTACCGTTGTTTCGGCACCTGAAGTTAAAGATGGTGTAGATTTTATGCCGTTAACTGTTGATTACAGAGAGAAATATGCCTCAACAGGCCGTTTTCCGGGGGGGTTCTTTAAAAGAGAAGCACGTCCTTCAGATTACGAAGTGTTGATTATGAGATTAGTAGACCGCGCTCTACGTCCATTGTTTCCTGATGACTACCATGCCGATACCCAGGTAATGATTTCATTGCTTTCTTCTGACGGTGAAACCATGCCCGATGCCTTGGCTTGCCTGGCTGCATCTGCTGCCATTGCTGTCAGCGACGTGCCCTTCAGCGGTCCTGTAAGTGAAGTACGCATAGGAAGAGTGGATGGTCAGTTTATTGTAAATCCTACTAAATCGCAACTTGAAGTATCTGACATTGATATTATTGTTGCCGGTTCTGCCAAAGATATAGTAATGGTTGAAGGTGAAACCAAGGAGATTGGCGAGAACGATTTTCTCCAGGCAATTCACATTGCACACGAAGCTATTAAACAACAATGCGCTGCTCAAAATGAACTGGCTTCAAAAGTTGGTTCGTTAGGTAAAGTGAGAGAGTATTGCCATGAAACGCATGACGAAGAATTAAAGAAAGCTGTGTTTGATTTTTGTTATCCAAAATGTTACGAAATTTCTTCAAGAGGAATTGCCAATAAGGAAGAGCGGAAGAAGTTGATTAAGGAAGTTCGCGACGCATTCGTCGAAACCCTACCTGAAGATCAGCGTGAGGAAAAATCTAAATTCCTGAAAGGATATTTCTATAAGGCAGAGAAAGAAGCCATGCGCAGAGTAGTGCTTGAAAAGGGCATTAGGCTGGATGGGCGGAAAACTACTGAGATTCGTCCCATATGGTGCGAAACGAACTATTTACCTTCGCCGCATGGTTCAGCATTGTTTACCCGCGGAGAAACACAAGCACTTGCTACTGTTACCCTGGGAACTAAACTGGATGAGCAAATGATTGACGGCGCATTCATTTCGGGTACCGAGCGCTTCCTGTTGCATTACAATTTCCCTCCATTTTCTACAGGCGAATCGTCTCCTCTGAGAGGTACAAGCCGCCGTGAGGTAGGACACGGAAATCTTGCGTTAAGAGCACTTCGTCCAATGTTGCCTGAAACCGATTTCCCATATACAACCCGCATTGTAAGTGATGTATTGGAATCAAATGGTTCTTCATCAATGGCTACCGTTTGTGCCGGAACACTAGCATTGTTAGATGCCGGCGTAAAAATGAAGCGTCCGGTAAGTGGAATTGCAATGGGGTTAATTACCGATAATCAAGGTAAATACGTTATTTTAAGCGATATTCTTGGTGATGAAGATCATTTGGGGGATATGGATTTTAAAGTAACCGGTACCCGCAACGGAATTACGGCTTGTCAAATGGATATTAAGATTGACGGATTGAGCCATACAATGTTAAGCGAAGCATTAGAACAGGCTCGTCAGGGACGTTTACATATACTTGAAATTATTGAACAAGCCATTCCGGCAGCACGTGAAGATTACAAACCACATGTTCCGAGAATCATTTCAATAGAAGTACCGCAGGAAGTGATTGGTGCTATTATTGGACCCGGAGGTAAAATCATCCAGGAAATTCAAAAAACTACAAATACCATCATCGTTATTGAAGAAATTAACGGTAAAGGCGTTGTTGAGATTGCTGCCAAGAACAAAGATGATATGAAAGCCGCCGAAACCAGAGTTCGTAATATTGCATTCCCACGGGTAGTAGAAATAGGAGAGGTGTACGACGGAAAGGTAAAGACCATTATGCCATACGGAGCTTTTGTGGAACTGATACCCGGAATAGACGGGTTGCTGCACGTTAGCGAAATCGACTGGACCCGCATTGAAAATGTGTCTGATGTATTGAAAGAGGGCGATGTGGTTCAAATAAAGGTATTGGGTAAAGACCCTAAAACCGGTAAACTAAAACTTAGCAGAAGGGTATTGCTTGAAAAACCTGAAACTGCAAATCAGCAGTAATTTATTTTAGGAATTTTAATATCTCAGGAGCGGTAAACCGCTCCTTTTTTTGCTTTACCGGAAACCGGCTATGGAGAATTCCGGTTTCATTTGCAGGGACAGAATGCGCCAATTTTTAGGATACACGTTGTTAATTCTGGTGTCAATACCATTTCCCCAACCCAGCATTACGTCTTGAAATGATAGCAATACTGCCCCGTTGTAACCATTTATAGACAATGCCTGGCGTTTCAGGTATTCCAAAGCCTGAGTATGATTCAATGAAACCACCGGAAATTTATTTCTGATACCTTCTGTATCAACATGCAGAGATGCTGCATGCGACGGTATTTTGCTATGCGGCGATGAAATCTCAAGACCGGGTATCCTTAAATAGCCCAATTGATGTGCGCTGTTTATCAAGTCTTTCAGATTGGAATCTATTTGGTATACGGATTGTCGCCATTCAAATTCGCAAACCGATGTTTTCCTGACCTCCTCCTGGAAATGCCCTTTTTTGCGAAGTACGCTGAAATAAAAACCATCTCCGGGTACACAGCCCGGCAGGGCATAGTAACCACCATGCCCGTCACTGCTGAAATTAAACTCTTCAGGCAACACAATTTTAAATTGCTCCGAGTCGCTGTAATCGGCAAGAAATGAGCGAATAACTTCGATATTTTCCGTATTGTTTAATGTACAGGTACTGTAGATTAAAAATCCACCGGGCTGAAGTGCAGGCCAGATATCCCTAAGAATATCTTTTTGCCTCATTGAACAGGTTTCGGCCATACCGGCATGCCATGTATGAACATAATCCTGATGTTTTCTAAAAAGTCCTTCGCCGGAACAAGGGGCATCTACCAATACCAGGTCGAAGGTATCAGGAAATTGGTTTCCAAAAAAGAGGGCAGGAGCAGAGGTAATTGCAGGATATCTTGTACCCCATTTTATCAGATTTTCCTGCAATATTGCATTTCGGCGTCCCTCTGTTTCGTTCGCCACAAACGATGCCTGCGGCAGCAACGACAATAAATGCGTGGATTTACCTCCGGGAGCAGCGCATAAATCAAGCACCTTTGCAGGCTGCGAAACTGCCAGTATCCCGGAAATAATTGTCTCCAGAATCATGCTCGACGACTCCTGCACGTAATATGCTCCTGCATGTAGCAGAGGATCTGATGTGAACAAAGGTCTCTGCTTCAGTATGTATCCGTTACTGCACCAGGGAACGGAAGGCAGATTCAGGGGCCCTGTTTTCTTAGGATTCGTTCTTATGGTTACAACGGGTTCATGATGATACGCATCTAAAATACATTGTGCTTCATCAGGAAATTCGTTCCGGATGCGATAGATAAAAGCTTCAGGAAGTATCATGCTTCCGCAGGATTGAAGATCAACACACTCTGTTGATGGGGCTGCAAAAAGTCGTGTGCAGCTGAAAGAAGACTCTCAGAGCTAACCGATTCTATTTTTTTAAGTATCTGCTCTAAATTAAAAGTTTCTCCGTAATACATCACATTTTTGGCGTGATTAATAACCAGTGCGGCATGGTTCTCACTGCTCATAATCAAATATCCGGTAAGTTGTTTTTGCAACATACTTAGTTCTCTGGCTGAAATTCCGTTGCGCAAAATTTTATTATATTCTTTGTAAATCAAGTCTATTGCCTTATTGATATTGTTTTCCGTAGTTCCGAAGTACACTCCAAACCACCCCGTATCTGAATAGGGATTATATGAACTCTCTATGGTATAGGCTATGCCTTTTTTTTCGCGCAATTCCATCCCCAAACGAGTATTCATAGGCGGACCTGCCAAAAGATTGTTTAAAAATGCTGCGGAAATACGCCGGTCATCGTTAATATCGTAGCATATAGAACCTAACATTACGTGCGCCTGATATCCGGTACGATTTACTTGTTTCTTGTGAGAGCCTTTGGGCTGAAAGGGTTGCCGGGAACTTCCGTCAACAGTTGAAGTAGTAAAATTTTTAAGATATTTATTTAGAATGTTTTGAATGTATTTAATTGAATAGTTGCCTGAACAACTAAACACCATTTTTTCACTCAAATAGTTCCTATTATAAAATTCAATGAGATGTTGACGCGTAAAGTTCTTAACACTCTTTTCTGTCCCCAGAATGCTTCGTCCCAGAGCGTGTCCCTGAAAAAGCAAATCTTCAAAATCATCGGTTATTTGCTCGGCAGGATCGTCCATACATCCCAGGATTTCATCGGTAATTACTTCCTTTTCTTTTTCAATTTCTTTTTCAGGAAACACCGGATGCAATACAATATCCGCAATCAAGTCAACGGCGCGTTCAAAATGCTCGGCTGGAAAGGATGCGTGAACAGCTGTTTCTTCCTTTGTGGTGTATGCATTTATTTCTCCTCCTACACCATCCAGCCGGTTTAAAATTTGATACCCTTTGCGTTTTTTAGTCCCCTTAAACAAACAGTGCTCAATAAAATGGGCCATACCGTGTTCGTGTTCCATTTCGTCCCTGCTTCCGGTATTCACCACTAAGGCACAATGTCCAACCGGAGAATTTGTCTTTTGAAATACAACGCGAATTCCATTCTGCAACGTAAACAAATGTACACTCATAAAAACAAAGATAACAGCAATCTCTTTACTGCTTTTCGCGGCGCACGGATTTCACCCGGTCCGTTTTTTTATCATAACCGTAAGGACAATGCCGGCATCCGCTTTTACAACAGTATCCCCTGCGCAATAAATACTGTTCCGTAAAAACCATATATCCTTCAGGACTATAGTAAAAATCTCCCGCTTCAAATTTTTTATTTGACTCGCTCGAAAATTCAGGCATGTTCAAAGATATATTATAACATTGTGAAATTACAAACACTTGATAAAAAGATATGTTTGCTTCCGGAATTTATCGAATATTGATTATTTCAAAGAGCAACTATTTATAAAGAAATTGATAGTTGAATAGTGTCTTCCGTTCCGATTAGCAATTTAGTACAGTGAACAACTTTTTATGTTTGTATAATACCCACGTTAAAAGCACGGGTTGCAGGAGCATTGTTGGCCATTTCTATACCCATAGAAATCCATTTTCTGGTATCTATCGGGTCTATAATAGCGTCTAGCCATAAGCGGGCAGCTGCATAATATGGAGAGGTGCTGTCTTCATACTTTTTCTTAATTTTTGTGAGCAGTTCGGTTTCCCGTTCTTTAGTAATTTCTTCTCCGCGTGCTTTTAATGCAGCTACTTCAATTTGTAATAAGGTTTTTGCAGCCTGATCACCGCCCATAACCGCAACATTAGCTGTTGGCCAACCAACAATCAGGCGCGGGTCGTAGGCTTTTCCGCACATGGCATAATTACCGGCACCGTATGAGTTTCCGATAACTACCGTGAATTTAGGCACTACACTGTTGGCCACAGCGTTGACCATTTTTGCACCGTCTTTAATGATGCCTCCATGTTCCGACCGTGAGCCGACCATAAAGCCGGTAACGTCCTGCAGGAACATCAAGGGAATATTTTTCTGATTACAATTCATTATAAAACGCGCCGCTTTGTCGGCCGAATCACTGTATATTACGCCACCAAACTGCATTTCGCCCTTTGCATTCTTAACAAGAACTCTTTGATTGGCAACTACGCCAACACTCCATCCGTCTATGCGTACATAAGCACATATAATGCTTTTTCCGAATGTGGGCTTGTATTCAGTAAATTCGCCATCATCCACAATGCGCTTAATAATTTCGCGCATGTCGTATTGTTTGCTGCGTTCCTTGGGAAGAATGGAGTATATATCTTCAGGATTTGCGGCAGGTAATTTGGCAGCAATCCGGTTAAAACCGGCTTTGCTGAAATTACCCATTTTACTCATAATATCCCTTATCTTATCGAGACAATCTTTGTCGTCTTTGCACTTATAATCGGTAACGCCCGAAATTTCGCAATGTGTGGTAGCTCCGCCAAGGGTTTCGTTATCAATATCTTCACCAATTGCAGCCTTTACAAGATATGAACCTGCCAAAAAGATAGTCCCCGTTTTGTCAACTATCATGGCTTCGTCACTCATAATGGGCAGATAAGCGCCTCCTGCCACGCAACTTCCCATAATGGCAGAAATTTGAGGAATCCCCAAGCTGCTCATAATGGCGTTGTTTCTGAAGATCCGTCCAAAATGTTCTTTATCCGGAAAAATCTCATCCTGCATGGGTAAATATACTCCGGCGCTGTCCACTAAGTATATAATGGGAAGCTTGTTCTCCATGCTTATTTCCTGCGCTCTTAGGTTTTTTTTGCCCGTAATAGGAAACCATGCACCGGCCTTTACTGTGGCGTCGTTAGCAACCACCATGCATTGCCTGCCGCTTACATAACCAATTACAACAACCACACCTCCCGACGGACATCCCCCATGTTCGTGAAACATGTTGTCTCCGGCAAAGGCACCTATTTCAATAACAGGCGCGTCTTTATCCAAAAGATATGTAACCCTTTCACGGGCAGTTAACTTTCCTTTTTCGTGTTGTGCAGCAATTCGTTTTTCTCCCCCTCCTTTATAAATTACTGCCAGACGATTTTTTAAGTCGCTCAGCATTAATTTCATACTGTCCTCATTCTTGCTGGCTTCCAAATTAACAGGTGTGTTTAAGTCTACAACGGTTTTACTCATGATGGCCAAATATAAAAAGGTTTCCTTGAATTACGGTTTGGTAAAGGTCTTTTAGATACGAATGTGTTTCCGGTCCTAGGTTAAATAGCACATCTAAAATGCTGCATCCTGGTAAAAAACCGTGTCTGTCCTGAAATACCTGATAGTAGGGCAGAGGTGTGCCTTCAGATTCTGATTCAGTGAAGTAGACTCTCAAATCAGTGTGTTTAGTACCATAGGCAGTAAACTGTTCAGAAAAAAGCGACGGTTGCGATAGAGGAAAAAGTTTTGATAACCAATGCATGAAGTGTATTTGAATATCCATTATACCGTCCGATTTTACCAAAACATCATGTAAATCATCCGTAAAATATTCATAGTACGGCGATTTGTTATAGGCAGTATCCAGTGCATTTCGGTGTTGTGAAATACTGAATTTGGTCTTGTCAATTTTTATGTCTTTTACTGCCTGATGATTTTTTCGGTGTACGGGAACCGACAAGGTCTGAATACCATTAGCTGTAGCAATCCGGTACCGGCTGCGAAGGGTTTGTTTTATATAATGTTCGTGAATATCCAATATCGGCATGGGATCATGCATCCACAAACTGTAATAGAGTGGAGGTCCAAAAACGGCCACCGGATACAACATGAATCAAATCGATTTGAAAACCCTGTTCCAGCGAATGGATCCATCGTCATCGCGCGACATCCATATAAAAACAGCCTTACCTACTACATGATCGTCAGGAACAAAACCCCAGAAACGGCTGTCGGCACTTTGGTGACGGTTGTCTCCCATAAGCCAAAAATAATCCATTTCAAATTCATATTCAGTTTGTTCTGCGCCATCTATCAATACTTTTCCGTCTTTCATTTCAATGGTGTGGTGTTCGTAATGCTCGATTACCTTGCGGTACAGTATCACGTTTTTGGCTTTGGTTAAGTCTAATTTATCGCCTGCTTTTGGAATATAAATCGGCCCGAAGTTGTCCTCTGTCCAATCGAATGACTGATGATTGGGATAGATACTCAGGTAAGGAAATAACGCCTGTTCACGGTCTGTAACCGTATATACATTGGTAGACTGGATGCTATTGCGAATCATGTTCCATTCGTCGGTTCGGGTTGAGTCGGCATTTGCATACACATAATAACCTTTTGGTAAGTCTTGTCTCAGAACATTTTCTTCGCCGTAGTGTGAAATAAATTTCTTGAAATTCTGCGGAGTTAGATGTATAGAGAAAATTCTGTTTTCTCTGTCTAAAGGCCTGATGTCAATAGGATTGATATCAAATCTTTCCTTGCTTACCTGTTGCAGTTGCTGAATGTGAGCCAAAAACTGTTCAACGGTCATGTCTTCTTTTACACGAACTTCGTAACGGTATTGAATATTTTCAAGTTTTTCGGCTGGCTGTCCGTTAATAAACAACTCACCTCCAATAATTTCAAGACTATCACCCGGTATTGCCACACAACGTTTAATATAGTTTTCCCTTTTATCAACCGGTCTGGCCAACAAACCATACTGATCCATATACAGTTTGCGTGCTTTACTAAAATATTGCGATTCTACCGATGCAAATTCCTTCATGGCAGATTTTACACCGGAAGGAAACTTCCCTTGGGTTCTGTCTTTCAAGAAAAGATTAAATGCACGTGTACGAAGTTGAGCATAGTAATCGTGTCCCATCAATCCGGTTGTGCCCGGATCGTTAATGGCAGTATCTCCTGCAGGAAAATTAAAAACAACTATGTCATTTCTTTCAACACTGCCAAAGCCCGGAAGTCTGCGGTATGGTCGTTTTTGCCACTCAACATAACTTTTGGTGTTAATCAGCGGAATGGTGTTGTGTACAAAAGGAATGGCGATAGGAGTATTGGGGAGTTTTGGTCCGTAACTCATCTTACTTACAAACAGGTAATCGCCTACCAGTAATTCCTTTTCCATAGAAGGAGAAGGAATATTGAATGCCTCTATTACCAGAGTTCGGATTAAGGAAGCAGCAATCAGCGCAAAAAGAAAAGCATCGCTCCATTCCTTCACCATGGTTTTTTTTCCTTTCTTATTCTTAGAACCCAGTAACCTGAAAACGAATGTAACTACATGTCCAGCCCCCAGTGTACTGAAAGCAAGAATAAAATGGTCTCCGGCTTCACGTTTCTTGCGATGTTCATCATTGGCCCAGTCGGTTGCACCTGCGTATTCAGCGTTGTCAAGATAAGTTAATTTAATAATAGCATAGTGGGGTAGTATCAGGAATAAAAGAATATCCATTGGTTTATGCTTATTATAGGTGCGCCCCAATTCAACGTTCATCATTAACATTACCAAAAAATTGACGCCGTCCATCAACATCAGCAGCATCCACCACCAGGGTTTTTTCATTATTTTCAGCCAGATGTATACATTATATACCGGCACTAATCCTTCCCATTGCTTGCGACCTGCTTTAGGGAACAGTTTGTAAAAAGTGGCCATGTAAACGGCAAGCAGGGAATATATATATATACTGAAAATAATTTGAGCAGTCGTCATTTGTATTATTGGATGTTAAGTACGTTATTCATAGAAAAAACACCTGTTCTTCCCACAATCCATTCGGCGGCCAGCACAGCCCCCAGGGCAAATCCTTTGCGGTTGTGCGCTTCGTGCTTTAAGGTGATTGTATCAATAGGAGAGGAGTAAGTAATTTCGTGGGTACCGGGAATTTCTCCCTGACGAATGGCGTTAATATTTAATGCTTCTTTATCTTCAGCAATCTGGGAGCCGGTGTCCATGAGAGACCATCTTTTTTTATGCGGATGACGGGCAATAATATCATTAGCCAACGAAATTCCAGTTCCTGAGGGTGCATCCAGTTTATGTATGTGGTGTATCTCGGTCATTGACACTTCGTAATCGGGAAATTGGGCCATTAATTTCGCAAGATACCTGTTTACAGCCATGGTAACGTTAACACCTACGCTGAAATTACTTGCATATAAAAAAGCACCATTCTGTTTTAACACCTTTTCACACACTGCATCAAAATGTTCCAGCCATCCGGTAGTGCCGCACACTGTAGGGATTTTTAATTCAATTAAAGCACTTAGGTTCCTGATGGCTGATTCAGGACGGGTAAATTCTATGGCAACGTCGGCAATATCTACTAATTCAGCAAAACGGGGTGCATCGGTACGTCCAAATCGTGCGGCAATATTATGACCACGCATAAGCGCTTCCTGCTCAATGGCTTTTCCCATTTTTCCGTATCCAATCAGTGCGATGCGCAACATGCGAATTATTCTTTGTTGAAGGTTAGCATGGCAAAGGTAGTATTTATGATGTTGTAATGGAAGAAATCTATGTATAGACACACAACTGTCAGAATGAAATACGAGTTTAGTTATTTAATACAAGATAACTCTATTTAACATAATGTAAATTATGAGAAACAAATCCTTAATTGTACTCAGTAGGATCCGTGGCCTGCAATATCCTGATTTACAGTTTCCCTGAAAAAGATAACATGTTTAATGTCTGTAACGGTAACGTTGTAAAAATAAAAATCAATAATTTGACGGTAATCGTAACCACTGCGACTCATAACCATCGCTCCTTCCTGTGACAGACCTACGCCATGACCGAAACCTCTACCGCGTAATTCAATATTTCCGTTTGCTACGGGAACCACATTAAAAAACGTACTATTGAGTTTAAAATCTGTTCTTATGTCCCGCAAAGGAATTCCATATTGTGAGTGCACAAAAAATGCGTCTCTGAACAATTGTTTATAATTCAGAGCCCTTATCTTGGCCAGTGAATCATCAACAGGATAACTATGTTTATCCCGCAGATACTGCAGCCATTCGGCTTCTGTAAGCGTTTTCGTCCACTTATAACTTCTGGTGCCGATACTAAAGGTATCTACAACACTTCGTAAATAAGGCAAAGGCTTATTCCAAACAGCCTCAGGATTTGCTGTTTGTCCTCCGGAGTTACTGTGATATACGGCTGTAATAAGTTCATGGTTCTGGTCGGTAACCACCATTCCTTCGGTTTCATCAACTGCAATTTCAATGCGTTCAGGATAAGTACATCTTCCGTGATATGCCTGACAATTCACCAAATCGGTAAGCATGAAGCCCTCATCGGAATGTTTGGAGATATTCTTCAGGGCAAAAGTACGTGCAAGAATTGCCTGAACCTTATAATACTCAATATTTTGATTTACGCCACTTTCGGCCTGAACCACACCCGCAATATAATCGCGCATTTGTACTTTGTTTATTAAACGCAATCCCTCTTCCTGACTGTCTGCCACTATGTGTCCATAGTATTGCCTTTCTTTACGTGCACTGCCTGAAACCTTTATACCCCAATAAGTATCTGTTGTCACTGCCTTAAATGTTATAGACCCGACATAGATATTTGCGCCTAAGGAATCTTTATACGCAACTTTTCCTCCATAGCGTGACAGCGTAATAATTTCGCCTTGTTTTATTGTTCTGTCATACAGAGTATCGTTGATAAGGATACTGCCTTCTCCGTAGCAAGTAACGGAAACCTGCTGAACATTCATGTCTCTTAATATGCCAATGTCCATTAACTGGGCATTTAACGGAAAATTCAACAGGTTTAAAAGTAAAAAAGCTAAAAAACGCATTGTAACAAATCTAAACCTGAACAGGAAACAGATAAGGTTCAGTAAAAGGAATTATTCACAATGATTTTTTCACTTCTGCTTGGATAGAGTATTGTAAATAACAGAAGCCACGCGTTCCGAAGCACCACTGGTTCCCAGTTTTTGACGCATTTGCCTGTAATTTTGTAACATAGTTTCACGGAAGTTGCCGTTTAATAGTGGTTCCAAAGCACCAATGATATTTTGATGATTCATATTACCTTGTATAAGTTCGGGAACAACGGGTGTGTCCATTACCAAATTTACGAGACTGATATACCGTATGTTTTTTATAAGTCGTTTTGCAATTTGATAGGACAAATTCCCTCCTTTATAACACACCACCTGAGGGACTCCAAAAAGCGCGGTTTCCATGGTTGCAGTACCAGAAGTTACTACGGCAGCATGGCATGTTTCAAGTAAGGGGTATGTTTTATTATGCCAGACATTTACACGGCTCGTATCACAGTTGCATTGATGTATTATTTGTTGATACAGCTCTGTTTTTTGCGAAGGTGCACCTGCAATAATAAACTCATACTCCTTAAAATGGTCAACTATTTTTAGCATTTCAGGAAGCATGCGTTCTATTTCCTGTTTGCGGCTGCCCGGCAGAAGTGCGATTATTTTCTCGTTGCGCGTAGCCGCAGGTCTTTCTCCTATAGCATCCAGAAGCGGATGTCCCACATACTCAACATCCATTCCGTGCTTTGCATAAAACTCTTTTTCGAAAGGTAAAATGCAATACATTTTTGACACCGATTTTTTAATGTGCTGCACCCTCCCCTCTTTCCATGCCCATACCTGCGGCGAAATATAGTAATGTACCGGAATGTTGTTTTTTGCTGCCCAGCCAGCTATTCTCAAATTAAATCCCGGAAAGTCGACACAAATTACAACATCGGGTTTATAGTCTAAAATATCTTTTTTGCATAAAGAAATATTCCCAAGAATGGTCCGCAAATTCAGGATTACTTCAGTAAACCCCATAAAAGAGGTATCACGGATGTGTTTAACAAGTACAACACTTTGATTCTGCATTAAATCCCCACCCCACCCTCTGAATTCAGCTTGCGGATCTTTAATTTTTAAAGATTTAACAAGGTTTGACGCGTGCAGATCTCCCGATGCTTCTCCCGCTATAATGTAGTACTTCAAGTAATGTGATTTTTATCTTTAAAATACAATATTTTATACTTTAAGGTATACGATGTATGCGCCAAACAACATAGTTACAAAAACCAATCCTTTGGAAGCGTGGTTTAGTTTCCAATAAAAGAAGAACAACCAGAAAGCCAACATATTTGCAATCAGGCTTAGGGTCATTACTGCGGCACGGTGGTCATCGCCGGTATTGAACATTTTCCAGAAGGTAGCCCAGCTCAGGCTTCTTTCATAGGAAACATATAGGTAAACGATCCAGAATCCCAGGAATGGCAAAAGGGTACCAGCCAGTGTTCCAATCCAGAATTTATCTATCTTTTGTATCATTCGTTCAGAATTTCCATGAATTAATAGTTGCCATAGCATGGTGCGCAGTCATGTCGAATTGAGTAGGTACAATACTTACGTATGCGTTTTTCAGCGCGTGAATATCAGTATCATCTCCGTGGTCGTGGTCGCGGAATTCGCCTGTAAGCCAAAAGTATGGTTTACCTAACGGATCCAAGCGTCTGTCGAAGGTGTCTTCCCAATATGCATGTGCCTGACGGCATATTTTAATTCCCTTTATTTCCCCGGTCTTCAGTTTAGGAATGTTTACGTTAAGGCACATCCCGTTGGGAATACCGTTTTGAATTGCGCTTTTCATGATGATACCGGCAAAGTGCTTTGAAGCAGAAAAATCGGCGTCATAGCTGTGGTCGGCCAGCGAAAAACCGATGCTGGGAACACCCTCCATAGCCCCTTCAACTGCGGCAGACATTGTTCCGCTGTACAGCACATTGGTAGAAGCATTACTACCGTGATTGATACCGGAGACCAGTAAATCGGGTTTACGTTTTAAAATCTCATAAATCGCTAGTTTAACGCAATCAACAGGTGTGCCATCACAACTATATGCCTCAATTTCTCCATGCTCTTTACTTACTGCGTATCGTAGAGGCCGGTTTACGGTAATAGCGTGTCCCATACCACTTTGCGGACTATCAGGCGAGAATACCAGGATTTCGCCCAAGGGAAATGCGGCCTCTACCAAAGCTCTGATACCCGGTGCCGAAATTCCGTCATCATTTGTTATCAGAATCAAAGGTTTATTCATTATTTGTAATGTATATTTCCGTACAAAACTACAATATAACCTATAGGTTTTATGTTTCTTTCGTGCGAGTTATTCAACTTGAATTCTTAACATCTGATAAAAAATGTTTAAAAATAAACTTGAGCATACCATTTATGAACCCTAACTGTGCGTTACTTTGCTAAATACATTGAATCCAATCATGAAACAAAAGATTCTTTTCTTTTCTGGTTTTCTGGCAATAAGTCAGATAATTCAGGCTCAGGAGGTAAAATTAGAGAGCAAACCTGTTGCTGTTACAGTTTTTCTCAGTGGTGCGCAGGTACACCGTCAGGGGGCGGTGGCACTAAAGACCGGCAATAATGAGGTGGTTCTGACAGGCTTAAGTCAGCATATTGACCCTAACAGCATTCAGGTAGAAGGGAATCCGGCATACACCATTATTTCGGTAAATCACAGAATGAATTACATGGAGAAGGTAGAGCCACCCGCGAATGTTATGGCCGCTCAGGATAGTATAGAATCCATACAACTAAGAAAGAGAATTATTGATGACCGCATTAAGGTAATGCAAGCCGAAATGGCTATGATAAGAAGTAACAAAACCATTAAAGGTACCAAAGAAGGATTTGATGTTACGGGTCTAAAGGAGTTATGTGATTTACATCGAACCCGCATGCGTTTACTGGAATTGGGAGTTATTGGTTTGGGTAGAAAAATTGACTTATTGAATAAAGATTTGGCAAAATTTAATACTCAGCTAAGAATATGGAACGACAAAAAGGGGCAGCCCAGCAGTGAAATTGTGGTTAAAGTGTCGACGGGTATGGCTCAAAAAGCTGATTTTAAAGTAAGTTATTTGATGACACGCAGTGGATGGACACAAGCCTACGATATCAGAAGTCAGGATACAAAAAGCCCCGTTGAACTAACAAGTCGTGGACTGGTTTGGCAGCAAAGCGGAGAAGACTGGAGCGATGTCCAGGTAACCTTAAGTACCGGTAATCCTTCAGTAAGTGGAACACAACCCGAAGTAAAGCCCTGGTTTGTTCAATTCTATACCTATTACTCTGCCAATAAAAAAGGAAAAGCTTCCGGAGGAATGCCGTCAAAAGTGATGTCCGAGTCTGCCTATGATAAGGAGTCTGATGAAATGGCCGGTGCATCAGCTGTGGAAGAAGTTGTTTATGATGCAATGCCGGAGTCGGTAGCAGAGCTTACAGAGGTTAGCGAAGCAGGGGTAAATAATGAATTTTCTATTAAAATTCCATATACCATATTAACAGATAAAGAGCCCATGAGTATTGATATTCAAGAAATAACACTGCCTGCAGTTTATAAACATCTTGCCATTCCCAAATTAGACCGGGATGCGTTTTTAAGTGCCTACCTAACGGAATGGGGTGGCAACAGCCTACTACCCGGTAATGCAAGCATTTACTATCAGGATACCTATGTAGGTACAACTTATTTAGATACTAAAATAACTTCAGATACTATGATGGTTTCTTTGGGGCGTGACCGCGGAATAAACATTAGCCGGAAACAGGTTTCTGAGTTACGATCTACAAAGGTTATTGGTTCTACAAAACAGCAATCGGTAGTATTTGAAATACAAGTTAGAAACAATCAAAAGTATACAGCCGAAATGGATTTGTTTGATCAAATTCCTTTATCGGCAGACAAATCGGTTGAAGTTGAATTGCTTGACCAGGGCGGGGCTCTGCTGAATGAGAAGACCGGGAGACTTACTTGGAAGATGACTTTGGCTCCCGGTGAGCAAAAAACAGTAAGATTCAGTTATTCCGTAAAATATCCCAAAAATAAAATTATCCCTAATCTGTAAATGTTATGCGTAAGCTTATATTAATATTTTCACTCTCAGGTATTCTTGTGTCATCAGCCCAGCCGGTGAAGGAAGTAACTGTTGACAGTAAGGTAAAAGAGGCAAAGGTTTTTCTGAATGGTGCAGAAGAGGTTCGTAGCGCCACACTAAATGTTAAACCGGGAAAGAATACTTTTGTGTTAAACAACATTACTCCTTTTATCAATTCTGAGAGTATTCAGGTAACAGGAAATGAAGCATATACTATAACCGGAGTTAGTTATCGCAATAATTATCTTGTGCCTGATTCTGAAACAGAAAAGCAAAAAGAGCTTCGTGAAAAGGTTGAAGACATGGGGTATCAGCTCAAGGAAAAAAATGCGTTAATCAAGATTTATAAAGATGAAATAGAGCTTATTGAAGCGAATTACAATTTGATAACTCAGGAATCAGGTTTATTTCTGGACGACGTATTAGAGATGGGAGAAATGATGCGCACGCGACTTCCCGAAATTCAAAAGATGATTCGTGATGCCGAGAATACAGTAAAAACCCTAACTGAACAAAAAAGGGACGCTGAGCAACAGTTACAGGAAATTACAGAAGGCATGAAGCGTTATAGCGGAGAGATTGTACTACATCTTGAAAGCAACAGAACTGCAAGTGTAAGTGTACAGGTACGTTATCTTACAACAGCTGCCGGCTGGTATCCATTGTATGATATACGAAGTACGGATATTTCCAGTCCTATATCACTTACTTACAAGGCTATGGTTTATCAAAGCAGCGGCCACGACTGGGATAATGTCAAATTAACCTTAAGTACATCCAATCCTAGTGAAGGACACACAGCACCTGCACTTAATACCTGGTATATTCGGCCTACTGATCCAAACTATTACAAGCAGCAATCAAGGTCTGCTTACTCTCGTCAGCTTCAATCTCAAAAATCAAATGAAGCAGCTGCACAAAGTGCCATAACCAGTCATGATATATATCAGGAAAACCAGATGATTCAAATGGATAATCTCAGGTCAACTGCCAGTTATACTGTTCTGCAGAGCAGTGGCGTGAACACCGAATTTGCTATTTCAATACCCTACTCTATTCCCACAAATGGTAAGTCGTACATGGTAGAAGTACAGAAGTATGAAATTACTCCAAGCTACAAGTATTTTGTAGCTCCACGTTATGATATCGATGCCTTTTTACTTGCGCAGATTTCGGGATGGGAAAAATACAGTTTGCTTAGCGGTAACGCTACCATATATTTCAAGGGTACCTATGTAGGAGAATCTTTTGTTGACGCACAAAGCACCAGCGATACCATGAGCATCTCTTTGGGAAGAGATAAAGACATTGTTGTGAAACGTGATAAAATTAAAGACTTTACCAAAACAGCTACGGCAGGTAGCAGCAAGCGAGAAACCACCGGAATTGAGATTAAAATCCGAAATGGCAAATCCAGAGCTATAGAAATAGAAATAATAGACCAGATTCCGGTGACCACCGAAAAAGAAATAGAAATAACTCTTAAAGAATTAGGTAAGGCAACCCATACCAAAGAAACCGGTGAACTTAAGTGGAATTTGAAAATTGAACCGGGGCAGAGTTCGAAACTTCAATTCATCTACGAATTAAAGTACCCAAAATCGAAGAGCTTATCCGGAATTTGATTACATCAATGTAATTTATTTTTTATTCTTCCCTTTAAAACTTTTTTTTATATTAACAATTTGTATAACAAATTTTTAATTAAAGAACAAGTTTCTTTTTCTTACAAATTTGCTGTAATTTTACCATGAAAAATGAAAATATCATTTTGAAATTTCATGGTAAAATAATACCTTTGGGGGGTGGAAATAAGAGAAATTATTCCCTATATTAAGGAGCTGCTTTCGGAATTTCCCGTTACCGGCCTCATTGGCCCCAGGCAAGTTGGAAAAACGACGCTTGTTAAATATCTGATGTCTCGTATAGACATGCCCTGCCTTTATCTTGATCTTGAAAACCCGCAGGATGCAGTAAAGTTAAATGATCCGGTTTCTTTCTTCACCATGTACCAGAATCATTGCATTATAATAGATGAAGTACAAAACAGGAAAGACCTATTTCCGATTCTTCGGTCAATGATAGATATTAACAGAACGCCTGGTAGATTTATCCTTTTAGGTTCGGCATCACCTGAATTGATTAGAGACAGTTCAGAATCATTAGCAGGAAGAATATTTTATGTAGAGCTAGCACCATTCAATCTTAGGGAGATGCCTGAGGAAATGCCAATAGAATTTCACATGATGCGGGGTGGCTTTCCGTTAAGCGTGCTGGCATCGGGTGAGAGAAAAAGCATGAGATGGCGTCAGGGGTTTATTCAAACCTATATTGAAAAAGATCTTCCGTTACTTGGTTTGCGTACCGATCCATCCACACTTAGACGATTTATCATGATGATGGCGCACATGCATGGTCAGGTGTTACAATGGGAGCGAATTGCCAATTCATTGGATATTAAAGGGCCCACTGTAAAACGCTATGCTGATTTTCTGAATGACGCCTTCATTATCAGGTTACTTGAACCATATTTTGTTAATATTGGTAAACGCCTTGTAAAGGCACCTAAAATATATATTCGCGATACAGGAATATTAAATTCACTTTTAGGATTATACGATTGGATAGAGCTCATCTCACATCCTGTTGCAGGGGCGTTTTGGGAAGGATACGCCATTGAGCAAATTGTTACGGTACTTCCATCTGATGTTCGCCCATATTATTACAGGACACACAATGGCGCTGAGCTGGATTTGGTTTTGGAGCGAAACGGTAAACCCATCCTTGGTTTTGAAATGAAGTTTTCTTCCAGCCCTGTTGTTTCTAAAGGAATGATAATTAGCATGTCTGATTTGGATATTTCAAAAGGCTTCATAATTACACCTTCAGATAACTATTTCAAGGTGAATTCGCAAATTACAGTCATGTCCCTTCGTGATTTTCTTGAAGAAATGAAAGGGATGACAGAATTCAGGAATTGACCTGTATATTACTGTTGCATTGCGTGTTATTGTATTTGAATCACGATGCGTTTTGTTTATTGTACCTTTGTTAAATGACATTTGAAAACATAGCGCTGCATCCATCGGTAGCCGAAGCCATCGGCTACATGGGTTTTAAGCAGCCCACGCCCATTCAGCAACAAGCCATTCCCGCAGTACTAGAAGGCCGTGACCTGATTGCCTGTGCACAAACCGGTACCGGTAAAACAGCTGCATTTTTAATTCCCATGCTTGACTTCATGGTAAGAAACCGGGAGAGTAAGCCCCAGGTTTTGATAGTGGTACCAACCCGTGAGTTGGCACTGCAAATAGACCAGCAAATAGAAGGATTAGGATATAGCCTGGATATTTTTTCGGTACCCATTTATGGCGGAGACGACGGATCATCGTGGGATCAGCAGAAAAAAGCATTAACAGACGGTGCCGACATCATTGTGGCTACACCGGGGAAATTAATTTCGCATCTGAATCAGGGCTATGTTAATTTTTCGAAGATAAAATTTGCAGTGCTTGATGAGGCCGACAGAATGCTTGATATTGGGTTCTATGAAGACATTGTCAGAATATTCTCCTTTCTTCCTGCAACAAGACAAACTTTGATGTTTAGTGCTACCATGCCCGATAAAATAAGAAGGCTGGCAAAACAAATTCTGAGCCATCCGTTTGAAATAAGTTTAAGCATTAGCAAACCGGCTGAAGGAGTGTTACAAAATGGTTATCTGGTTCACGATGAGCAGAAAATCGCGTTGATAGCTCACATCATAAAAAACAGACCGGAATTTAGCAGCATAGTTATTTTTGGCAGTACCCGTCGCAGTATCAAGGATATTGTAAATGCCTTAAGAAAAGAGGGAATGCGGGCACGGTGGATTAGTTCGGATTTGGAGCAAAACGAGAGAGAGGCATTGATGACCGATTTCAGAAATAGAAAAATACGGATTCTGGTTGCCACCGATGTGATTAGCAGAGGCATTGATGTAAAAGATATTAACATGGTGATAAACTTTACGGTACCCAAAGACCCTGAAGATTATGTTCATCGAGTTGGCAGAACTGCCAGGGCAAGTACCACCGGTGAAGCCATAACATTGATTAACAAAATGGAAATGCGCGATTTTGCACGTATTGAACAACTTATAGAGCGAGAAATAGACAAAGTCTCTCCTCCTGAATTGCTGGGGCCGGGACCTGAATGGAACCCGCAAGCCCGGTTTAAAAGCAAGAATTACGGAAAATCGAGAAAACATAAAGGAAAACCTAGAGCGGATGCGGGGAAAAAATAGGAAACTTACTCTATTCTTAATGTTGACGGTAATAACCGTTATCACAAGAATTTCTTATTTATCTGACCCAAAGCACATTATTGACGGCGATGAAGCCATAGTTGGAATAATGGCCATAGAAACCGCGAATCTTGAGTATTTTCCTGGTTTTTTTCATGGACAGCAATACGGATTCAGTACATTGGAAGTATTGCCTGCCGCCTTGTTATTTAAGATATTTGGCGTAAGCGATCTTGCACTCCGCATCTCGATACTATGCCTTTTTATTCTTTGCGTCCGGTTCTTCTATTTATATCTGCGCAGAGAATTAAACGGCGAATTACCTGCTATTGCTGGTTGCATGATGCTGATACTTATGCCGGCAATGATACCGTGGAGTATGAAGGCCAGAGGAGGCTACGTTACTGCCCTGCTGTGTACAACAATATTGCTGTATCTTACTGACCGGCATACATTGACCACTTCAAAAAAACAATGGTTTACCGCAGGTGTAGTAGCTGCCGTACCTTATTTTGCCCAACCCCTATTTTTGTTGGCTGTACTTCCTGTATTATCATACAGAATAATAACACATTTAAAAACAGGTAGTTACTATATAGTGTTTTCGCTGATACCTTTTTTCGCCGTATTAAAATGGTGGAGTCTGCAAAATAACGCCGGTTATATAGCCGACCCTTTGGGCGATTGGAATTCAGAGGTGTTCTATAACTTATATGAAGTGTTTTCCGTTGTTTTTTCAGGATACTTTTACCTCAATGATGCTTTTAGTTCGCCACAATGGGTTTATTATTTCGCAGTTTTCACTATATCAATTACTATTATTTTACTCATAATTAATTTTTTAAGAAGGTCTGCCAATGATACAAGTCCAATTCTTCTTCTATGGTTTTGTGGATTCGTTCTTACTGCTTTGTTGCTTTGTTTTGCTCAACCCTTTGGACTGGACGACCGTGGAGGAGCACATTTGCCATACCGGTACGGGTTACCCGCAGTTTTGATTTTTTGCGTAATGTTTGCCTATGGAATAAGAGCTTTACATAAAAGGCATGGAATTGCTGTGCTATCAATTGTAGTTCTTACCGGAATAATAAGCTCCTTTAGTATGAAAAGTTATCCATACACCTGGTGGATGAACGGAAATAATTCACGTCAAAAGTTTATAGAGTATATTACTGCCATTGAACAGATGCCCGGAAATTGCGCTTTTGTAACCGAGCCGATGTTTCAGCATCATATTCGGTTTTATTCTGAATTAGACATTCATGTAAGAAGTTTAAGTATAGTTGAACGGTACCCCGATGAAGTAAGCGCAGTATCAGATGCACTGTTTCAGAACAACCCCACAATAGTTACCGGGCTGTATGGCTTCCATTTGGGGATGGATCTGCATCCGCATTACAACCAAAACCTTACGTACATTTACGGCAGAGACAGTACTCCTCTGTATTTTATTGTACAAAATCCTCCGGTAGAAATGCTTCAGGCGTCCGGATTTGAATTCACTACCCGTTAAAACATGTTGGGTTAAGCCGGAAGCACATTCTGTAATTCTTCATTCAGTTGATTTTCGATAATATTGCCGTCATCTTTATTGAGATACTTTTTTAAGGTAATCAAATGTGCATAGTCGGAAATCTTTCTTTTTTTCTGTTTTACACTCACTACAGTAGCACCTTTATTTTGAAAAACACTTGCTGTTTTGCGAAAGAGCAGTACTTCATCTTTTGGAGACATAATAACAGTTACCGGTACCGGAATTTTTTGGATAGTATCCAGTTTTTTCCGGACTGTTCTTGCAATTGAGAACAGGGCTTTATAATACGATACGTGAATTTTCGGATGAACTCTAACATCTTTGGGAGTATAGCTCGATATGCAGATGTCCGTCTGCTCCGGTATTAATGATAGAGTCTGGACATAATTTCTGATATATACAGCGGGAGCAAATAATACCAATCTTTCAAACCGACCGGGCTGTTGTAGCATCGCATCCAACAGTAATAAACCTCCCAGGCTATATCCTATTCCTATAACCTGTCCTTTATCTATCCTTTTTAATGCTTTGAGTATATCTTGTCTCCAATCTGTTGCACTTATTCTGGCTGAAGCTATTTCACCGGGTTTGTGCCCTTTTAGATGAACTGATTGAAATGCATAACGGTTCCTGATAAAACTCCCTGTTCCTGTCCAAATTTCCATTTTATTGTTTAATCCGGGAACAATAAGAAGCGATGAAAATTCCATTTTTGTCATAGTTCTGCAAAAGTACACGTCAAAATGGTTAATATTGAATTATGAAAACCGGAATCTGTGCAGTGGATTATCTATTACCTGATGGGGTTTTAACAAACGAAGTCCTTGCAGAACAATTTAATACAAGCGCAGACCGGATATACAGGGCAACCGGAATAAGAAAACGTCATATACTACCTGAAGGCATGATTGCCTCTGACCTTGCCATTGCAGCAGCCAGTGCATTCTTATCCAGTAATTATATTCAAAAGAAAGAAATTGATTTCATCATATTTTGTTCGCATGGTTTTGATTATAAAGGCGGTGTCACATCGGCATTAATCCATCATGCGCTGCAATTAAGTCCGAATTGCGGTGTATTGGATCTTCCCCAGGGTTGCTCCGGATATATTTACGGATTGTTTTTAGCAGACAGCATGATACGGAGTGGTAATTGCCGGAAGATTCTTTTTATTGCTGCCGACATGCCAAGTACTGTTTTGCATCCTGACGATTACGAACTGAGAATATTATTTGGTGATGCAGCATCTGTTACCCTGCTGGAAAACACAGATTCCGGCGGAATAGGTAAATTTATTTTAGGAACGGACGGCGGTGGTTTTTATAATTTATTTGTAGAAGGTAGTCATAGCAGAAATCCGGTTGACAAAACATGGCTTGAAACCTACGCTGCCGAAGGAGGATTGTTAAGGGGACGGATGAAGATGAACAGTGCTGAAATCTTTCATTTTTCACTGAACACTGTCCCCGGGTTGTATTATGACATTCTTGCCGCCAATAACATGGTGATGGAAGATCTTGATGGTGTAATATTCCATCAGGCCAATGGATTTATGCTTGAAAAACTTCGGAAAAAGCTAAATATTCCGCAGGAAAAATTCTTAATGAGTATGGAGAATACAGGTAATACAGTGGCCAGCACCATTCCTATAGTACTGACCAATGCTATAAAAAGTGGAATTATTGGAAAAGGTAGCAAAGTATTGCTTGCAGGTTTCGGAATTGGTTATTGTTGGGGTGGCACCGTTCTGGAATTGTAGGGTTAAAAGTATTACCTTAGCAAAACAATATAATTATGGATAGTATAGATAAATTTACCACAAAGCTTGAAGCGGAGTTTGAAGAACTTACACCAGGGACATTGACACCGGATACAGAATACCGCAAATTAGAAACATGGAGCAGCATGCATGCTTTGGTTGTTATAGCATTTATTGACGCGGAGTATGATATTTTACTAAAGCCTGAGGAAATGCGGTCTACACAAACCATCAGAGATCTGTATAATCTGGTAAACAGAAGCTGACAAAAAAAAACTATGGCGATTCTTACCATATCGAATGTGGCTATTAAAGGAATGGCCGCCGGCGTTCCGGAGAAAACTCTGGATAACATGGAATACGATTACATTTCTGTTCAGGAACGCGAAATGTTTATTAAGACCACAGGAGTTCGAAAAAGACGTGCTGCCGAAGTGGGATTTACAACTTCAGATTTGTGTTATTATGCAGCCGAGAAGCTATTCAAAGGGTTAAAATGGAACAAAAGTGACATTCAGGCTCTCGTGTTTGTATCTCAATCGCGCGATTACCTTTTGCCTGCAACCGCTTGTATTATGCAAAACCGGCTGGGCTTGCTAAAGTCCTGCCTGGCTTTTGATTTAGAACTGGGCTGTTCTGGATATGTTTATGGATTGTCAGTGTTGGGAAGCATGATGCAGACCGGACAAATAAGACGAGCTTTGCTTATGGTTGGAGATACAAGTACGTTTCACACTGCATATACTGATAAATCAGCGTATCCGCTGTTTGGAGATGCCGGAACAGTTACTGCTTTGGAATATAAACCTACAGCGGGTCCGATGCATTTTAACCTGCAAACCGATGGTTCAGGGCATGAAGCCATAATAATAAGAGATGCAGGAGGACGTAATTATGGCTCACCGGCATCTTTTGAACCTGTTGAATATGAACCGGGAATAGTACACAACAGGGTGCAATTGGAACTTCATGGCATAGAAGTATTCAATTTTTCTCTTAAAGAAGTAAATTTAAATATATTAGATTTACTATCTACAACTGATACTTCAATTGACACCATTGATTTTTTCTTTTTTCATCAGGCCAACAAGCTTATTAACGAAAGCGTAAGAAAAAAATTAAAAATATCTTCTGAAAAAGCTCCTTTAAGCATTGAAGAATATGGAAATACCAGCTCCGCCTCTATACCGGTTACTATGTTGTCGCAAAGTGCTGAAAAACTATCTTCAGGTAAAAACCGAATTTTATTATGTGGCTTTGGTGTTGGACTTTCGTGGGGTTCGGTATGGTTTGATGCAGAACCTTTTGTATGTTTGCCCATTATTGAAGTTCCAAAACCGTGAAAAAAATACTGGTTATAGGTACCGGCAGTGTGATTGCTAAATCGTTTTGTTCAAAATTTACCGGAGAATATGAATTTTGGGGAACATCGAGAGATGGTAAATCATTGCACGGTTTTACCGGAAACTTTAAATTAAATTTTATCCAGCCGGATTTTAATTTTATCTCCGGTCTTCCGGTTGTAAATGGAGTTGTTGTTTCCAGTGGAATTACCTCTCATGTTCCGGTGAAGTATATAAAACCGGCACAGATAGAAGATATATTCAATGTGAATTTTTTTGGAGTTCTTAAACTAATCACGGGATTACTAAAAGAGAAAAAGTTAGCCAACGGCTGTTCACTGGTTTTCCTTGGTTCGTCGGCTGCAAAATATCCATATCCGGGTGGAGCGCTCTATACTGCATCGAAACGAGCACTGGAAGGATTATCGGCAACACTCGCGGTGGAACTGGCATCAAAAAAAATTCGCAGCAATGTGATTGCACCTGTGCTTGTAGAGAGTGAAATGGCCGACAGCATACTTCAGTTTACCGATAAAGAAGCACTGCAAAAATTTTCTTCTCAACATCCTTTTGGAGTAATTACAACAGAACAGGTTGCTGACCTGATTCAATTTCTTTTGAACGATTCATCTTCAGGTATTACCGGACAAATAATACAAACAGGGAATTTCAATACTTCATTAAATGCTTGATATAAATGATACTATAGATTTAAGTGTGGTAATTCCTGCGTATAACAGCAGCACTGCACTAAAACAAGTCCTTGAAGACACTGCGCTGACGTTTAAGAATGCGCATATCACCGGTGAAATAATAGTAGTAAACGACGGAGGTAATGAAGAAACCTGGCAGAATATAAACTTTTGGATTCAGGCGCTGCCTTGCAGAGCAACCGCTGTTCGTCTTACGCGCAACTTTGGACAGCATAATGCTACGCTTTGCGGAATTGAGTATTGCACTGCTCCTGCTATTGTTACAATTGACGACGATATGCAGAACTTTCCTGAGGACATTGTATTGCTTTATGAAACCTACAAAGAAACCAATTGCGATTTGGTATATGGCGTCTTTGAAAAGAAACATCATGGAACCGTACAAAATATGGGAAGTGCCTATGTAAAAAAATCCTCAGCAGTACTCATGGATAATCCTGGTAAGGGTTCTTCGTTCAGGCTAATGAAACGATCCTTAGCGCAACAAATTTTACAGCACCAGCAATGCTTTGTTTATATAGACGAACTTCTGCTATGGTATACAGATTATATTAAATACGTTAAAGTACGCCATCAAAAGTCTGCCGCACCTTCAAGGTATGGATTGATGCGATTGTTTATTATGTCTTTTAATATTACAACAAATTACACTGCTCTTCCCTTGAAATTTATTACGTATATTGGTCTTTTCTCGTCGATTATCAGTTTTATTTTAGGTCTGTTTTTTATCTATAGGAAACTAGTAAAAGATGTGCCGATGGGCTATACCAGCATGATTGTAGCCGTTCTATTCTCGGCCAGTATTATCATGATGTCTTTGGGTATACTGGGACAGTATATTTTTAAGATGTATCAGTCGCAACAAAAAAGGCCTATGTATACTATCAGAAAAAAAACTGAACATTTTCCTGCCGATGAATCTGAATAAATACGGTATACAGCTGAAGAGAATTGTAAGTGAAGACCTTGAACTCGTTAGAGAAAAAAGGAATAGCAAGGAAATTATGCGACGTATGGTTTATCGCAAAGAAATTTCTAATGAAGAACAAATTGATTGGTTTAACAGCATCAATAATATTCATAACTCTTACTATCTTATTATTGCAGAAAATAAGCCCATTGGCCTGATTAACGATAAAAATATTAACTGGCAAGCCCGTACATCTGAAGCCGGTCTATTTATTTGGGAAGAAGCTTTGTTGTTTTCCCCCTACCCTGTCCTGGCCGGATATATTCTAATGGAATTTGGTTATGAAATGTTAAACTGGAATTGTACAGAAATTACGGTATTGACCGATAACCGACATGCGATTGAATATAATGTTTCCATGGGGTTTGAGATAAAAGAGAGCAATCAGCACATTACCAATATGATTTTCACCAGAGAGTCTTATATTTCAAGCATGCGGAAGGAAATAATAAATGCAACCCGGTTATATGGAAATATACCCTTAACAATCTGGATCTCCGACGATGATAAAGTAATTTCAGGATATATTTCAGAATTGTCAAAAAATGTATGTACCCCATACGTCACCAGCCGAAAGGGAAATGGTAATGAATACACATACCTGATTACACAAGTGTAAAGAGCTAAAGATTATGTTTTTCGGTACTTTGTAAATAATTCCCTGTCGGCAGGTGCCAGATGAATAGAATCTAATCTGTCTGCCTGTACAAATCTCATTTCATCGTGATCTTTCAGCAAAACCGGTAAGATGTTAAGAATGCCAATAAAACCAATAAGCTCAATGCAAATTTCAGGATAGCAATATTGGATGGTGGCGGCATGTTTTACAATCGTAATATCAACACTTAGTTCCTCTTTTATTTCCCTTACAAGAGCCTGCCCGGGATCTTCGTTCAATTCCACTTTTCCGCCGGGAAATTCCCATAAACCGGCATTTGTTTTTCCTGCTTTCCTTTTGAATACTAATACTTCATTTGAGGTATTCACACAAATGGCGCAAACGACCGGGATAAAGCTGCGCTCAGAGATAAAAAGATTCACCGTGTTCGGGAATTACTATTTCATTGTATCCTCTTGCCATCAATTCCCGTCGAAGATTCTGCTGAGCTTCCGGTTCGCCATGAACCAGGAAAAGTTTCTTAACCTGTTGAGGATCCTGACAGCTTAAGTACTCTATAATTTCATCCTTATCGGCATGAGCGCTCCAGGCATCCACACTGTAAATGCTTGCATTAACAGGAATATCATCGCCAAATATTCTAACTTTCTCAATACCTGACTTTAGTTTTCCCGCCAAAGATAATGGATGCGCATATCCTACCATCAGCACACCATTGGCCTCATTCGCCAATGAATGATATAAATGATGTTTTACCCGACCGGCTTCAGCCATTCCTGAACTGGAAATGATAACACAAGAACCTTGATAATCATTTAATTGTTGAGACATTTCTTTATCTCTGATATAAATCAAATCGTCAAAACGAAATGCAGCTTTGCGTCCCGTTTCTGTAAACTGTAAAACATCATCATTTAACTCCGAAGTATATTTCTCTACAATGGCTGTAGCATCAATGGCAAGGGGACTGTCAACAAAAATGGGTACATCAGGCAATAAACCATACAAATCCATACTATTTATGGTGTAAACAACTTCCTGAATGCGGCCTAAACTGAAAGCAGGAATGATGAGTTTTCCTTTTCGTTTACCACAAATTTCAATCATTGCATCCATAATGTCCTGAGCTGCTTCCTCCAATCTTTTATGAATACGATTGCCATAGGTACTCTCGCAGATAATGATGTCAGCCTGAGGGAAAGAATGCGGATCCTGTAATAAGGGCGACCCATATCGGCCAATATCTCCGGTAAACGACAATCGGGTATGTAAACCATTATCATATATTTTAAAATTACAGGCAGCACTGCCTAAGATGTGTCCGGTATTTGAAAAACTCAATAATACATCTTTATTTAACCGGATATCAGTATCATAATCAACTGCATGCAGTTTCTTTAATGTAGCAGTTACGTCATTATCATCGTACAATGGTTCTACACGTGCTTCTTTTGAATTGCTGCGCTTTTTATTTACAAACCGAGCATCTGTTTCCTGTATGTGCGCACTGTCATATAACATCACTTCCAGCAAATCGGCCGTTGCTTCAGTGCAATATATTTTACCGTTGAATCCCTCTTTAACAAGTCGCGGCAATAATCCACAATGGTCTATATGGGCATGAGATAATACAACCGCCTGAATTTCCATGGGCGAAAATCCGAAATGACGGTTCAGAGTATAGGTTTGTTGCCCCATTCCTTGAAAAAGACCACAATCTAAAAGAAAATTAAATCCGTTATCCAGAGCGATATGATGCTTGCTACCTGTAACTGCTTTAGCCGCTCCATGAAATGTTATTCTCATAATACACGAAGATAATAAAAAGCGGAAGTGAATGCTACCGGTTCGTTATTAAGGATTATGATGAAGAACAAAATCCTGTACAACAGGTTTGTTTTGAATTGGGGCTCTGGCGTGTAAGAACAACGAATTATTAGTTTTGGTTGGTGAGAAAATGACTTTGAAGATGCATCCCTCAGGGTAAACAGGATATAGATTTTTTTTTCCGGATTTCATACTGCCCCCCCCTATGTTGGGCCACCCAAGAGACGCGCGGGGTGTGCCCACAGGGGTGCATACGTGCATGCATGCGTGAGTCTTTTCAAATAATAAAGAATGATATAATATCATATCTGTAAGATATATTATATCATAAGAAAAACCAACCTAACTATTAATATAAACAAAACTTTCTTATTCAACAGAATCTGATAAAAAATTCCACTTTTTCTTTGCCTATATCATTACATTTGCATCATGACAGAGCCAACACTTATTCTAGATCATAACACCATTCAGCGCAAACTTGACCGCATGGCTGTTGAAATTGCCGAGAAATACATAGATGCAGGCAAAGTAATCTTATTGGGCGTGATCCCCAGAGGAAGTGAAATTGCCGATGCACTGACTGAACGTATAAAAAAAGACGGTGTTATTGAAGTTCAACGCGCAGACATTCAGCTAAATAAAAACACTAACAATCCCGAAGGAATCACAATACATCCTGAACAAATGTTTACCAACTGCCACGTTGCCCTGGTTGATGATGTACTGAATACGGGTATCACTTTATTTGCCGCCGCCGCCGCCGTTATAAAACACAATCCGGCATCGTTACATACCGTAGTCTTACTGGACAGAAGACACCGAAAAGTTCCTGTAAGAGCTGATATTGTAGGACTTACACTAAGCACTACTCTTCAGAATCATATACAGGTGCACACAGGTGAAAATATGGCAGCTTATCTGGTATAATTTTCAAGACACTGCATCAACCGGTCTGTTGTAAGTCCTGTTCCTTCTACCTGTATATGGGCCTGTTGGTAAAAAGGTAGTCTTTGATGAACAATCTCTTCAATGCGATGTCTTAATGCATCTCCCGAAAAACCGGAAATTAAAGGTCTGTTTTTATTTTTACTTTTCAACAATCGGGACAGCAACGCAGTGACTTTCATATCCAGATAGATAACTGTAAAATTCTCCAGCAACACGTCCATGTTATTTCCAAAGCAGGGCAGCCCGCCTCCGGTAGATAAAACCAATTTATTTCTTTGAAGGCTTTCATTCAACATCTTAGATTCTATGTTGCGAAAACCTTCTTCACCCAAAGATTCAAATATCTGAGCGATTGTTTTACCAGATTTCTCTTCTATCATCACATCTGTATCAGCAAAATGGTATCCCAGTCTGCGGGCCAGCTTCCGTCCATGTGTGGTCTTTCCCGACCCCATAAAGCCTATAAATGCTATTTTATCGGGAATCATCATTTTAAAAATGTAGTCTTGCTAATAGCTTCCGCCGCTTTGCAAAGCATATTCAATTCCTTTTCAGAGTATGTAAAATCCACTAATTCAAATTTGCCCTGACGAAAGACAGTGGGTAAGCTTATAAAAATGGAACCCGCAGTTACACCCAATTTTTTTGCCCATACCAGGTGAACAGGAAGTGAAACCGGGAAAGCCGTTTCAATGGTTTGGGCGTGCATTTTTATAATGGTAATTACATTCATGGCAACACCATAACGGGTAGCCGGCTCGGTTTTTCTAATTTCACCTGCGGCATGTAACAGGTTATTGTGTGCCGTATTCATCTCATCCGTAGTCATTATTTTAGATAATGGTGTTCCCGAAAGGGTTGCCGAACTAAACAGCGGAATCATGTGTTCACCATGTTCTCCAACAACCATGGCGTGAATTTCTTTTTCAGGAAGTTGAAAATAACCTGCCAGTATCGTCTTGAATCTCACCGTATCTAAACCGGTACCAGTGCCTGTTACTAAATTGTTGGGCAACAATGTCTGAACCCAGGCAGAGACAGAATCTACAGGATTGCTCAGTACGATTACCAGACAATGCGGAGGTACCGCAATCCGGGCAAATATTTGTTCTGTCAGCAATTTGTTTTGGACAGCGACACTATTTCTTGTAGTACCCGGAGCATTTTGAAATCCGGCTGCGTAAATTAAATAATCACATTCAGTTAATACACTTAAATTATTATATAATAATTGATTATTATTAAAACAGGCAGCGTGCTGCAAATCTAAAATTCTTCCGGTAATGTTAGCAGGATCTATAACGTTAATTGTAGAATTACACAACAGCAGCGACAACAACGACACTACTTCAGCGCCCGTGGCTCCCGTCCCTATAACGGTGCAAATCTTATCAGAAAATGTATTCAAGCTGCCCGAATTCCGCATATGACAAAGGTACTAATTGCCCGGAATTCTCTTTTTTTAACTGGAATATAAAATAAATATACTGACAATGTACAACTTACAAGTTGCTACCTATTTTTATTTATACAATATGTATCCGGCATAAATAATCTGACTATATTTGCACTCGTTTTTTAAAAATCAGATTCCGTAGCTCAGCCGGTAGAGCAATACACTTTTAATGTATGGGTCCTGGGTTCGAATCCCAGCGGGATCACAATAAAAGCCTCCTGTTTTGGGGGCTTTTTTCATTAATCAACGATTTTACATAAAGCCTTGCAAAAGGCCGGGATGGTGTAAATTGCATGCGATATGAAGCTAAATTCGTACCTTAATTTATGTGGACTTTGCAACTGTAAAATGTGCTGAATTATGAATTATCTTGCCCATGCCTTGCTGAGTGGAACGAATGAAAGTATTCTTTGCGGAAACTTTATGGGCGATTTTTACAAAGGAACCCAATGGTCTCATTTGCCAGGTGGATTTCAAACAGGTATCAGGCTACACCGGTATATTGATTCAATAACCGACGCTCATTCAAAAGTATCTGTCTGGAAGCAGTCAATTAAGGAAGGTGCCGGCCGATATTCCGGAATTGCTTTGGACATATACTTCGATCATTTGCTCGCTCGCAATTGGAGTTCTTATCACCCTCTGGTTTTGACTGAATTCAGCCATAACACGTATGACACTCTTAGCAAATTTAAAAGGCATTACCCTAATGAAGGCCTTGCTATGCTGAAAAAAATGACCGAATCGGACTGGCTTTCGCAGTATGCTACACAAACCGGCATTAAAACCACCTTAAAAAAGTTCAGTAACCGGTTTGCGCTTCCTGTCGATTTATCAGAATGCCTTCCTGAACTTGAAGATACATTTGAAATTGCCGGTGAATTTGAATATTTCTTTGCTGAAATTAAATATAAGTCAGATGAATTTCTAAAAAACTTCGATGAATTATATAAAATTTAACAACTCACAGCGAATGTGTTAAAAAAAGCAGGATGTTAAAAAAATCAGGGATAATCTTTGAATATTTTTCTATTAATCGTACATTTGCGCCGACGAATAGTTGTATTGCATTGAAATCAATCACGATTATTCGGTATAGTTTACTGTTTTTTGTATTGATAATTAATAGATTAGAATTTAATTAAAATGAAAAAATTACTTTCTGTCCTACTTACTTTATACGGGGGTACAATTGCCTATGGCGGTAATGTTTTGGTATTGGAAGGTGCATATCAAAACAAGAATGTTTTTGTTGCGAATGCCATGAGTGAAGACGGGGTTGGATTTTGTGCCTATGAAGTGCGAGTGAACGGAGATGTTACAAGCGATGAGATCAATTCCAGTGCCTTTGAAATTGATTTAAAACAATTTGACTTGAAATCCGGAGAAAAGGTGACCATCCAGATTGTGCACAAGCCCGGTTGCCAGCCCAAAGTGTTAAATCCCGGAGACCTGCAACCTGTTCCTCAATTTGAAATCGTAAGTATTAAATTGGATGCTGAGGGCATGTTAAATTGGGAAGCCACCAACGAAGGTCCTGAACTTCCCTATATTATTGAGCAATACAAATGGAACAAGTGGGTTAAAGCCGGAGAGGTAAACAGTAATGGTACCGAAGGAAAACACGGCTATAAGTTCAAATTAAACCTTACCAGCGGAAGCAATAAAGTCCGCCTGATTCAGCGCAACGCCAACGGACAGCTTAAAATGTCAAACAGTGTTACTACCGAAAGTACTGAAGCAGGTGTGGAGATGAACTATAAAAACAATGTTATTTCCTTTAGCCGTCCCACCGCTTTTGAAGTTTACGACGCCTATGGGCAAATTGTAAAGCGGGGTTACGACGCCAATGTTGATATGTCTTCGATGGATAAAGGAGACTATTATATCAACTACGATAACACCAACCAGAAAATCAGAAAGAGATAAAATTTCCGGTTCATCCTCTACCCCAATTCTCATGGAAACTAAATTCCTGTCAACTCCGGGAATTTTACCAATATGACGGCTTTTATTGTTGTACTTGGTTTGTGGACCCCCTTGCAGCAAAGAATAACCACCTAAGCCCATACCACGCCTTTAACAATAATCCAATCCTCTACGTTGATCCAGATGGTCAGGATAATGTTATTTATCTCATAAACATCCCTACTGGAAGTCTTACAGGCAATAAGAATTTGATTCATACCAAGTATAATGTCAAGAAAATTGCTAAACAAACGGAAAAACTATACAGAAAGCTACATATTAAAACGGATGTAGTCGTACTTGATATAGACTACAAGGATTTCAATCGCGATTTTCTAGACCCTACTGACGCGGTTGCATTCGTTGGAAACCCAATGGATTTGAATGAAGTATTGAAAGATTATGGATCCTCATGGAGGTACGTGGGCAATGATATAGACGATCCTCTAGATTATAGTCCAGGTATAATTACTGTGGACGCAACCCAAGGAGCGAATTATCAAAGAAAATTAAAGACTAACTCAGTTGAGCAAGCACTTGCCTTTGGTATTGCACATGGTTCGACACATTTAACACTATCTGATAATCAATGGCACGAAAATAATCCGGATTTTAAGAAGAATCCAAAGAATCTTAATTATGCCAATAGTGGAGATGTAGTTGGGGGTAACATTCAGAACTGGGGAGCTCATCTCACAGACTTCTTTCAAATTGGTAAAGCAAAATTTACAATTGCAGCACACAAGGAGAAATTTAAAGATAACGAGCCACGTGCAAATTACTATCTAAAATCCGGCGAAATGAAAACTTACGATTTGAATGAAGTCACAGTTAAACCAAAGCCAGAAAAAGAATGAGTTATGCATTTTAAAATTGTGTTATTTCTTTTCTGTATTACATTTCTGAAGTCGTGTAGCCAAGAAGATGCCGAATTAAACACGCCTCCATCTTATAGTCACCACTTTGTAAATGAAATAGACTGTTATAGTTTTAATGCCACATTTACCACAGCACGGAGAATGTTGGGTACACAGGCAATAATTAAAGGAGGTTTAGTAGCTTATTGTGAGAATTATTGCCTTTCGGGAAGGTGTTTTCTTTCAGAAGACAAACAAACTATTATCAACTTCAATTTAACCCCTACCCGTATGCCCCAAACAATCTCCGACACTTTATTTGAGCCTGTTCCTTACCTTTCTGATTCCCTTGACATGTTGAATTATCCGGCATTCCTACATGAAGAGAAACCATTTAAATATGAATGGATTAATATACAGAATTCGTATGCTCAGATTCGTTATTCTGCATTCATTGATAAGAATAGTGGCAAACATTCATTACATGCTTTGGTAATAATATACTTTGAAAGTATTGGAGACCTTTTTTTTCGAATTTATATTATCGGTGACCATTCTGAAAAGGCTGTTGCAGATGCACGAGATATAATCACGTCCTTACAAATGAGCTTTGACCCAAAAGACATGCGGATTACATGCTTAAATTAATCAACCCCACGCCTCCGGATTTTGGCTGGTGTGTAGCACGGCAGCCACAATAACCGTTTTGTGGTGCGCATCGGGGGTG
>CAZDUI010000031.1:0-47710 GCA_964508605.1 uncultured Weeksellaceae bacterium | reverse complement strand
GGAATGAAGCCTATCTTAGCGAGCTATTGGGAATAAAAGTATGAGTTTGCCCTGCGAAACCGTTGCATTACATATTAAAAAGGGCGTCTTTTCCTTCCCCGCTGAATGATTATCTTCGCGGTTTCTATTATTAAAATTATGCAATATCATCCCCAAGATTTTGAAAAACGCTGGCAGGATGCCTGGAAGAAAGATGGTGTGTACCGCGCCGGTGAGTCTGTAAGTACCCCCAAGTTTTATGCACTCGATATGTTTCCGTATCCGTCGGGAGCCGGATTACACGTGGGTCATCCTTTGGGTTATATTGCAAGCGATATTTATGCGCGGTACAAAAAGCTTAAGGGGTATAATGTACTGCATCCTATGGGTTTTGACTCTTTTGGGTTGCCTGCTGAGCAATACGCCATTCAAACCGGACAGCATCCGGCCGTTACCACCGATGCCAATATAAAAAGATATAAGGAACAACTGGAAAGGATTGGTTTTGCCTATGACTGGGAGCGGGAAGTACGCACATCAGATCCTGAATATTACCGTTGGACACAATGGATTTTTATTGAGGTGTTTCATTCATGGTATAACAGGAAATCAGACAAAGCGGAACCGATTTCGTTATTAGCTCAACATTTTCATAACCAGGGTTCAACGGGTATAGATGCTGTTTGCGACGAGCATGCTCCTTTTTCGGCAGTAGACTGGGCAGAATTTTCAGAAAAACAAAAAAGTGACATTTTACTGTGTTACCGAATGGCATATCTTGCCGATAGCTGGGTAAACTGGTGTCCGGCATTGGGAACGGTACTGGCCAACGATGAGGTGAAAGATGGTTTTTCTGAAAGGGGAGGCCACCCTGTAGAACAAAAATTAATGAAGCAATGGAGCATGCGCATTACTGCCTATGCTGAGCGACTTTTGGAAGGGCTCAACCGAATTGACTGGAGCGAAGCCATTAAAGAGCAGCAGCGAAATTGGATTGGGAAGTCAAAAGGTGCACAGGTCACCTTTAAGATACAGGGTAGGCAGGGAGAGGTAGAGGTGTTCACCACGCGTCCTGACACCATTTTTGGAGTAAGTTTTATGGTGCTGGCGCCTGAGCATGAGCTGGTGGCTGAAATTACAACGTCGGAATGCAGGGAAGAAGTTGAAGAGTACATTAAGTTGTCAGGACGCCGCACCGAACGGGAGCGAATGGCAGATGTGAAAAGAGTTTCAGGTTGTTTTACAGGTGCATTTGTTCTTCATCCTTTTACCGGTAAGCCCGTTCCGGTATGGATAGGCGATTATGTGCTTGCTTCTTATGGCACCGGTGCTGTTATGGCTGTACCTTCAGGAGACCAAAGAGATTGGACTTTTGCCAAACATTTTGGTTTACCCATACCTAATATCTTTGAGGGTGCTGAAATGAGTTCCGGCGCATACGACGATAAGGAACTTCCGTTGAGAGATTCGGAGTTTTTAAATGGACTAAAAGGAGAAGAAGCCATTGAAAAGGCTATTGCCGAAATAGAAAGTCGTGGGTTTGGTATGGGGCGCACCAATTATAGGCTACGTGATGCCATTTTTGGACGTCAGCGGTATTGGGGAGAGCCAATTCCCGTGTTCTACCGAAATGGAATACCGGTTACTTTATCTGTAGACGAATTGCCACTGACCTTGCCAGAGGTTGACAAGTATTTGCCTACCGAAGACGGAGAGCCACCTCTTGCACGCGCCGAAAACTGGAAATATAAAAATCAGTACGATTACGAAACAACCACTATGCCCGGATGGGCAGGGAGTTCATGGTATTTCCTAAGATATATGGATCCTAAAAATAGTGAAGCGTTTGCGAGCCCTGATAAATTGAAATTCTGGAACCAGGTTGACCTTTACATCGGAGGCTCTGAACATGCAACGGGTCATTTGTTATACAGCCGTTTTTGGACGAAATTCCTGTACGATCGCGGGTTTATTTCGTTTGATGAGCCGTTTAAAAAACTCATAAACCAGGGAATGATATTGGGCAGAAGCAGTTTTATTTACAGAATAAAAGATTCAAATAACTTGATTTCGTGCGGCCTGAAAGATACAGAAGACACACAAGCTCTACATGTTGACGTTTCTTTTGTGGAAAATGATGAATTAAATATAGAGGAATTCAGAAAGAATTACCCTGAGTTTGCAACCTCCAAGATGGTGCTGGAGGACGGAAAATATATCTGCGGCTCAGAAGTGGAGAAAATGTCAAAATCGAAGTTTAACGTAGTTACTCCCGATGACCTGTGCGAGAAATTCGGTGCCGATACCCTGCGTTGTTACGAAATGTTTCTGGGGCCGCTGGAACAAAGCAAGCCTTGGGATACACAGGGAATTACGGGTGTTTCGGGGTTTTTAAAGAGATTGTGGCGTTTGTTTTACAATGATGGTGGGGTGTGTGTAACCAATGAATCTCCAACAAAAGCCGAGTTGAAAGTACTGCATCAGTGTATTAAAAAAGTTGAAGACGACCTGCAGCGGTATTCATTCAATACGGTGGTTAGCCAGTTTATGATAACCGTGAATGAATTGTCTGATTTAAAATGTAATAAACGTGCAATTTTAGAGCCGTTGCTTATCATTATTTCTCCTTACGCTCCCCATATTGCTGAAGAATTGTGGCATAGCGCTTTAGGTAATAAAGAATATATTTCTAAGAGTAAATTTCCTGATTTTGATTCTGCTATGTTAGTGGAAGACGAAGTTGTGTATCCGGTGCAGTTTAATGGTAAAAAACGATTTGAAATAGCGGTACCCAACGGGCTTGCACCCAAAGATATTGAAGCATTGGTTTTAAGCCAGAATCAAACATTGAAATATCTTGATGGTGCCACTCCAAAAAAAGTAATTGTGGTGCCCGGGAGGATAATTAATTTGGTAATTTAATACCAAATGGCTTGAAATTCTTATAGATTATCCAGCCCATTACGGGATAGAGTATTGCCCATAAGGGTAAGACAGAAATAACCAACCGGTCTCCCTGCCAAAAGGAAATGCCACTGGTAGTTAAATAGTAAAGAATCAAACCGGAAAGGGTGAGAATCAATACCAATTGTGAGTAATTTTTATTTTTTATTAGAATTATGGAATTAATAATCAATAGAATGATAGCTACATAGTGGATTATGAGGACTGTTTTGTTAACCGCTTCCATGTACAGAGTGACAGAGTTTTTTTTGTATTGATAGGGATAATGAAGAAACAAAGGAATTCCTGTAATATTTCCCTTCATATTTCCTGTTAGCAGGGCAAAATAATCCGGGATGTATTTTTGTAAATATTCCGACTTTTCTTCGGGACTCATGGTATATGCTTTTGCAACAGCGTCTTCCCGCGATATTTTTTCATTTCTTTCAATGCCTTGTGCAAAAAGGTATTCTGTAAAGGTATTATTGCTGATTCTGCTTACCCTGAATGTTTGGAATTGGGTTTTCATTACGCTTATTTGAAAAACAAGCGGTAGTAATGACATAAAGAAAAAAAGGGTGTATTTTCGGGTTTTGAATACATTGCGTGCCCAGAAAACGGGAAATACAATGAGAAGTACAAAATATAGCGGCACTTCAAATACCGGTTTAATTACCGTTAATAAAACAAGTAAAAATATAAGTTGAATGGCAAGGCCGGGACTTTTAAGACGGGAACCATTGCGTGAAAACTGATAAGCTGCCAGCGAAAGAACAAATGCTGTAATTACTTCGGTTATTGCATGAAGGGTTAGTGCAGCGAAGGAAAAATTTACCAGAATAAGAGCAACGGATATAGCGGATAAAGTCTTGTTTTTAGTAAAATACAACACAGTCTTCCATGTAAGAATTACTGTACCCAGCCAGAAGATAAATTGAAAAAACCATAGAAGGAAAGTGCCTCCGAGAGTATATGTAAGATATACAAAGCAGGAATACAGGAAGGGACGTATTTCTGCAAATGGAGAATCAAACCCTTCAAGATAATACTTACCTGTGTCAAGATACGTACGTGCATCCACGCTGGCAAACATGGTTTCTGTGTTGACCCCCGGTTTTATTAATAACATAACCAAGCTATATATACCGGTTGCAATGGCTGTAACTATCAGTTCGTTTTGATATTTTCGCAGTACGAACTTCACTATATGTTATAATAAGTCGGCAATTAAAAAAACAGACCCCAGTACCAATATTAAATCATCTGGTTTGGCGGATTGTTTGGCAAAGTTAAGAGCATGTTGGGCTCCTTCAATACAAGTAACATTTTTTTGAAGTACCGTATAGAATTTTTCGGCCAGTTTTTGCGCGTTCATTGCACGTGGTACCGACGCCGAACTGGCAATAATGGTAGCCTGCAGGGGCAACATTTGTATCATTTCAGATACGTTTTTGTCTTCGCTGAATCCCACAATCAGAAATAGATTTTTATAATTGTGTTTGTTCAGTGTTTTTAACGAAGCCTTTAATCCGTCAGCATTATGACATACATCAAGAATAATTTCAGGATTCTTTTGAATTTGTTGCCATCTGCCGGCAAAACCCGTTAATTTGCTTACATTTTTAAGCCCTGAAATTCCTGTGTTAAGATTAGGGAAGGTCTCATTCAGAATTTTAACCGACTGCAATACGGTAGCAATATTATCTGTTTGATAAGCGCCCTGCAGGTCGCATTCCGGAGGGTTTGAAACGGTAGGTGCAATGTATATTGGAGCGTGTTGAATTTCGGCCTTCTTCTTAATTACATCTAATACTATGGGAGGATTGCCCGGTCCAATAACAACCGGTGTGTTGGGTTTTATAATACCTGCTTTTTCTACGGCAATTTGCTCTAATGAATCACCCAATAGATTCATGTGATCCATTTGAACATTGGTGATGATGCTCACCAAGGGCCTGACAATGTTCGTGCTGTCAAGCCTTCCGCCCAAACCGGTTTCAATGATGGCCACATCAACGTTTTGTTTGCTAAACCACAGAAAGCTCATTGCCACTGTTAATTCGAAAAATGACGGATTGATTTTTTCAATTTCGCTCCGCCAGGTATTCACATACTCCACAACAAATTCGTGCTGTGCCGGAATGCCGTTTACGCGCATTCGTTCAGTAAGATCTTTCAGATGGGGCGATGTATGCAAACCGGTTTTATAACCCGCTTGTTGAAATATTGCTGCCAGCATGTTGCAAACAGAGCCTTTACCGTTTGTTCCCGCAATATGAATGGTTTTGTAGTGTGTTTGAGGATTTCCGGTAAGTTCACAAAGTTCAGTAATATTCCCAATATCGGGTTTGTAAGCTGCAGGTCCAATGCGCTGGTACATTGGCAAGCGCGCATATAAAAATTCAACGCATTCGCTGTACGAAATCAAACCTTTTCAAACTTGAAGTAATAAATGCCTTTTTGTTCCACTTTTGCATTGGGATTGGCGTCAAATTTCATGGTTTTTGCCGATTTCTTGCATTGTTCAATAAGCGCAGCATTTTGGATATCACTTTTTTCGCGGTTATAGGTGACATTTACCACATTTCCGTTTTGGTCAACAAAAATATTCAGGGCTATGTAACCAACTTCTTGAGTCTGCGCATTGATATCTGGTCCCTTTAGCAGGTTTCTGCCTGCCATTTCGTAATAACCATCACCGGGTCCGTTGCCTTGACCGTTTCCTGTTCCGCTTTCATTTCCGTTACCGTTACCTGTGCCTGTTCCTTCGCCGGTATCGCCGTTTCCACCGGACGGTCTGTAAAGGGCATTTTGATTTACCGTTTGGGTATGCTGCGTATTGCTGTTGGATTGCTGGTTGCTGGTTGGAATGGCATCACTGGGTTGAGGCTGGGTATTTATTTGATTTGGAGGGTTGGTTTGCGGTTTTACTTGATTTTCAGGCTCATTGTTTGTAGCGGGAATCATTTCAGATTTTGAATTGCTGCCACCCTGACTACCACCCGCAAGTACTTCCATTTCAATTTCCACTACAACCGGCGGTTTTTCAAAGCGTGGAGGATCGTATTCCTTAACATGGAAAAGAAATAGAATTAATATGGTTAACGCGCTATAAAAAAGAGCGGTGACGGCAGCTCTCTGATTTCTCTTCTTTTGAAGATGTTGTTCCTGAATAGTGTAAATCATGATGCTAAACAGAACCCTTTTCGGTTACTTGGTCACCAATACGATTTTCCATTGGTTTTGTTTCGCCAGTCCTAGAATCTGTACAGAATATTCAACTTCTGAGGCTTTGTCGGCATGAAGTCGGACGGTAGCGTCGGCATCGCGGGCCATAAGTTTTCTTAATCGCGTTTCCAGTTCTTCAAGACTTAGAAATTGATCCGGATTTTCCTCCAGAAAGTATTGATTTTCGGCCGTGATTCCTACATTTACAGGTGATGGGGCACCCTGACTGGTAGATTGTCCGCTGGGCAAATCAACGGGTAACTGAGTGCTGGCCATGGTAGCCATAATCACAAAGAATAATAACAACAGAAATACAAGATCTGTCATGGAAGCCATGCCGGCTTCAGTCTTAATTTTATTTTGCGATCGTAGATTCATCAGTTTCCGGGTTCGTCCAACAAGTCAATAAATTCCAGCGAACTACCTTCCATATTAAAAATTACCTTTTCTACTTTGGCAACAAGATAATTATATGCAACATAAGCAATAATGCCCACAATTAAACCGGCAACGGTTGTAACCATGGCCTGCATCATACCGGGTGCTATTTTATCAAGGCTCAGCGAAGTAAGGGCTTTCATTTCGTTGAAGGCGCTGATCATACCAATAGTAGTACCCAGGAATCCGATCATGGGTGCGGCGCCGGCGATGGTTGCCAAAGCAGATAGTCTTTTCTCTAATTTTTGAACTTCCAGCTTACCCACATTTTCGACTGATTCGCGGATGTCGGATAATGGGCGGCCAATTTTTGAAATTCCTTTGCCAATCATGCGGGCCACCGGATTGTCTGTACTTTTGCAAAGATCTTTTGCCTGATCCAGCTTTCCTTCCTGAATATATTGACGAACCCTGGGCATAAAATCCTTTTCGCCTTTGGTAGCTTTTTGAATGGCCATAAAGCGCTCAACAAAAATGAATACGGCATACACTGAAAGTATTCCCAGTGGAATCATGATGTACCAGCCACCGGCAACTACCAAATCCCATATTGGAATTTCAGTTGTGGTTTCAACTACACCTTTTGCATTTTCACCTCCGGCAGCAGCTTCGGCGCCGGCTTGTTGTGCTATCAAATACCATAAACTCATATTCGTTTCTTTTTAAAGTCCAAACATTGCTATATAAACCAAGGCTCCGCCAACGTATCCAACCAGAGCGAGTAAACTCATTTTTTTAAGGTACCAGCCAAAACTAATATGTTCTAAACCCATAACGGCAACACCTGCTGCGGAACCAATAATGAGCATACTGCCACCGGTACCGGCACAATAAGCCAGAAACTCCCAGAATTGTCCGCCGGCAGCAAAAACACCGTCCGGAGCAATTTCATACATCCCCTGTGCAGCAGCAACCAGCGGTACGTTGTCCACTATTGCACTCAAGGCACCAATACTCATGTCAACAGCATAGAAATTTCCCAGTCCCTCATCCAGCAACTGTGCCGCCTGACCCAAAATACCGTATTCCTGTAATGCAGCAACGGCGAGTAATATTCCCAGGAAGAATAGGACGGAAGCGGTATCAATTTTATGAAGAACATGTATAACCGACAAACTGTTTTTTTCTTCCTTGTTCTTACTTCTATGAAGTATTTCGGTAACTACCCACAGAATTCCAAGGCTAAACATCATGCCCATAAAGGGTGGCAGGTGTGTTACAGATTTAAACACCGGCACGAAAATTAACCCGCTGATACCCAGGGCAAACACCAAGTTTCTTTCAAAACCTGAGGTGGGATTTAAGTAGTGCTCGGCTCCTGAGGCTTTAAGGGGTCTTTTAATCTCACCTTTCATAGAAAATGAAAGAATAATTAAGGGCAGCACGATACAAACCAATGACGGAATTATCAATTGAACAATCATAGGACCTACGTCCGGAAGCTGACCCTTAATCCAAAGCATGGTGGTAGTAACGTCGCCAATGGGCGACCATGCACCACCGGCGTTGGCGGCAATAATTACCAAACCTGCATAGAACCACCGTGTTTCTTTATCATCCACAAGTTTTCTCAGTAATGAAATCATTACAATGGCTGTGGTAAGATTGTCCAGGGCTGCCGAAAGGAAGAATGTAATAAGGCCAACTGTCCAGGCGAGTTTTACTTTACTGGTAGTTTTAATTTTATCGGTAATTATTGCAAAACCTTCATGTGCGTCCACAAGTTCTACAATAGTCATGGCACCCATTAAGAAAAACAGAATGGCGCCAATATCAAAAAGATGGTGAACTAAACCAGATTGGTGTTCATCGCCATGTTTTTCATATATAACCATTTCACCATTGCTTTTTTCAACAATGGCGGCCGATTCAGCAAGTTCAGGATGATCTTTAAAGTGTTCTTCCAGGTATGCCTCTTCGGTTAACCCGGTTTCTTCAAATTCGGCTCGCGTGCCAATTTTATGTTCAACAATGTCATGTCCATGTTCTACAGTGTCGTGACCGGGGCCGCTGAACACATAAAGGGTCCAGCAAAGAACACCCGTGAGCAATGCCGATGCCGCCTTGTCAATTTTTAAGGGATGTTCCAGGGCAATCATTGCGTACCCTATTACAAAAACCAGAATTATTGCTACTTCCATAAATTTGGGTTATACTAATTGTTTGAGTGCTATCTCTAAGGCTGTTGCGCTGAAATTTCTACCTGTATTGTTCATCTTCCAGGTTTTCTGAATTGCATTTAAAATGGCCAGACTGGTGTCGTTGAATATTGCTTCATCTTCCAGCTTTTTTAAATCGCTGCTCATAAGGTAAGCGAAAACCCGGGCCATACCACAGTTTGCAATAAAGTCCGGAATTACCGTAAACTCAGCATCTGCTTTTGAAGAGATGGGCCCAAAGAAAATCTCCTTATCAGCAAAAGGAACATTTGCTCCGGCAGAGATTATTTGCAGGCCGCTGGATTTCATAGAATCAAGCTGTTCAGCAGTTACCAGTCGCGAAGCAGCACATGGAATAAAGATATCGGCCGGAACGGACCAGATTTTCTGGTTAACTTCTTCAAACGGAAGCATAGCTTCGGTATGCAAGGTGTTGCCTTTTTTATTAAGAAACAAGTTTTTTACCACCTGATGACTCAGTCCGCTGGTGTTGATAATTCCTCCGACGCGGTCAATAATTCCAACAATAACGGCACCTTGGTTTGAAAGATAATAAGCGGCAGCAGAGCCAACATTCCCCCAGCCTTGCACAATTACTCTTTTGCCCTGCAACGGCTGTTTGGAAATGTTTAAATAATGCTTGATGGATTCTGCAACGCCATAACCGGTAATCATGTCGGCAACAACATATTTTCTGGACGGGTCGGGCGAGTATAGATCTGACTCAATTGGTTTGACAACCCCTTGACGCAGTTGTGCTATGCGGTTGATTTTTTGAGATTCGCGTGGCTGAAAATGACCGTTAAAAACACCCTCTTGCGGGTGCCACACGCCGCAATCTTCGGTATACGGTATTACTTCATGAATTTCATCAACGTTCAAATCGCCGCCTGTACCGTAATAGTTTTTCAAAAGCGGTGTAACAGCAGCAAACCAGCGGCGCAATACCTGTTCTTTTCTAGGGTCGGAAGGGTCAAAATTGATACCACTTTTGGCGCCGCCGATAGCGGGTCCTGAAACGGTAAATTTAATTTCCATTGTTTTGGCCAGCGACTCTACTTCGTTTTTGTCAAGTCCTTTACGCATTCGGGTACCACCACCGGCAGCACCTCCCCGCAGAGAGTTAATAACAACCCATCCCTGTGCTTCAGTCTCTGAATCCTTCCATTCAAAAACGATCTCGGGTTGTTTATGTTCAAATGCGTTCAGTAAATCCTTCATAGGGTACAGTTAATACCTTTTTATGGCGGCATTAATGGGCAAATGTATCAAAACAAATGAGTGTTATCATATCTCTGAATGAAGTTTTCACGCAGAACGTGTTTATTTTTTTTTGTATGAGGTTTTAAGGCTGTGTTTTAAGCGGAAAATGAAATAATTGGAATTTTTTTAGTTCCGTTTCCTAACAAAATAGGATATTTTTACCGCATGAAATATTTGATTGCCGGGTTGGGGAATCCGGGCGAAAAGTACGGCCATACAAGGCATAATATAGGTTTTAAAGTGCTTGACGAACTGTCAAAACGTGGTGAATCCACTTTTCAGCAAGCCAGATTGGGTGATGTGTGCACTGTGAAGCACAAAGGCAGGATGTTGATTTTGCTTAAGCCCAATACTTTTATGAATTTGAGTGGCAAAGCAGTGCAGTATTACTTACAATACGAGAAACTGAATCTTGAGAATATTCTTGTTATTACTGATGATTTATCCTTGCCATTTGGGGCCATACGCTTAAAACAGAAAGGTAGTGATGGTGGTCATAATGGTCTTAAAAGTATTCAGGAGTGTCTGAACACGGTTGAGTATCCGCGGCTACGTTTTGGAATAGGGAATGACTTTGCAAAAGGCAGACAGGTAGATTATGTTCTGGGTGAATGGACAGAAGAGCAATACCATACGTTACCTGACAGAATTTCACTTGCCGCAGACGCTGTAGAAGCCTTTTGCTCCATTGGTTACCAAATGGCTGCTAACATGTATAATAATCGATGAAAATCTAATTTTTCGAATAGAATTTATTCATTTCTGCGGCTTCTTCTTTCATCAGTTTTACCAGGGAAGCGGGCTCCTGAACTTTCAGGCTTTTTCCGTAACCTCTTAAAATGATGAGTAGCTCAGGTGTAATGCATACAAATAGCTGCAGGGTAGCTCCTTCTTTGCCGGTAGCCACAATGGTTTGACTCTCATGAATGGGTTGTGTTTCAAGATATCTCGTTAGTGTTGAAGAAGCGTGAAACAGAATTTTTTCGGGTCTCCCTTCGCCGGTTGTAATACCAATACTGTATTTAAAATACATATCCGGGTTAAAGTGTGGGTCGCGGGTAAATTCGATGTCAGTAATTTCAATATTTTGAATCCGTTCAAGTCCAAATGTGCGCATGGCATTGTCGGTATGACTGAAACCAATAACATACCAGCGGTTTCTGTATTCTTTAAGAAGGTAAGGGTCAATTTTACGATGTGTAGACTCGTTGTCCGAGAATTTCTTATGATGAAAAGTGACAGATAATCTTCGGTAAATAGCATCGGCAAACAAGCTAAGATGTTCGCTGCCTGATTGGGAAGGGGCATGCTCAAATTGAATGAATTCAGAAATTTGCTTTTGGGCTTGCCCTTCCATAAAGAGTTTGGTGGTTAGCTTGTCGATGGCGCTACCAAATTGCCGGAAAACGGGCACGTTTTTAAAATGAGCCAATAAGCCAACCGCAGCCGATAAGCTTTCAATTTCTTCAGGTGTAAGCGGCACCCCCTCAAGAGAAAAGTTTGGGTCGGAATAGCAATAACCGTTGTGTTGCCTGCTGTATTTTACCGGCGCATCAAGGTTGTTGCGCATGGCATTCAGGTCCTTTTCAATAGTACTGACCGAAATAAAGGATTCGTCGGCAATACCTTCAACGGCTTCGGCACATAGGCGTCTCAAATCATCCAGTGTAGGGTAGAGGTGTTTCGGATTCTTCAACGCCTTGTCAATGATGCGGTATCGAAGATGGGCATTCTTTATTTTTGGCATTACCGGTAATTTATTCCAAAACTACAGAATTTTACAATTAAGGTCACAGGGTAGAAGATACAGTTTTAATATCATTTGCAAAGTAAATCCGATTTTTCAGGGAGTACTCACGAAGGATTTCCAGCATTTTTTTTTGGCCTTCCACGTCAATGAAAGCAATAGGGATACGCGAAACGGATTCGGTACGTGCCGTGAAATGAAGTTCACTGTTCATGAATTCCACTTTTTTCATTTTTTCAAGTCGCACAGTTCTTACCGTTCTGCCCAACACCACCAACACCTGATTGTGAATCATAAATCCAAATTTTGATTGGTTGGCAAGGAGATAAATCAGATTATCTGCACCTCTAATTATCAATGAAATACCTGGAAGCCAGATTTCGGAAATGAGCAAAACCATAGCCATACCAATGCCTACGCTAAAAGCGCTTTCAATAATGCCATAAAGCCACAACCAGCGCATACCGCCTGAGGAATAGTTGCAGAAGAATGTTGCAGCATTCCGGTTTTTTGACGCCACAATGTTCATGGTCCACCGGCTAACTGAAAAAGGCAGCCAAACCAAGGTTATTAATACCCCGGTGCCCCATAACAGGTTCTTATATTCTGGAATTCTTTGGAATGCCATTGTACTGATACTGATATTTTGAGAAATACCGATAAACAGCATCAAGCAGGGAATACCCAATATGAAAAGTAAGGTGTTTACGCGAAATGCCATGATGGTACAAACATACAGACGCTTTTTGTGTTTCCAACATTACTTCATAGTTTTGTTCACAATTTCCACTAACTGTAAAGGGTTTGTTCTTGTTGCGAACAGGACTTTTATACTTAAAGAAGTTTAAAGAAATTCCACTGGTTAGGATTGTTGGTTCGGACAAAGAATTGGGATGGAAATATTTTGCATTCCGTCCCATAAAAGGCCATACGGGTACTTTATTGTTCAGCTGCCAATCCCGCCAGCGAAGCAGCGTTTAACTGGGTTAAAAGTAATTTAATACTTGTATCTATTACTTTAATACGGGCGTCAATAACCTTTACTTCGCGGGCATTAATCATAAACAAACTGCTTTCGCCCAGATTAAACTTTATATTTTCAACCTGCAATAGTCTGTCGTAATTGGCAGCCATTTTTTTTACCTCATTTAACTGCTGTGCATATACTTCTGTCTGACGTGTTGCGGCTTTAAATTTGGTCCATAGTTCCCTTTGCTTTATAATGATATCCAGTTTTTTTGATTCTAATTTAATTCTGGTAATTTGTAATGAACCTCTTTCCTTACGTAAGAATAAAGGCATGTAAACAGAAATACCGATTTTATAATTGTTTGGGCTGATACCACTAAGGACAGAGTTGCCGTTGTAAAAAGGTTCCTGCAAAAAATTGTAATGAAAATCGGCCTGAGGCTTCAGCAATTCTGTTTTCAGTTTGTGTTCGGCATCCAGGGCTTTTAATTGTTCGAATGCGGAATTTAGCATGGGGTGATTTTCATTGAACATCTCCTCTGTAATGGGTAGATTGGTTTTAACAGGTAATATAGAATCGATGGATTCAGGTATAACAAAGGCAGTTAATGACGGCGCAAGTGGTTTCCCGTTTTCATCCCAAAGGTGAGCTTCAAGTGCAAAATAGTTTTTTACCATATCGGCCAAAGCATCATTGCTGCTTACCTGTCTGCTTTGATATTGAAGATAAGCCTCTAAAGTATCGGGAGCCGAGCGCTCTTCAAGAATAAATCCTCTCCGAACTGCATTCAGACGAATGTTTGCCAATTCAGCGGCTTCCAGATATGTTATATATTTATTGTACGACTCGCACCAATTAAGATAATCGGAAATAACATTTGTATATAGCTCGTTTATGATGGTCTTCTGATCAAATTCAGCAGCTGTTTTGTAAATAGTTGCCTGTTTAAGTGCAGTTCTTCTTTCGTCGGTTAACAATCTTCTTCCCAAGGGAATTGAGATTCCTGCATACATCATTCCGTCAATAGATGTTTCTTCCGAGTCGTTAACAAACATGCCATCGGCACGGTCAAAGCCCGACTTAAATTCCACACCCCAACGCGTGGGTACTTTTATCTCGGTTCCAAATTGCGACCAATAATTTTTTTTATTCAACTCTTTTTCACTGAAGCCCAGACCCAGCGTTGGGTCGAATGCACCCTTTGCCATGATGAGATTGCCTTCAGCACTAAGTACCAGCAATTGCGCGCGTTTTGCAACCGGGTGGTATCTGGAGACATTGAAGAGTACTTCAGAAATTGTCAGTTTCAGGGTGTCTTGTGCCAATGACACAAAGGGTGCGAAAGCAATCAGGAATATTACAATACGCAGGACTATCATTTTTTACCGGCGTTTTTGTCTTCATTTTTGTTTTCTTTTTCCTGCGTGTAAAAATCAGGAGGGAAACCGTTCAGGTTGCGCCATAACTCATACCAGACGGGTACATCATTCAGCAGGGCAAAACCTTCAACACCGGCACCCACTCTTAATGCATTGGGCCATGCTTCCTGCGATGAATCGGGTTTAACAAGTATTCTGAATTTACCGTTGTCTGAAATCATATTATCGATGGCTACTACCCTGCCACCAAACGTTCCAAAACTGGCTCCGGGCCAACCGCTGAAGACCAACGTGGGCCAACCGTCAAACAGTAACCTAACTTCTTGATTTATATTTATTAATGGCAGATCCATGGGTTCTACAAATAATTCTGCAGCCAGTTCGTAATTTGAGGGCATTACGGTTACAATGGGGTCTCCTTCCTTAATGGTTTCTCCCAGGCCTGTTGTCAAGGCCCGGGTAATATATCCGTCCTGGGGTGCAGTAATATAGTAATATTGGGCGCGCACTGAATAGTTTGAGTACTGATTTTGTAGTTTTATTACTTCTGCTTCGCCTTCAAATAAATTGCTTAGCGCCGAAAATTTGTCGCTTTCTGATTTGCTAAGCTTGTCGCGATATTCATTTTCAATACTGCCCAATTCAATGACAGCATTGAGCCTTTCGTTTTTTCCCGATATCCATTTGTTTTCATATTCAATCAATTTCGCTTGTGTTTCCTGTAGTTTCAACCTTCTTTTTTCAAGGTCTGTTTTTGAAATCAGGTTATCTGCAAAAAGCTCCTCATATCTTTTCATTTGCTCGCCGGCAATTTTAAAATCGGTTTGAGCAGCTATAAAGTTCATACTATCGCTTTGAACTTTCAGTCTTAATTGTTCAATCTTATTTCTGGTTTGTGCCAGTTTAAGAGTCATGCTTTGATTTAAAGCATCAATTTGTCTATCCAGTGCGTTTATCTTTTCTTCGTACCCTATTACGCTGCTTTCTTTTGCCTGCACTTGTTTTTCGGTTCTGTCCAATAAATTGGGGTCGAAATAAGCTTCTTTAATTTCTGAAAGAAATACAATGGTGTCTCCTGCTTTCACAAAATCTCCTTCAGCCACGTACCACTTTTCAATTCTGCCGGGTATAGTGCTGTGAATGGTTTGTGGCCGTTGTTCAGGATGGAGTGCTGTAACATTTCCCCGGGTTTTGATATTTTGTGTCCAGGGCAAAAAAAGAATAATGTCACCGATAATAAACAAACCAATAAGCGTGTATGCCAAAGACCGTCCCAGTTTGAATTTGTAGAGCATGCGGTAGGACCTTGTGGTCTCCATTTTAATATGCTTGTCTACCCGGTTATTGCTTAAATTTAACATAATCAGGCTCCAAATAAATACGAACGGTTGTTTTTATCTTTCATCAACTCTTGAAAAGTGCCGTCTGCTAATATTTGCCCTCTCTCAAGCACAATTACCCTGTCGCACATGGAAGCAAACGTAGCATCATTACCCGCGGCAATCAAAGTCCATGGTTTGGATATGATGGTACTTACCAGTTCAACTTTTTGCTTTTGCGGCATATTTAGCAGAAAATCTTCTATGACCAGTAACCTGGGGTTACCGGCAATTCCTCTTGCCAGAATAAGTCGTTTTACAATGTGATCAGGTAATTCATAACCAGCAGGTAGCATTCTCGTGTCTAATCCTTTAGGTAATGTTTTAAACCAGGGTAGCAGCCCCGTCAATTCAAAAACCTCCTCAATTTTTTCATCTGAGACGTTTGGACGCCCCAACGAAACATTATCTCTAAGACAACCGCTGAAAAGATGCTCATCCTGAAGACTATCGCCAATTTCACTTCGGAGACTTTCAGAGTTTAACGATGCACCGGAATATCCGTCGTATAAAATTGTACCTGCTGATGGACCTTCCAGGGCGGCAACGATATTCAGTAAACTGCTTCTGCTAGAGCCCGATGCACCGGTAATAAAAACCTTTTGACCGGCAGGAATGCTTAGATTGATAAACGGAAGACCGGCTCCGAAGTCTCTGCGGTACGTTACATCAATTAATTGAATATCCATACCTTCAAACTCAGTCTTTTTCTTATATTCAATTCCTGAGTCCTCTTCGATAGGTAAATCGGTAATGCTTCCAATTTTTTCAATTCCGGTAAGCACATCGTAAATGGTGTCTACGCTCAACATTACTTTTTCAACGGCATTCATTACCATTAAAATTATTATTTCTGAAGCTACAAATTGCCCGATATTCATTTCCCGGTTTATAACAAGTAGCCCACCTATTACCAGCAGAGAGGCAATTACAATTACTTTAAAAAGAACCAGACCACCGTATTTATATAATAAAATTTTAAAGTGTTTTTTTCGGGCACCGAGATATTGTTCAGTAAACTTATCTGTACGATCCATAGGTAAGGAAGTGCGGCCTGCCAGTTTAAACGTATTCATAGTTCTGGCCAGCTCTTCAAGCCAGTGCACTACCTCATATTTGTATGAGCTTTCCTTAATACTGGTGCGTAGTCCGGATGGTCCTAATAGTCTGAAAAGCAGATACAATAGAAGTATAAGTATAATTCCGAACATTATAAAAATGGGATGATAAAGACTGAGAACCAGTAATCCGAAAAGTATCTGAAGACTGGAGGTACTGAAATCAATTAAAATTTTACTGAGGCCTTTCTGAATACTAACGGTATCCATAAAGCGGTTGATAAGTTCGGGAGGATATTTTCCTTTCAGACCATCTAATTTAAATCGCGGAATACGATATGCAAATTCAAATGCAGCCCTTGTAAATATACGTTGCTGAATACCTTCTGAGATGGCCATTTGCATCATTTGCAGAACCCCGCTTAAAAGTACCCCCAGGGAGATAAGTATTACCAGAACGATCCACGATGTGCTTACCTGATTTGTTGTTATTAATGAAATAACAGCTTGAATACCCAAGGGGATGCTAAGGTATGTAACACCATGAAATATTGCATAAATGTACAGATAGAAAATCTCCCGCCGGTCGTTGGCCAGCAATCTGAAAAATCGACGAAGAGGAGTGAGTTGTTTGTCCACTGAAAAATGTAATTGCTTTCAGGAAACAAAGATAGAAGGCTTTTGTTGATGAATACTGTTTTTGGAAATCCCCGATAGTGAACAGGGAAAGGGAAAGTACGGAATCATCTTTAAATTTTTTTCAAGGATGGTTATTATTTACCTGGAAATAAAAGTTTTATATTTTTTGTTTTTATATTTATATAAATTTTGTTAATGTGATTTTTGAATAATATTTATTTTAGTTTATGTCTTAGGATGCAAAATCCGGTGAAATTGACCACCTGAGCACGGATTACAGGTTCATGCTATAAAGCCCTATAAAGTGTCAAGATTTGGTACAAACCAAAACGCCCGGGTTTTTGCATACCAAAGTTGTAGAAATCTCCGGAACAATTACATCGGCCGTGTAGAATGGGTTGTGTGTTGTGGTGCCGGTGCGGTGCATAGGTTAAATGTATGGAAATTTAACAAATGAACAACGTGGTCGCAGAAAAAGGAATGGTGGTGATTTAGGTTCTGAAATTCAAAAAACTACGTTCCGGATATGGAGGCTTGATGGGTTTTAAATAGAACTTTGGGGAGTTTTGGGAGCACTTGACAAACCAATTAGACAGGAGACTTTTTAGGACGGGTCAACATTCTCATACGCGCGCGTCCCACCTTCCTTTCCCAAAAGGGGGCGCGCGATAACCTCCACCCTCCGTCGCTCGTGTACGCCAGGGTGTGCACACGTGTTATAGCTTTCATTTTAAGAATGATATATTAAAATAACTTATAGTTATAATATATCATAAGAAAATCCATGCGACACCATAATATACAAAAAAATAATTTAGTTTTACATAGTTCACATTTTTTTAAACCGGTGTTTCAGCAGACTTATAAAATCAGACATGAACAATTTAGCATTTATTCAGCATTTTTATTTGCCTACTTCATTTTTTACAAAATAAATGCACGGGATAGACTGCCTTAATGCTTATAAACGGTTGAAACCACGAGCGAGCCCACTCTATTTATGGTTTCCGCAATATGTTAGAAGTGGGTTTCATTCGTCCTTGCGCGAACCACCCGACAGAAATACGATTCAAAAGCAAGCAGTTCTTCCGCCATCAACAGGAATGGAAGTACCGTTAATGTAGGCAGCAGCCGGAGATGCCAGGAAGGCAACCAACGCTGCAATTTCTTCGGGTTGACCTATTCTTTTTGCGGGAACTTCAGCGGCCATTTCTTCCATGAGTTCCTCAACCGATTTACCGGTACTCTCGCTCTTTTTTGTAAGTAACCCCGTTAATCGTCGGGTAAGTGTTGCTCCGGGTAAAACGTTATTTACGGTAATGTTAAATTTACCAAGTTCTCCGGCCAGGGTTTTGCTCCATCCTGCCACGGCAGCGCGTGTAGTATTACTTACACCTAAACCCGGAATGGGTTGTTTAACCGAAGTAGAGATTATATTGATAATCCGACCATAACCTGTTTTTTTCATGCCAGGTACACAAGCTTGAACCATGTGATGGTTGCAAATTAAATGTTGATTAAATGTATGTAAAAAGTCTTCAGGTTTAGCATCAAGAACGGAACCGCCGGCCGGACCGCCACTATTGTTTATCAGAATGTGAAAAGGGTGTACGTTGGAAATAAATTCATTTATGCGCAATTTCACCTCAGGAGGGAATGCAAAGTCGGCAACAATGTAATGATGAGTTTGTCCGGAACTTGTGTTAAGTTGAGTAATACATGTTTCTAAGGCAATTTGGTTACGTGCCATCAATGTTACTGATGCGCCCAAATCGGCCAATTCACGCGCAGCAGCCCAACCAATGCCTTGGGTACTGCCGCAAACAACAGCATTTTTTCCAATCAGTGAAAGGTTCATATTCTTTAATTTATAATCGTTCTGTATAAAAAATCTTCGGTGAAAATAACTATTAACTGCCATAAAACAATTTCGTGCGTAACTTTGTCTTGTACTAAAACGAAATAATTATGTATCCTCCTGAACTGGTGGCTCCGATGAAACAAGAGCTTATAAATGTAGGTTTCAAAGAATTAACTACTGCCGATGAGGTAGATTCGGTTTTAAATCAAACCAAGGGTTCCACACTGGTTGTTATCAATTCAGTTTGCGGCTGCGCTGCAGCCAATGCGCGTCCGGCGGTTAGAATGGCTGTAACTTCCGATAAAAAACCAAACCAATTGGTAACCGTATTTGCAGGGGTTGACAAGGAAGCTACACAACAGGCACGTAAATATATGTTGCCGTTTCCTCCTTCTTCCCCCAGTATGGCGCTTTTTAAAGATGGCAAACTGGTGCATTTTCTTGAAAGACATCACATCGAAGGTCGTCCTGCAGAGATGATTGCTGAAAATCTTGTGGCAGCTTTTGAAGAGTTCTGTTCCTGAAAAATGTTTTTTTAAGTCGCAAGTTTTTGTAAAGTTGTTATCTAAGAAGTTTTTTTAACGTGAAAAAAATTTTTAGTTAACTTTACGAAAATGTTTCCGCGCGTCATCATTTTTGTGGTATCACTGCTGGGGTCTTTGGGGGCTAGCGCTGATGTGCTTTTGAATCAGGTTTTTACTACAAACTTATTGCCTCCGGGATGGACAAATAATGCCTTGCAGGGTGCTGCCGTCTGGCAAATACAAAATGCCCCTGCGCTAGGCAGCACATCAGGAACGTTTTATGCGGTGTTTAATGACGAAGCTTTGGGTGCAGGGACATTCCCTAATGAAGCTGCCTTAACCACTCCAGCCATAAATGCATCTAACCGGTATAATTTAAGGTTGAAATATCAACACCACTGGTATGGTGTTGAGGATACCCACGGGTTTGTTGAAGTAAGTACCAACGGAGGAGCCACCTGGACCACGGTTTTCGATTATCACAAACTAACTCGGGGTTCTTTGGCTGCACCACAGGATACAACTTTAAACATCTCTGCAATAGCTGATAACCAGGCAAATCTAAGAATTCGATTTCGGTATACCGACGGGGGTATGGCCGGAAAATATTGGTATCTTGATGATATTATTGTTTATTCGGAACCGGATGTGGGCATTACTCAACTTATCGCCCCGGCATATCTTGGCTGCGCCCAGACATATAACGCTGCTCAAAGTGTAACGGTGCAAATTACAAATTTTGGAATTAATCCGGTTACGAATATTCCGGTAGTGTGTAATGTAACCGGTGGAACTACGGCAACTTTGGTTGGAACGTATGCCGGTACCATTAACGGTGGAGCTACTGCAACCTACACGCTGCCAGGAACCATCAACATGTCCGCTGATGCCGTGTACAATTTTGAAATATATTCTACACTTGCCACCGATTCGTATCTTTTTAATGACACGCTATACGATTCCCGACAGCAGCTGGTGGTAACGTATCCCTATTTGATGAATTTCAATGGAACTATGGGGGGGTACTATGCTACGGGTCAGTCTCCGCCGGGTAACAACGGCAGAAATTTTTATCATAGTCCGATTCCTTATCTGAATGGTCCACAGGGCGAAGGAGATTCATGGTATGTCGAAACCACAACTACAAACGATGGAACGTATATCTGGGTGGAAACTCCGGTGTTTAATTTTACGGGACTTACCAACCCAAAATTGTCTTTTGATATTAAATACTCACTGCACAGTTCCGATTATTTTCATGTTGAGTATTCTACCAACGGAGGAACCACCTGGACGCAACTGGGTACGAGTGTTACACCGGGTTGGTATAATAACACCAACTGGTGGCAGAACAACTATACTGCTCCCGTTGACCAATGGACACGTGTACAACATAGTTTGTGTGCTTTGGCGGGTCAAAGTTGTGTAAAGTTCAGAATTTATGGCAGGCCGTATTATTCTTATCCCACATATCCGTCATACTATAATTTCGCATTTGATAATCTGGAAATTAGAGATGGACCCGATGTGGGTATAACGGCTTTTATAGATCCTGTTAATGTGGGATGCTTGTTTAACACCAACCAGCAAGTTACGGTAACCGTTTATAACTACGGTTGTAATTCTGTAACAAATATTCCTGTTACCTGCGAAATTACCGGCGCATACACCGGTACATTATCAGGCACAGTTCCCGGACCACTTGCCGCGGGCACCGCGGTCAACTATACTTTTCCGGGTACATTTGATATGACTCCGACGGGTATTTACGATTTTATGGCATATACTGCCATGACGGGAGATTTAACCCTTGCTAATGATACTCTAACCACATCCATCAACGTAAACCAACTAAAAGTTACCACGTATCCTTATACTGAAGATTTTAACAGTGGCTCTGCATACTGGATTGCATCGGGACAGAATCCACCGTTAAACAATGGGCGTAACTTTGTACTGGGCGCACTGCCTTATCTGAACGGTCCGCAGGGCATGGGCGATTCGTGGTATGTAGAGACCACAAGTAGCAATGACGGAACATATATCTGGGTAGAAAGTCCGGTATTCGACTTCAGCGCGATAACCAATCCCAAGATGACTTTTGACGTAAAGTATTCACTACATTCTTCTGATTATTTTCAGGTAACCTATTCTTTAAATGGTGGTGTAACCTGGACACAGCTGGGCAGTGGCCCGTCGCCCACATGGTACAACAATACCAACTGGTGGCAGAACAATTACAGTACTCCGGTTGACCAATGGACCACCATGGAGCAGGATTTGTGTGCGTTATCTGGCGAACCCTGTGTAAAGTTCAGAATCTATGGTCGTCCGTATTACAGTGCTCCCACATATCCCACATACTATCAGTTTGCCTTTGACAATTTCAGTATAGATGCCGGTGAACCCGATGACATTGAGCCAAGGCAGATTACACTTAACGGTAGTGGTGTATGCGGAAACTATACTGCTGCCGAGACCATAGCCGCGTTAATTCACAACAATACGTGCCGTCCGCTGTACAATGTTCCCATAGACCTTCAGATAGACGGCGGTGCAGTGATTGCGGAGATAATGCCCGGTCCTATACCTGCCTTTGGCAATTATATATATACTTTCAGTGCAACGGCCAATTTAAGCGCACCGGGAACGCATACAATATCTGTAACCACACAGCTCGCAACCGACAATGTAACCTGGAATGACAATCATACCGAAACCAGGATTACAGGCTCTGCGCCCATTTTGGCCTACCCGTATGCGCAGGATTTTAACAGTGGCAATGGCGGCTGGGTATCGCGCACCACCGATGCTACCCGTTTGTTTGCATTAGATACGTTGCCATACCTTAACGGCCCTCAGGGCGAAGGTGAATCGTGGTACGTTGAAACGGTGACGACAAATAATGGCAGTAACATCTGGGTAGAAAGCCCTGTGTTTAATTTGAGTGGATTAACGAATCCACAGCTGTCGTTTGATATCAAATATTCGCTGCACAGTTCCGATTATTTTCATGTTGAGTATTCCACCAACGGTGGTACTACATGGACACAGTTAGGGACCGGTGCCGAGCCTAACTGGTATAACAGTACCAATTGGTGGCAAAACAATTATACCACGCCGGTTGACCAGTGGACACGCGTACAGCACAGTTTGTGTGCAGTGGCCGGTCAAACGTGTGTGAAATTCAGAATGTATGGACGTCCTTATTATTCGTATCCAACCTATCCAACCTATTACAACTTTGCCTTTGACAATGTTGAAGTGAAAAATGGTCCGGATGTGGGTGTAACTGCATATGTTGAGCCGGTAGATATGGGTTGCTTATTTGCTACCGATCAAGAGGTTACTATTACGGTTTATAATTTTGGTTGTCAGCCTGTAAGCAATGTTCCCGTAGCTTGCGATATTACCGGACCTTCTTCTGGCACCTTAACAGGAACAGTTCCCGGACCTATTCCGGGTGGTGGTTCGGTTAATTACACATTCCCTTCTACCTTCAATATGACAACCATTGGTATCTACAATTTTAATTCATATACGTCATATCCCGGAGATATAAACACTTGGAACGATGATCTGGCCGCTACAATCAACGTTAATCAGTTAAAAGTTACCACATATCCGTATACCGAAGACTTTAACAGTGGCCCGGCATACTGGATAGCATCTGGACAGAATCCTCCGTTAAACAACGGCCGGAATTTTGTTCTGGGTGCATTGCCTTATCTGAACGGCCCGCAGGGTATGGGCGATTCGTGGTATGTAGAAACCACCAGTACCAACGACGGAACCTACATATGGGTAGAGAGTCCGGTATTCGACTTCAGTTCGATAACCAACCCCAAAATGACCTTTGACATTAAGTATTCGTTGCATTCTTCCGATTATTTTCAGGTTACGTATTCTTTAAATGGCGGCGTTACCTGGACACAGCTGGGCAGTGGCCCGTCGCCCACTTGGTACAACAATACCAACTGGTGGCAAAACAATTACAGCACTCCGGTTGACCAATGGACCACCATGGAGCAGGATTTGTGTGCGTTATCTGGCGAACCCTGTGTAAAGTTCAGAATCTATGGTCGTCCGTATTACAGTGCCCCTACGTATCCTACGTATTACCAGTTTGCATTTGACAATTTCAGTATAGATGCCGGCGAACCCGATGATATTGAGCCACGCCAGATTACCTTGAACAGCAGTGGCGTATGTGGCAACTATACCAATTCCGAAACCATAGCTGCGTTGATTCACAACAACACCTGTCGTCCGCTGTACAGTGTTCCCATAGACCTTCAGATAGACGGCGGTGCAGTGATTACGGAGATTATGCCCGGACCGATACCCGCCTTCGGCAACTACATATATACTTTCAGTGCAACAGCCAATTTAAGTGCACCCGGTACGCACACAATATCTGTAACCACGCAGCTGGCAACCGACAATGTGACCTGGAACGACAATCACACCGAAACCAGGATTACGGGCTCAACGCCCATTGCGGCCTACCCGTATGCTCAGGATTTTAACAGTGGTAATGGCGGTTGGGTATCGCGCACCACCGATGCTACCCGTTTGTTTGCACTGGATACGTTGCCATACCTGAACGGTCCACAGGGAGAGGGTGACTCGTGGTACGTTGAAACGGTTACTACAAATAATGGTAGTTATATCTGGGTAGAAAGTCCTGTGTTTAATTTGAGTGGTCTTACGAACCCATTAATGTCTTTCGAAATTAAATATTCTTTACACAGCTCCGATTATTTTCATGTAGAATACTCTACCAACGGCGGAACAACCTGGACTCAGCTGGGTACCGGTGCAACACCCAATTGGTACAATACTACCAACTGGTGGCAGAATAATTACACTACTCCTGTGGATCAGTGGACACGCGTACAGCACAGTTTGTGTGGTTTAATTGGACAGTCCTGCGTGAAGTTCAGAATTTACGGGCGACCATATTATTCATACCCCACTTATCCGACGTACTACAATTTTGCATTTGATAATTTCGAGATATCAGATGGTCCGGATGTGGGTGTAACTGCATTTATTGAACCCTTTGACGATGGATGTTTATTCACAGCTACTCAAAATGTAACCGTCACTGTGTTCAATTTTGGTTGCGGGGCCATTTCAAATGTACCTGTTGATTGTGACATTACTGGTGCCTTAAGTCAAAGCCTTTCAGGTACTGTCCCTGGTCCAATTCCGGCGAACAGTTCAGTAAACTACACCTTCCCTTCAACCATAGATATGACCGGCATAGGAACCTATAATTTTGCGGGTTATACTATCCAGCCGGGTGATATCAATCAATCTAACGATACTACGAACCTGAGTATTCTGGTGGATCAGATAGTAATCAACACATATCCGTATTATCAGGATTTCAACAGTGGGGCTGCGTATTGGATAGCAACCGGTAGTGCGCCGCCTACCAATAACGGACGGAATTTTGTGCTGGGTGCATTGCCGTATTTGAATGGCCCTGAAGGACATGGAGATTCATGGTATGTAGAAACTACAAGCTCAAACGACGGAACCTACATTTGGGTGGAAAGTCCGGTTTTTGATTTTACCGGAATTAACAACCCCAAACTATTGATGGATATTAAATATTCCCTGCATTCATCTGATTATTTTCATGTTGAATACACATTAAATGGCGGTACAACCTGGACACAGCTAGGCACCGGCGCTGACCCTTACTGGTACAATAACACCAACTGGTGGCAAAATAATTACACTACTCCTGTAGATGAATGGACAACAGTTGAAATTCCTCTTTGCGCTCTTATCAATCAGCCCTGTGTAAAGTTCAGGATTTACGGACGACCATATTACAGCGCACCTACGTATCCTACATATTACAATTTTTCTTTTGACAATTTTCACATTACCAACACACCTATTGATGCTGAGGTGAATTTTGTTTCAGGATGTTATGGCAGTGCCTACGATTTGGATGTTACCGTGTTTAACAACAACAGGTTGTGTCAGACTTCTGCTACCATTACAAGTATAGACCTTACCTGGAGTATTGATGGAAGCGCACCCACGACACAAACTTTCACAGGGCTGAATATTCCTTTCGGCAGTTCTCAGGTAATTCCTATTTCAGGGATTACAATACCTACGGGTACCAGTGAGATGATTGTTTGGTGTTCGCTTCCAAACGGCCTGGTTGACCATATTTTTGAAAACGACACTGCGTATGGATATAGTGTTAACTGGCCTAACTGCAACGACCACTGTTCAAATGCTCTGGCGCTTGGCCTGGGTACTACTACTGTGAGTCAAACCAGCAATGCTTCAGCCGACCCATTGGAAGACCCTTTAATGAATGATTGTTTCAACCCAACGCTGGAAAACACAGTGTATTTTAACTTTACCACCGACCCGTTGGGCGGACAAGTTACGGTTACATTCCAAAATACCATTTGTACACCTTCAACCAATGGAATACAAATTTCTGTGGATAGTCTGGATGGCCCCCCGTGCGACACTGCCAGTTATGTAAACCTGTTTTGTAGTAATAGTGGTAACTCGGCTGATGTGGTCTGGGGTCCTGTGTACCTGGCTCCCAATACAACCTATTATATAGCCATTGATGGTTTTGCCGGAAATGACTGTGATTTTGAAATTGATATCCAGGGGGCTGTTATTCCATTACCAATTGAATTGCTTAGTTTTACGACTGAATGTAATGATGGGACTCACTTGCTAAGGTGGGTAACAGCCACTGAGGCGGGCACATCTGGTTTTGAAGTTCAGCACCAAAAACCGGATGGTACATTTGAAACCATTGGCTATGTTCCGGCTGCAGGATATTCGGCTTCAGCCAACACATATGTTTATAAGGTGAATCAACCGGTTCAGCCACGTCAGATGTATAGGTTGAAACAATTGGACATTAACGGCGATGTATCTTATTCTGAAGTTGCTTTTGTAGAATGTACAGCTGAAGGTGATGTTTGGATATATCCGAATCCTGCAGACCAGAGTTCTCAAATTCAGTTTGTACTGGATGGAATTTCAAAACCTGAATTATTGATTTATGATATGACCGGCAAAATGGTTAGCAATTATAATATCAATGGAAAAATTGGACTAAACTCCTTTGAAATACCTTGCGCTCATCTGGCTTCCGGTATCTATACCTACAAATTGCAGGGAGCCGGGTTCAGTTATTCCGGCAAGTTTACAGTTCAGCATTAAATGCATACTGTAACAGTTGTATTCCTTATCTTCGTGGCGAATTATGGAAATGTCCCCGGATATATTGCTTCAGTTAGTAACAAATAGTCCTGATGCTGTTGTGCTAACAAGTACAGATGCAATTGTGTTGTACGTTAATCCGGCTGCCTGCGCGCTGTATGGTTATAGCAAAGATGAATTGATTGGGCAACATGTAAACATTTTTAGTGCTGAGGGAGACTATGATGTGCCTGCTTTAGCTTCAATTGTAGGAGATACCGGAAAGTGGGAGGGTGAAGTGGTTCAAAAGAGGAAAGATGGAAGCCGGCTGAATATACTTTTGTCAATTTTTCCTGTTTTTGGTGCTTCAGGTCAGGTAATTGGATATTCGTCAAACAGTAAAAATGTTAGCGAATGGAAATTGGTAAATCAACGGGTGGCTGAATCGGAAGCCTATTATAAGTTACTGACTGAAAATGCGCCCATGCGCATAGTACATTTGAGCAATACCGGTAGTATTTTGTACATGCAAAATCCGGCCAGCAGTATTAACGATGATGCGGTTGGTAAAACAGTATTTGATTTTTTACCGGAAGAGTTTCATGATTTATACAAAGAAAAATTAAGAGACGCTGTTAGTTCAAGAGCACCGATAAATTTCAGGGTAATGGGTAGAAGGCAGGATGGCGAAGAAATGATATGGTATCATACTTTTTTAAATCCTGTAGTTATTGACGGGGTAACTGCCAGTATTGTAATGGTGTTCCGCGACATAGATAATGATGTTAGAACTGCGGAGGATCTGGAACAAACCAAGGCAAGTTTAAAAGCGATTATTAATAACACTGAAGATATTATTGTATCCATAGACCGAAACTTTAATATATTAGAATTTAATAATGTACTTGCCGAAAAGACTCGTTTGGGTTTTGGATTTGACTTGAAAAGGGGTATGCCAATGCTATCCATTATAGATGCAGGGAAGCACACCAAACTGGAGAACATATATAAGCGGGTATTAGAAGGCGAGATTATTAAGGATGTTGAAAAATTTGATATTACATCTGAATTTCATTTGTATTTTGAGACATCATATTATCCGATTTTGAATGAAGAAACCGGAGAGGTAACCGGAATATCTATTTTTTCAAAAGACATTACGGACCGGGTAAACCAACAGCGGTTAACCGAAAAGGCACTTCACGAGAAGGAAGTGTTGCTGAGCGAGATACATCATCGGTTGAAAAACAATCTTGCGGTTATTAGCAGTATTTTGGAGCTTCAGGGAATACAGAGCGATAATGAAGAGGTGTATCTTATTTTGAAAGAAAGCCAGACACGTATTAAATCGTCTGCATTAATACATGAAATGTTTTACGAACATGATTCAATAGACAAGATTGATACTGTGGCGTTTTGCGAAAGGCTGTTTGGCGAATTAAGAAATTCTTTTGGGGCAACCTATACCACATTAAATATTGAAGGTGGAAGAATTAAACTTTCACTGAGCAAGGCAGTACCATTTGGATTATTGATGAATGAGTTGATGGTTAATAGTTTGAAGCATGGGGTACAGGAAAATTCGGCATTGAGGATTCATGTAAATATTGAATGCGATGAATCCGGAAGTGTTGTGATATTATATACTGACGGAGGGTGTGGTTTTGATGAATCTTTTAATTTTGAAACTGCGCATAGTACAGGAATGGTTTTAATTAAGACATTTGCCGAGCAACTGGATGGAACGATTCAATTGCAGAATAAAAGCAAGGCTCAGTTCAGAATTCAACTTGGGAATATTCATGACTAAAGTACTAATAGCAGAAGATGAGGCACTGATTGCGAAAGTAATTGAAACAGTATTGAAGAAAAACGGTTTTGAGGTAGCTCGTACCAATAACGGAGAAGAGGCGGTTTCTTTGGCGCACGTTTTTAAACCCGATGTTATGATAATGGATGTTAGATTGAAAGGGAGCATGTCTGGTGCTGAGGCTGTAAGGAATATTCGTGGGTTTAGCGGTGTGCCTGTTATATTTACAACGGGTAATTCAAAGGAAAGTGTTGAGCGCAGTGTTTTGGGTTTGGAGCCTTATAGAGTCTTAATAAAACCGGTTGACATGAGTGAGCTGATGAAGGCAATTAGGGAAGCGAAGGCATGAAAACAAAAGGAAAAATACTGGTAACCGGCGGTGCAGGGTATATTGGTTCACACACGGTGCTGAGCCTGGTTGAAGCCGGTTACGAGCCCGTAATATTAGATAATTTTAGCAATTCAGATCCGCGCATAATTCATCAACTGCAAGAGATTTTGCAAAAAGACGTGATTGTTTACCGTGGAGATGTTACAAGGGCAACGGATGTAAGAAACGTTTTGAAGCAAGAAGAAAATATTAGTGGGGTTATTCATTTTGCAGCATTTAAAGCAGTGGGTGAAAGCGTAGAACATCCTTTAAAGTACTATAAAAACAATACAGTTTCTTTAATAACCTTATTGGAGGAATTGGGCAAAAAGGGTATTTCAAATCTGGTATTTTCGTCTTCATGCACCGTTTATGGTGAACCGGAGGTATTGCCGGTAACAGAAAATGCGCCCATTGGAATGCCTTCATCGCCTTACGGAGACACCAAACAACAGAATGAAAGTATTTTGCGAAATACTTACTTAAAATTAAACCTGAAGGTTTGTTTATTGAGGTATTTTAACCCCATAGGAGCGCATCCCAGTGGCATGATTGGCGAGCTTCCGTCAGGTATTCCAAATAATCTTGTACCTTATATTCAGCAAACCGCTGCCGGCTTACGCAAGGCGTTAACGGTGAATGGGAATGATTACGATACCAAAGACGGAACATGCATTCGCGATTATATTGATGTTGTAGATTTGGCCGAAGCACATGTAAAAGCGCTTCAATGGCTGGCAAAAGAGAAGAGTCCGGTTTGTGAACCAATAAACATCGGAGTTGGCAAAGGGTATTCAGTACTTGAGGTGATAAATACGTTTGAAAAAGAAAATAAGATAAAGATACCTTATAAAATTGGGCCCCGCAGAAGCGGTGATGTGGTGCAGATTTGGAGTGACAATACCAAGGCGAAGAAACTTTTTAAGTGGAAACCGCGTTATTCGTTGTCAGACTCACTGAAACATGCCTGGAAGTGGCAAAGATATCACGACGCGAACTGGAATGAAACCGTATAAATTATTTTTCATTTTGTTCATGTTTTTGGCAGTAGTACCGGTATCAGGGCAGGGTATTTTTCATTATTACACCGGATTATTTCTGCCAAAACACGATGCTCCCCCCAGAAAAGACAGGTTTTTTATTGATGTACATTATGCTACCTGGCAAAATGTTCCTGATGGTGTAAAATTAAAACCATGGTCCCACACCATTCATATATCCAGGTTATTGGATATTCCTTTCGGTAAGTCTAATTTCGCATTTGCGTTCGGCCCCGGAATAACCGCTAATAATTTTCACAGTAACTGCAGGTACGATGAGATTATCGATCCTGAGAACGGAGCGGTGTACGCCCGATTGGTTCCTTATACAAATCAATATAAATACTGGAGAAATAAACTGGCGGTTACTACTGCCGATTTTTCGGCCGAATTTAGGTTTAGAACCAAGCATAAGCGTCGATTCAGGTTGTACGCCGGTGGCAGGGCCGGGTTTATTATTGATGCGCATACAACTACCAACGGAGAAGACGGAAAATTTAAAACTTTTAATATTCGGAATTTAAATCGCATTCAATATGGCATTACTGCCCGTATGGGCTGGCACAGGCTCACCTTTAGTGCACAGTATAGTTTTACAGGTATATTTAAAAAAGGACAGGGTCAGGACATGAACCCCTTTACAGCGGGTTTGACAATTTATATTTTCTGATAAAGGGGATTACTAAAAACAGGCTTTAACGCAACAGAACTTAGTCAGGTGCTCTTTTCGTTTGCAGTTTCAGAAATCCCCTTCAGTGATTCAATTATTTGGAATTTAATGGAAATTCTACCATAAGTTTTTCGCCTATTGATATTGGAATTTCTGAAGGGTTTACAACCCCAATTACAGTTACCATTTGAGTTGTATTTGATGCAATCGGGTCTATGGAAATTACTGTTCCGTAAATTGTTTTTTCTTCGCCCGGATGCCCTACTAAAAACCGGTCGCCCGATTTAAGGTTGTCTGCAAGGTGTGGGTGTGTCTGAATTCGTAAAATAAGATCTTCCTGGTTTGTAATGGTTACGATTTGTGTTTCAGGAGCGATTTGTTTACCATTATTTACTAAAATTTCGCTAATGGAACCGGAGCCTGTAGCACGTAAGGAAAGAAAAGGCGATAATGATTCCGGCGTGAGTTTGTCGGGGTTTATTCCACCTATTCTTAATTGTGCTTTTAAAGCCGAGAGTTTTGCTTCCAGACTTTTTAACTCGGCTATTGAACGGTCGTAGTCTTTTTCGCTGACGGCATTTTTCGAATAAAGTTCAGATGACCTTTTTTCGTTTTTCCGGGCATATTCCAGCTCAGCCAGCACAACAAGGTATTCTTCCTGTATTTCTACCCATTCAATACTTTCTACCAGTAAAATTTGCTCGCCGGCAACTACTCTCTGGCCGGGTATAACTGTAAGATTTCTTACATATCCGCTGAAGGGTGAATGCAGAGAAATTTTTGCAGATGTTCTGGCTTCAACCTGGGCCATATATTCGTGTTCATAGAAAGTTCCGTTTTCCGGTTTTTTAATGGAAATGGTATCCGGAATTTCGGAATCTGGTTCCTCCGGGTCTGATTTTTCGGTATTTGTATTTGTGGCAGTTTCCTCCCCACATCCCTGAATTAACAGCGATATTGAGAATATTAAAAAGAAAATTGAAGTTTTCATAGGGTTAAAAATTTAATGGCAATTAATATTGTATTGTATTTATCGGCAATTTGAAGTTGATATATTCTTTGTTCAGATAGTGTAGTTAGATATTGATTAAGCGTAATGTGATTTATATCTCCATTTTTGAACCGTAGTATTGCAGTTTTTATGGCTTCGGAAATATCTTTATTATCTGCAAATTCCTGCGGATTAAAATTATTTTTAATAATTCGGAATTTTTCGAGATATTGCTGTAATAAAAGAGAATAATATCTTTTAGATTCAAGTAATATTTGCTCCGATTTCTGATATTGAAGTTCGGCAATATGAATTTCGTGTTTTTTACCTGTTTTTACAATAGGGATATTCACGCCCAGCATAATTCCGGCAAATGCATTTATGTGGTCAAGCGACTGAACAAAACCTCCTGCAAACGGCTGTGGTTTATATGAGTTTTTTGTAACGGCGATTAAAGAGGCTTGTTTGTCTAATTCAAACCTGGCAGGTTCAGTATAAACTGTTGCGGCATTTAAAACAGAGTCGGGCGGTATGTAGTTGTAAATAAAATCAGTGTTTTGCGGTATTATGGCATTGGATGTGGTTCCTGCCAGTATTTTTATTTCTGAATTTATTTTTTCTATTTCAGATCTGGCTTCAAATATTTGTAGTTCAAATTTTTGCTTTATTTGTAAAATTACCTGCCGATCAAGGAAACTGATCTCACCCTTTTCTTGTTGCAATAAAAGCGTTGTATCAAGAGACATTACTTCAGGTAGCAGCAAATTTAATTCTTCTAATATCCGGTAAGTAATTTGTAGCCGGTAATATAATTCAGTGATTTGCCAGCTTCGTAGCGCAAGATTATTATTAATTTCAGACTGAATTTGAATGGCTTCTGTTTCAAGGTAATTTTTTTTCCATTTATTCAGTAAGGGGTTGCCAAACGATTGACGGAATTGAAACTGATAGTCGGTTTTAGAAGAATTAATTTGTCCGAACTGACCCGTAATTTCAGATGTCGGCCAGGGATTCATGTTTTTTAAATAGTGTTTGTTTATTTCAATATCTGTTGCTAAATTTTTTATTTCCTGATGATTTTTTGCAGATTCAAGCAATGCGTTCAAATCGTATTCTTTATTGGTTTGGTTTTGCGAAAAACTCCTTTCTGGGATTGCAAAAGTTAATAGAATGAAAAGAGCATTTGCCAGTGTGCGTTTTATTTTTATTTTATTTATTAATAAATAGATAGATGGCAGAATAAATAATGTAAGAAGCGTTGAGGAGATTAATCCGCCGATAACAACGGTTGCCAATGGGCGTTGCACTTCGGCTCCGCTGCCGTGACTCATGGCCATGGGCAGAAAACCTAAAGCTGCGACCAGAGCGGTCATAAGTACAGGTCGGAACCGGGAGGCGGCCCCGGTTAATACTGCGTTGGCTGGAGTTAACGACTCCTGGTTTTGTAGCCTTCTGATTTCAGAAATTAAAACCAATCCATTTAAAACAGCAACACCAAATAATGCTATAAATCCTACCCCAGCCGAAATACTGAAAGGGAGGTCTCTGATCCAAAGTGCCCAGATACCGCCAATTGCGGAAAGCGGGACGGCAGTAAAAATCATTAGGGAATCAGAGAAATTCTTTACTGCCATGTATAGCAGAAACAGAATTAGCAGCAATGCCACCGGAACAATGGTTAGTAATCTGCCGGAAGCTTTTTCCAGGTTTTCGAACTGACCACCGTATTCAATAAAATAACCTGCCGGAAGCTGCGCCTTTTCTTTCACAATTTTCTGAATGTCTTTTACAAGCGAAGCGATATCCCGGTTGCGTACATTAATACCAATATTAATTCTCCGGCTTGCTTTTTCATGCGAAATTTGCATGGGGCCTTTAGATTCGGTTATTTTAGTTACAGCGCTTAAAGGAATGAGCTCACCAATCCCCGACCTGATAAATATGGAACCTGGTGACATTTTACCGATATAGTTTTGATTAAGTCTTACGGTAAGGTCGAACCGTCGGTCGTCTTCGTAAATATAACCGGCAGATGTGCCACCATAGGCGGTCCTGATGGCATGGTTAACCTGTTCTACCGTTACTCCGTAAGTACTAAGCAACGAACGATTAATTTCTACAACAATTTGCTGCAGTCCTTCAGTTTGTTCTACTTTCACGTCAGCGGCTCCCTGTACATCTTCAAAAGAATTGGCTAATCTTTTTGCAATGGCGCGCAAGGTGTCGGTATTGGTTCCAAAAACTTTTACTGCCAGGTCGGCTTTACTACCTGTCATTAACTCATTAAACCGAAGTTGAATGGGTTGGCTGAATTCCATACTTATTCCTTCATTTTCAAGCGGCTTTAACTTTTCCTGCATGGCTGAAATCAACTCTTCACGAGATGATGCAGTCGTCCATTCCTCTTTGTCTTTCAAAATTATCATAACGTCAGAATCTTCAATGGCCATAGGGTCAGTTGGAACTTCGGCTGTACCTATTTTAGAAACGACATGTTTAACTTCAGGAAAATGTTTCTTAAGTATTTTTTCGGCTCTTGTTGTGCTTTCAATACTGTAGTTCAAAGAGCTTCCCGGCGGCACACTTAATTGCATTGCCAGGTCTCCTTCTTCCAGTGTTGGAATGAATTCGCTACCCAGACGGGAGAACTGCCAGAAGCTGAACATGAGGAAAACAAATGAGGATATTACCGCTATAGTTTTGAATTTAAGTGTAGGATTCAGAACATACATATATGCTTTTGTTAAAATGCGCATCAGGTTGCTCACCCATTTTGCTTCGGGTTTTATTTTACCTCTGAAAAGGAAAGAGGACATTACCGGTACCCATGTTAATGATAGTAACAGAGAACCAATAATTGCGAAACCCACAGTTAAAGCCATAGGTCTGAACATTTTTCCTTCAATGCCTTCCAGCATCAGTACAGGAATAAAAACAACCAGAATTATAAACACGCCCATTGCAGCGCTGTTATAAATACGGCCTGCTGATACGCTGATAATTTCATTCATTTTGGTTCCTGAAATCTTCTGACCGTGATAATGTGTATGCAGGAAGAACAAGATTCCTTCAACAACGATTACTGCACCATCTACTACTATTCCAAAGTCTACGGCTCCCAGTGACATCAGATTCGCCGAAACTCCAAAAATCCGCATCATGATGAAAGCAAAAAGTAAAGACAAGGGTATTACCGAAGCTACTAACAACCCGGCTTTTATATTTCCAAGTAACAATAAAAGAATAAAAATTACAATAAGTCCTCCTTCGGTTAGGTTGGTTTGTACTGTAGCTATCGTTTTGTCAATCAGAACACTTCTGTCCAGGTAAGGATAAATATCAATACCATTAGGCAGCGCAGATTTAATTTTATCTATTCTTTGCTTTACTTCAGTCAGCGTAAGAGATGAACTTTCTCCTTTCAGCATTAGTGTAATACCGCCAACTACTTCTCCTTTACCATCCATGGTCATTGCTCCGTATCGTTTGGGTGAGCCGATTTTCACTTCTGCCACCATGTTCACCGTTACCGGCGAGTTGTCCTCAATTTTTATAACGGTTTTACCAATGTCATCCATGCTGATTGCCCGTCCTGTTGAACGAATGTAGAAGGCAGATTTCTCTTTGTCAATATAGCTTCCACCACTGTTTCGGTTGTTCGCTTCAACGGCGTTTGCAAGGTCTTCAAGGGTAACATTGAACGACGCGAGTGCTGTGGGATTTGCTGAAACCTCATACTGTTTTACAAAGCCACCAAAACTACTTACTTCAACAATGCCTTTGGTGCCCGCCATCATTCTTTTAACTACCCAGTCCTGCAGTGTGCGCAATTCTGTTAAGGAATATTGATTTGAATGGGCAGAATCCACCGTAAGAACGTATTGATATATTTCACCCAGACCGGTGGTTATAGGCATTAACTGAGGTCTGCCCAAATCTTCGGGAATTTCTGCTAAAGTAATTTGTTCGCTTACCAACTGTCGGGCATGCAGGTTTTCAACGCCTTCTTCAAATACAATGGTAATCACCGATAAACCATATCTGCTGATACTGCGAACTTCAACAACATCCGGAATGTTAGAAACTGCCATTTCCAATGGAAATGTTATCATTTCTTCCACTTCGGCTGCTGCAAGTGTGGGGGTATTGGTAACCACCTGAACCTGGTTGTTGGTTATATCAGGAACAGCATCTAATGGCAGCCGCAACATTGAATCGGTTCCTGCAATGATTAGTACCAGCGTGAATGCCAGAACTAAAACCGGATTTGCAAGTGACCCGGATATTATTTTTGTAAACATTTGCTTAATTTTAAACGTGAAACATGCAGAGTAAACTGCTATTTAGACATGAACTTATTTTAGTTCAATTCATTCACTTTAAGCAATGGGAGGGGGACGTAGAAATTGAAAAGAACGGTGCCCGGAGTCACGATAGTTGTGACAGCAATTGGTGGATTCAAACATGAAACTTGAAAGTACCGGCAGGAAGGGAATCTGAACCAGATTGTTTTTGGGAGTGGTAAAAACTAAAGGCTGGTTGTTAGATGGATGAATGTTATCTTCGTGCCCCAGTTCCGGGTTTAAAAATACTACAAGTTCACCCAGAAGAGTCTCAGAAGATATATCCCGGGATTCCAGTGAGGACCCGGATTGATCTTGTGTGTGTAAATGAGATACCAGTCCGTGAATAATAAACACGGAAAGTAAATAGGAAACAACAATATTTTTGATTAAAGTAAGCATATTTTCAGGTTTCAAAGGTAGTGAGAGTTTTAGGACAAATTAATGATAAATATCAATTTATATTTTTTCTTAATAGAATTTAGGAAAACAGAGAAAGGCACGGTTCATGCAAAGCAGAACTTCTCTTGTTTTAACAAACCTCTTTTTTGTAAATTGCGCCTATGAAAGTTTACCTTACCGCATTAACAGTACTGTTCTGTACTTTATGGAACCCTGTTGATTGTCAAACTAATGCTTATATTGATACCACGGGTCAGGTTCAGTTTACTGTACCCTATAAATATAGTTACGAATTTCAAGACGGAATGGCCAGAGTTAAAGATGTTGCTACCATTAATGGTGAACGTGTCTGGGCTTATGGTTACATCAATACATACGGCGAAACGGTGATTCCGTTAAAGTACTATCAATCCATGGATTTTTCGGAAGGAGCGGCATTTGTGCAGGAAGTGAAGGGCGGCAAATGGTATTTAATTGACAAAAGAGGTAATCGTCTGGGCAATGAAAGCTATGACGAAGTGGGTTATGGATTTTATGACAGACGTTGTACGGTATGCAATAAACAGTCCGATGGAGTGTCCGTGATTTGCGGATGGATTGACCCGAAAGGGAAACTGGTAATTCCGATGAAATATATCAAGTCAAGTTTTAAAGAAGGGTTGTGTTGTACTACGCCATATGACAACGGTTTGTATGGTTATATTGACACCACCGGCAATGTTGTTATTCCATTTACTTCAACACAGGCCGGTACCGCCAGTTTCGAGAACGGGCTTGCCCGCACGGTTATTAAAGGCAAGACCGCAGTAATAGATAAGAAAGGAAATGTGGTTATCCAGCCCCTGTTTGCAACTATGCCCGATTTTGATGATAAGTATCTTATTGCCAGTATTGGTACAGGATATGGTCCTTTTAAATATACAGATCATAAAGGGAAGACTGTTTTGCCCGGTCCTTATGAAATGGCAAGGGCTTTTAAAAACGGGGTGGCAGAAGTAACGGTAAAAGACAAAAATGGCAAAGAAAAATCCGGTGTTATTGACCGAAACGGTAAGTTTGTAGTTCCTGCTGAATATGAACAAATGTCTAATGCAATAGACAGACACGGATGTTTGTATGGACTTAAGGATGAAGTATGGTACGCTTTTAATACAGACGGAACTGTTTTTCCTAAAGTGCCTTATAAATTTGTAGGAGAAATGCTGGAAGGACAATTGATACCCTATCAGAATCCGGAAGGATTATGGGGATATTTGGATAAGAAGGGTAATGAGGTAATGAAACCTCAGTTTGTGAAGGCAGATGGTTTCTCGGCTGAGGGATTGGCACGTGTTAAATTACCTGAGGGCTACGCTGCAGAAAGTACAGGAAAGCCTCATCCAAATCAAATGCCTGATGCGCACAGACAAACTAATATTGATCAAATTTTTCTTGTAAAATACTCAGACGGATGGTATTATCCGGCATATTTTTCTTCGGATGGTGGTACAATATTCTGGCTTGAAGGCACCAGTTCAAAAAATGCAGGAGCCGAGAAACGAGAATATGATTGGTCTGCGGGCACTGCTGTAAGTTGTAACTGGCTAAAACGGGGAACTTTTTACGAAGGAAGCATTGCCGAAATAAAAGATGGTAGGTTGTTTATTAAATACAACGATGGTGATACTGAATGGGCTATGCCAGGGCAATGCCGCTGTAGATAGGGGCGTTGTGAACTTTACTTTGTAACCGGAGTTACTTTCCTTTCTACACCGAACAATTAATTTTGCAGTATAATTTTAAAATATTCTAATCTATGGACGTAAATAGTTTTGAGTTTGAAAAGTTAATGAAGGAAAGGCCGGGAACAGTTTTAGATGTCCGTACCCAAGGCGAATACCATTCCGGAAGAATTCCCGGAGCAATTAATGCTGATGTAATGGCTCCTCATCATTTTGAGGCAAATATTAGTAAGTTGAATCCGTCGGAACGAGTATATGTATACTGCCGTTCAGGTGGTCGCAGCGGGGTTGCTTGTCAAATGTTGCGTCAAAAAGGGTTTAACGATATCGTACACTTATGTACAGGTTTTATGAGCTGGCACGGAGAGGTGCATTAATACTTTAAGACATGAAAAGTAATTTTGACGATATTATTAGTCAGCCGGTACCTGTACTGGTTGATTTCTTTGCGGAATGGTGCGGTCCATGTCATACCATGGCACCCATACTTCAGGAAACCAAAGGAATTTTAGGAGAGCAAGTGAAAATAGTGAAGATTGACGTTGACAAAAATCCGTCTATAAGCAGCCGATTTCAAATAAGAAATATCCCTACCATGATTTTATTTAAAGGCGGGGAACAGGTTTGGCGACATAGTGGTGTAGTACAGGCACGTGAACTAGCATCTGTAATTCGCAGCCAGGCGGGTATTTCTAATAATTAACACTTTTTTTACAGGGATTTTCAAAGATTGCTCTTTGCTGTTTTATTGGCAGTCCCTTTAATATAAACAACATATTGCTGGCACTATTCATTTACTCATGTAATAACATTGTTGCTGTTCGTTCTACTATTAATTATTTTCACAACGATATAGGCAAGTGCTGATGCTGCCAAACCGGGCAGTAGAGAAGGGAAATCTAGTGCTTCTTCGTAAAACCGGAACACTATCCAAACAGCCGTACCCGTAAGCATAGAAATCATTGCGGCTAATCCAGATGGGGACTTGTCGTACATTCCCGCAATTAACGGAGTAAACAGCGCAACCACACCCAATGCAGATGATTCTCCAACAAGTTCGTAGATGCTGGATTTTAATAAGCTTAATGACAAAGAAAGTACGCCGATTGCTACAACTGAATATCTTAATGATCTTAACATCATTTTATCATTCATTTTGTGTTTCATTGCGGGTTTTACAATATTTTCTGCGAGAATTACAGAAGGAGCCAGAATGGCAGCACTGGCAGTGCTGAGAATGGCTGAAAGTAAAGCTCCGAAAAATAAAACTTTAACAACGTCATTGCTGCCTGCCATGACCAACTCAATCAAAGCGGCATCCGGATTGGTCTCTACCACTTCAGGCATCATAATACGGGCACACAAAACAAGGAACAGAGGTATAAGAGCAATGGTAAGGTACAGCACGGCCCCCAAAATGGCTGCATTCCGTGCTACCGATTCCGATTTTGCCGACATCATCCTTTGAAAAACGTCCTGACTGGGCAGCGAACCTAACGCCAGAGTTAATAACGCTGCGATATACCATGAGATGGATTGGAAATCACTTTCGGGTAATATATTAAAGAAACCATCGGGTACAGATTCCATAACTCTGGTTACACCACCTGCCTGTTCGCTAAACTCGTAGGCAAGAAATAGCATGCCCCCGACGATAACAATCGTTTGCATGAAATCGCTAAAGGAAATGGCAAACATTCCTCCTGCCAAAGTGTAGGTTAATACTACCACGGCACCTATTCCTATACATAATTCAACACTTAAACCGCTGAGTAAGCTAAGGATCAGTCCGAAAGCGACAAATTGTGCTGCCACCCATCCAAAGAATGTAAGAATCATAAAGATACCAGACCAGAACTCGAATCTTTTGCCAAATTTATCTCGATAAAAATCACCCAGCGAAAGAATATTTTTTCTGTAGAAATACCGAACGATAAAAATGCCCACCAGCAGTAAGGCCAGCGAAGCACCAAAAGGATCTTCTATTACCGCCGTCATTCCGCCTTCTACAAATTCCGAACTGGCCCCCATAACCGTTTCGGCACCAAACCAGGTTGCAAAAAATGCAGTAGATGTAATCATCAGGGGCAGCTTCCTTCCTGCCAGCGCAAAGTCGGTACTGGTGCGGATACGCCGTGAAAAGTAAAATCCTATGGCCAGAGTAATGGCAAGGTAGATGCTCACCATGGTTAGTATCATATGGCGAATGTAGGTTTAATCGGGAAATTTGAAGTGGGGTGTTGTAAAAAAAGTAATGGAGGGAGGGAGGTGGAGAAAACCTTTTTTGGACAATCTATATGCTATTTCTTAGCGATTCCCCGCAATGAAGCAAGTACCGGGTATTGAATGCAGGCATTGATCATATTTTCATACAATTGGTCCCCGGTATATCGCCTGTTGAGTTTGTAACTGTACTCATCCAGGTATAATTGCAGGTACTTTAGTTTAACCTTGTGGTAGATTCCGGAGACAATCCTTTCTAAATTGGAGATTGTAATGTTTGTCCAAAGGGTTGAAGTTGTTTTTTGTTTGACAGAATCAGAGAGCTGCGTTACCTTCACTATTTTAGACAGGCTTTTTAATTCTATTGTCCAGTCATTGATAGTGACGGGAGAGTTATTTGCTTTTAAAGGAAGGTAAATTTTACCTGTCTCATCTTTTTGATATTTGGTGATGCTAAAACAGTACATCCTTTGTTTTTTCTTGCAGTTTTCACGGGAATTTAACTTAAATTCTGACTGTTTTAATTTATTCAGATCTAATTTGGTATTAATGCCTTTTCTTCTTCTCAACTCGATTCCGTCAGGTTTTGCGATGGTAAGATATTCGTCGGACACTTCAATCAAATTCGATAAATAATATAAGGCCTCCCGATTCCCCATGATGTTCCTGATGCGGTGCATCAGAGACCAGACCGTATCATATCTTTTGTGACTTAACTGTCTTTGTAGCTCACAAGCCGACACCGCTTTTTTACTGAAACACATGAAAGCAATGGCTAAATACCACATACGTATTGGCAAATTACTGTTTTCGAACATGGTGCCACTTTTTAAGGATGTTCTGTATTTGCATTTGCTACATTGCCATTTCCATTGATTTTGCAACCAGTAATGGTGGTTACAGCCACATTTTTTACACGTGATTCCATCTGTTTCCCGTTTGTTCTTAAGATGGAGACGACAGGATTGTTCGTCTGGGAATCGTTTGATAAATTCTGTTAGGTTCATGATTTTAATAATTTCATGCAAAATTACGGCATTACTCCGTAATCTATTTACGGTTTGATAATACTTGCGCAATAACGGGGAATCGAATTTTATTTTTAAGAAGAGTAAAAGTGCATAACAATGCGGGATAACACGTAACTCCGCACTTAAACCATCTCACCCAGCCGCCCGTAATCAATCTTTGAAAAATGCCTCTTATCGCGCGGCAGGGAATCAACATATCTTACATGAAAATCCGGTACCGGATTCTTCTCCTTCAGAATGTCCCGGGTACCTTCTATTATCAGGGTTGGTGTACCTTGCACTAAAATCAACGTTCCGGTAATTCCTTCCTTTTGCAGCATGCCTTCAATTACAAAGGGCGATATGAGTTGTCCATTTGCTTCAATCAGTTGACTGCAACGGCCAGTAAGCCACAACTTATTATCAGCTATAAAACCTGAATCTCCGGTACGATGCCAAATAGTTCCTTCAATATTCAGTTTGTTTTCTGATTCCGCTTTTTGATTTCTAAAGTAACGCTCAAGAACGTGTGGCCCGGAAACAACAATCTCTCCGATAGAATCCTGAGGTTGTTCAGGAAGTTTGCTATATTTTCCGGGTGGTAATTTTAGAGGAATAATTTTAATATTTGTGTCTTTATAGATGTTCCCGGTACAAAGACCTGCTGATATTTCAGTTTTAACCAGTTCATCAAATGATATGAAGCTTACAGGTTCTGCTTCGGTGCTGCCATAAACAACGGTACAAAGGGCGTTTGGAAATTTTTCCTTTATTTCTCGTGCTTCACCCGGAAATACGGGTGCACCGCCGGTTACTATTTGTTTTATGCCGGGGTGACCGCCGGCTAGTGCCAGCTGACGGATAAAAAATGGTGATGCGGTGATGGATTGAACATTGTAACGGGTTATTTGCCTCAAAATATCTTGAGGTACAAGTTTTTGTGGTTTTGATGGATTCCAGTCCGGTAGGACAGATGTAGCACCTGTGCCTAAATTAATAAGTAAGACAATGGGTAAGGTGGGCAAATCTGTTGTACCCGGGTGGTGCGAAAGAATTCCTCCCAGGGCCTTAAACTGCTCTATTAAGTGACGGTGGGTCCTTATGGATGCCTTAGGTAAACCTGTGCTACCGGTAGTAAACGTAATAAGTGCTGTGTTATCAGGAGGATGCAGAATTTCTGTGAAAGGCGTTCCTTGATGGGTTACTGTGCCGGATATAAAAATAGGAATTTCGCGCAGCGCTGAAATGAAAGGCCTCAAAAATCTTAGTTTCTGGCTTCCGGCTATTGCCCGGCAATCGGCAATCCTGCAACTCATTTTAAGTCTTTGCCGATCGCTCCACTGGTCCAGAAAAACTGCGGTTGCTCCTACTTGAAATATGGCAAGCACAGTGGTATATAATTCAATACTCATGGGAATAAATACCAAAATTCTGTCACCCGGAACAATGCCGCTTTTTCGCAAAGAGGCAGCTTTTTGCCACACATCTTTTTGTAATTCTAAAAATGTAATGGTTTTTGTTTTCGAAATAATAGCAGGAAATGAACCTGACTGGTTGGCAGAGTCGTTAAATAATTCTGAAACATGTTTTGCAGGCAGCATCATCCTAATAATTTACCGTACAGCGCGTAAGTTCTGAAAATTTCTGACTGATGATTATCGCTGAGTTTTACCGACCGGTTATCCTCTTGCATCAATGCGTGGATTACAGACTGAAAACCAGATATTGCTGCTTTATTAATAACATGATCGCTCAAAACTTTGCCTAAACCTTTCGTCGCTTCCATTGGAATTCGGGCAAGGGTTTTAAGTATTAAACGGCTGGGGTCAGCAGGGTCAGCAAAAGAAAACACCAGGCCAACAATTTCATTCTCCAAGGTGGCAATTTCAACAAATTCCGGAGATATCAGTGGCTTCAACTCCATATATTTCTTTACAAAAGAGGACGGTTCTACAGGTGTAAAATACAAATTGTTCCTAAAGGCCTTGTTCACAAAAATGGCCATTTTATATAATTCACTTTCTAAATCGTCGGTACTGATGCCCTTGATTTTAATGCCCGATTCCCGGAGGGCTGTTTCAAGCTCCTTTGTTCCTTCGGTAACTGCTGCCGGCCATGCGTCCTTCTGACTTTTGTAACGGGCGATTACTTCAAAACCGGCTTCAAGGAATATATCGTTGTAAAATATGGGATTTTGTGGTTCTCCAGCAAAGGGAGTGCCTTCGCCCCATGTAACCAAACGGTAATGATTCCATGTTGAACCGTCCATAGGACCCAGGATATATTGAAACCCCATGTCCCGCGCCTGGTTGAGAGCCATCTTCAGCATTTCCAATCCATCAGCAACATGATTGCAAGTAAATCTTCCTATGCTGGTGGTGTGCATTCCGCAATGCAATAATTCCGGGTGATGAAACAGAGCACACGACGAATTCTTATAATTAATTTGGGTTAACAGCTGCTCCATATGTATCAGGCAATATTTTCTGTGGCCACAAATACCAGAATGGCGGCTGCGGGTATGGCAATATTGTCATAACCTCTTTGAAATAATGCTTCGGCCATTGTGCAACTAACAGCAATCCATCCCATTTGAACCATTCTGAAATCGGTAAATTCAATTTTATTGATGAACAAAATTGAACTGCTTAATAAAACGGATCCTGCAGCAAATGCTAAACTCCCTGAAACGGATTTTGTGTTGCCGGCTATGCGATAAGGCAGCCATCGGGTTGCTTTTCCTACCAGTGCAGCCAAAGGGTCGCATACAGCTAAAGTAAGAATGGGTATATAAAAGTGGATGTAATTGGGGTAATAGTGCCAGAAAACGTAAGTACCATAAACTGCAATGGGGTAAAGAAAACTACCGTCGGTCTTACGGTCTACTCCATGTATCCCTTTAAAGAACTTGTACTTTTTACTTACCCATAGTAAAGCCATAAATCCACTGCACAAAATACCTACCCATAACAAACTGTTAATGAGTAATGGGAAAAGTAGTATTAGAAATCCTGAAGAAAAATGGGTAATTTTTCTACTATATTCTGCCTGAATACCTGCGCGTTGATGTAATATCTCGGCAATTAAAAAAACAGCGAGAAAGGCCGCACCAAGCCAGATTGTATGAATTATTTCCATGGGTACAGTATTCACTCTATCGTTGATTTTGAATGAACACTTACCAGAAAATCCATGTAAAAAAAGCCGTCATCGATACTTCGGTCAAAGACAAGGTTTGAGAATACACTGGAATGTATAGCATGTAGTTCTCTTTTAACCATTAAATTCCAGTAAGCTAAACGCGACCCAGTATGAGTACATAGGGCAAGTTGTTGTGCCGTCTGTTCAAAGTACTTTTGATTCATATATTCAAAGATATTCGATAAATTCACAACATCAAACGTACCGTGTTCTTTAGCAATATCTTCAAGTAAACCGTGGTGAAAAGATATTCTTGAAATATTCCTTTGAATTTGCAGGTAATTCTCAGGTTCTAAATATTGTGGTAAAGCAATGGGAATCGTATAATTACCATTGAATATATAGTGCAGAAATGAATTGGTTTGACAGGAAACAGAAGAAAGGTGAGCAGCAGACTGATTTAATATAAAACGGGAAACGGGAATGGTTACCTCTTTCAGGAATTTGGGGTCTCGCCCTAATTTGCCCATAACAAATTTACTGAAAAATATTTTGAAAAAGCTGCGCCAACGGTAACTGTTCCAGGTTTTTTTGAAATAATCGGATTGCTGTTGCCCTGTTTTGCTTTCTAATAGCATTTTTATCCGTTTACGGCTGTGAACAAAGGGCATTACTTTGCGACGAAAAATACTGAAGTACCTTTCGAATTTTCCAATATGAATAATACCGGTATTTATATCCTCCTGTCTTTCGTCCCACCATTTGGCAGTGGCTTCCGGAAGTAAATCTCTTATTCTGTAATACGTTGCAGCTCTTTGTTGATTGGGCAGAATTCCGGAAAATTCAAGATATTCACCATGATTGAGTTTTGTAATAGCTGCTTTTTTCAATTCGCATAAATGCAATTGTGCCGTGTTAATGTCGGCGGCTACAACTATTGCCGGATCGGCCGTTAACATTGAGAAACTATTATCGCCTGCTGAGGCTATGGATAAACATTTGTCACCCGGCTTTATTTGAAGCCCCCGGAGTAATAAACGGGCGTCCTCCCAACAATTCGAATACCTGATGTAATCATGCTCTACTGTATCAAGATGCTTGGCCATGAATTTAAATTTTTGTTTTTGATAACGGCAGATCTAAACCTAAAAATCCTGACATTTCAAATGTACACAAATTCATTGGATTACTTAAAGGAACTTCTAAAAACAGCCGATTAGTCCGCAGCGTCCCGCAGGCGATCCAAACCGAATACTTTATTTCCTGTTCGTGCGGTGGATTGAAATTCTTGTGTTAATTCGTTGTTTATATCTCTAATAGTTGTACTTTTGCATTAAATAATAACAAAAGCACAACATTAAATAATAATATTTATACAACGTTAAATAATAGGGATAACACGACAAGATGGCAACACCAGGAGAAAAATTAGCAGAATCATTAGAGCAATTGAAAGCCCTTCAAGATAGTGGCGTAGTAGGGATTAAAGCAGATGATTTTACACGTGTACACCGTGAACGGTTGATTGATCATGGATTTATACGGGAGGTTGTCAGAGGATGGTATATTTCTGCTCCGCATGATGAACGACAAGGAGATAGTACGTCATGGTTTACTTCTTTTTGGGGATTCTGTTCACGCTATTTGGAAGATCGTTACGGTGAAGATTACTGTATATCAGCTGAACAATCTTTGATGATTTATGCAGGAAATCATTCCGTACCTCATCAACTCATTATTCGTTCCCCTAAAGGGAATAATATGCCAACCAATCTGCTGTTTAATACTTCCCTATTTGTCATGAAATCTACCTTGCCGAATAAAGCAGAAATTGAGGTGAAAGAAGGAGTACGTATGGTCAACTTGCCTTCCGCTATTGTTCATTGCCCGGCATCTATGTTTCAAACAAATGCTACAGATGTAAGAACTGCTTTATTACTTATTCAAGATGCATCTCAACTGTTAGCCATTCTTTTGGATGGTGGCCATTCCACTATTGCAGGAAGATTAGCAGGGGCTTATCGAAATTTGGGTCAGGATAAAATTGCAAACGAACTATTGAAAAGCATGAAAGCGGTAGGATATGATGTGAGGGAAACGGATCCTTTTGAAGAGAAAACACCTCTTGTTTTGGATGCTCGTGAAAAATCTCCTTATGTGAATAGAATTCGTTTGATGTGGCACGATATGCGAAAAGATATTATTGAAGTTTTTCCAACACCTCCCGGACTTCCTGCGGATAGTGATAAATACATTATCAAAATGGAAGAAATTTATACAACGGATGCTTATCATTCCTTATCGATTGAGAAATACAGGGTTACTCCTGAATTGATAGAACGCGTGAGAACCGGTGCATGGGATGCCAAAGAAAACGAAGCGGACAGACAACAGAAAGATGCTATGGCCGCCAGAGGTTATTGGCAGGCGTTTAATGCGGTAAAAGAAAGTATCCAACGAATTTTAAAAGGGGAAAATGCAGGAACTGTTGTAGATGATGAGCATGGTGATTGGTACAGAGAGTTATTTGCTCCAAGTGTTGCTGTTGGTCTTTTAAGACCTTCAGAATTAGCAGGTTATAGAAATAATCAGGTCTATATTGGTCAATCCAAACATACTCCTGTCAACAAAGATGGTGTGCGAGATGTAATGCCACTTCTGTTTGAATTATTGAGAGCAGAAGAACATGCAGGCCTTAGAGCTGTTATGGGGCATTTTATCTTTGTATTTATTCATCCCTATATGGATGGGAACGGTAGAATTGGACGATTTTTAATGAACGCCATGTTGGCTTCCGGTGGATATCCCTGGACAGTAATTCCGGTTGAGGAAAGAGAACGTTATATGGAATCGCTGGAAGCAGCTAGTGTAGATCAGGATATAAAACCATTTGCTAAATTTTTGGGTTGGCTGGTTGAGGAAGGAATGAAAGGAACGCCTGTGGCGAAGATTTAATCAGGAAAACATAATTTTACTACAGTTAATCATCTTCATTTCTATTACATTTCGATATGAGATAAACCCTAAAAATTGGGACATATCTTAAACCAAAATGTAAAGTTTTTGTTGTCGTTACGTTCCTGTGTTCTCTTACTTTTGACAAGTGAATTTCCTTTGCCCCATTCCGAGATTTTTACCCATACCGGGATTGTTGTAGCGAATGGTTCAGGGCAAACGCATTTAAAAACCTAAGATTTTTAAGAGGTAGTTTTCATCCCA
>CAZDUI010000030.1:0-48481 GCA_964508605.1 uncultured Weeksellaceae bacterium | reverse complement strand
CGAGTCGTCGCCACCGCAACCGGTAACGAACATCACAGGTATTGCAAAAGCACCCCCTATCAGTACTGTATGCAACCTTTTTAATCCGGGCTTTTTCATAGTGTTTTTTTTATTTTCGGAAATATTTTCCTTGGTGCAAATATTCATCAGGGTGTATCTGGGTTTCAATGATTGTCGTCAAATCAAAAGGTGCCTTTACGCATACGAAAACGCAATTTAAAACCTGAAAAAAATCATTTTCCTTTAAGTTTAATCATATTACAAAGTCCTGATATTGATATAAGGGGACTTCAAAAACTAATTGTGAATAATAAACAAATACACACCTTAATATTTATGAATAACCGGCAATGAATAAGATGTTAATGCAGACAGGAGATACCCGCAATAAAGTATTACCTTTGTATCTGCAGCATTTAATGAATTCCGGAATATTATGAGAACTGAAACGGCAGAATCAACATTTTACGAAGAAAGTGCAACGCTTGAACAGGCCAGGCAATTAGGTCTAACCGAAGGTGAATGGCAAAAGGTCTCACAAATACTGGGACGAACTCCAAATTTTACCGAACTAAGCATTTTTTCGGTAATGTGGAGTGAACACTGTTCATACAAGAACAGTATTTTATGGCTAAAGACGCTTCCTAAGGACGGTCCGCACATGTTGGTGAAAGCAGGAGAAGAGAATGCCGGGTTGATTGATATTGGAGACGGCCTGGGCTGTGCATTCAAAATTGAATCACACAATCACCCTTCGGCCATAGAACCCTATCAGGGTGCAGCTACCGGTGTTGGTGGTATTAATCGCGATATTTTCACAATGGGTGCCCGTCCGGTAGCACAATTAAATTCGCTGCGTTTTGGCAATCCGGCGGATGCGCGTACACAATGGTTGATTAAAGGGGTTGTAAAAGGAATAGGCGATTATGGAAATGCTTTTGGCATACCGGTAGTTGGCGGTGAAGTATTTTTTGATGATAGTTTTAATCAGAACCCACTGGTAAATGCTTTTTCAGCCGGTATTGTTGAAGTGGGTAAAACCATAAAAGCCAAAGCGGAAGGCATTGGGAATCCTGTATATATTGTAGGTTCATCCACAGGAAAGGATGGGATTCACGGAGCTGCTTTTGCCAGCAAGGACATTACTGAAGATTCAGCAAAAGATTTGCCGAGTGTTCAGGTGGGTGACCCCTTTATGGAAAAATTATTACTTGAAGCAACCATGGAACTGGCATCAACCGATACCATTGTTGGGATGCAGGACATGGGAGCAGCCGGAATAACTTGTTCTACTTCTGAAATGAGTGCGGCAGGAAAAACCGGAATGGAAATTCATCTTGACAGAGTGCCCACGCGTCAGGAAGGGATGAAACCTTTTGAAATTTTACTGAGCGAATCTCAGGAAAGAATGTTGGTAGTTATTAAAAAGGGACGTGAAGCAGAAGTAAAACGAATTTTTGAAAAGTGGGATTTAAACTGTGCTGAAATAGGTACTGTTACAGGCGACGGTATATTAAGGTATTACATGAACGGAGAATTGTGTGGAGAAATACCTGCCGAGTCTCTGGTTTTAGGTGGAGGAGCACCTGTATATGAAAGAGAGTATAAAGAGCCTGCCTACTATGTCGAAAATAAAAAGTTTAACATTGATAATATTCCTCAACCTGAAAATCTTGCTGAAATTGCACGCCTTTTGATTTCAAGGCCTAACATAGCTTCAAAACGCTGGATTTATAAGCAATACGACAGCATGGTAGGTACAGCAAACATGTCAACCAATGCACCGGCTGATGCTGCCATTGTAAATATTAAAGGATCTTCAAAGGCACTGGCCATGACAGTAGATTGCAACAGCCGTTATGTACAGGCAGACCCATATATAGGCGCAATGATTGCTGTTTGTGAGGCCGCAAGAAATATTTCATGCACCGGTGCTGAACCCAGTGCCGTAACCAATTGCCTTAACTTTGGAAATCCATATAATCCTGAATCGTACTGGCAATTCGTAAATGCTGTAAAAGGCATGGGCGATGCATGCAAAGCCTTGAGTACGCCCGTAACCGGTGGAAATGTTTCTTTCTATAATCAGTCAGTAATTCAGGGCAAAGAAACTCCTGTATTCCCTACTCCAACCATTGGCATGGTGGGCATTCTTTCCGATAAATCAAAAAGTATGTCGCTGGGTTTTAAAGTGAAAGGTGACCTTATCTTTTTGTTGGGCGAATCAATAAACTGCATTTCAGGTTCTGAATATTTATGGAACATTCTTCAAATTAAAAACAGCCCAGCCCCTTACATTAGTATTGATAAAGAAATTAAAGTCCAGAAGGCTGCTAGGGGGTTAATACAACAAAACATCGTAACTGCTGCACATGACGTTAGTGACGGGGGCATTTTTACTGCTCTGGCAGAGATGTCCTTTGTTAACGACCTTGGTTTTGATATTGTAACCGATTCAGAAATACGTGAAGATGCTTTCTTATTTGGCGAAAGTCAGGGCAGAATTCTGGTTACAGTAAATGAAGAAACCGAAAACAGTTTCCTTGATTTTATGATGAATACAGAAGTTCCATTTACGCTGCTGGGACACGTAACCAAAGGAAAATTCGTTATAGATGATGAACACTATGGTTTTGTTAATGAATATAAGTCGCTTTACGAAAACACACTCCCCTCATACTTAAGTTAAACTAAATGAAATTAATAACTCTTGCACTTTTTGTTGTTTCAGCAATTCTGTTCAACGCCTGTACAATAACACAGGAAATTTCATTTAATCCAGATTACAGCGGAGATATCGCATTAGTGATAGACCTTACTGAGGTAGCAGCCATGGATGAGTCGGGAACAATGATGAAAGATTTTCAGGATTCTCTGGGTAACGAGATGGTAAATGACCCCAATTTAAATAGTAAAGGTGTAACGGTGGCTGGTTATGAAATTGATACATCCAACTTTCTGATAAAGGTTAAATATCAGTTTAAAGATATTGACGGGCTGAACTATTATTTAAGCAAACAGGCCAATGAACTGGCCATGGACAGCACCAAAACCGAAGTTGAATTCCATAAATTCTTCGTAAAAAAGGGCAAAAAACTAATTTACACGGAGAAAAGAGGAACTGCTGAAAAAGAAGCAGGAGAACTGGATGATATGTTCGTATTTAAAACCGTTGTTAATTTGCCGGGTAAAGGATCATCGCTCAAAGGAAAAGATGTTACCCTGGACGGCAACAAACTTGAATGGAGCCGCCGCATGGGAGATATGAACGCATTTCCCAAACCATTTACATTCTCGGTAAAAGTAAAATGACCCGTATAACCGGTATAATTTTCATTATTTTATTTTCTATACACCCGCTATCGTGCAGTATTGAGCGCCGCATGTCAAAAAAGTCGGTAAAAGCATTTGACCTGGCACAAAATGGTAAGAATTATGAGGCCGGTAAGCGTTTTTATTATCTGGCAACCCGTTTTCCTGAAAGTAATCTTTACGGCCGGAATTTATGGAATGCCGCATGGTTATACGCACAAGCTGATAGCCATCAACTTGCAAAAAAAATCTATTCAGATATTATCACTTCTAATGTACAGGACTCAGAAACAGACTCCACTAGGGGTATTCATGAAACACATACTAATTATAAACACCACAGCTGCATTGAACTAGCACGATATGCTTTAAAGGATTCGCTCTACAGAGAATGTCTGCATTGGGTTTTCAAAGCGCAATATTCCTTTCCCTATTACAATTTCAAAATAAAAGAAATCAGACGAAACGAACTTTTGGTATCGCAGCTAAAGAGTATTTGCTACGAACAATTGGAAAAACCAGACAGTGCCCTTGTGGAGATTCTTCCCTTTTGTTTGCAGCGCAGTCCATGGAATAAGAAACTGGCAGCCCACCGCGCTATTAACCTTATAGATCTTCATTTTAACAGAGATACCGTTGCGGAATATCTTCAAAAAGGAATTCAAAACCGAAAGGTATTGCCCACGCATTTAGAAATTCAATTTATGCAATATCAAATCTCTGTAGTGCCCTACGAAGGCGGCGTAGAAAGTATTAAAGATTCGGAAATTGAAGATTCTTATCTTCTGTACCTGCTTTGCGGTGTTGATTAATTCCCTTTATAGCATATTTACATGAACATTTTCAACAACTTTGAAAACTGGATTGCTGAATTCGCTTTTCAAAGCGGACTTGAAATTTTCATTGTCTTATCGGTAATTTATTTGTTGAGTTATAAAATAGACCCACTCATCTGGTACAGCGAATACGCCAGAAATGATGAAATTGAAACACCAAAGAAAATAACGAAAAAGATTCCCCCTGCTTTAATTTTTATAACCCTAGGCCTTGTATTGTTCATTATGCTGGTCCTGAATAGTCTTGAATTGTTTGCCCTGAACCCGGAATATTCTCAAACGAATGTTTTCATCATTCATTTACTAACCTTCAGCGTATATAACATTCTGGACATTCTTATTATTGATTATCTGATGCACACTCGTTTAAAACCGGGTTTTATGAATATACCCGGTACAACAGGTCAATACCGTCTTTCAGTACACATAGGCATCTTCTTCAGAAATTACATTTATGCGGGTGTAATCTGTTTTGCAGCAGCTGTAACCGGAAATTTTGTTGGTTAAGACCGGGTTGTTATTGCTGATACAGATTCAAGCACTTGCCTGTACACAGTTTCGTACTGAGGTAAAATTTCAGCAAGGCTGTACTTTTTTGCATTGATTAATGCCGATTGTGAGAATTGACTCCATTTTTCCGGATCTTTTAAAAGTGAAATACCGCCCATTGCCATAGTTTCTATATCGCCCACCGCTGCTGTAAATCCGGTTTCACCATCAATATTTACTTCGGGCAGTCCACCGGTATTGGTACTAATTACCGGAACCCCGGCTGCCATAGCTTCCAGCGCACTCAGACCAAAGCTTTCACTCTCTGATGGCAATAAAAACAAATCGGATCCTCTGAGTATTTCCTTGGTACTTCTCAATTTACCCAACATTATCACGTCGCTGCATAAACCGAGTTTACGGCAAATCTCTTCCACCAAAGTCCGGTCGGGTCCATCGCCCACCAGCAACAATTTTGAAGGAATTTCCTTATGAATGCGCTCAAAAATGTGAATTACGTCCTGAACGCGTTTTACTTTTCTAAAATTACTAATGTGACATAGAATCTTCTCGCCATTGGGAGCATATCGATTTTTTAAAAAACTTCCATCGGCCTTAAGAACCTCTTCTATATCAATGAAATTGGGAATCACCGAAATTTCCTTCTCAGTCTTAAAATGTTCCAAGGTATCATTGCGCAAACTGGAAGAAACCGCTGTAATAGCATCGCTATGGTTAATTGCAAATGTAATAACCGGTTCAAAACTTGGGTCGCGACCAACCAAAGTGATATCTGTGCCATGAAGCGTTGTTACAAAAGGAACATACCGGCCACGGGTCTTTAATATTTCACGTGCCATAAAGGCGGCACTGGCGTGAGGAATAGCATAGTGAACATGCAACAAATCAAGATTATAATATATAGCAACGTCCACCAATTTGCTGGTTAACACTAACTCATAGGGTGTGTAATCAAACAAAGGGTAGTCGTACACCCTAACTTCATGATAGAAAATATTTTCGCGCAAAGACCCCAAACGTACCGGCTGGTCGTACGTAATAAAATGCACCTCATGTCCCTTGGCTGCCAATGCTTTGCCTAACTCCGTTCCTACAACACCGCTGCCGCCAAACGTAGGATATAAAACCATCCCTATTTTCATATTACTTCCTTACTAAATTAATTGCACAAACACCCTTTCCAGGATTACTTCCATTACAACCCCTAAATTAAAGCATTTGTTTGGTAAGACGGCTTATCTTAACACTAAGATTACATCACCTGACAAACTATCACTCAAAACAGAATTATTTTTGAACTGATTATGAATTACATAATACTTTTTTAGTACTATGTTATACATAATACTAAATATTATATATATCTTTGTACACGATAATACCAGTGGCATTAAAACGAATCAAATGGAAGGAACGAATTACAAAGCGCAAATGCGAAAAGGTGTCTTGGAGCTGTGCACGTTGGCCGTTTTAAATAAAAAAGAGGCCTACCCTTCAGACATTATCAGCGCACTTAGGGATAGCGGAATAATAGTAGTTGAAGGGACGCTTTATCCGTTACTTACACGATTAAAAAGTAGCGGTATGCTTTCCTATCGATGGGAAGAAAGCACAGGAGGTCCTCCGCGCAAATATTTCTGTATAACTGAAGATGGAAAAAAATTACTGGACGAATTGATAAAAAACTGGGAAGAATTTTCGATAAACGTGAATCAAATCATTAAAAAGTCATGAAAAAGACAATTTCGGCACATGTTGGTGGCATCGTTTTTCATATTGAAGAAGACGCCTATAAAAGACTTCAGTTTTACCTTGAAAATTTGGAGCGCATTTGGGGTCCCGGACCTGAGACTGATGAAATTCTTCAGGACATTGAAGGGCGAATAGCGGAATTGTTCACTCAACATTTAAATGGTCGTCAGGTAGTTACCATGCGTGATGTTGAAGAAGTGATATCAATAATGGGTGAGGCCGAAGAAATTGCTTCGGGAGAAGAAAGCGAAGGAAATGGAAAAATTTCATTTTCATCACACAAAGGTCATCGAAAGGTTTACAGGGATGTAGACGACAAGATACTTGGCGGGGTATGTTCCGGAATTGCCGTTTATTTTGGCTGGCAACCTTTATGGGTACGATTGTTTTTTCTGGGACTTTTCTTTTTTGCCGGTACAGGAATATTGCTATACATTATATTATGGATATTGTTGCCGAAAGCCGAAACGGCTGCTGAAAGACTTGAGATGCGCGGCGAGCCCGTGAATTCCGAGAATATCAAACAACATTTTGAGAGCATAAAGTCTGAATTCCGAAAAATGAATACGAGCGAAAACCGTGATAAAATCAAAGGATTTGCAGGGCAATTAATAGAAAGTGGCGGAAAAGTATTAGGCGTTTTCCTAATGGCTACAGGAATTGTGTTGCTGTGTATTTTGCTTTATTGGCTCATTGCCCGTGATTTTATTATTTCCATCTCAGGAAGCGGAGTATTTTCCATGAACGATTTAATGGAAATTGCGATGACTGACTGGCAATTGTTCTGGGTTCAAACCGGATTGCTTCTTTTTATGGGGGGACCTATCATTAATCTTTTTCATTTTTCCCTAAAACTCTTACTTCGAATGAAAACGAAAATAAAACCACTGGCAATAGCCGGTGGCATCATGTGGACAATGGGAATAATAATAATTAGCTATTCAGCCATTGATATTAGCCGAGATTTCTCTTCTTTTGGACGGGATGAAAAAACAATTCCGTTAAACACAGATAATGAACATCTAGTATTAAAAACTGAACATGATGACATTTTCCATAACCGTTTCAGTGGCAATGAAGAATTTTTCTGGGAACTGCTTTTAAGAAAGAACCAACAGGTGTTTTTGGGTTGGCCCGAATATCAAATTTTAACAACCGATGCACCCGAACCATACCTTATTGTTGAACGCACTGCACGGGGACGCAATCACAAAGAGGCAATAAAAAGGTGCGAGTCAATACAATATCCGTTAACAGTAACCGAAAATGTTATTACACTTTCCCCTTGGTTCAGTTTTCCGGAACAGGATATGTACCGGCGTCAGAATATTCTTGTCAGAATTTATATTCCCGCAGGAAAGACAATCATACTTGATTCTTCCATGAAAAGACTTGGCATAAGCGATGACGAAGAATTTGAGAATCCTTCAGTTCCTGTCTTCGATAAACCATTAATGCATACACCCCAGGGTCTGATTCCGGTAATTATTAACAAACAAAAGGACACCCCGATAATAATTGACAGCACTTCAAAAACTGACTCTGTAAGTTCCGTGAATCTTCCCTGATGTTATGTAGAGAGACATTGAAAAAGGCAAAATCAATATTTACTTCTTCAGAATTTCATTCTTTTTAGCAAGAATCAATTGTGCGTTTGTCAGTGCATCTGTAGTTTCGCAATACACTAAACACTGTTCTATTTCAGCCTTTTTATTCTGTAAATGCTGATACGCCTTGTCGTAATACCTTAAACTAAACGCAAGTCCTTCCTTAATCCGGCCTTGTTCCAACAATGCTAAACTTTCCTTAAATTGTTCATTGCCTAATCTTTTTGCAATTTTTTGGGTTGCTTCCATTAACGATTCTACAGGCAGGAAGCCATAGGAATTATAAATATACTCCAATCGTTTTTCAAAATCAATTTTCAGAATGAAGGTAAAAGCCGACTGCTTTTGATTCCACAATCCTATAGGAATTACTTTACTTCCAATGGTTCTCCCTTCATCTTCAAGCCATAAAGGCTCATTTCTGTGGGATTTCATTAATTCAGCGGCCAGATAGTTTTCAAATTGCTCCTGTGTAGGTTGCTGGCCCTGACCTATTCCTCCAAACGCCGAACCTTTATGCCGGGCAATTCCTTCAAGATCTAACACCTGCTGCCCTGTTTTTTTAAGTTCATTCAGCACTTCAGTTTTTCCTGAACCGGTCATACCACCTAATACAAAAAGCTCCCTGGGTTTATCAAACTCCTTTAAAACCAAATGGCGAAAAGACTTATACCCCCCCTTCAACACAACAGGTTTTAATCCATAAAATTCAAGAAGATAAGAAAAAAAACCGCTACGCATCCCCCCGCGCCAGCAATAAACAAGTACACGATCATTTTTTACTTTTTTTGCAGCGCTTTTCAATCTGTCCTTTAAATAGGGGCCTGTAAGTTCTAATCCTTTCAGAATGGCATTTTGCCTTCCGTTTCTTTTATATGCTGTCCCCACGGCTGCTCGCTCTTCATCATTCATCACAGGAACATTAAAAGCTCCGGGAATATGACCCTGCTTGAATTCCCCTTCGCTTCGAACATCAATTACCGGCAATGAATTCGATAATTCAAGAAATTCTTCAATTTGTATTTGCACCGGCATATAATAATTCCTGTATTTTCTCTATCTGTTGCGATTTACATAGAACCAATCCATTATTTGAGAGCAGCAAAAGCTTGTTCCAAATCGGCAATAATTTCCTCAACAGGTTCCAGCCCCGCATATAACCTGACAAAATTCCAAGGCAACGTAGTTGCACTGTAATTCTGAGTATCGTACAATGCACAGGCCGGAAAAACCAGTGACTCATAACTTCCCCATGAACAGGTAATAAGAAAAAGTTTTAGCCGGTTACAGAATTCTTCTACCTGTTTCATATCCGACGCCTTCAATTCCACCGAGAGCATGCTGCCGGCACCTGACATCTGTTGTAATGCCAAATTTCTTTGTGGATTATCATTTGCAAAAGGATAGTAAACCTTCTGAATTTTAGGATGGTTCTCAAGGTATTCTAACAGCCGCATTCCGGTTTCATTTGCGTGTTTTACTCTAACAGGTAAGGTTCTTAGTCCTCTAATCATCAGCGCAGCATCGTGGGGTGAAATAATACCGCCCAGGGTCATGTATTCTCCTTCAAATATTTTTCTTATCCTTTCTGTTGTGCTGCAAAGCACCCCTCCTACTACATCACTGTGCCCTGATATATATTTAGTTGCCGAATGGCATACAATGTCTACACCTAACTTAATGGGATTCTGATTTAACGGAGTAGCGTAGCTATTATCGCAGATGGTAGTAATTCCGTGAGTGCGCGCAAACTGAGCGATGGCTTTCAAATCCTGCATTTCAAAAGTCATGCTGTTAGGCGATTCAAGATAAATTAAAGAAGTATTATTTCTAACGGCATTTACCACATTCGCAGTCTCTGTGCCGTCAACCATAGAATTCTCAACCCCAAACCTTGCCAGCAAGACTGTCAGTAATTTTGAAGTCCAGCTGTATGGCTTCTGCACGCATAACACGTGGTCGCCAGCCTTTACTGTGCTAATTACGGCTGCCGCAATGGCCGCACTGCCCGATGCAAAAAACAACGAATCTTCGGCGCCTTCAAGTGCAGCCAGTTTTTTCCGTAATACCGCTACCGTAGGATTATAACCCCGTGTGTAAAACGGTGTACACCATTCTTTTTTAAGACCTTCCCTCAGTTCTGCTACAGAACCAAATGCAAAAATGCTACTTTGAAAAACCGGTACTGCCACCGAATTCATGTAATCAGAACGATTTTCTCCGTAATGATTTATTATGTCATGTATTTCCATATCAGGTTCACTTTGGTACAAATTTACATGCCCGTTTCTTCCAATTTACAAAACATAAGAAATAGTTGCGTTTAAGCGTTGCACCTGTAATGACATTTGGCCGTCAAATTCTTAGAGTTTATGTCTTTTCAATATTATTTGCCAGTAAGAAGGTCTATCGGAAAATTTTAAAAACAGATAATAATTGCCTGTCCTAACATAATCTAATACACTTTTTTCTTTCTGCATTTTTTGGAAATTCTTTACTGTTGGTGAAAATATTTTTACTGAATTTGTGATATATAGAAAATTGTTTGTACCTTCGATGAAATTATATTTATTATTTCATGAACATTTACGTAGGAAACCTGGATTACAAAGTCAGGGAAGAGATGTTGCGAGACGCATTCGAGCAACACGGAACAGTATCTTCGGTTAAAATTGTAACCGACAGAGAAACAGGAAGAAGCAAAGGTTTTGCTTTTGTTGAAATGGAAGATGACAACGCCGGAAGGAATGCCATCGAACAAATGCACGGTAAAGAAATTGGCAGCCGCACTGTGGTTGTTAATGAAGCCCGTCCAAGAGAAGAGAGAAGTTTCTCTCCCCGCAGAGAAAACAGATATTGATCATTTGAATTTCTCGGTTCTTCAGAGGCTGTTTTTACAGCCTCTTTTTTTTTAGTTTAACCCAGGATTTTTAGGGAAATGAGCCATTGCTTTATACTTGCCGCCCATTCTGGCCATTAATGTCTCCCATAAATTATCAGACGAAGTATTCAATATATCACCTGGTTTTATGGGGGTAACCAGCCAAGATTTTCTTTCAATTTCCTGCTCCAGTTGTAAAGGCGACCAACCAGAATAACCGGCAAAAAAACGAACCGAGTCTGGCGACATTACTCCCAGTTCCATTTGCTGTTTTAAAGATTCAAAATCTCCTCCCAGAAAAATTCCAGGCGCAATTTCTTCGCATCCATCAATAGCACCATTATTGTGCATGTAATACAAATTGTTGGTTTTAACCGGTCCACCTACCGAAATTCGTGTACTTACCTCAGGAAACTCGGGCAAAACCGAACGCAAATCAATCCCTGAATAATTGTTCAATACAAAGCCAAACGAACCATCGGAATTATGCTCACACAACAACACGACAGAACGACCAAAATAGGCATCATCCATAAAGGGTTCTCCTAAAAGAGCTTTTCCCTTTGACGGTTCAATTATATTGTTTAACGATAAATCCATGGGTCGTTACCTGGCAAATAAAAAAACTATACCTTCGTGTGCAAACTAAGGGAATTTTCTCCATATAAATATCATGTCCGACGAAATAAATAACAACGATTTACCGGAACTACCCAACGTCAGCCGTCGTGAATTCTGGAAAGGTACCCTTTCAGAAAAAGAGGTGGGTGACGATCCGGTGTCTTTCTTTGTAAAATGGTATAAGCAAGCTCACGATGAACAAATTACCGAAGCTGAATCTTGTACACTTGCAACCGCAACGCCTGATGGAAAACCTTCTACAAGAACTATTTATATTAGAGATATTTTCGAAGGCAAGTTTGTGTTTTACACCAATTACGAAAGCAGAAAGGGGCGGGAAATGGCAATCAATCCCAATGTATCACTTACCTTTTTCTGGAAGGAGCTTGAGAGACAGGTTCACGTACATGGCACGGTAGAAATGCTTGATTCTGCCATTTCAGACTTCTATTTTGAGAGCCGCCCCAGAGACAGTAGAATTGGAGCTTGGACATCAAGGCAAAGTACTGTTATTGAGAACAGGAAGGTACTGGAAGCAGAATTTGAAAAACTGGTAGTAGAATTTGACGGGAAGCATGTATCCAGACCACCGTTTTGGGGCGGATACATTATGACGCCTCTCTACATTGAGTTCTGGCAAGGCGGGGCTGCCCGTCTGCACGACAGAATTGTTTGTACCCGCAACGATGCCACCTGGAAAATTGAACGATTATCACCATAATATGACCACGCAAAAAAAATCAGGATTCGTAGAATTTGTTAAAAGGTACCGCAAAGAAATTCTAATTGGTATTATTGGCGTAATTGCCTTACTGTTTTTAATAAAAAATGCCGATGAGGTTACTTTTGACCTGGTATTCTTTAAAACAGATATGCCTCTTATTTTCTTGCTGTTACTGTTTGCTGCCATAGGTGCCGGAATTGTAGCCCTGTACTGGAGAATGAATCACAAAGACATGAAATACAAAATCAAAGAGTTGCAAAAAGAACTGGACGATTTAAAAAATAACCAGAAAATTGAGCAGTAAATAATGCACCAAAAAGCTATATTTGTGCGTGCTGATTCTTGAGGAACTTCATCTTTATAATTTTCGCAACTATTCCGAAGCAACGATAGTTCCTTCGTCTAAAATTACCTGCTTTACCGGTAAGAATGGCTCTGGAAAAACCAATTTACTGGACGCAATTTATTATTTGGGTAATACACGTAGTTATTTTAACACCCAGGACACCCATAATATTCGTTTTGAAGAACGTGAATTTCTCGTTCGTGGTAGATTCAAACGCTCTAAAAGACAGGAAGATATTAGCATTGCCTTTACCCAGGGAGAAAAAAAGAAAGTAACCCGAAACAAGGTAGATTATCAGAAATTGAGTGACCATTTCGGACTGATTCCGGTGGTAATAATTTCGCCCTACGATTTAGATTTAATAAATTTAGGTAGCGAAGAAAGGCGACGGTTTATTGATATGATTATTTCTCAGTTCGATCATGAATATCTTGAACAACTTATTAAATATAACAAAGCGTTATCACAAAGAAATATCTTATTAAAGGAATATAACACGGGCAAAGTAACCAGTGATATGCTTGAAATGTGGGATGAACAAATGATTAAGCATGGTGATATTATTTACGAAAAAAGATATCTCTTTATTAACCGATTTATTCCTGCATTCCAAAGCGATTTCGGCATGATTTCAGGTGAACTGGAAAAAGTGAATATTAACTATATTTCAAATTGCACCGGAAGCACCATGCGAGAGCAATTGCAGGCCGGACTTGAGAAAGACAAACAATATCAATACACTACGCGTGGCATCCATAAGGACGACCTGGAGTTTACCATTATGGACCGGCCCATTAGAAAATTCGGATCTCAAGGTCAACAAAAAACGATGCTTTTGGCATTAAGAACCGCTCAGTTAGGTTATATTCGCAACGAAACCGGCATTACCCCTATTCTACTGCTTGATGATGTCTTTGACAAACTGGATCCCCGAAGAATTCAAAACCTTCTGGAACTGGTGAGCAACGAAAAGGAATTTGGTCAGGTTTTTATTACGGACACCGACAATGAAAGGATGATGTCTGTTTTAAAGAATATTGAAGGCAATGTCAAAATGTTTCAGGTCGAAAAAGGGAAGGTATATGAAACGTAAAGAAAATACTGAACCGGTAAAGGTGATACTTAACAGGCTGATTTCTGCCTACGGCAAACCGGGACAGCTGGACGAACTTGAAATTAGAGAAGCTTTCAAACAGCAAATGGGGAATGCCATTCTAAAGCATGTAAGAGAAATTCGTTTTTTTAAAGGAACGCTTACCATTTTTACCGACTCTTCGGTGCTGAAGCACGAACTCTCGTTTGGCAAAGTTACATTGATACAAAATATGAACGAAGCATTGAACCGTGATCTTATTAAAGAAATTGTGGTTAGGTAATTAGAAATAACCTTTGCTGACACTTTTTGAATTCACAATCAAAGCGGGCAGGTTCAAATCATTGGTAATAATATTTTGAGCATAGGTATCAAATTGCGGCAACAAACTCTCGGTATGATAACTGATAGCCACCATATTCGAATTTATATCTTTGCAATAATTCATAATTTTTTTGTACATGCTTCCGGACGAAGTAAGGTAGTTTACCTTAAATTTCACACCATTGGCAGTAAGCTGTTTTTCAGCAACATGAAGGTGATTACTTAACTTTCGGGCAAATGCGGCATCGCTTTCTTCTTTGGCAACTACATGAATTTCAGCATTAAAAGCCGCAGCTATATCTGAAGCAATGCTCATAATCTGCATACTTTCAAGGGTAAGGTCAATAGGAAAGACCAATCGTTCAATCTTTTCAATTCTTGACTCTTTTTGAACCACCATGAAAGGTACACTGGTACTGGTTATCACTTTAATTGCAAAACTTCCAAATACTTTTTGCATTCCTCTTGCTCCGTGGGTGCCCATTATTATCATACTGGCACCAAGACTATCAGCCATACCGCCTATATCGGTAAAAATGCTTCCCTTTTCAACGTAGGCATCTACTTTAATTTCAACGCTCTTCTTTCGAATTTCAAGAACTATTTGGGTTAACTTGTCAACCGCGGCTTGTTTTTCAGTGTCTTTAGCAACAATATGAAGCAGCGAAATTTTAGCGCCTGCCTGTGAAGCCAGATTCAACGCATGTGCTACAGCAGTATCGCCGGCTGCAGTAAAATCGTGCGGTACCATGAATGTTCTCATATCAGTCGACTAATTTAATTTGTTCATCGAAAAAATCCATAGGACTATCGTGCTCCAAATATAACACAATGCCTTTGAATACGCCAATACCCAAATATAGGTTATTAACATGTTTCTATGAATAGTTAATAACTTAAAGGAAAATCGATTTCCATTATAAAAATGCATCTTTGCTAATATGCAACATATAGAACTCCTTTTAGAAAAACTGGAACTTCAATTTCAGCAATTTGCCAATTCTGAAAACGCACATGTTATGCAGAAATACATGAAGCACGTCGCACCTTTTTATGGAATAAAGAAACCTGAGCGGGAAAAGCTGATGCACGCTGAATTTGGGAGCACAAAACTGACAAAAGCCGAAGTACTGTATATAATGGATATAACCTGGCATAAGCCGCAGCGTGAATGGCAGTATATGGGTCTGGAAATTTTAATTAAGAACAAAAAAACATTGAATGAAAATGACATTTTTGCTGTGGAATCTCTCATATTGTCCAAATCATGGTGGGATACCGTTGACCTTTTGGCAGCCAATGTTGCAGGTTTCATCATACAAAAGAATCCCCAATTAAAATCAACCCTTATTCCACAATGGACTGAATCTGAAAATTTATGGTTAAACCGTAGTGCCATCATTCATCAGTTGCATTACGGTACTGATACTGATGTTTCCATTTTAGAGCAAACCATTTTACCTTTCACTTCATCGCGTCAGTTCTTCCATGCAAAAGCTATTGGTTGGGCACTTAGACAATATGCACGGGTTAACCCTACCTATGTAATTGATTTCGTACATAAATACCCCATGCAACCTTTAAGCAAGAGGGAAGCCTTGAAACATTTAAAATAAAAAGCAATTACTTTTGCGACATGAATTCCATTGCACAGAACATTGAAGATATTAAAAATCGGATACCTGAAAATGTCCAACTTATTGCCGTAAGCAAAACACATCCGGCCAACCTGGTTTCCCTAGCCGTACAGTCGGGACAGCTCGATTTTGGTGAGAACCGCGTTCAGGAATTATTAGAGAAACAACCTTTACTGCCAGAAAATTTGCGATGGCATTTAATTGGCCATCTGCAAACAAATAAAGTTAAATATATTGCTCCGTTTATTTACATGATTCACTCGGTAGACAGTTTCCGCCTGTTAGAAGAAATTGATAAACAAGCAAAAAAGTGCAACCGTGTAATCAAAGTTTTACTTCAGTTCCATATTGCTGACGAAGAAACCAAATTCGGACTTTCCCATTTTGAAGCTGAAGAATTGCTCCAAAAATATAAGAATGGAAATCTTTGTAATATTGAGATATGTGGTGTAATGGGAATGGCCACATTTACACAAGATTCTATAAAGGTTGAGAAAGAATTCAATAAGCTGCGAACTATATTTAAAACATTGCAGAAAGACCATTTTCCGGAACAACCTAATTTCCGTGAAATATCCATGGGCATGAGTGGTGACTGGCCGCTGGCAGTGAAACATGGTGCGACCATGATAAGGGTAGGAAGCAGTATTTTTGGAGGGCGATTCTAGTATTAATAGCGATTCATTTCTATGAGTTCAAAAAACTCATAGGTACGATACCGTTCGGCTTCTTTATCGGGTTTAAACGCCTTTAGATCTCGTTCCAGTTTAAAATTAACAATCAAAGGTTTGCCTGCCTGTAGAGGGACATTGGGAACACTCTTACGGTGAAAGCCTTCGCGGGTAACAATAAACACCATTTCACCGCCATTGTATTCCTTGGTAGTTTCGAATCTAAGATTAAAAGATCCATCATCCCCTGAAGTTGCTGCACCCAATTCTATATTATCACGCGTGGCAGCCACTTTGGCGCCACCAATGTTTGTCCCTGTATTATCCGTAACATGGCCGTTAATTTGATAAACAAAGGTATCGGCTACCGTTGCTCCATTGAACAACGTAAGTAATCCACAAAAAAGCAAAACGTTAACTAATCTATTTTTTATAATATTTGCCATACACTAAATTAAAACAAACCAAGTTACCTACAAAAATAACACCTTAAAATTAGGTGTGCAATACGTTGATGTTCGTACCTTCTATTTAAGTTTTGAACAAAACAATATGCATGACATCCCATAATTTTTCATATTATTATTTTACAACGCATTACTTATTTAATTCCTTCCTTATCGAGCCATTTTCTGTATTCCGATGCAAACCGAAGGTGCTGATTGTAGTTTTCAGCAAAATTGTGATACCCGCTGTATTCCGGCTTGGCACACATGTATATAAAACTATGTTTTTCAGCGTTTAGCACTGCATCCATCGCCTTACGGGTGGGCATTACGATGGGTCCCGGTGGCAATCCTGTAATTCGATAGGTATTGTAAGGCGATTCTACCTCCAGATGTTTGTTCAAAACCCGTCGAATAGACCAATCGTTTAAAGCATACTTAACCGTTGGATCGCTTTGAAGTTTCATTTTTTTCTGAATTCTGTTTAAATACAGTCCTGCAATTTTAGGCCATTCATCAGTTTTTTTTGCCTGTTCCATCATTACCAGACTGGCAAGGGTTGCAACCTGACTTTGACTTAAACCCAAGAATGCAGCCTTTTCTTTTCTTTCAGCGGTCCAAAAGCTTTTATATTCGGTACTAAACCTGGCTAGCAAATCGTTAAGGCTTATGGCCCAATCCATTTTGTATGTATCGGGAATGAAAAGGCAAAGAATAGTAGCTTTATTAAAGCCATACTTCTTTAACAAAGTATCGCTTTGTAATGCATTAAAAAGTTCATTTTCTGAAATTTCAAGCGATGATGATATCTGCTTTGACAATTCCTGAATGGTATGAACATTATGAAAGGTTACCTCAACTTCAAGGCGACCATACCCGGCCCGCAAGTGATTAATCAGGTCGTTATTGGTCATGCGTCCGTTCAATTCATATTTACCAGGCACTATGTTTTTACCTGTATAGTTCTTTTTTACCGCAAGATTTAAAAAAGTCTCTCCGTCTTTTATTATTCCGCCTGAAGTCAGCATATCAGCCACATCCTGTTCGGTGCTTCCGGTCTTAATAAAAACTACTGCTTTTTCATCAGCACCAATGGCCATATTATTTGCACGTGCATCCATCCATACCTTTACATAAGGCCAGGCCAAATATGTTCCCACAGCAAGTGAACCAATAACCATAGCAAACAAAGCCCATCTAATGGCCTTATTGCCCTTACTTTTTACTTTTTTTTCTCGAATCGCCATGTGTTATTACCAGTATATAATTGTATTCATCGGTCCATCCATCGGGAGTTCGGTACCAGTTTTTGCGTACTCCTGACTTGCGGTATCCGGCCTTTTCAAATAATTCAATACTCTCGGGACTCGATGCCTGAATGTTGGCGAATAAGTTACGAAGGAAAAGAATATCACGGGCATAAGACTCAATAATTTGAAGCACGGAACCGGCAATACCCTGACGGCGGTAAGAACGGTCAATAAGTATTCCTATACCGGCTCTGGAATTTATAGGGTCATAATCAAATAAATCAACCGAACCCACTATTTCCTTTCGACGGACAATCATGAACCGCACTTGTTTTTGAGCCATCAGATCGTGCACTCCCCCAGCATAATCTTTCATAATCTTTCTGGAAAACGGAATAATAGTCTGACTAATGGCCCAATTTGCTGAATCATTTTCCCACTGGCATAAAATGTCCACATCTTCAGGTTCAGGAACCCTCAGGGTAATATCATTTAACTTCAGGGCTGTCATTATTGACTTTAGAAAGCGATGCAATATACTGCATTACATGGTAGCGTGTATAGGGCTGTAAAATAATTTCGTTCACACCGCAAGGTGAAAAGAAATTCCATTGAACTCCTTTGGCCGAAGTGGATTGAAATAATTCAGGAAAAGTTTCGGCAGCGTCTCCCTGCTTTAGAATGGATGCAATCAATTCCTTAACCGGAACAAAACAAGTGATTTCTTCCCGTATGGAATATTTACTGAAATGCCGGGACACCTCATTTGCTTCAAAAATCGCTGACTCCAGTTGATTGCAGGTTGCCAGGACATATTTGACATGGTTTCGGTTCATTGCATTTTCAAAAACCTGTGTTTCTCTCAGGGAAGCGCCTTTTAAGCTCAGACCATACACAACACCCTGATACAAAAATGCAAGATGCGGAGGTACATGATCAATATTCATCAAAACAATTCCACACTTTTTATCAGCTAAATGTTCAATCGGCTCAACTTTAACCTTCATATAGCAATAATTCCACTAAAAACAAACTGAGCCGGCCCCTGAAGCCACACATTTGTATATTCCTGTTGATTTCTTTCAAAACAAACACTCAATTCCCCACCACGGGTTATAATCCGGACAGGAGATTCCAAATTGAATTCAGTGGCTGCATGTATAGCTGTTGCCGTAACGCCGGTTCCACAAGACAAAGTTTCATTCTCAACGCCACGTTCATAGGTTCGCATTTTCACCACACTATTCTGCATATTAAAAACGTTAATATTTACGCCTTTCTCTCTGAACTCAGGTGAAAATCTAATTTCGTGCGCAATACGGATTAAATCTAAATTCTCTATTTCATCTTTTCGGAAAACATAATGCGGAGAGCCTGTATCCCACAACCTGCTGTTCTCCCTACGCTCATCAGGAATCACAACGTCCTTCATATGTATGCTTATCTCTCTGTTACTATTATGGAACAAAGCTTCATGACTACCATCAATGGCCTGAAAAAGGATATGATTACTTTGAATACCCAGCGTTCTGGCAAATGCTACAGCACATCGGCTTCCATTCCCGCAAAAGCTCTGGCTGCCGTCAGGATTATAAAAATCCATATAAAAATCGGCATTCTTTGCCGGCTTTAGCACAATCAGTCCATCTGAACCTACACCAAAATGGCGGTCGCAAATAAATCGTGCCAATTCCACACTGGCATCAAAAGGTCTTGTAAGCCCATCAATAATCACAAAATCATTTCCTGTACCGTGGTATTTGCTGAAATTGATTTCCATGTTACAAAAGTAAGGAAAAACGGGAGGGTTGATAGAAGTATAAGTGTTTCGGTTATCCGTTCTGATCCAGTTTTTTCACCATTGTCAAAATGGTGGCAATGGCTACCGTCTCTCCGGTTTGGTCGTAAACATCAACCAAAAATTTTACAATGCCTTTGGCAATGTCATCCTGCGATCTTTTCTCCTGATTGATTTTCTCCTTAACTGTGAATTTCACGGCGATGGTAGTGCCCGGATATACCGGTTTCACAAACCGACACTCATCCAGTCCGTAGTTTAAAAGTACAGGTCCCTTCTTAGGGTCTACAAAAAGCCCGGCGGCTTTGCTTAGAATAAAATAACCATGTGCAACACGCTGTTCAAAAATAGTACCTTCAAGAGAAGTAGCATCCATATGAGCGTAGAAATTATCGCCGCTCACATTGGCAAAATTTACTATGTCGGCTTCAGTAACTGTGTGTTTATGTGTAAATACCGTTTCACCAATCTGTAATTCTTCAAAGTGTTTACGGAACACATGTGGTACTGCTTCAGTTTGTTTTCCGCCATACTGGTACACCCGTGTAATGTGCGAAATTGTGGTTGGTGTCCCCTGAATAGCTGTTCGTTGCATGTAATGCAGTACACCGCGCTTGCCACCCATTTCTTCACCGCCGCCGGCTCTTCCCGGACCACCGTGCACCAGTAATGGCATGGGGGAACCATGACCTGTACTTTCCCTGGCATTCTCGCGATTCATGACCAAAATACGTCCATGCATTGATGCAGCTCCCAGCACAAAATCTCTGGCAATATCATTGTCAAAGGTAGCAATGGAACACACCAGCGAACCTTTACCCATGCGCGCCAGTTCTATAGCTTCCTCAATATTTTTATAAGGCATCAATGTAGAAACAGGTCCAAAAGCTTCCACGTGGTGACATACAGTATTTACAAAAGGTTGATTATTCCTAAAAACCAAAGGGGGCAAAAAAGCACCCTTTTCCTTGTCGGCACCAATCACTTCAAATAATTCAGTATTACCAATAACAAGTTCCTGCACCGCAGCAAGTTGTTGAATACGCTGCAATACCTCATTCTTTTGTTCTTTTCCTGCCAGTGCCCCCATGCGTACACCCTCTACTAAAGGGTCGCCCACCACGGTCTGCATCAAAGCCTTACCTAGTGCAATCTGCACATCTTCAATATATTCTTCAGGAACCAATATTCTGCGGACAGCTGTACATTTCTGACCGGCCTTGATGGTAATTTCTTTGCGCATCTCCTTTATAAAAACGTCAAATTCAGGAGTTCCTGGAGCAGCGTCAGGCCCCAGTATGCTTGCATTCAAAGAATCGGCCTCCATATTAAAGGAAACTGCCTCCTCAGTAATTCGGGGATGACGTTTCAGTTTTTTTCCTGTTTCGGCCGAACCTGTAAAGGTCACAACATCATGAGTTTGTAAATAATCAAAGATATCTCCTGCTGAACCGCAAATCAGTTGCAGAGATCCTTCAGGTAAGATACCTGATGCAATAATATCTCTTACCATTACTTCCGTTAAAAAGGAAGTGGCCGTAGCGGGTTTTACAACAGCAGGAACTCCGGCCAGCAAATTCACTGCTATCTTTTCCAGCATTCCCCAAATCGGAAAATTGTAAGCATTAATATGTAGCGCAACACCTTCACGGGGAACCATAATATGATGCCCGATAAAGGAATTTTCCTTACTGAGTTTCACAGCATCACCATCAACATAATAAGGCAAATCAGGAAACTGCCTCCGCAAACTGGCATTTGCAAACAAATTCCCGATTCCACCCTCAATATCAATCCATGAATCGGCCCGGGTAGCACCGGTAGCGGCACTTACACCGTAGTATTTTTCTTTGTTCGTGGTTAAAAACATTGCCAAAGCCTTTAACATTAAGCCTCTTTGCTGAAAAGTCATTTTGCGCAAGGCTCTGCCTCCGGTGGTTCTGCCGTAATGAAGAATTTCCCCGAAATCCAATCCATTAGTACCGGCAAAAGCGACAACACTTCCCTGAATTGCATGATACAGCGGAACTCCTTCTCCTGAACCCTCTACCCATTTGCCCAAAACATAATTTCCCAGTTTGTTCATAATTAAAACTATTAGAAAAGCTTTTATTCAACGGCTAAAAATAGTACTTTTTAATTTGCCAAAAGACAAACTGGAGGCAGGTATGTTCAATGTACCTAAATTTTTATAAAAACGATTTACCTGGACTGTATATGTCTGTTGTACAAAACTTGCTCAATTTCAGCCAACGATGAATTATTCATGTGCAGCAAAATCAATAAGTGATACAACAGGTCGGCTGATTCCTGAAGCAGTAATTCTTTATTATTTCTTAAAGCTTCAATAACTACCTCTACCGCTTCTTCACCCACTTTTTGCGCCACTTTGTGCACTCCTTTCATGGCCAATTTGGCCGTATAACTATCCGGTGCATTATTCTGCAGTCTGTCCGTTATGATTTTTTCCAGCTCATACAAAAAAGATTCTTCCTGCATCTTTCGCTCTTCACCCCAACAGGTATATGTTCCATTGTGGCACACCTCTCCGTCGGGATGCACGGTAACCAATAAGGTATCACCGTCGCAATCTAGTTTTATATCAACCAGATTTAAATAGTTTCCACTGGTTTCTCCTTTTGTCCACAACTTATTGCGGGAACGACTAAAAAAAGTTACTTTACCGGTATCGCAAGTAATTTTGTACGCCTCCCGGTTCATGTAGCCTAACATTAATATCTGTCCTTTTGTATTATCTTTTATAATTGCGGGTATCAGGCCGTCGCCTTTTGTAAAGTTGATATTTTCCGGATCAATTTTCATCTTATTGGAATATTTTTAGATTTCAGAAATTCTTTCAAATCAGGCACTGCAATTTTTCCGTAATGAAATACTCCGGCTGCTAAAGCGGCATTTGCACCACCTATACTAAATGCATCATAAAAATGATTGAAATTTCCGGCCCCACCAGACGCGATTACCGGAATAGACAAATTTTTTGATAATGAAATAATTCCTTCAATATCATAGCCATTTCCGGTGCCGTCGCAATCCATCCCTGTGTACAAAATCTCTCCTGCTCCGCGGTCTTGCGCTTGTTTTGCCCACTCCAGCAATTCTAAAGGTGTTTCTGCTTCTCCACCTTTAATGAATACCTTGTTGCGGCCGCGTACCTTTCGGGCATCAATGGCGATTACCACACATTGGCTACCGTAACGAACTGCCAGTTTTTCTATTAATTCCGGATTTCTAACGGCTGCACTGTTCAAACTCACCTTATCGGCCCCTGCCATTAATACATCGTGAACATCTGATTCAGAAGCAATACCTCCGCCTACCGTAAAAGGTATATTTAACACTTCAGCAACCCGCTTAACCAGTTCAGTCATGGTTTTTCGTTTTTCCCCGGTGGCCGAAATATCAAGAAACACAAGTTCATCAATTCCCTGTTCAGCATATTTTGAGGCCATTTCCACAGGATCTCCGGCATCTTTCAGCTTCACAAAGTTCACTCCTTTTACGGTGCGCCCTTCTTTAACATCCAGGCATGCAATTATTCTTTTTTTCAGCATAATTTCATATATTCTGCAAGTTCCGTTATGCTAATTTTTCCCTCATAAATTGCCTTACCTATTACAACCTCAGGTACACCGGCAGTGTCAAGAATCGAAATATCGTCCATACAACCTACACCTCCACTGGCAATTAATCGTATCCCTTTATGTTTATCCAGAATATTTTGATACAATTCCACATCCGTTCCCTGCAGCATGCCATCCTTTGAAATTTCGGTGCATAAAAAATAGTCTACACCCGCATTGCGATATTTTAAAACAAAATCAACCGGTTCCAATGCTGTTGTTTCTGTCCAGCCATTTATGGCAATTTTCCCGTTCAATAAATCCATACCTAATATCCATTTTTCAGGTCCTGTAATGTGAATCATCTCCAGCATAAACTCAGGATTTTTTGCTGCAACACTGCCCACAGTAATATATTTTGCCCCTGCATCCAATATTTTTTTGGCATCATTTAAAGTTTTTACTCCACCGCCAAAATCCACTTCTGCCCCATGTATTGAAGCAATTTGTTCAAGAATTTTCCAATTTACCACCTTCCCCTGTCTTGCACCGTCCAAATCTACCAGGTGAATACGACTAAAGCCATTCTCAACGAACATTTTTGCTATATCAGCCGGAGTTGACGAATATTCTTGTCTTGTACTAAAATCGCCACGGGTTAACCGAACACATTGTCCGTTCATGATATCAATGGCCGGAATTATTTTTATCATTTTAAAAAGTTTTTAAGTACTGCGGCACCCTCACTGGCCGATTTTTCGGGGTGAAACTGAACTCCTGTAAAATTTTCCCTTCTGAGAACTGCACTAAAATCTACACCATAACGGGCAGTGGCAATAGTTTCATTACATACCGGAACATAATAACTGTGAACAAAATAAAAATCTTTATTATTAAAATCCGGCTCCATTGATTCTGTATTATTCCAACCCATGTGTGGAACTTTCAGATTATTTATTTTTTCAGAAAAACGGACAACCGGTACATTAAAAATTCCCAAACAATTTATATTCCCTTCCTCAGAATTAGCACACATAATTTGCATACCTAAACAAATACCCAAAACGGGATTTTTTAGTTGTGGTATCAAATCATCAATTTGTGAATTTCGTAATTGCTGCATAGCAAAGCCAGCTGCCCCTACCCCGGGAAATATTACCCGGTCGGCAGATTGAATATCCTCATGATTATTTGTAACTTTTGCCTGAACGCCAAGTCTTTGTAATGCATAATGAACGCTCTGCGTATTACCGGCACCGTACTCAATTAATACAACATTCATATCACCCCCTTGGTAGTTGGAATAGATGCATTTTTTCTGTTAATAGTAATAGCTTGTTTTACAGCCCTTGCAAACGATTTAAAGACAGCTTCAATAATATGATGTTCGTTTTCACCTTTGGCTGAAATATGAATATTTGCCCCTGCTGTTTGAGCAAAACTCTCAAAAAAATGCTTGAACATTTCCACCGGGACATCCCCAATAAATTCACGTTTCAGCTTCACCTTCCATTTTAAATGTGGTCTTCCTCCAAAATCAATTAAAACAGATGCAGCCGCTTCATCCATTGGTAAACTGAAACCATATCGTTCCATACCTGTTTTTTTACCCATGGCATTTCTGAATGCTTCACCTAATGCCAGTGCCACATCTTCAATACTGTGATGCTCATCTACCTCTAAATCGCCATCGCAGTTAATTTCTAAATCAACACCTCCATGACGGGCTAACTGTTCCAACATGTGATCAAAAAATCCAAGTCCGGTTTGAATTTCCGAAATTCCGGTTCCGTCAAGATTCAGAATTACGCTAACATTCGTTTCGTTTGTCTTCCGGGACACCTGAGTGTCACGGCTTTTTTGTTTTAAAAATGCGTAAATTTCTTTCCATTCTAAAGTCTTAATAGCAATGCTGTCATTAAGACCTTGTATCACACCCGGCACCTCTTCAAATCCCAACCCAGCCCCTGTGTCCATCCATATTGCCTGACATCCAATATTTGCCGCAAGCTGTACATCCGTTATGCGGTCTCCAATAACAAATGATCGCTTTAGATCGTATCCCCCCTGAAAAAATCTGTGCAACATTCCTGTGCCCGGCTTTCTGGTGGGCGCATTCTGGTGCGGAAATGTACGGTCAATATGAATATCTGTAAAAAATACCCCTTCGCCGGCAAAAGTATTTACAACAAAATTCTGCACCGGCCAGAACCATTCTTCAGGGAAAGAGGGTGTTCCAAGTCCATCCTGATTTGTTACCATTACCAACTCGTAGTCCATTTCTTTAGCTATTCTGGATAACCATGTAATGGCTCCCGGATAAAAAGACAATTTGTAAAAACTATCTACCTGAAAATTATCGCGTGGTTCCTCTATTAACGTACCATCTCTGTCAATAAATAATACTTTTTTCATTTTTTTCTATAATTTTTCAATAAATTATTACTCTTCAGGAATCAAAAACCCCCTCAATTTTTCTACCAATTTTAAATTCTCCTCCATCGTTCCAATGGTAATTCTTAAACAATTTTGGCATCCTGGCTGTGTACTTCTATCTCTTACAACTATTCCATTGCTTATAAGATATTGATAAACTGCCTGAGCATTAATATTAAATTTTACCAAAATAAAATTTGCCTCACTACGATAAACACATTCAACAATAGGTATGGTTTTCAGAATATCGGGTAGCACACTTCGTTGAGTTTTAACAGCCGCAACCCAGCTCATCATTTGATCTTCGTTTTCCAGCGCGCGAAGTACAACCTGTTGTGTTAGGCCGTTAATATTATAGGGAGGTTTAACCTTTTTCATTAAGGATATTGTATCAGGATGAGCAAAACAAATACCCATTCTTACCGCTGCCAGCCCCCATGCCTTGCTGAAGGTACGTGTAACAATTAAGTTTTCAAAATCGGATAACAACGTAATTGCACTGGCCGCATCGCTAAAGTCAATATATGCTTCATCAACCACTACCATAACCGGCAGTTTGCAAAGTTCTATAATAGTTTGTAATGGAATATCATTACCTGTAGGGTTATTGGGCGAGCAAATAAAAAGTAATTTGGTTTGGGAGGTAACAGTTGCGCGAATCGCCTCTATGTCAGGTTCAAAATTATCATTCAGGAACACTTCATCAACCGCTACGTCGTTAATAGCCGCACTTACCGAATACATTCCATAAGTTGGCGGAAGCACAATACACCGATTCTGCCCGGGGTTACAAAATACTCTGAATATTAGATCTATTACTTCATCGCTGCCGTTACCAAGCAACATCATATCTTCAGGCACCGAATACATATTGCAAAGAACGCTTTTCACCTGGTGCTGATGAGGGTCTGGATAGCGGTTTAACCCTGTATTGAAAGGACTCTCGTTCGCATCAAGAAAAACATTCGCCGCACCCTTAAATTCATCCCGCGCAGAACTATAAGCTTTCAGGTTTTTAATTTGCTCCCTGGCAAGCATTTTTGGTATGGTCATCATTGCTGTTTTTCTTTAATTATAGTCTCTAACCGCACTTTAACTGCCAAAGCATGTGCATGGAGTTCTTCAGCTTCGGCCATTGTTATAATAGTTTCGCCCAGTAATTTAATTCCCTTTTGTGTAATTTCCTGAATTGTTATTTTATTTAAAAAACTATCCAGCGAAACGCCGCTATATGATCTTGCAAACCCATTGGTGGGCAAAGTATGGTTTGTTCCGCTGGCATAATCTCCGGCGCTTTCGGGGGTATAATTTCCAAGAAATACACTGCCGGCCGCTGTTACTTTTTCGCAAAGACGCGTCGCATCATTTGCCTGTATTATTAAATGTTCCGGTGCATAAATATTGCTGAAATCTATTGCTTCTTCTTCGTTTTTAAGTACAATACAAAGAGAATTTTTAAGTGACCGTTCAGCAATTAATTTTCTGGGCAGTGTACCAACCATTACTTTCACTTCATCCATGCACTTCTCTGACATTTCCTTACTAGTACATACCAATATTACCTGGCTATCCACACCGTGTTCTGCCTGACTCAATAAATCAGCAGCAACAAATTGAGGATTTGCATTCTGCCCTGCAATTACCAATACTTCGCTGGGACCGGCCGGCATATCAATTGACACGCCCCTTGTTTGCGCAAATTGCTTGGCAGCCGTAACATATCCATTTCCCGGACCAAAAATCTTATTACAACCAGGTATTTTATCTGCACCAAATGTAAGTGCAGCAATTGCCTGTATTCCTCCTACTTTAAACACTTTACCTATTCCACATAATTTTGCTGCGTATAATATTGCAGGATGCACAGTACCGTCGGCGCGTGGAGGAGTACAAATAACGATTTCTCTGCAACCTGCAAGCACAGCAGGAATACCCAACATCAAAACCGTACTGAAAAGAGGTGCTGTTCCACCGGGAATATATAACCCAACCGTTTGAATAGGGACAGATTTTCGACGGCACAACACCCCCGGTTGCGTCTCAACAATCAGTTCAGGAATAGCTTGCGAACTGTGAAACTTACTGATATTGGAATGTGCATTAAGAATAGCCACTTTTAAAGTCTGTGAAACGAGTATTTCAGCTTGTTCAAATTCGGCAGCAGAAACTTCAATATCGGAAAGTTCTACCTTATCGTACCTTTTTGAATATTCCTTGACAGCGTCAATACCCTTTTCTAAAACCGCCTGAAAAACTTCATGTACAATTCTGCTGACATCATTCCCTTTCGTTTCAGGGCGGGTGCACAATGCCTTCCAGGTACCGCGCTCCGGATAATTAATAATTTTCATAGTTATACCACCATTTTCTCAATTGGAATCACTAAAATACCTTGAGCTCCTGCCGATTTAAGATTATTTATGATATCCCACATATTAGACAAAGGAATCACCGAATGAACACTGCTCCATCCACTCATTGCCAAAGGCATTACGGTTGGACTTTTTACTCCGGGTAGAATCCTTGCTATTGCATCAATGTTTTCAGTAGGTATGTTCATAAGAATATACCGGTTATTGCGTGCTTCAAGAACAGCCCTAATCCTTGAAAGGAGTTCCTCCAGTATTAGCATCAATTCTGAGGACATATCATTTCTTGCAATCAGCACTGCTTCGCTGCGCAAAACCACTTCTGCCTCCTTAAGTCCATTTCTAAACAAGGTACTTCCGGTACTTACAATGTCAAAAATTCCATCAGCGAGTCCAATATTAGGAGCAATTTCAACGCTACCGCTAATAGTATGAATTTCAGAATCAATCTGGTGCTTTAACAAATAAGATCGAAGTGTATTGGGATAAGATGTCGCGATTTTTTTACCCCGGAACCAATTTAATCCAATATAGTCTGTTGCCTTTGGTACTGCCAAAGATACCTTGCATTTACTAAATCCCAGTTTTTGTAAGGTTTGAACATTGCGTGGATCTTCAATCAGCAGATTTTCGCCCACTATTGCAATATCAGCTACCGCATCTTCAACATACTGAGGAATGTCACTATTTCTAAGAAACAAAATATCAGCAGGAAAATTAGGAACTTCTGCTTTCAGAACGTCGTCGGCGCTTTTCAATGACAGGCCGCAATCAGACAACAAATTCATGGTGTCTTCATTTAACCTTCCGCTCTTTTGAATTGCAATTTTCAGTCTGTTTTTCACTTTTTTAAATTTTTAATTAAATAAAAAACCCTCCCCGGAGGCCGGAAAGGGTTTAGATATTTTTACACAATATCATCACACTCCTTCCAACCGGAAAAGTGAATAATGATGATGGTGTGATGAATACAATTTCATGGTGCAAAAATAAACAAGTATTTTAATACCCATGTAATAAATGATAAGTTTTTTATTACTCCGGTCCTTTCTGAAATTTCATCACATGAAAAACGCGTAAACCAGGCAGATAATAAAATTAACAGACGCTGAAAAAATAAATGCAGGAATGAGCCATTTCATAGGTGAAACAGACAAAACCAGTGCCTGATTCATAATGGTTACCAACACAATAACCGACATTGGCACCAAATCACTCATTGCACCCGCCGCCATTGCCAGACCAGCCAAAGCGCTAGTTATCAACAAATCAAACACAATAAAGCTAAAACGATTAAACTCGGCCCAGGCAAATAAACCCGCTTGTGAACCCGATGGGGCTGTTGTGTGTTCTGACATACTACTTGGTTTTGATACAAATTTGCTTTTCGACAATTAAAAATTTTATGATAAAAATCATATTTCACACTTTAAACAAAATATTTTTTGCGAAATGGCAACTTGTCTTTCGCGAAATTGACTTGTTAACTCTATACTTTACAATAACATTAACCTCATGCGCTCAAACTCCTACTGTTGCAACAAAAACTTCGCAAGTAGAATCCGCAACAGATACCTTGCTTATTGTTTCAGATTCCATAAAGAGCCGGTTAACTCCTATTCAATATCACATATTAGTAGAAAAGGGAACCGAGCGTCCATATACCGGTGAATACTTATATAATAAGGAGAAAGGTATTTATTGTTGTGCCGCCTGTAATAATCTGCTGTTTACATGGGATACTAAATTTGATGCCTGCGGCTGGCCCAGTTTTTATAATCCTGTTACATCCGTGGCAGTTAAGGAAATTGCAGACATCTCTCATAATATGCGCAGAACTGAAGTAGTATGTGCCCGGTGCGGTGGACACCTTGGGCATGTTTTTAACGACGGTCCTCCGCCTTCAGGTTTGAGATATTGCATTAATTCGTCGGCACTGATTTTTAAAAAACACTCACGTTAAATTACTGATATACATTTATTTAATTACATAACAAAGAGAAACATCTTCCAAAAGTGATGCACCTTTCACATCGTTGTGAATAAATTTTTAGTGCTTTACCTTACAGTTAAGGAATAATTTGGAATTTTGCAACTGAATTCCTGCAGATATCTGAACTATTATTAAAACATCTAAACACCGTAACCGTGGATATTTTTGAAAAAATTAAAACAAGACGTGGTCCATTAGGCACATACGCCAACGACATTGACGGATATTTTGCCTTTCCTGAACTGGAAGGAGAAATAAGTAATAAAATGATTTTCAAAGGAAAAGAGCGGTTAATTTGGAGTCTGAACAATTATCTGGGTCTTGCCAATCATCCTGAAGTGCGGGAGGCTGACGCAAAGGCATCCAAAGATTTTGGATTGGCATATGCCATGGGGGCCAGAATGATGTCAGGTCAAACCAAGTACCATGCTCAGTTTGAAAAGATGGCTGCCGAATTCATGGAAAAGGAAGCAACATATTTATTAAATTTCGGATATCAGGGATTTATGTCTATCATAGATTCTCTGGTTGACAGAAATGACGTAATAGTATATGACAGTGAAAGCCATGCCTGTTTGATGGATGGTTTTCGATTGCACATGGGTAAACGATTTGTTTTCAAGCACAATGACATAGATAGCTGCAGAAAACAACTGGAACATGCTACAAAAATTGTAGAAAAAACCGGTGGCGGCATATTGGTGGTTACTGAAGGTGTATTTGGAATGGCCGGCGATATGGGAATTCTAAAAGAAATTGTGGATCTTAGAAGAAAGGAAGGATTTAAATTCCGTTTGCTGGTTGATGACGCTCACGGCTTTGGAACCATGGGTGCACGTGGCCGTGGTGCGGCTGAGGAACAAGGTGTTCATGATGAAATAGATGTTTTGTTATGCACTTTTGCAAAAAGTATGGCCCTAATTGGTGCTTTTGTTGCTTCAACGGCAGACGTGATTCAGTATTTAAAGTACAATATGCGTTCTCAAATTTTTGCCAAATCTCTACCTGTACCCATTACCATTGGAGCTATCAAACGATTGGAATTGTTAATGACACGCCATGAACTTCGCGATAAATTGTGGGAGGTAACCCGCGCTTTACAGTCTGGATTAAAGTCTGCCGGTTTAGACATTGGCAAGACCAACACACCCGTTACTCCTGTGTATCTTGCTGCCCAACCTCAGGCCGCTTCTCATGCCATTTACGATATTCGCGAAGAGTACAACATTTTTTGTTCAGCCGTAGTATTCCCGGTAATTCCGCGGGGTCAGTTTATTTTACGATTGATACCTACAGCAGTCCACACGGTTGAAGATGCAAATTATACCGTGGAGGTATTGGGTAAAATTCACGACAAATTAAAAGCCGGTCACTACGAGAAGCAACTGAGTTTTGCTAAATTTCAGTAATTGAATTCAGAAACCGGCGTTTAACCGAAAAAAGGTTTTAATGCCGTTAATACCGATTCAGGTGGCCTAACCGGTTTGTGATCGTTCGTTCGAAGAAAAACCAAATCAGTAGAACCCACAACAAGTTTTTCGCCATTTTCTGATAAACATTCATAATCAAACCGGATTTTAATTCCCGGCATAAAAGGAATTGTCGTCTCAATGGTAATAACATCATCGTACCTTGCCGGTTTTATAAACCTAGTATTTAAGGAAATAACCGGCATCAATATACCCGCCGATTCCAGTTCCCGGTAACTAATGCCCAGATTGCGCAAAGCCTCAACCCTGCCCACTTCAAAAAAAGTTGCGTAATTACCATAATAACAATACCCCATTTGGTCGGTATCGGCATATCGTATGCGTACTGTTGCAGAACTTTTGTACATTTAAAGATTCTTTAAGGTTAAAACAGAGTGTAAAAATACAATTCGGTATAAATTCGCGCCTATGTTTTTAAGATATACCCTATATATATGCCTTTTGATTTCTGGTTTTGCCTGCCGGCAACGTTATTATGTGGAAGATATGACTGGCTCATATCCTTATATGCAGGCAACAAACAACAATTACTCTCCTCTGGATTCTGTAATTGCACCTTATCGGAGCCGTTTGGACAGTACAATGAATATAACTGTAGGTTATACCGATATGCCATTTGTAAAAGCATCAGAGTTTGTTAAACAGGGATACCCTGAAAGTCCGCTGGGTAATCTAATAGCTGACTTAGTATATGAGGAAACCAACCGCAAACGCCAAGAAGCAGGTGAACAACCCATAGACATCAGTCTTTTCAATGTAGGTGGAATCAGGGCATCATTGCCTGAAGGAGCTGTAAGCAGAGGCAATATATTTGAATTAATGCCTTTTGATAATCAGGTGGTTGTTGTTGAACTCACCGGATCAGGAATGAAGGAATTACTAACTTATCTGGTTATGAAAGGAGGACAACCTGTTTCAGGTCTTCGGTTCGCTATTAAAAACAAATCTGCTGTAGATGTTACAATTAACAGCAAGCCATTTAATCCCGATAGCGACAAAACGTATCTTATTGCTACCAGCGACTATCTTACCGGTGGAGGAGACGATATGTCATTTCTGAAAAACACCCCTGAAATGGGAAAATACGGATTGCTTCGCGACATGATTTTATCACACTTTTTACGAAAGAATAGCGAGAATAAAAAAATACATAGCGAAACAGACGGACGAATATATTATGACAAGTAGAAGAACCTTTATTAAACAGAGTCTTGCATTCGGCAGCCTGATGGCCACATCGCCCGGATGGTCTTTGAATGGTCTGGCTGAGGAACGAGAATTAACTCTTACTATTTTGCATTCCAACGACATGCACAGCAGAATTGATCCCTTTCCTGCAAATGACCCTAAGTATGCCGGACTGGGCGGAATGCAAAACCGGGCAAATTATATTGCTTCAGTAAGGAAAAACAGCAAAAACGTTCTTCTGCTGGATTGCGGAGACATTTTTCAGGGCACACCTTATTTTAATATGTTTGGAGGAGAGCCGGAATTCAAATTGATGAGTCTTATGAAATACGATGCAGCAACCATGGGGAATCACGATTTCGACAATGGCCTTGAGGGTTTCGACCGTATGCTAAAACATGCTGATTTTCCATTTATTTGCAGCAATTACAATTTCAATGATACCTTATTATATAATAAAACGAAACCGTATATTATTGTGAACAAAGGACCAATTAGGATTGGCATTATGGGAATTGGTGTAGAATTGAAAGGGTTGGTAGGCGATGCAAATTATGGAAACACTCAGTGGACTGAGCCTATTCAGGTTGTAAATAAATATGCACCTATACTGAAACACGATATGAAATGTAATATGGTTATTTGCCTGTCGCACATTGGTTATAGTTATGACAGTAAACAAATTTCGGATGTTGCTTTGGCAAGTGAAATAAAAGACGTAGATTTGATATTGGGAGGACACACTCATACATTCCTGAAAGAACCTACCCGTTTAAAAAACGCATCGGGAGAATCTATATGGATTTCACAGGCAGGATGGGCCGGGATATGCATGGGACATCTGGATTTTGAATTTGAGAAAGATAAAGTTAAAAAACTAAATTACAATGCATTACAAAACATTTCTGAGTCTGCGCGATATAAATCATGACCCGTATTAAAACTTTTTAAATATTCAAGTGTATTGACGTTTTTTTTTTCACTTTTTTATCTGAATATTTGTCCCGCTCGGAAGGAGATATAAAGTGTTGGTCGATGAACCCCTGCATTGGGGCGAGCCACCCTAAAATATTGTTGAACATAAAATACTGTAGTAAATGAACGAGAACCACGAACTTGTATGGGAGAATTGTCTAAAAGTGATTCGGGACAATGTAAGCCTTCAAAGCTTTAAAACCTGGTTTCAACCTATTAAGCCTATAAAACTGAAAGACAATGTACTTACCATTCAAGTGCCGAGCCAGTTCTTCTATGAATGGCTGGAGGAACATTACATTACATTGCTGAAAAAGACGATTAAGAAAGAGCTAGGAAACGAAGGTCGTCTGGAATACAGCATCGTTATGGAGAACAACGTAAGTCAAAACACACCTTACACAGTAAAAATCCCTACTTCTAATCAAAGGGCAGTGAAAAATCATCCGGTGGCCATGCCATTAGATTTGAATACTCAACCTATAAAAAATCCTTTTGTAATTCCCGGTTTGCGCAAGGTAAACATCGATTCAAACCTGAATCCGCAGTATTCATTTGACAACTTTGTAGAAGGTGAATGCAATCGTCTGGCACGGTCTGCAGGTTTTGCTGTTGCCAATAAGCCCGGTGGTACTGCCTTCAATCCTCTTTTAATTTATGGAGGCGTGGGACTTGGAAAGACACACCTGGCACATGCTATTGGTGTAGAAACCAAGAATAAATATCCTAATAAAACGGTTCTTTACGTTCCTTCTGACAAGTTTACTGCACAGTTCATTGAAGCCATTAAAAATGGTACAACCAACGATTTTCAGCATTTTTACCAACTCGTAGATGTGCTGATAATTGATGACGTACAGTTCTTTGCTGGAAAAGACAGAACTCAGGAAGCATTTTTCCACATTTTTAACCACTTGCACCAAAACGGAAAGCAAATTATCCTTACCAGCGATAAGGCTCCTGTTGAAATGCAGGGAATGGAACAACGTCTTCTTTCTCGATTCAAATGGGGACTTGCAGCCGATTTGCAAACGCCCAGTTTGGAAACCAGAATAGCCATTTTGCAAATGAAAATGTACAATGACGGCGTTGAATTGCCTGAAGATGTAGTTGAATACATGGCTTACTCACTCTCTACCAATATTCGTGAACTGGAAGGCGCACGTATTTCTCTTTTGGCGCAAAGCACACTGAATAAAAAGGCTATTACCCTGGACTTAGCCAAACAAATGATTGACAAGTATGTAAAAAATAGTGCCCGCGAAGTAAGCATTGATTACATACAGAAGGTAGTTTGCGACTATTTTGATTTACCCATAGAGTTGTTAAAATCGCGTACCCGCAAGCGGGAAGTTGTTCAGGCAAGACAAATCGCAATGTTCTTTGCAAAGAAAATGACCAAATCTTCACTTGCAAATATTGGAATGCATTGCGGAGGAAAAGATCATGCTACCGTGCTTCATGCTTGCCGTACCGTAAATAATCTTCAAGAAACGGATAAACAATTCCGTACTTACATTGAAGATCTTGACAAGAAACTTAGTATCCAATAATAACATGAGCAAACCAAAGGTATTAATGGTTTGCCTGGGTAATATTTGCCGCTCACCCCTTGCTGAAGCACTTTTAAGAAAAATTGCTGCAAAAGAGGGCATTGACATTGAAGTAGCCTCCGCCGGAACCTCCAATCATCATGTAGGCGAAAAACCAGATAAAAGAATGCAGGAAACTGCCTTACAACATAAGGTAAGTATGGACGGCATTGTTTCCCGGCAAATAACTAAGTCAGATTTGGATTATTTTGACCAAATCTATGCTATGGATAAAAACAATTACAGAAATCTGATTGCCATGGCTGATAATGACATTCAAAGAAGTAAAATTAAATTGATACTGGAAACCGTGCCTAATCTTAATCAAAAAGAAGTTCCTGACCCCTATTTTGGAGGAAATCACGGTTTTGATGATGTATATAACCTTCTTGAACAGGCATGTAAGGTGATTGTTGAGGAACTGAAGACCAAGGCTTGATGCTATACCTCTTACCTTCTCCCTTATCCGATTTCTCTTTAGATCAGCAAATCCCTGCCGGTTGCTTAAAACACCTGTCATCTACAAAGATTTTTATTGTTGAAGAATTAAAATCAGCAAGAAGGTTCATAAAAATAATGATTCCTGACTTTGATCTTAATAACTGTACTTTTTTTGAATGCAATGAACATTCAGACAATCAAAACTATCAAGAAATTATTTTACAACTCAAACATAACGATGGAATTCTAATGTCTGAGGCAGGAATACCCTGTCTTGCCGACCCGGGAGCAGAAATAGTCAGAATGTGTCATTATGCAAAAATCGCGGTAAAACCACTCTCCGGTCCGGGCTCAGTTTATATGGCACTGGCGGCTTCGGGTTTGAACGGACAGCAATTTACATTTCATGGATATTTGCCTGCACGCGATAAAAATACACTTCACAGAAAACTGAAACAACTTGCATCCGATGTACTTCAACGCCGGTACACTCAAATTTTTATTGAAACTCCATACAGAAATAAAGCGCTATTTGTTGAACTGCTTGTTGTGCTTCCGGCAAATATACTTTTGACCGTTGCATCAAATATAACGTCTGACAATGAATTTATCTGCACCCGGAGCATTGCAGAATGGCAACAGATGAAATACGAACCGGAAAAAGTTCCCGTTGTTTTTTGCCTGGGCATCTAGCGATGTATATCAACTACTTCCACCATATATACCAAATCCTGATTGGGAGGTACCATATTCATAAGCCCCTTTTCACCATATCCTCTTTCTGAAGGAATATAAATGTATGCCCAATCTCCTTTACCCAAAATGCTAAATGCATCTTGTACTCCCTTCATCATATTGGCTTGTCCTAAACGGAATATGAAAGGTGCCGAATTCTTTGCCGATGCATCAAACATTTTACCATCTGAATAAAATGCAAAATAACTAATGACAATGGTATTGCCGGTATCTGCTGTTACCCTTGATTCCTTATTCTCGAAAAATCTGTATACACTTCCTCCCTGCTCCAGTTTTACAGGTTTTACAGTGCGCAATAAATTCATTTCAATTTCAATGTCGGAATTGGGCGGAACCAGTCCCGGCAGTCCTTTTTGTCCATATGCCAGTTCAGAAGGAATAAATATTGTAACACTGTCCCCTACATGCAGTGTTTCAATTATCTTTTGCCAGTAGTCCGGTATAATTTCCAAACCCAGCATTACAGCAACCGGTTTGCCTGTCTTCCGCGAAGCATCAAATACTTTACCACCCGCTACTTTCTTTTCAAAATCAAATTGAACCACATCGCCCGAAACCGGAATTTCGCCACTTCCCTTTCTGTGATAGGTCAATTTAATACCATTTTCCAAAACACGAATCTCATTACCTGTTTTTTTCTTTTCCAAATAATTTTCGTTGATCTTGATATTATTCACGAATGGAATTTCGCTATTGTTTATATCTGTAGTATCATATTCTGAATTTATTGTGTTCTCTGATTTTTCGGTGCGTACCGCATCCTCCGGGTTACAAGCCGGTAATAATATTATTATTAACAGTGATAATTTTAAATTCATTGTAATGAAACCATTTCAAGATTATAAATTACAACCGTTTGCGGACCAATTTTATCCATATCTCCAATTAAGCCATGTGCCCTGTGTGGATGAAGAATAACAGCGGCCTTTTCGCCCACCCGCATTATCTTTAACAACTCGTGTATTCCACTTTCAATATCATCCTTTTCAATACGAACCATAGCCGCACCATCTTCTTCACTGGAATAACACATGGTACCATCCAATAACTGTACTGTGTATTCAACGGTTGCAATTCTTCCCTCTTCTCCCATTTCACCCTCAGGATTCTTGCTATAAATATAATACAAAGTACCGGTTCCGGTTTCAGTCATGGTCCATCCTCTTCGCTCTACGTACTTTGCAATGGCATCTCGGTCTTCAGCGATCCATTGTTTGTGCATTTCTGAAGTTTGTACTTCTTTTGACTTTGCATGACGATTCACCGCCACTTGCTTTGGACTATCAGAACCACATGCCGTAGCTGCCAATAGTAAAAGTAAACAATGCAGGATACTGAAATTCATCTTACTTCTTAATCCAATCAGGTAATAGTTTCTCAAATTTGGCAATAGCATCATCTATTGAGCCCTTAAATATTCCTCCGGCTGCATTCATATGTCCGCCGCCTTCAAAATGTTTTTTCGCCATTGTGTTAACCGCCAGTTTACCTTTGGACCGAAAAGAAATTCGTACTATCTGCGGCTCTTTTTCGGTAAATATGGCAGCAAGATTTACACCTTCAACGGATAATGCATAGTTTACTAAACCTTCAGTATCACCTTTTCTGTAATTAAACTGTTTCAGGATTTCTTCGTCCAGTTTTATAAATGCTGCTTTATACTCCGGAATTATCTTTAATCCTTGATACAAAGCATAACCGGTAAGCCTTAATTTATCTTCTGTGCTACTGTCAAAAATGCGTTGATGTACTTCAGTATGTTGAACACCCAAATCAAGAAGAACTGCAACTATTCTATGTGTACGGGCTGTTGTGCCACTGAATTTGAAGGATCCTGTATCCGTCATTATGCCACAATACAGGCTTTCCCCTATGTTTTTGTCAATCAAATCAACAAACTCCATCTTCTTTAAAAGCATGTATATCATTTCTGCAGTAGAGGCGTATCCTGTGTCTGAAATAATAATATCGGCACACGGAACGGGGTCCGGGTGATGGTCTATCATTACTTTAACCGCAGGAGCGTCTTGAATTATCTCTCCCATTTCCTCTACCCGTTTCAGGTCGTTGTAATCTAAAATAAAAATGAGGTGAGCAGCGGTAATAACTTCCTGAACCCTTTCTCTATTGTCAGAATATGTTAAGATATGACTGGTACCCTTCATCCAGTGCAGGAAATCCGGTGGCGCATCGGGAACACAAATGTGAACCTTTTTGCCCATTTTCACCAATACACCCGCAAGCGCAGTTGCTGAACCTATGGCATCTCCATCGGGAGACTTGTGTGTTGTAATCACTATTTTATCAAACCCCTTAATGGTTTGTCTTAATAACTTTACTGCTCTTTTAGAAAAACTCATTCTACAAAATTAAAAAACCCCGTTCCTTAATGAAACGGGGTTCGCAAAATTTAACATTGATTAGTTAAAGCCTATTTTGACACCGCGCTGATGTTGAACCAGAATTCCAACACAGGCGTAATCTGCTACTTTCAAACTCTTTTTTCCCTGTCCGGTTTCGCCTTCAGGTAAAATAACCCGAATGTACAATCTTCTTGTAGAAGAAGAAGTGAAATCTACATCCTGAGGCTGACCTTCAAGATTCGCATTGTCCAAAATCATTTCTTCGGCCTGCATTTTCTTGTAAATATCTTTCTTCTGCTTGGGGTCGTACACCTTTTCCATTTTGGTAACCCGCTCAAAAACCTGGAACTGAATTTTACCTTCAAGTTCAGGGTTGTCACTGCAAAACGCCAAACGATAGTCGATGTCTTTATAAACCATGATGCTCATTTCATGAGATTCCCCCTTGGTAATTACTCCACTGGTGGATTGGTTATTCAATTGCCATTCTTTATTCTGACGGTCGCAAAACATATAGGTATCACGACATGTTTGTGTTTGGGCTACAATTTGTGCAGTAACAATTATTCCTGCGAATAACAAAGTAAGCTTTCTCATTGTAATTTATTTAAAGTTCGTTTGCAATAACCAGTTTACGTATCTCGGCAATTTTACCAACAACCTTGCCATATGTTTCTTTGGTCATTTTAATTTCTTGACCACCAGTTATTACCTTTTTACCGTTTACCTCTTTAATTTCAGTTTTCGTTTCATTCACCCCGGCTTCGTAATAAAAACCTTTCAATTCATCCAGGTTGCCGTAAACCTGAATAACGAAGTCATTATTCTCTGTATACGGCATTAAGTATTCCTGAATTGTCTCCAGAACATACACCTGACCTCTTAAATTTTCAAACACCGGCTTGGTATCGTCGTATTCACCGGCAATATTTGTAACAATATACATACTTTCAATCCAGCCGCCGGCAAGCATCAAGCCTAAAATATCTTCGGCCTGATCCATGTGAAGATACTCAACGCTCTTGTAATACACTATATCACTAAGAGCCAATAAGCTATCCAAATCGCCTGTATTGGCTTCAATGCGGGATTGTAGTTCTTTGTCGAAAATACCACCGATATCCATTGATGTGGCCATCTTCTCAAGTACAGTAAGATACTTTAAAGTGTTACCGCTGATTCCATAATTACTCAGGTATGCAATATCTGCCGAATACATACCAAATGCCAGTGCCCGCATATTATTATCGGTATATGTCTCGGCCAATTTAGGATCCATGGTAAGCTCAGGACGGCTTTTCCCACCTATTTGCTTAATAATTTCAAAAAATTCTTTAGGAGTAGGAAGTCTCTTCTCAACTACCTTTTCGGTATTCTGGTCAACTTCGTCTTCATCAGTATCTTCCGGTGTGGTAACCTCTGCGGTATCTGATTTCTTTTCTTCTCCGCCACACGACTGCAGTCCTGCGATGAACGCAAAACTAGAAACCGCTAATAATGATGTAATTACTTGCTTCATACTTTATAATTGTGTGACAAAAATATAAATATTTTTCACTCTCAACAGAATACAGGGCTTCAATACGCAACAAATGAAAGTTTGTTCTACTTTTGCGTAAAATTTATTTAAGCATTTCAATTATGAGTGGCAAAAGAACTTTTACAATGATAAAACCCGATGCGGTTGAATCAGGAAATATTGGCAACATTATTCAGCACATCACCGGTCATGGATTTAAAATACTGGCCATGAAGTACACCAGATTAAGCAAAGAGAGAGCAGGCGAATTTTATGCTGTCCACCGCGAGCGTCCGTTTTACGGCGAATTAGTGGAATACATGAGCTCCGGACCCATTGTGGCTGCTATTCTTGAAAAGGACAACGCTGTTGAAGACTTTAGAAAGTTGATTGGTGCTACGGACCCGGCTCAGGCTGAAGAAGGAACAATTAGAAAGCTTTTTGCTGAATCTAAAGCGCGCAACGCGGTTCACGGAAGTGATAGTGATGATAATGCTGCTATTGAGTCTGCTTTTCATTTCAGCGAATCGGAGATTTTTGCCTGAGAACACCCGGTTTTTTACCGGAAAAACTTACATTAAATATATAATGAAGCCAAAAATTCTGTCTCCTGCAGGATCTTATGAAGCACTTCAGGCTGCTATTAAAGGAGGTTGCGATGCTGTTTATTTTGGTATAGAGCAATTGAACATGCGTGCGCGCAGCAGCAATAATTTTACTACTGATGACCTTAGGGACATAGCCAACAGATGTATGGCTGCTGGTGTAAAAACATACATTACACTGAATACTGTTCTTTTTGACCATGATATTCAGTTAATGAAGCGCATTATTGAACAGGCCATTGAATCGGGTATTGATGCAATTATTGCATCAGACCACGCTGCAATGCGTTATGCCAGGAGTATTTCAATGCCCGTTCATATAAGTACTCAGTGCAATATCACCAACATAGATACAGTTGAATTCTATGCCGACTATGCCGATGTAATGGTTCTTGCCCGTGAATTGAGTTTGCAACAGGTTGCCGCAATTAGCCGTGAAATTAAACGGCGCGATATTAAAGGTCCTTCAGGAAATCTTGTTGAAATTGAAATTTTTGCTCATGGTGCGCTTTGCATGGCTGTTTCAGGAAAATGCTATCTGAGTCTGCATTCCAATAATGCTTCGGCCAACAGGGGTGCATGTATACAAAACTGCAGGCGCGAATATATCGTTACTGACAAAGAAGAGGGAATTGAGCTGGAAATAGATAACGAGTATATAATGAGCGCCAAAGATTTATGCACTATCGGCTTTATTGACAAAATAATTGATGCAGGTGTTTCGGTACTTAAAATAGAAGGCAGAGGACGTGCAGCCGACTATGTTTTTGAAACAACTCAATGCTACCGTGAGGCGGTAGACGCAGTTGCTGAAGGTACATATGGTAAGGAAAAGGTTATTGCCTGGGAGGATCGGCTGAAAACAGTTTACAACAGAGGATTTTGGGACGGATACTATCTGGGGAGAAAAATAGGAGAATGGAGTGATGTTTATGGAAGTAAAGCTACGACCAAGAAAATTCTTTTAGGTAGAGGTATCAAATATTTTGCACAAGCCGGCGTTGGTGAATTTGAGATGGAAAGCCATCAATTAAATACAGGTGACACCATAATGGTTACCGGCCCAACTACAGGCATTTTTACCACTATAGCTGAAGAATTATATCTGGAAGGCAAGGCGGTAAAAACTGTAACCAAGGGCATGAGATTCAGCATAAAAACCCCTGAAAAGATAAGGCCGTCAGACAAACTGTACAAGATAGTTGCTGCCTGATGCCGGTAATATTGTACTACCGAAACAAATGCATTGGCTGCAATGCTTGTGTAGAAGCCGCACCGGCACATTTCAGAATGTCGCGGAAGGATGGAAAATCTACGCTGATTGACGGCAAAGAGCGTAAAGGAGTGTTCAGTAAACAGGCAGACAACGGACAAACAGATGAATTACAAAATGCTGCGAGTAACTGTCCGGTAAAAATAATACAGGTACAAAAATGAATTCAAACTTATTTTTGAAGCTGATTAAACCCTCTGCGATTTTTTCATTCAAGGTATCACACTCAAGGGAATGAAAACACATGTGCTGCTCAACCTAAAAGAAAGCCTTTTGTTTTATGCAAGATCGTTCCTGAATGCGTATTCACAAATCTTCTTTTCACAAAACATATTCCTTTCAATAGTATTACTTAGTGTTTCGTTCTTTGATGTTCAAACAGGACTTACCGGAGCTTTTTCCATTATTATTACAATCTTTATTGCTTCAATATTAAAGCTGTCAAGAGACGAAATCAGATCCGGAAATCTCTTATTCAATCCTTTGCTTGTTGGCCTGGCAGCAGGTCATTTATATACAGTAAATACACCGTTAATACTTTTGCTTGCCGTAATCAGTGTTTTCGTGTTTCTAATTACAGCCTGGTTTAAATCGGGACTCGGTGCCCGGGGATTGTCGTATCTGAGTCTTCCATTCCTAATCGGTGTATGGGCGCTGATGCTGGGAGCCGGACAATTTTCGGCTTTAGACTTAAGACATAAAGAAAGTATTGAGCTGATAGAATTCTTCAAAAACTTATCAGAGTACACAACATCCACTATAGAAACCTTACCCTTTGCAAATGTAATTCACTTGTACTTAAGGTCATTAGGAGCCATAATTTTTGTTTATAACGATTTGGCAGGATTTATTATTGCTATTGCCATATTGGTTGCAAGCAGAATACATTTTACTTTAAGCATTTGGGGATTTCTGATTGGATATATTTTTTACATGCAAATGGAAGGCGACTTTACACAATTAATATACAGTTATGTAGGTTTCAATTTCATCTTATCGGGCATGGCACTCGGAGGGTTTTATGTAATCCCGTCCGCAAAGTCTTATTTGTTTTTATTGATTACCATACCGGTTATAGCCATAATGATAGCAGCACTGCACCCCATTTTTCAGGTATGGTCGCTCCCCTTGTTTTCGCTACCGTTTGTATTGCTAACCCTGCTTTTAACTTTTGTTTACAAACACTACGCTAATTCCAGACTACCTGTAGTATCATCCCACTTAAACCGTTCTCCTGAACAAAACTTATACGAATGGCATCATCAACGGCTGCGTTATCAAAACCACACATACTTTAATTTTAGTTTACCTGTTGAAGGAATTTGGAGAATATCGCAGGGTTATAACGGAGCCATCACACACAGGGAATACTGGCAGCATGCACTGGACTTTGACAAAACTGACAGCAAAGGAAAAACCTGGAGTGGAACAGGCAAACATCCTGAAGATTTTTATTGTTACCACCAACCTGTGCTTGCGCCTTGCGATGGAGTAATTGCGGTAGTGGAAGATTTTATTGCTGATAATGAAATAGGAAATGTTGACCTTGAAAAAAACTGGGGCAATACAATTATTATCAAACACGCTGATTATTTATACAGCAAGCTTTGCCATTTAAAGCCCGGAAGTATCATTGTTTCAGTTGGTGATTACGTGCAAAGGGGACAAATTATTGCGTTGTGCGGCAACAGCGGCCGGTCGCCCGAGCCTCACCTCCATTTTCAAATACAGAGTTACCCTGTGATTGGTGCAGCCACTATCCCCTATCCCATGGGCTATTTTTTATCATACCAACAAAACGATTGTAATGTTAACGAATTGCAATCCACGGATAATCTGATTCCGACATGGCATCAGTTCGCAGTTCCATCAGAAAATGAAAGAGTAAGTAACGTAAAACCCGATGAAGTTTTGCTGCATCAGTTTCTATTGTTTCCGGGAGGGAAATTTGAAGTGAAAGGTATAATTAATGGCCGGTCATTTACTGACCTTTGGACCATACATACCGACATTTATAATGTAAGCTACTTTTACAGCGAAAACACGAAAGCAACCGCGACATTTACCAACGACAAATTTGTTTTTTTATTTAATCACTACAAAGGGAGTAAAAACAATCCACTTTTTCACTTTTACACTGCATTGTATAAAATTCCGATGGCCTATTACAATAATATGTCAACCCACGATGTTTTTCCTGCACATATTTATACCCGCAGACTTATTTACAAATGGCTCGATTTTATTTCACCTTTTTACAGACCCATAGATTCTAAATATTCAATAACATTTAATCCAACTGCTATCTCCTTATCCCCTTCAGATTTTATTGCGGAATCTGAACTTACGTTATCCGTTTTAAATAAAAAGGTAAAAAATGTAAAATTTGCAATAACTATCACTAAAAATGAAATTTCAATAAATAACAATGCATCTAAAAATACGTTTTCAATTATATGCAGCCGGGTAAATTAATATTTGTATTTCTAATAATTATTCAACTCCAGGGAAAATCACAAATACCATTTCGTGAGGCGGACAGCACCTCTTATGCTTTATTTCAGGAAAAAAAATGGGCAGGACTACTAAGCTATACCGAAAAGATGACAAAATCAGGTCATGATTATTATTTAATGAACTTAAGAGCAGGCATAGCAGCATATAAATTGGAATTAATGCAAGATGCTGAATTGTTTTTAAATAAAGCGCATATCCAAAATGCTGCCGATACAATTCCTGCAGAATATTTATACTGGATATATTCCTCACAAAATCGAAGAAGAAATGCCGGTATTGTATTTAAATCCTATTCAGAATCAGTGCGCGATTCTCTAATTCGTTTACAAAGTTTTTACACCCTTTCACCGGATGCCGGAATTAAATTCCAACGTATAAAAAATACCCCTGCCATGCTACTGGGCGGAATTTCAGCGCAACAGAATCTATTTCCTTATATACATCTAAAAGAACAGTATTTGTATATGGAGCAAAACTTAAATTGGGGAAGATACCGGCAGAATATGTTTCAAGTATCAGCCGATGCTGCCATTCATCGTAATTTTGATTTGCTATTGTTTACGGGCTACGTTGACTATAACAGTACACTAGACTACAGCTGGAGAACCTTAGAAAAAATATCGGACAATTCGGACAATTTTCCGCCTCAACCGGATACAACTCAGGAAGAATTGCATCATTTTGTGGGAAGTTATCATTTGCAAGGCATTCTATTTGGCACAGGTTTCCGTTTCAGGGCAGGTGCGTTTAATATTATACCTGAAATACAAATTTATCCCCAATGGGAAAATCCTTCGTTTACTGATTATTCTTTCACCCGTACTGTAGCAGTAATTCCCACTTCGCCCGGATTCCCACCCGTTGAACAACTCATTTCAGAAGTGTTTGATACTGTAGTAGCTGGTAATTCATATCTCAGGTCTTGGCAGGCAGGAACGAGTATAAGCTATAATAAATTTAAAGGAATCAAAGGAAAAACTGAGGTTGGCATATCAATATATTACGCAGGCGGGACTGTAAACAGCGACCGACCTGTTTTTTCACCCTATTTTGACATCACCCGATATGGAAGATTCGGTATTAGCGGATCATGGATAAAAAAAGATTACTATCCGCTTTCTGTAAGAGGAGGCTCGGTATTTCTTAATAATTACGACAAAGTCTCGCGCCTGACATTTGGAGGATGGGTGCAGGCAGGAAAAAAAACTCAGGTACATTTTGCTTTAATGTACGACAAAATAACGGACAGCCTGTCATGGCTTCAATATTCTCAATTAGGCATATTCACCTCAATTCAAATACATTTATGAAAACAATTATTTTATCCCTCGGATTAATCATTATCGCAACAGCAAATGCAAAAGCTCAGGAATCCTCTGTTACTGCGTTTGCAAACAGTTATTCCTATGAAACTGCGCAGAATTACACCAAAGCCATTGCTGAGATAGAAAAAGTATATTCAGCTGACAGCTATAGTATGAATATGCGTTTGGGTTGGCTTTACTATTTGTCGGGAGACTTTCAAAAAAGTGGAAATTACTATAAAAATGCCCTTAAAATTGAGCCATCGTCTACCGAAGCCCGACTGGGATATGCTTATCCGGCGTCGGCTTTACAAAACTGGAGCGATGTGCTGGCCAATTACAAAGCCGGGTTACTGGCCGATCCCAATAATTCTGTGTTGAATTATCGTGTTGCATATATTCTACATTATATCAATAAAGAAAATAAAGAAGCTCTTACTTATGTTCAAAAGGCCTTGAAATTTTATCCCTTTGATTATGATTCACATATGCTTCATGCTAATATTCAGGTTGCATTAGGTAATATGGTTGAGGCACGCAAGAGTGCTCTTACTGCTTTGCAATTCAACACCTTATCAGTAGAAGCACAAACTCTTTACAATAAATTAAAATAAATAGTATAGAATTGATTATTTTCCGGTTAATTTTATTACAAATTAATCTCCAATCACCGTGAATTCAACCTTAGAATCACTAATCCATGAAATTCCAAAGGCAGAACTGCATCTTCATATTGAAGGTACACTTGAGCCTGAGCAAATGTTTGAATTTGCTGAACGAAATTCCATTAAAATACCTTATGCTACCCCTGAGCAGCTTAAACAAGCTTATCAATTCAATAATCTTCAGGAATTTCTGGATCTTTATTATCAGGGAGCCAATGTACTTCTAACCGAGCAGGATTTTTACGACCTCACGCTTTCTTATCTACAAAAAGCACACCACCAGAACATTAAGCATACTGAAATATTTTTTGATCCTCAAACACATACCCACCGCGGCGTACCTTTTGACGTAGTGATAACAGGAATAAATAAAGCACTACAAGATGCCGAAAAAAACCTGAATATTTCATCGCGCCTAATTATGTGCTTTTTAAGACATCTGAATGAGGAATCGGCATTTGATACCTTAAAGCAATCTTTACCTTACAAGGACAGTATCGCGGCTGTTGGACTGGATTCCTCAGAAGCAGGGAATCCTCCGTCAAAATTTTTTAATGTATTTTCTGAAGCCAAACGAAATGGCTTTTTAACCGTTGCTCATGCCGGTGAAGAAGGCCCCGCCGCATATATTGAGGAAGCCGTTAAACAACTAAATGTTCACCGCATTGACCACGGAAACAGAATACTGGATGATACCCTGTTAACAAAAGAGATTGCCCAACGCAGAATCCCCCTCACATTATGCCCTTTGTCAAATCTTAAACTATGCGTTATAAAAGATATGACTCATCATCCCGTAAAAACCATGCTGGATGCAGGTCTTTTGGTTACCATTAACTCAGATGACCCCGCTTATTTTGGCGGATATGTTAATGAAAACTATTTGACCATAACCCGGGCGCTTAAATTATCGGCACAGGACGTAATTACGTTGGCAAAAAATTCGTTTGAAGCTTCGTTTATTGATGAGAGTATGAAAAATAAATATTTGACACAAATAAATTCATTGATAAAAAATGATGCTTTAATTTAAATTCAGGGGTCTTCTAAAACAGTTCATCATAGCGCACCATTATTGATTCAGATGCTGTTTTAGAAGTCCCCCTTTTGAGAATTAATCAAGTAATTCCATATTTACGGGCATACTGCAATGTTGCCCGGGATCAGGATAATTGTCATAACAATTTCCGGGCACTTCACCGTTCGCTTCAAAATATATTTTCCATATTTTACCCGGAATATCTACATACTTTTTATCACCATATGTTTTTATAAATTTTATTAATTCAGGATTCAGTTTACTGTGATTTATATTTTTTGGCATATAGAAAAAAACACCCGAATCTTCACCATTATTGTCGGCCACGTTAAAAACGTAACAATCTTCTTCTTCACCTTCTACCGGCTGTGAAACCACACTGTGAATTTTCCATATGGCGTATCTCAGGTTAAGATTTCCCGGCACCGGTGCCTGTTCCCCTACCCTTTTATTTATAGGATATTTAAAATCTGCCGGTAAATTACCTGTTCTCTTGATTAAATAATGAGTGGAATGTATCCCCCCGACCAACTACACCTCTAAACTTCCGGGAAAAAGTTCATGTAA
>CAZDUI010000029.1:0-48648 GCA_964508605.1 uncultured Weeksellaceae bacterium | reverse complement strand
GGAATGAAGCCTATCTTAGCGAGCTATTGGGAATAAAAGTATGAGTTTGCCCTGACGCGATTCGTGTTTTTATGAATACCGGTATTTTCTCAGATTCGACAATATTTGAGACTTGTCAGGAATAGAATTTGAGTATTTATTTTGTTGATTATTAATTTTTTGCAATTAAATTGTTGCAGTTTGTAATCAGCTCAGTTCTCAATAATATTTGCAGAAACATTTTGAATGATTGTACTTAAATCAGTTTCCGGTTTTTTCGCCTCAGTTGTAATCGAAATGGAAGAAATCCTGTCATTTACCGGGTCTTTGCTACTAATATTCTGTTCGCTGTGGAATTCATTATTTATATCGGAAGTGGTTGAATTCGTTTTGGTATGAAGTTGATACATTCCTGTTTTTAACCCTTTTTTCCAGCTGTAAAAGTGAATTGCGGTTAGTTTGGCCGGGTCGGGATTTTCAATAAACAAGTTCATGGCCTGAGACTGACAAATAAATGGAGCTCGCTGAGCGGCCATATCTACCAAACAAAATGACGAAATTTCCCAGGCAGTTTTGTAGATCATTTTAATGTTATCGGGAATTTCGTCAATGTTTTGTATTGAACCCTGGTTTTCAATAATTTTATTTTTCATGGAATCGTTCCAGATACCAAGCTTTACCAGGTCTTTTAGCAGGTGTTTATTGATTACATAGAAAGTACCTGTTGATTCCTGCATGGTATTTAGCAGAGTGTTAAAGGGTTCAGTGCATTCGTTGTTACCTAAAATTTTAGCTGTAGAAGTTGTGGGCATTGACGCCACAAGAAGCGAGTTGCGCACACCATGTTCCTTTATTTCCTGAATCAGATATTCCCAGTCCCACCGCTGAGAGGGGGAGATATTCCACATATGAAACTGCAATTCACCTCTGCTGATAGGCGAGCCATGAAAAGTGGAAAATACGCCTTTGGTTTTGGCAAGGTCTGTTGAAGCGGTTAATGCAGCATAATAAATAGTTTCAAAAATTTCCCGGTTTAACCGTGCGGCTTCATTACTTTCAAAGGGATAGCGCATCAGGATAAATGTGTCAGCCAGACCTTGAACTCCTATTCCAATGGGACGATGCTTTTGAGAGCTTTCTCCGGTTTCGTGAAAGGAATAAAAATTGTTATCGATAATTGCATCAAGGTTTTTTGTAACGTGGTAAGTTATTTCAAATAATTTTTGGTGATCAAATTCACCATCCTTGACGAATTTTGGCAGTGCAATGCTGGCCAGATTACAAACGGCAATTTCGCTGGTATTTGAAAATGCGGTAATTTCGGTTGTTAGATTACTACATGTGATGACTCCTAAATTTTTTTGATTGCTCTTATGGTTTATTGCGTCTTTGAATAGTAAATAGGGCATACCAGTTTCTATTTCGCTTTCAAGAATTTGAAGCCAAAGCTCTTGTGCACGGACGGTTTTGCGGCCACGGCCTTCCTTTTCGTACTTTTTATAAAGGACTTCAAAGTCTTCTCCGTATGAATCAGAGAGCCCCGGACATTCCTGCGGGCACATTAATGTCCATTTCGTATTGTCTTCAATTCTTTTCATAAACAGGTCAGGAATCCAAAGGGCGTAGTTAAGATGTGGTGCCCGTTCGCTTTGCTCTCCGGTTGTCTTTTTTAAGTTAAGAAAACTATATACATCGGCATGCCACGGCTCCAGGTACATAGCCATTGAACCTTTGCGTTTGCCACCTCCCTGTTCAACATATTGTGCTGTGTCATTAAAAACCTTGAGCATTGGGACAATACCATTGCTTTTGCCGTTAGAGCCTTTAATATAAGTGCCTTCTGCCCGAATGTTGCTTATATTAATTCCCATGCCTCCGGATGATTGGGAAATCATGGCGCATTGTTTCAGAGTTTCAAAAATTCCGGGGATACTGTCTTCTTTAATTGACAGAAGAAATGAGGAAGACATTTGTGCCTTTTGTGTTCCGGCATTAAATAAGGTTGGAGACGCATGTGTGAACCATCCTTCGCTCATCAGGTGATACGATTCAATTGCGGCTTTTAAATTCTTACCGTAAATTCCCAGTGCTACCCGCATCAGCATGTGCTGGGGTCGTTCGGCAATTTTGCCTTCTACTCTTATCAGGTATGAGCGTTCAAGCGTTTTAAAACCAAAATAGTCGTATCTAAAGTCGCGGTCGTATACTAATGTGTTATTTAATAAATCACTGTTTTGCATTACAAGTTCGTACAGTGGTTTACTTATAAGTTCCGATTTAGTACCTGTTTTTGAGTCGATATAGTGGTATAACTGGTGAACCAGGTCGCTAAACGAGTTGCATGTATTTTTATGAAGATTGCTAATCGCTAACCGGGAAGCCAGCAGGGCATAATCGGGATGTAACAAAGTACTTGCAGCGGCAACCCGTGCTGCCAGATTGTCAAGTTCGGTTGTGGTTACACCGTCGTAAATTCCTTCAATTACCTTCATGGCAATCATTTCAGCAGAAACCTGAGAACTGAGACCATAACAAAGTTTTTTAATGCGAGCAGTAATTTTATCAAATTTCACAGACTCCTGTCTTCCGTCGCGTTTAATTACATACATGGGTATAAAATTTTAATTCTTTATTGAGTTGAATGTTTTGTTGTTGGAGCACTAATTTTTAATATGTTGATTTACGTCCATAAAATCGAAAGGATTCTCTGTGTGATAAATTTTAGAAATTCCCAGCTCGCTAAGAAGTTTGTCAGCAACAAATTCAATGTATTGATTCATGAGTGGAACGCTCATGCCTATCGTTGAAACCGGGATGGCTTCAGTAATGAATTCTTTTTCGATAACTACAGCATCTTTAATTATTTCCTGTACATTGCGTTCGGGTAATTTATTCTGCACGTGCTGCTTATAAACAAGGCAAGCGAAATCACAGTGTAAACCTTCGTCCCTGCTAATTAGCTGATTGCTGAATACAAGTCCGGGCATAAGACCCCGTTTTTTAAGCCAAAATATTGAACAGAAACTTGAAGAAAAGAAAATTCCTTCAACGGCTGCAAAGGCCACAAGTTTCTCGGCAAACGAACCATTTGCAACCCACCGCAAAGCCCACTGTGCTTTATTTTTAATACACTCCATGGTTTCAATTGCGCTGAACAGAAACTTCTTTTCGGCCTGGTCCTTAATAAATGTATCTATCAGGAGTGAATAGGTTTCAGAATGAATGTTTTCCATTGTCATTTGAAAACCGTAGAAAAATTTAGCCTCGGTATATTGAACGGCAGACAAAAAATTTTCAGTTAGATTTTCGTTTACGATACCGTCGCTGGCAGCAAAAAAAGCCAAAACATGTTTAATATAATGACGCTCGTTTTCGTTCAGTTTGATTTGCCAGTCATTGATATCTGAAGTCAGGTCAATCTCATCCACGGTCCAGAAACTTGATTCTGCTTTCTTATAAAAAGACCACAAATCGTGATGACGGATTGGGTACAATACAAAACGATCGGGGTTTTCTTTTAATATTGGTTCTTCAGTTACTGGGTGGAATGGCTGATTCATTACGACTATGAGAATTTGAATACACTATAAAATGAATGGTTAATTTATGCAGAAGAATAGGGAATGGATTTGAGTTTTATAAATAGTATCAACACTGAGGGGTGAATTGATAAAAATGTAAATGAAATTCTGAGAGAAGCAATTATAGCTAGCTTGATAATGATAAGAGCCATTTGGTTTGCAAAAACTGTAATTTTGGAAAAAATTGACAAGATGAGTTTTAAGGGAACGGAAAGGTATATTGCCTCCCGCGATTTACAGATTGCAGTGAATGCTGCAATAATTATGGAAAAGCCACTACTCATAAAGGGAGAGCCGGGTACAGGTAAGACAATGTTGGCTTATGAACTTGCAAGTGCATTGAATAAGAAATTGTTTACATGGCATATAAAGTCAACCACAAAAGCTCAGCAGGGCCTTTATGATTACGATGCTGTTAGCCGGCTGCGTGATTCACAGCTTGGAGATCAGAAAGTCCATGACATTGCCAACTATATAATAAAAGGAAAGTTGTGGGAGGCATTTGAGTCTCAAGAACAAGTAGTCTTATTAATTGATGAAATTGACAAAGCAGACATTGAGTTTCCCAATGATTTGTTGTTGGAATTGGACAAAATGATGTTCTATTGTTATGAGATGCGCAGGGAGATTACTGCTATTCACCGACCGATAGTTATAATTACGTCAAATAACGAAAAGGAGCTGCCCGATGCTTTTCTTCGTAGATGTTTTTTTCATTACATCAGTTTTCCGGATCGAAGTACATTAGAATCTATTGTCAACGTTCATTATCCTGATATGGAAAAAAGTCTTGTGGAAGAAGCGATGAAGCATTTTTACGGTTTACGTGAGGTAAATGGCTTGAAAAAGAAGCCGTCCACCAGTGAGTTATTGGACTGGTTGAAGTTGCTAACGGCGAACCAAATAACTTCGGATGCATTGCGAAAGGACGTTCAGCAAGGCAATTTGCCATTGGTAGGTGCTTTGGTAAAAAATGAGCAGGATTTAAAATTGCTTCAAAAAGTTCGCTAATGTTTTTGGACTTTTTTTTATTATTAAGAAACAATGGAATTCCGGTAAGCATTACTGAATATTTATTCTTGTTAGAATCCTTGAAAAAGAAGGTAGTTTGGGGAAGCACTGAAGACTTTTATTATTTGTGTCGTCTGTCCTGGGTTAAAGACGAAAAGCATCTTGACATTTTTGATAGACTTTTTGGAATGTACTTTCAGGGTATGGAGTATATTCCTGAAGAATCCTTTTATCAAATCCCGGAACATTGGCTGCACAATAAGGGGGCTAGAATTTTCAGTGCGGAGGAGATGGAGCAAATTAAAGCCATAGGAGGGTTGGACAAGTTATTACAGCGAATTGAAGAGCTGTTGTTAGAGCAAAAGGAACGTCATAGTGGTGGCGGGAAATGGATTGGTACTGGAGGCACGTCTCCTTTCGGGGCTTACGGGTATAATCCTGAAGGTATAAGAATCGGTCAGCACGAAAGTCGTCATCAAAGGGCGGTGAAGGTTTGGGATGAGCGACAGTATAGTAATCTTAGAGAAGATGCCGCCCTGGAGTCACGAAATATGAAAATGGCATTGAGACGGCTTCGGCGCATGACCCGGGAAGGAGGAGCCAAAGCTCTGGACATGGAAGAAACCATTCGGAAAACTTCTGACAACGCAGGGCTGCTTCAACTTGAATATCAGTTGGTGAAAAAGAATAATGCCAGGGTGTTGTTGTTGCTGGATTCAGGTGGCAGTATGGACGACCATGTTGAATTGTGTTCGCAATTATTTCAGGCAGCTAGATATGAATTCAGGCATCTTGAGTTTTTTTATTTCCATAACTGTGTGTACGAGAAACTTTGGAAAGACAACCACAGAAGACGCTCAGAGTACATAACAACCATGGATGTTTTGAATACGTTTGGAAAAAACTACTATGTTATTTTTGTAGGAGATGCATCCATGTCTCCGTATGAATTATTGTTACAATATGGCAGTGTTGAACACTACAATGAGGAAGCGGGTGTGGTTTGGCTTAATCGGTTTAAATCAAAGTTTCCTGCCTGTGTATGGCTGAATCCTGTTAAGGAAACTTATTGGCAACATACAAAATCTATTTCCATCGTAAAGGAAATTATGTCTCAACACATGTTTCCGTTAACTATTGATGGAATTACACAGGCAATAAGCACTTTAATGAAAAAGAGGGTGGTTTAAGAATTTATTTTTGGCGAACTTATATATTTTCGGATGGATTTATTGAATAAGATTCTATGGATTATTTAGAGCTGTTTTTAGAAGCCCCGTATATTAAGCGAAGTATTAAAAGAATGAAAATACGATGAAATACGTAGATTTTTTATTTGTAAGATTTTATTTTTGCAGCCGGATGAATTATAGGATTTTCCGAAAACGGTGGATATCGAAGTTATTGGGAGTCCCTTTATTTAAATTTTAATAATATGATATATAGTAGGGTTTTAAATTTTTTTCTTTTTATTCTGTTTTCGTTTTCAACTCATGGAAGAGCCCAGCTGTTCCCATATAAAATGAAAACCGGAAGGTTTTGTTACACGGATTCTGCCATGACCAAAGTGATTCATGGCCCTTACGATTTTGCTTACCCTTTTGAATATGGGCGCGCACAGATAACCATTAATAATAAATGCGGTGTTATTGACGCAAGCGGAAAACTTGTGATACCTTTAAAGTACGATCAGATAATAATTTATAGGGACTATTATATTGTAAGAATTGGCGGTGCCTATGGATTTTTAAAATCAGACGGTTCTGTTCTTACCCCCGTAAAGTATTATAGTTTTAATCCATTTAATCATGGAATAGCCCATGTGTTCGCCACCACAGATCATCCCGATTTTATAAACCGCCAGGGAAAGGAACTGATTCCGAAAACTCATTATTATAAAAATGCTAATAATGGTTATATTGTGGCGGAGGCGGAAGCAACGGGTAAAATGGAGTTGATTGATTCAACCGGGAAAATTTCGTTAAGAGATGGCTATGATGAAATTAATATTATGCATCCCGATTTTATTATTGCATACAAAGAGGGTAAGCCTAGATATTTCCCATTAAGACCTGATGTTGAAGTTGCTGCTTCGAAAATGAACGAGATATTTGCTTCTTTTCCTGTAACCCGCGCCATTTACAATCAGGGAAGTATAGCGTATAAACTGGGAGATAAAATGGGTTTGGTTGACATAAATTTAAACCCGATAACGGATGAAAAATATCGGGATTTACAACCCTGCGACAATGGTGACTGGATATACCAGATGCCAAATACTTACAGATATGGTTTTTTGAATAGTAAAGGTGAAGAATTGACTCCGCCGGATTTTGATCAGGTTAAGTATGTTCCCGGTGCTTCTATGATTGCCGTCCGTAAAAATGACAAATGGGGGGTGTTAAATACGAATTATTCTGAAATTATACCATTTCAGTATTCTGGAGTTTCTGATTATTATATTAATATTATTTCATGTATGGCCGAAAATAAGTACCACGTGTTTAATAATAAGGGCAGCAAATTATTTGAATTAAACAGTAGTCCTACTGTATATTCGTCACATAATATTATTACATCCTGGAATAAGGAAACCAAAAAGAGTACAATATATGACATGGAAGGAAATGTACTTTTAGAAGGAATTGGAGGGTTTAATACCGAGTATTTAAAGGGTAACACAATATTGGATTATAATGATGGCAAATATAGGTTAAGGAGCTTAAACGGGCAATTTGTGAATGATAGTGAATATACGGATCCATATACATATACAGATTTATATTTGATGTACCTTGGAGATGATTATATATATGTTAGTCCTGATGGAAGGGAATTTATAGAGAAATGAAAAAGGCAGCAATTATATTTTTTTTGGCATGGATAATTTTTCCTGCTGTTTCACAAAATTTAATTCCCGTGAAATACGGAAATAAATGGGGATACATTAACAGTGGTGGAAATTTGGTAATTAATCCTCAGTTTGATGAAGCAGATTTTTTTACGGGTGATATTGCCCGCGTAAGAAACGACAGGAAATATGGATTTGTAAAGCGTGACGGCACGATGGCTGTTGAGTGCAAATACTATAATGCAGAGCATGAAAGAAATGGTTTTGCTATGTTTTACGAAGAGGTGAAGGTAAATGGCGCAAACGTAAAGCATTATTATTTGTTGAACCGAAAAGGTGTTATTATTAATAAAGACAAACCTTTGGGATATATGACCCGCGTTACGGAGGGTACATTTGGGGCGCAATACGTCAACGAAAAAGAGTATGTTATTTTAGATACTAATTTAAAGGAAGTACTAACGGAAAGGTTTGAATTTGCGGTTGGATTTGTAAACGGAGTAGCAGTTGTTAAGAAAAATGGATTTTCTGTACCTGTAAACAGAGAAGGTAAACCTTTATTTGAATCGAAATTTAATTCTATTTTTGAAATAAGGGGGGATCTGGCTTTGGCAAGCGATATAGATAATATATGTTATGTTATTGATTTACATGGAAATAAACTGATAGAGCATGAAAAATATTATCCGTTGATTACAAATTGGCATTACTTAATTAAGAGTCAGTTAGGTAAAACAATTGTTACGGACTTAAAGGGAAATAAAATACTCATCAGCGATAAGAAAATATTCTATTTATCTCAAGAGTATTTCAGATATCAGGACATTAATGTTCCGGGTCTTTACGGAATAATGGACATAAAAGGTAAAATTATTACGCAGCCTTTATATCAGGAAGTGAAGACCTATCGAAATGTTTTCATTGTTAAAAATAATGATGGAAAGTACGGTGTGTTGTCATTAACCGGCTCTGTTATTATACCCTTTGAATTTGGGAGTATTAAAGGACAGAGTTCTTTTCTACAAGTATATCCGGATGCCGCAAAACTGGATATGTACATATATAATATGGCAGGAAAAAGGCTGATGGATGATATTTGTCGTCCACGCGATTTTGGTCAAATTGGATATAGTTATCTATTACCTGCTAATGGATATTTGTATTTTAATAGGAATAATGAAATGGAATTAATTGATTCTACAGGTACTTTATACAAAGAGAATGTAATCTCAGCAAACTCACAAAAGCCGAAGGCTACGCAAATAAAGAAAATGCGAAATCAGGAGGGCAAATGGGGATTTGTAAATGAATTTGGTGAAGTTGTTGTGCCGTATCAGTACGATGTTCTGGAAGTGGAAAATAACGGTGTTATGCCTGCAAAGCAAAACGGAAAGTGGGGGTATGTTACCAATAACGGAGAATTGATTGTGCCTTGCGAATATGATGAGGCGATTTATTTTGTCAAAGAATTTGGTAGGGTGAGAAAAGGAGATGTGTGGGGAATGGTAGATACCCGTGGTAAATTTGTACTGGAATGTAAGTATGCTGAGGTGGGTTACATGTCCGATGGCGATTTGTTTGGTAAACTGGGTAGTACAACGTATACCTTTAATGTATCAGGGAAACAAACGGGAACGTTTTCTGATCAACAGGTTCAGGGGAGTTCCGTTGGTAACTCCGGTGGGGTGTCAGTTGATTATTGTGTTAGTTTTATTTTGGCTAAGGATGAGCAGTCCTTTGGATCATCGCGTAAAAAGGTCTATCTTTATATGGTTCAGGTTACAGATCCCTCCGGGTCTGCAGGAAGAGATCAGGTGATACAGGCAGCGCGCAACGTAAAGAATCAAAAAAACTGGGGTAACTATTCAGAATTGAATGTTCTGGTTGACAGTAAGGATTGTTTTGCTGCAAAAGAACTGGCGGATGACGCCGGATTTACTTATGATGATTTTCAGATTGACTATGTCAAGATGAGGTGAAATTGAGCCTGATGAGATGCAAATTTATATATTGGGGTTGACCTGTCTCTTTTCATCACTCCTTGATTGCATAATTTCTTAGGTAAATTATTTCAGGGATGCTAATTTGATTATTTTTGAGAATTATGAATAATTTCACCAAACTGCTGGTATTTGTTTTCACGGCTGGTCTGTTCACTCTTTTGTTATCGTGTTCTGCAGGTAAAAGCAAAAACACCCCTGCAACCGATTCTGGCGGGTCAGATAAAAACATTACACAGGAAAAATCAGACGACGCTGCGTCGGGTAAATCGACTGTAGTTTCAGTAACCTATGGTTTTCGCGATGCCAGTGTTCCTCCACAGTATCACCGAAGTTATGAAATAACAGCAAGGGAAGGAGTAATCCGGAAAGTAGTAGACAGCTATGGTGATGTTATTAGCGATACAAGCAGGGTATTAAGTTCTGAAGAATGGGCGGATATTCAGGGACTGCATAGAAAGTATGGTATTCGGGTTTGCAAGGAAGATAAAAACAACGATGGTTGTACAGGTGGTACAGGTAGATATGTAGTTATTGAGTTTAGTGATGAAACCGTTATTCGTGGTTCTGTTTCGTTATGCGGAGGTGAAGCTACGGGTGATTTGTGCGGCGATTATGAAGAATTTTGGGGAGCGCTTTCAAAGTATTTGCCAAGGACCTTATAGTCCACTTATTTTTTTGATTTCATTTAGTTTCATCAGTGCTTCAACCGGTGTAAGATTATTAATATCCAATCCTTTTATTTGTTCGCGAATCGCCTCCAGAACCGGGTCATCCAGTTGAAAAAAGCTTAGCTGAAGGCCTTCGGAATCTGAAGTTGGGGGACGGGAAGCTATAGGGCTGTGGGTTGGCTTTTCTTTTATGCTATCAACGGCTGTGTTTATAACGTGGACACCTTCAAGTTTTCTTAATACGGCATTTGCTTTTGCAATAACTTCGTTAGGCATTCCGGCTAGTTTTGCTACATGAATTCCAAAACTATGGTTGGTGCCGCCGGGTTCCAGTTTTCGCAGGAAAAGTATTTTGTTACCGGCTTCACGAATGGAGACATTGTAGTTTTTAATGCGCGGGAAATGGTCAGCCATTTCATTTAGTTCATGGTAGTGTGTGGCAAACAGTGTTCTGGCCCGGTTACGGGGATGCTGATGAATATATTCTGCAATCGCCCAGGCAATGCTAATACCATCGTATGTACTGGTGCCTCTGCCTATTTCATCTAAAATTACCAGGCTTCTTTCGCTGAGGTTATTCAAAATGCTTGCTGTTTCATTCATTTCAACCATAAAGGTTGACTCACCGGCTGCAAGATTATCGCTTGCACCTACTCTGCTGAAGAGTTTGTCAACAATCCCTACTTTGGCGGCTTGTGCCGGCACAAAGCTACCTGTTTGTGCCATTAAGGCCAGCAGGGCAGTTTGGCGCAGTAATGCCGATTTACCGGCCATATTGGGTCCGGTTATCATTATAATTTGTTGCGATGATGCGTTTACAATGACGTCGTTGGGAACATATTTTTCGCCAGGGGGCATTAGTTTTTCTATAACCGGATGGCGGCCTTGAAGAATTTCAAGTGTCACTTCATGGGTAATTTCAGGTCGTACGTAATTATTTACCACCGCAGCCATTGCGAAGCTCTGTAAACAGTCAAGCCGGGCGCAAACGGCGGCGGTATGCTGAATTTGTACGGTATAACCAGAAATAGATTCAAGTAATTGTCTGTAAATCTCCGTTTCCAGCAACAGAATTTTATCTTCGGCACCTAAAATTTTTTCTTCATATATCTTAAGTTCCTCAGTAATGTATCTTTCGGCTTGCGTAAGTGTTTGTTTTCTAATCCAGGTTTCCGGAACTTTGTCCTTATGCGTGTGCCGTACTTCAAAGTAGTAACCATAAACATTATTAAAAGCAATTTTTAACGAAGGAATTCCCGTTGCTTCAATTTCTCGTTCCTGTATTTGTTGCAGATAATCTTTACCTTTCAAACGCAGGGTGCGTAATTCATTCAGTTCCGGATGGGCATCACTTTTAATGCTGTCGCCTTTGCCAATTATCGCGGGGGGATCTTCAGTAAGAGTGCCGGTTATTATATTAATAATGGCTGAAGGGTCTTCAATGGTTGTTGCCAGATTTTTAAGGCCTTCGTCATAATGTTGCAAAAGTAGGTTTTTTATTTCGTTTGCTTTTTGAAGTCCTTTGTTTAGCTGAGCCATTTCCCGCGGGGAACATTTTTGTGCAGATACTTTTGCAACAAGTCTTTCCATATCGCCCACTGCTGCCAGTAGTTGTTGAAGTTTGTCTCTGAATTCGTTTTGAGCCTTCAGGTACTCTACAGCTTCATGTCTATGTTTTATTTCCTGTTCATCAAGTAAGGGAAAAGCAATCCATCGCCGCAACATCCGCGCGCCCATAGGTGTGGAGGTATAATCCAAAACACTGAATAATGTGGCATTGGGGCTGTTGGGAGATTCCAGTAATTCCAGGTTTCGCATGGTAAACCTATCCAGCCACATATATTTTTGGTTATCAATTCTTCCTATTGCAGAAAGGTGTTTTAAGCGGTCTTGCTGGGTGTCCTCTAGATAATGCAACACTGCACCGGCGGCAATAATGGCCTCCGGCATAGATTCTATTCCAAAACCTTTAAGATTTTTAACATTGAAATGGCGATATAGTAAGTCATGAGCATAGGTTGAGCTAAAAACCCATTCTTCCAGTTTATATGTATAAAAATTTTCTCCGGCAATTGTTTTTATTTCATGTCGGTTTGCTGTTGAATGTAGAACTTCACCGGGTTGGTAGCTTTGAAGAAGTTTGCCGGCAATTTCCGTTGTTCCTTCTCCGGCGTAGAATTCTCCTGTTGAAATGTCGGCAAAGGCCACACCACAGCCCGATTTACCAAAATGGACAGCTGCAAGAAAATTGTTTTTTTTCTGATCTAATACGTTGTCGCTGAAAGCAACTCCGGGGGTAACAAGTTCTGTAACACCTCTTTTCACAATTTTTTTAGCCAGTTTCGGGTCTTCAAGCTGGTCGCAAACGGCCACCCTGTAGCCGGCTCTAACCAGCCGCGGCATGTAATTCTCTAACGAATGATGAGGAAAGCCGGCAAGCTCGGTTTCATTGGCCGAACCGTTGTGTCTTTTGGTAAGCACAATACCCAGAATACCGGATACTATTACAGCATCACGCCCAAAGGTTTCGTAAAAGTCGCCAACCCGAAATAGCAGCAAAGCATCCGGGTATCTGGCCTTAATTTCATTATATTGACGCATCAGTGGAGTGTCAGATGCGATTTCACCACCGGGAGATATTTCAGTATTTTTCAAAAGATCCTTCATGCTATTCAACAAAAAAAAGATAACCAAATCTAAAAGGTTACTCTGCAAACGAAAGTAAGGATACCTTTGGGAACTTAAAACTTTTTTTATCACCAATGTACCGCAAATTACTTACATCTGAAATGCATCGGGCAGATAAGGAAACTTACAAATCTTCGGGTAAGTTAAATGTTCATGTAATAATGGATAATGTACGGAGTCATCATAATGTAGGCTCTGTGTTCCGAACCTGTGATGCTTTTTTGATGGATAAAATCTGGTTGTGTGGCATAACGCCTGCTCCGCCGCACCGAGATATTCATAAGACAGCGTTAGGTGCCGAGCAAACTGTGAACTGGGAGCACCGTGCCGATGTTGTTTCATGTTGTAAGGATTTAAAAGAACAGGGTTTTGTGTTAGTGGCTGTAGAACAGTGTCATGGATCGGTAAGTCTGTCAGCTGGAATATGGAATACAAAAAATCCGGTGGCTATTGTGTTTGGTAATGAGGTAACCGGGGTAAGCGATGAAGTTTTGCGGTTATGTCAAGCGTGTGTTGAAATACCTCAGGAAGGAACCAAACATTCCCTGAATGTTTCGGTAGCAGCCGGCATAGTTTTATGGGAGGTGTACTGCAATTACAAACAAAAGTTTTGAGCCGGAGTGCGATTAGAATTATCTGTATATTTTTGCGAAACAAATATTTAAGTAAATATGAAAAAAACTTTCATTATGGTGGCCCTACTTGTTACCGGATTTTTTATTTCGGGCTGCGGTTCCGGGAACGATGAGGGAAACAAAGAGACAGCGTCAGATAAATCCTGCGAGTTAAACGGGCAAACGGTCGATTGTGAGTTCCATAATTCGGTTACTTCCATGCGAAAAGACATAAATTCATTGCCTTTGTTTCATTCAGATAGTGCCAGCCTGAAGGAATTAAAGGAGAAATACAGTAAGTTTCTTGAAGATTATTCTGAAACTGTTCAAATAATCCGGGAAACTGAATCGTTGAAGTCTCTTTTACCGCTGGCTGATGAGTTTGAAAAAATAAAAACAGGTACGGATAGTATTCATGCCAGGTTAGAGGTTCTTAAGAGTATTGAAGTAAGTACCTTAAAAAACAATAATGTAGTTACCTTATCAGATGGAATGCAAAAGCATGCGTCGCTATCTGTGGTGAATAAATCAGATAAAGTATTTCATACCCTCACGGTACGGTTGGGCTTCTTAGATCGCTCTAAAACGGAAATTGCTTCACATATTTTGGTTGTAAATACCAATTACTTTGCGCCGGCTGCTTTTGGTGCGGTTTTCCCCAGGTATTATAAAGGTGAAAATACGCGCGTAGCGGTAAACCACTTGCTGGACGAGCAAAAGATGAAAGGCTGGGATAGTACGTCGGTTGAATTATTGAATGTAACCTGGTAGAGATGATGTGTAAATAAAAAAGGCTCCCTCAGGAGCCTTTTTTATTATTAATGATTCGTTACTTAGTTCACTGCGGCTTTGAAAGCGTCAGTGGCGAAGTATTTGATAAACTCTCGATCTTTTGAAGCTTTTGCTTTCAGTGAGCTATCTTTTGAAATGGCAGACTTAAGATTGTTTACAACCATATCGGCGTTGGCCTGACGAGCGCCACAAACAGCTTTAAGATAGTATCCCATTGCGCTGTCTTTATCTTCGCTTCCGTCAATAGTAGTAAGTGCACCGTTGATATCTCCGGCAAGTAATTGCGCAAGAGCCTTATTGAAGGTTTTGTAATTGCCCATACTTGCAACAGCATCGCTGTATTTTCCCTGCTGAATCTGGATAGTACCGATATTGTATGAAACCTCCTTACCGGCTGAGGTAGATTCTTTAAACAATGCCAAAGCCTTATCGCGGTCTCCTTCATGATGAATGCAAGCACCTAAGTTATTTTTGTTTATAGCATTTTCTTCAACCTGAGTAGATTTTTCGAACTTGGTTTTTGCATCAGCTAGTTTTCCCTGAAGGTAAAGTACATAACCGGCATTATTCCAACCTCTCCAATCGTTAGGATACAAGCGGGTGCAGCCTTCATATACACGAAGTTTTTCATTTAAATCTTCAATAAGATTGCCTGCAAAAAGTATTTCTTCAACGGTTAATGAGTCGATTTTATTTTTTGCGTAATCAATAAGTTCAGGGTCTGTCTTACCGTTTTTGTCGTAGTTAACAACAATGTTTGAACGACGTAGGGCTGGCAGGATGTCCTTTTCAATTTCTTTAAATGTTTTAGCGATGTTGCGAATTTCTTTTTCGCGTTGTTCACCTGAATATTGACCCAGAATTCGGAGAACTACATCTTTGTCTTCAATGCTTGAAGCCTGCATGGCAGCTTTAAAGCCTTCCCAGTCTTCGCCATTACCCTTTGATGTATAGAATGATTCAGCACTTCCGGCTTCATTTTTTTGTTTTTTCATTAGGTCAATCATGGCTTTAACACCGGTTTTTGCACGGTCGTTGGCCAGATTTTCGTTCCGGGTAATTTCACCTTCAGGAGAAGCGTAAGCATTTACATCAACTCCTTTAACCGCCAAACGATTGTTTGGATTCATACTGCGCTTGATAAAAGTTTCCATTTCTGCAATATCCTTATCCTTCAATTCTGTAGGGCGAACTTCAGAACGGTCTTTTAAATAGTTTATGGTAGCATCCTGAGTATGACTTGTAACCCGAACAAAATTGTCCTTAGCAACAATTACCATATCATCATTCATGCGTAAGTATGGAGTAATGATGGTAGCGTCAGCAATTTTGTCGCTGGTGAAATTCTCCTTCTCTTTTGTACCCTTGCTGGCTTTAATATGAACTTTCAGCTCGGTGTTTTCCATTGCTGATTTATAAGGCACTTTGTCTGTATAGGTAATTTTGCCACCGGCCTTATAGGGAATAACCTTACCGTTGCCGGCTGCCTTTTCACCTTGATAGGTTACCATTTTCAATGCTGTTTCACCATACATTGGTGTAATTTCCACGATGGCTTTTTTATGCATACCTTTTTCAGGAACTGTGGCCGAGATGGTCACAGTAACACTGTCGGCGTGCATTTCTAAAGGATTTGGGCTTACTGAGTAAGTCAAATCTTTCAGGATATCACATCCTGAGAATATTCCTCCTGCCAGTCCGGCAGCTGCTAAGAGTACAAGCTTGTTGCTTTTCATTATGTTACGTTTTATTCTACTCCAAATTTCGGTGCAATAATAATAGATAAAGTTGAGACTGTGAAATTCACATGAAAAAAATCTGATTTTTACTGGTGGACCGACCCGAGAAGTCAGATTGAAAAGGCACAAGGTGATGCGTGTAAATACATGACAAGCAAATAAATAACATTAAAATCATGTTATTCAAGAACATGGGTGCCTTTAGGGTAATGCTGCATTAATTGTTTCATTAACCAGGCGAAGTCGCTTGCGTTATTCACAAAATCGCGCTTCTCGGCATTTACGTGAATGGCTATAAATTCTTTTTGCAAGCTGAGGTATTCCATATAACCCTGATTGATATCAGTCAAATAAGTGTCAGGTATAGTTTGCTCGTAAAGTCGTCCCCGGCTGGCAATTCTTTCCTGCAAGGCAGGGTTTGAAACATCAAGGTATATTAATTTATCGGGTTTAGGGACGCTTTGAAACATTATGGTAAATAAGCGCATAAAGAGTTCAAGTTCATTTTTTTGGAGGTTTTTCTCAGCAAAAATCAGCGATTTATATAAAAAGTAGTCGCTTACTACAATGGGCTGGTGTCCGGGAAGTCGGGATAATTGGTGATATCTGTCGGCAAGGAAACTTAGTTCTACCGGAAAAGCGAAACGTTCAGGTTCTTTATAGAATTGAGGAAGAAATACATTTTCGCTGAATTCTTCTAGCATCAGGTGTGCATTTAGTTTGTTGGCCAAAAGTTTAGCCAGTGTAGTCTTGCCTGCACCTATATTGCCTTCAATTGCTATGAACATGTTGTATTCAGTAAATTTAGCAGCAATTCAGCATTACTTGTTTTCAAAATAGGGTGAATGAGTTTGGGCGCTATATCACATAGTGGTTTCAGGGCAAAAATCCGCTCATGCAGATGTGGGTGTGGAATGAGAAGCCGGTCGCTGACAAATATATCATTTCCGGACAGTAAAATATCAACATCTATAATTCTGTCGGTGTATGTTTTATCTTCTGTGAGCAATCGTTCAGCAGATTGCCTTCCCAGGGTGCGCTCAATGTATTTTATAAAGTCCAGCAGAGCCTCTGGTTCCAGGTTCGATTCATATTGTATTGCTTGATTCAGAAATTCGTGTTCGCTGGTAAAACCCCAGGGTTCGGTTTTATAAATTTTGCTAACAGCTTGTATAATTCCTTTACCTTCAAGAAGGTGACGACACAAATGTAGGTTTTGTTCTTTGTTGCCCAAATTTGTACCTAATAACAAATGGTAAACCATGCCGGCAAAAATATGAATTTAGGGAAGGGTCTGATGTATTCTTTGCAAAAGGAATGTGTTTTTTAGAGGTTATATTGCACCGGCCGGAAAGGATGTCTTGTGACTTATAAAGAATACGGAGATTACCTTCTTTTTCCTTTAATATCAAACAAAATAAAAACAGCCAACAGTTTTTTCTATTTTATTAGGAAATGTCAATTTTGGATTGGTTAACGCAATTCTTTGCTTTTATTCCCTTTTGTACAACCCTTTTATCCCTTCATGTAATAATATATTGAAGTATATATAGCAGAGGTGTAATTTCGCAAGATTATTTAACTTATTTGATATGAAGCATTTTTTTTGGAAATCGTTTGGAGCTTCGGCCCTGGCAACCCTTATTGTTGGACTGGCGGTTATGTTTATCTTTTTAGCCATTGTTGCCGCAATGATTGGTGGAGTTTTTCAAGGCTTCAGCGATTTAAAAGGCAAACCGCTGAAAGTAGAAGAAAAAAGTGTTTTGCACATTAAATTAAGGGGTAATATTGAGGATAACGGTAGTACTCTTATGCTTCAGGGAGAGGCGCTTCCTGTAGGAGGTCATGGGTTATACCAAATGACAGAAGCTTTAAAGTATGCAGCTGCTGATGATAATATCAAAGGAATTCTCCTTGAAACAGACATCCTGATGGGTAGTTATGCCAATATTAAAGATTTAAGAGATGCGGTTTTAAAATTCAGGGAAACCGGGAAGTTTGTGGTTGCATACAGTAACGGGTATTCGCAATCGGCATATTATCTTGCTTCGGCCGCTGACGAAGTTTGGGTTTATCCATACGGATATATGCAATTGAACGGGTTGGTGGCAAACGTATCATTTATTAAAGGAATGCTGGAAAAGCTTGAAATACATCCGCAAATAATAAGGGGTTCCAATAATAAATTCAAGAGTGCTGTTGAGCCTTTAATTTCTGATTCGATGAGTGCCGCCAATAAAGTGCAAACCCAAAGATTTATTGACGGAATGTGGGAAGTTATATCAGGCGAAATAGCCGCGTCGCGCAAGATATCTCCGGCTGAATTGAATGAAATAGTAGACAGCTTGCCTTATATGCTGGGTAATGAGGCTTTACAATTAAAATTGATTGATAAGGCGTTGACAAGGGAAGAAGGAATGGAGATTTTAGCCGGGAAAACCGGACTTGATGGAGAGCAGCGTCTGGTAAGTTTTTATAAGTATTGCCGAATGGTGAATGATAAGGCGAACGACAAGTTTATGCCGGCCAATGTTGCGGTTTTATATGCCAGCGGCAGTATAGATATGGATGAAGGCGGAACCGATAATATTGGTACCCGAAATTTGCCAAAAGCCATAAAACAGGTGCGTGAAGATGAACGCATTAAGGCAGTAGTTTTAAGGGTGAATTCTCCGGGCGGTGCAGTACTTACCAGCGACATAGTATATCGTGAACTTGTTTTGCTGGCTAAAACAAAACCATTGATTGTTAGTATGGGCAGCGTGGCTGCCAGTGGAGGTTACTATATTTCTTTACCGGGAAGTAAAATTTTTGCGTCACCGCTCACAATAACGGGTAGTATTGGTGTTTTTGGAGTTTGGCCCAATATGAAAGACTTCTATAATAGCAAACTGGGAATAACCTTCGACCACGTAAGCACCAATGAACAGGGTGATTTTGGTAGTGTAAACCGGCCTTTGAATGATATGGAGGTGAAGCGTATGCAGCAACAAATTGATATGGTTTACAACGATTTTATTCAGTTGGTTGACGTACACCGTAAGCCGCTTGAGGGACCCTCAGCTGTAGATTCTATTGGACAGGGTAGGGTTTGGTGTGGTAACGATGCATTGAAAATTGGGTTGATAGATGCTACCGGTAGTTTATACGATGCTATTGATTTTGCAGTAGCCGAAGCGGGTTTGTCGGTAGTTAGAATAGCTGAGTTTCCAAGGCATGAACTGAAAGGTTTGGATGCAATGATAGCCTTGATTGAAAATTTATCGCCCGGCAATGGAGATGAAGAAGATGATAGCGAAGAAAGTGCATATGCGGCTATAAAGTATTTGAAGACAAATATTAAACTGGCAAAGGAATTCAGCGGATATTTTAATTCCGTTTATCAGGCAGCTTCAATGCGGGGCCTGCAGGCCAGAATGCTATGGAATATTCAGGTAGAGTAAGCAGCACATTCTATTTATCACAATTTTTGGGTTGATTCCTTTTGAAGGGCCCTTAATTTTGTATATTTTGAGAATGTTGCAAATGCACTGATTCTACATATTACAAAACCATAGTAGCCATCAAGAAATCCGGCTTTAAACACGTAGTCTCTGAAAAACTTAAACGGAGGTGCGCACAAAATTTTAATCAAAGAACTTCGCTTCCCTTCCCTAAAAGAAGCTTTGGCAGCAATTTCAGTGAAATAGTCTACCTGACGCAGATGGTCGCTAATTGAATAATAACTGTAATGTAGAATGTTCCCTTTTAAATGAACAATCTTCGATTCACAGGACAGCTCATAACGGTCGTGCGGATTGGATCCGCCCCACTTACCTTTGCGGCTATCCCACAGTCTTAATTTTTTATCAGGATACCATCCGCAATATTTTACCCAATGACCACAGTAATTGGTGAGACGGTTCATGGTATACCCGTCGGCAGTAAAACTTGTTTTAATTTTAAGAATTTCAGTTTTTAATTGGTCGTCCAAAGCCTCATCGGCATCCAGTGAAAGAATATGAGGGTATGAGGCAAAAGTGATGGCCCGGTTTTTTTGCTCAATGTGCCCGTCAAACGGATGCATGAAAACTTTGGCCCCCAAAGATTCACTTATAGATACCGTGTTGTCTGTGCTGCCTGAATCAAGAATAACAATTTCGTCGGCAATTTCTTTCAAGGAATTCAGACAACGGGCGATGTTCCGCTCTTCATTTTTGGTAATGATAACCGCAGAGATTTTCACAGGCTTTTCTGCATTCATGGTGCGGTGAAAGTACAAAGGAATTTTTACAGCGAAACTCTTAATTCATCAGATTTAAGTTGCGATTTATAATACCTTCATTTACTTAATGTAAATTCAATTATTCCCGCATTCAAAATACCAGATTACGGGCTCAGTGAACTAACTGAGTAAGAACTCCGGTTGGCGATTAATGACAGGTTTGTTTTAAAAACCCCGACAATACTATTTTTACTTCGGACCACAATACGGATGCACCATCATCACCTGTGTGTTTTTCTTCGCACGCGTCGTTTAGCGATTCTACTGAAGCTTGAGCGTTCCAGTTATTTACATCTATGGTTGCTGAAAGTGTTAATTCGCCTGATTCACGCAGGCTGTAATCAAAAGGAACTTCAAATGAGATTTCATTCATGGTGAATTCAATAGTGCCTTTTCCGGTTTTGTCGTTGCCTTCTGCACTGGTTATTTTACCCTTAATGGTCTCCGGAGATTTGAATAATCCAAAAAAGAATTTTTCAATTTTCCCGTCGCGTCCGGTGTCCTGAGTGGATACGGTTTGTGTTTCAGCCCAAATTTCAAGAGTTTTTATATAATCCGGAAGGCCTTGTACAGGGTTTAAGCCACCTTTAATACTATATCCGGTAAACACTCCTTCTACAGGAACCTTTGCAGTATGTTTGTAGGCAATCCAGCGCAAGGTTAATCCTTTGGATTCGTCAATATTATAAGTGCACAAAGCAGATTTTTTAACCTCTTCTTTTTTGGCTGATTGAGTAGTTTTTGCCGATTCGTCACCACAGGAAGCCAAGAATAAAACCATTCCGGTAATGGTTGTAAGCACTAAAGTTTTCATTCAAAAAGTATTAATAAGTCATTTTTTTCGACAGCCTTTCCCTGAGTGGCTTTAACAGTCTTAACGATTCCTGAACCCGGCGACTTAATCACATTTTCCATTTTCATAGCTTCAAGTATCACCAGCGAATCATCTTTTTCAACCGTATCCCCTTCCTTAACTAAAATTTTTAAAACCAATCCGGGCATGGGTGCCTTAATCTCTTTAACAGCCTGGGTGCTTATATTGTTCATTCCCATTTTATCAAGTAACCGCCCCAATTCATCTTTAAGTTCGACACTGTACTTTCTTCCGTTTAACCATAGAATGACTGTTTTTGAGAAGTGTACCCCTTCGGATTCAATAATAACCTTCTTGTTATTCACCATAAAGTGAAACTGATTACCGTTTTGTTCAACAAGGGAAACGCTGCAGTATTCTCCGTTTACTTCTATTCCTTTTTCTTTTGGGGATAATTCGAATACTGAATCTCCAATTTTAGCTTCCAACATAATCTCCGTATTTAAAAATGTGCTGTAAAACTACATATTTCGCCTTACATACATTTACATGTCGGTTCTTTCAACTAAAATTCAGAATTTAGCAGCCATTATGAAAAGAAGTTTCAAAATAATTGGAGTATCAATGCTCTTATTTGTTGCAATTGCCGGTTGTAATGTTAAAAAAGGCACCAACACGGCAGATGTTAAAGAAGTAACAGGCACCAATGAGAACACTGAAGTAACTGAAAATGTTTTGTTTGATGAGCCACCGATGCCTGATGCCAAAACTGAAGATGAGGAGCCGCCAAAGCGCAAGGTGTATAGGGAAGCCCGCAAACGTGACATTGATGTTTTACATATGAAGCTTGAGGTGTCTTTTGACTGGAAAAAGCACCGGATGAATGGAAAGGCATGGCTGGATGTAAAACCATATTTCTATACCTTGAAAACAGCGAGCCTTGATGCCAAAGGGTATTTTATTCATAAGGTGGCTATGGTTGAAAAAGGTGTAATGAAGCCTTTAAATTACGATTACAGCGATTCCATGATGCTTCATATTGATTTAGGTAAGGAATTTAACCGCACCGATAAAATGCAGTTGTATGTTGAATACACTGCGCGTCCTGATGAGTTTACTGCCGGAGGAAGTGCCGCAATCAGCAGCGATAAGGGCTTATATTTCATTAATTCCGATAGCAGTGAAGCGGGTAAACCCACACAAATATGGACTCAGGGTGAAACTGAAGCCAACAGCAGGTGGTTCCCTACTGTTGATTCTCCCAACGAAAAGATTACGCAGGAAATTTACATAACTGTTGACAACAAATACAAAACATTAAGTAATGGTAAATTGGTAAACAGCAAGAAAAATAACGACGGCACGCGTACCGATTACTGGAAACAGGACTTACCGCATGCTCCCTATCTTGCCATGATGGCAATTGGTGATTTTGCCGTGGTAAAGGATACATGGACCCGAAGCAACGGACAGAAGATGGAGGTAAACTATTATGTTGAAAAAGAATTTGAGCGGGATGCAAAGGCCATTTTTGGAGATACTCCCGAGATGCTGACACATTTTAGTAAGCTTTTGGGCGTTGAATATCCATGGGATAAATACCATCAAGTAATTGTGCGCGACTATGTGTCCGGTGCCATGGAAAATACATCGGCCGTAATTCATGGAGAATTTTTTAACCAAACCCGCAGGGAGTTGCTGGATAATAATAATTTTTCAACCATCGCTCACGAGTTGTTTCACCACTGGTTTGGAGATTTGGTTACCTGCGAGAGCTGGAGCAATCTTCCCCTGAACGAGTCTTTCGCCAATTACAGCCAATACTTATGGGATGAATACAAATACGGACGCGACGAAGCCGACTTTCAGGCTGAAAGTGAAATGATGGGGTATATATATACTGCACAGCAAAGCGGTTATGTAGATATGATAAGATATGATTACGGAAGCCGAGAGGAGATGTTTGACGGTAATTCTTATAATAAAGGTGGCCGTATATTACACATGCTTCGCAAATATTTGGGCGATGAGGCATTTTTTGGAGGGTTGAAATTGTATCTTGAAACCAATAAATTTAAGGCTGCCGAAATTGATCATCTTCGGCTTGCTTTTGAAGAGGTGAGTGGCGAAGATTTGCATTGGTTCTTTAACCAGTGGTTTTTAAACAAGGGCCATGCAGATTTGGAATTTAGCCAGAATTGGAGTGAAGGCAAATTGACAATAACCATCAACCAAAAACAGGATTTTAAACAGGTTCCCTTGTATTTGTTACCTGTAGATATCGATGTTTATGTAAATGGCAAGGCAACCAGATATCGGTTTATGGCAGGTGATGTCGTTTCTGAATTTGTGATTGAAACGCAAAAACCTGAATTGGTAATTATTGATGCCGAGCACTGCCTGTTGGCTGAAATTACTGAAATAAAACCCCATGAACAATATATTGCCCAATTTAGCCTTAGTAAACATTATACTGATAGAAAAGAGGCCGTTGAAAAATGCGGCAGAAAAACGGATGAGGCGTCAATTGATGTGGTTATTAAGGCGCTTGATGATTCTTTCTGGGGCATACGGACATTAGCATTAAAAAACCTTAGAAAAGCTACGCGTTCCGGGAGGAAAGAAGAAATTAAGGAAAAAATAAAAGAGTTAGCTGTAAAAGATCCTGTTTCTTCTGTACGGGTTGCTGCGTTATTATTCCTTGAGAAAGAATATGGTGTGAATGAAGAATTGAATCCGTTATTCCAGAATGCACTGAAGGATTCATCTTATTCGGTTATGGCTACAGGTTTGGATATTGTAGCTGAAACAGACCTGAAAGCCGCATTGAAACTGGCAGAACAATATCAGAATGAAAGAAGCTCGGCACTAAGAAGTGTAATAGCCGGAATATACAGTAAGAGTGGTGACGTAAAGTACCAGGATTTCTTCTTGAATAACCTGAATAAAATGGGCGGATTTGAAAAAATCGGTTTTGTGAAGACTTATGTAAGATATATAAAATCACTTGATTACAAGGAATCTGAACGGGTTATTCCAATTCTTGAAAGTACAGCCCGTAGTGGAGGCAGTATGTGGATGAAGGTGTTTGCGGGATATCAGGAACTTCAGTCTTTACAGGTTTATTTTGAGGAAGAGGCGGCCCGTAATAAGGAAAATGGCGATGAGCTGAGAGCCGCCGATGCAGAAAAAAGGGCTGGTATGATTAAGGAAAAGATATCCAATTTGCTTGCAAAGGAAACCGACCCCAGCGTACTTCAGTTTATGAGGGAGTAATTATTAAACAATTTGGCATGAACTATGCGCCGCAACATATGTTTTACTTTAAATTATAAAAAATGAAAAAGAGCTTGTTTTTTCTTGGCTTACTAACAACAACTGCGGTGTTTAGTGCCTTTACCATACTGAAATTGAGCGATGATAAAGCCATAACTACCTTACCGATAGGTGCCGAAGCGCCCAAGGCAGACCTTAAAATGAAGGCGACTAATGGTGCAGAAATTTCAATTAAAGGTACTTTGAATAAAAAAGGAGTCTTGGTTGTGTTTTCCTGCAATACTTGTCCATTTGTTGCCGGTGCAGAAGGGTACGGTGAAGGCTGGAGTGGACGGTACAATGAAATTTACAAGGTTGCAAAGGAGAACGGTATTGGAATGCTGCTGGTGAACTCAAATGAAGGAAAACGGGAAACGGATGACAGTTTTGACGCTATGAAGGAATATGCTGAAAATCAAAAATATCAAATGCCATATGTGATAGATCAAAACTCGGTACTTGCTGATGCATTTGGCGCTCGTACCACCCCGCACGTTTTCTTGTTTGATAATCAGCTGAAACTTGTGTACAAAGGTGCGATAGATGATAATAACGAAAGTGCAGCCGATGTAAAAAGCCCTTATCTTAAAAACGCAATGAATGCTTTGGGTAAAGGAGAAACCATTACTGAACCTGAAACCCGTAATATGGGTTGTAGCATCAAGCGAAAGAAGTAGAACCCTACCTGCCTTGGACTTTTTTTGCCTTTGAATAGCGAATGCTTCTGTAGTTTGTTGAAATGCTTACATTCTGATAGTACTTAGCTGATTGAAAAGTCTTGTACTTAGTGCAAAAGGGTATAACTGTTGTCGTTTTGTTGATAACATCATTTCATCAAACCCGTCATTCTTGGTTAATTTGCCGGAAACTTTGGTTTTATGGCAAATGTATTAATATTGGGTTCAGGCGGGCGTGAACATGCCTTGGCCTTGAAGATTTCTCAGAGTTCGTCTTTAAGTACACTGTTCATTGCTCCTGGCAATCCGGGAACTGCAATGGTTGGGGAAAATGTCGTATTGGATATTATGAATTTCAAGGAGATATCTGAATTTTGTATTCAGAAATCCATTGATTATTTGTGTGTTGGACCCGAAGCTCCTCTGGTAGACGGAATCTCTGATTATTTTAAAAAACATTGCCCTAAAACTTTTGTGATAGGACCATCCAAAATGGGTGCTGCCCTGGAGGGAAGCAAGTCCTTTTGTAAGTCTTTTCTTGAAAAGCATGGGATACCAACGGCCCGGTATCGCTCCTTTGCTCACCATCAGGTGTCTGAAGCAAAAGCTTATCTTAGAGAATTGAAGCCTCCGTATGTTATAAAAGCGGACGGTCTTGCTGCCGGTAAAGGAGTTGTTATAGCATCGGGGATTGCTGAAGCAGAGAAGGAAATAGAAGCAATGCTTACCGCACAAAAGTTTGGTAAGGCGTCTGAAACGGTCGTAATTGAGGAGTTTTTAAAGGGTGTTGAAGTTTCAGTTTTTATTGTTACCGACGGGAAGCATTATAAAATACTTCCTGAAGCTAAGGATTATAAAAGGATTGGCGATAAAGATACAGGGCCAAACACCGGTGGTATGGGCGCGGTTTCTCCGGTTCCTTTTGCCGACCGTGAATTTATGATGAAGGTTGAAGAAAGAATTATTCAACCTACTGTAAAAGGCATTCATTTAGATGGTTTGGATTATAAAGGTTTCTTATTCCTGGGACTAATGAGCGTTAAAGGAGATCCTTATGTAATTGAATACAATGTACGACTTGGAGATCCTGAAACCGAAGTTGTTATGTTGCGTATGCGCAGTGATCTTGTTGAACTGTTTGAGGGACTTGCAACGGGGACTTTGAGTGAACGTCATGTTGAAATTGAAGACAATGCCGCTGCCGCGGTAGTAATGGTAAGTGATGGTTATCCGGGCGATTACAGCAAAGGTCACCCTATTCATATTGGTATTAAGGATCAAGCTGTGTTTCACGCGGGTACTACCTTAGCCGACGGCACTCTGGTTACTTCCGGAGGAAGGGTGCTGGTTTGCGCTGCAATGGGTAAAACCCTGGGTATTTCGATTAGAAATGCTTATGAAAAAATACGGTCGGTATCGTACAAGGGATTATACTACCGGACAGATATCGGTAAAGACTTAATGGAAATGTAAAATTACTTAATTTGACCGGGATTTTCGGCAGCTTCCTTATTGTAAGACTGCTGCATACGCAACCAGTATATCAAACCCATAAATCCACAACCAATGAATAGCATGTTGGGAAGATTTCTTAAGTCTTCAAGAATCCCAAAGGTTTTTACCATGAATTCTCCAATAGGAATTACGATATCTTGCATCTTAAAATAGTTTAACGTTACAAATTAAAGATTAATTTCGATACGGTGGTACAGATTTTCCGCACAAATATAGCATACGTATCGGCGTTTTTACCCTTTGTTCTTGCTATTGTGTTGATTGGTAGTAAAATGAACTTTCACTACGAGACTGAAATTGTAAATGAGTTTTCACCACTATACTTCATCACGGGTTCCGTTTATCTTCGCGGAGTTGTCTCTTTTGTTTTGCTGGTTTCCGTTCTAATATCGGTAGCGTTACTTATGGGATGGTTTTTTAATAGTCAGGATTACATGGAACGCCAAACCTATGTTACGGGTCTTATTTTTATTTTATGTGCTACTTCGGTACCTGATTTTGAAAGGTTAAGTGTAATGCACTGGATGGGTGCGCCCGGATTGTTGTATTTTATGGCGCACACGCAAATAAGACAAGGTGTATCTGCGTTGCAAATCGTTATTGTTTCCGGGCTCTATCTAGGTTTTATAAGTTTGTTTTACTGGCCGGTGCTCCTTTTGCTGCCCATTAGCTGGATTCATTTGTTGGTGTTCAGACCCTTTGTTTGGCGCGAATGGTTTTGGTCGGTTTTGGCTCCGGCTGTTATACCATTTAACTTTTTAATTTACAGTTTCGGAATCAGCCATAGTTCATTTCAGGAAATATACAGAATTTATTTGCCGTCGGAAATTTCATATAGTATAAAAGATATGGTTTTTGTGCTTTTGGCGATTGTTATTATTATGCTGGTATTTGCATACTGGAATATTAGTGCCGGCTTCAGTAAGGCTGCGCTGCGTTTTAGAAAACTTATAACTGCAACTACATATTGCTGGCTTTATATTGCCCTGATAGCCGTTTGTGAGTATTTAATCTTCAAGGAGTCGGCAATGGTATTGGTTTTCGCAGGAACTATTTCGATACCTATAGCCTGGTTGTATGCGCAAATGCGGAAGCCGGGTTGGGCAGATGTACTACCACACCTTCTGCTTTTAATTCATGTATTTTACAATTGGTTTTGAGCCAGGTGTTTTGTGAGGTGAATAAATTCCTCAAATGAAAGTTGTTCGGGTCGTTTACCTGAGTACAATTCAGGCACTGTCCCAATAGAATTCAAACTGTTGCGTAATGTTTTTCTCCTTTGATTAAAGGCAGTTTTTATTACTTTTTTGTAGAATATCGGATCTGAAATTTCAGGAGCTACATCTTTTCTAATGATTTGGATGACGCCTGATTTTACTTTAGGCGGCGGAGAAAATGCTTCAGGAGGCAAAGTAAATAAATAAGTGCATTGGTACCAGGTTTGTAGCAAAACACTTAAAATACCATATTCTTTCGAACCCGGACATGAACAAATTCTTTTGGCTACTTCGTACTGAAACATCCCAACCATTTCAGGGCATTTCTCTTTGTAATCCAGTATTTTAAATAATATTTGTGAACTGATGTTATATGGAAAGTTTCCGGCAATGGCCAGAGGTTCAGTTGTTATCTGGTCCCAGTCAAATTGTAAAAAGTCGCCGCATATAATTCGGCTCTCCAATTCAGGAATATGGCTTTTTAGCCATTCAATGCTTTCAGAATCTATATCAATTACGTGGGTGGTAAATTCTGTCCGCTTTAATAATTCAGTGGTAAGAGCACCCATTCCCGGACCTATTTCAAGTATGTTTTTATATCCTATGCCGGAGAGTGCCAAGGCGATATTACTGCAGGCATCTTTGTCGCGCAAAAAGTGTTGACCAAGATGTTTTTTTGCGCGTACTTTCATGATTTGTGCTCGTCAACTATCTCCAGAATTGTGCGAAATGCGGCGAATTTACCTTCGTAGCGTTCGCGGTGTAATTTCTGTAAACCCGGAGCACATTTTTCAATGTAATCATTGTATTCAGTCCAATCCGGTGCTTCGTATTGAATAGCGTATGTCACACCATTCTCTTCCTCTCCGTGCACTCTTAATATACGGTATTTCTGAAAGTGTCCTGTACGCATTACATCAGGAATATGAACTTGCTTCATCCATTCCAGCCATTCGGAACATACGTCTCGATCTATACTTACAGTAACATTATAAACAATCATAATTAAGGGTTTGCCTGAAGATGTTTTATTCTTAGTTCGTTATATTTTTTCCGGTCGACGTTTCTTTCAAACAACCATTCCGGATCGGGGCTTTCCGGCCAGGGTTCAAATTGTTTTAAGTCGAGTTCCGGCAGGGCAGTCTCTGGTAGTTTTTCTGTTATTTCTCTGAATCTTTTGCGTGCCTCAACCACATGAAGACTACCCTGGTATTCAAAAATTATCCTTTTATAACAGGCTGCAGCTTCCTTTTCGTTTTTAAACTGGTATTGATATATCTCACCCAAATGGAAAACGGCATCGTCTGCCAGAATGTCTCCCGGATGATTTTGAACGATTAATTTCAAAAAGTTCACAGCTTCATCAAAATTGCGTTGTTTCTGTGCAATTGTATATCTTTTAAATAAAACCTCATCTGTCAAACTATGTCCGGGATAATCAGTAACAATACTGTCAAGGGTTTTGTGGGCATCAATAAACTTATTCTGGAAAATCAGCAATTCGGCATTGGCATATAATTGCAACGGTCTTAAATTTGTGTCCATTGCGGTGTTGTCCATTATTAATAAGCTAAGGTGCAGAGCGTCGTTTGCAATTAATTTAGATGTTGAAGCCTTTAAAACATCAAGTTGTGCTTTGGCGTAGTCGAAAGAACCTGAGTAATAGAACACTCTGGCATTTCGGAATTTGGCTTCGTGCCCCAATATATCTTCTTTAAAATCTTTTTCAACCTGCATATACAGCAGGCTGGCTTCCCAGATATCTCCGCTTAAAACTGTCAAATCTGCCAGATCAAGTTTTAGTTCCGCCTGTATTTTTTTATTTACACCAGGTACTTTTAGCATCTCATTCAACATGCTAATTGCCTCATTAGCCTTGCCAAGATAATAACCTCTAATGTGCGCCAACTCCCGCATTAACTTGATAGTAGATGCTGATTTGCCAAGTTGAGTGGTGGATAGTGCCTCTTCATAAAGTTGCTCCAGACGCAATACATCATTTTGGGTATAGGTGGTTGATGTAATTTTCTCGTAAAGGGTGCTAAGAAGATCTGAACGGCTTTGAAAGTAGTACGGACCATCCGGGTAAGTTTGGATGACATACTCAAACGCTTGAATGGCAACTTCATAATATCTGCTGTTTCTGCACATCAGGGCAAGATTATAAACATCACTACCCATGTATTTTCTTCTTTTGTCCAGTGCTTTTGCTTGTGTTAAAGCTTCGTTAAAGTCTTTTTTCTGAATAAAATACCACACCAGTAACTCGCTGTATACTATCGTGCCTGGAGTTTTTTGTACTCGGCGTAATAATTCATTTTTTAAATAAAGCGCCTTTGGGTCATTTTCCCGCTCAAAATCAATAGATGCCGCAAACCTTGCCTGAACGGAAATTAAAAAGCCTGAATTGTCATTTATTGCATCAAGACACAGCTGAATCATTTCCTCTATTTTTTGATATCCCGCCAGAATGGAAGCTTTTTCCATGGCATAAATATTACGCCTGCGCAATAGTTCTTCTCCTTTATTATAGGTTTTCAATGCATAACCCGGTTGCCCATTGGAAATGAAATTATCGGCAAGTCCCTTAATACGTGCATCGGTGGGTGATAAGGATTCTATCGCTTCATTAAATTTTTTAGATGCTTTTAAAGTATCGTCCTGACTAATATAAATAATCCCGTAGTCTACTGTGTATATCTCAGGAGTTGGTTTATTTTTGGAGTGTTTTTTAATAAGCTTTTCGGCGTCATCATACGATTTCATTGCAATAAAACACTGAAAAAGAAATCTGTAGTAATATTCATTGTTGTTCTTTGCGTATAGCTTTTCATAATACATGGCCGCCTTTTCAAATTCTCCATTGTTGAAGTATTGACCGGCCAGTTGTTCATCGGCGGGTTGTGAAAGGGCATTGCCTCCGCTAAAAAGAAAAACAGGGAATAGAAAAATTAAAAATCTGATGCTCATGTTTATTCAGATTGTTTTGTGCTATCAGCAATTTGCTGCAACAATTGAACCCTTTCTTCAATAAACGGATTATACTTTCTGAAATTATTCAAAGCCATCTCAGAATACTTTTTCATGAACCTTGTACCCTCTAAAAGGTTTTTAATGGCTTTTTGTTCATCTGCCAAATAGCTCTTTACGCTGTCTTCAGGAAAGGTACCGGCCTGTATGTTTTCTTTTAAGGCTTTTAGATTTTTGCGACTGAAAAGGATTTCGTTACGGTATTTATAAAGGTCGCTGGTTAATGATTTACCGACACCTTTAATGGTTTTATACATCATCAATTGACGGGCAAATAAGGTGTCTACAGTGTCGGGTGCATACAGTTTCTGAATCGTTTTAATATGCTTTCCATATTCCTGATAAGACTTCATAACGGAAGCACTGTCAATGGATTCTATATAAATCTCGGCGCTATCTACCCACACGGTTAATTTATCAATTTCAGCAAATTCTGTTTCAAATTCCTTATTACTACACGATTGTGATAAGCAGACTAAAACCAGAAGTAATGAAAACAGATACTGCATATTTCTTAATTAATATATTCAAATCCTGTATAGGGTATAAGTGCTTTTGGAATTTTTATTCCTTGTTCAGTCTGATTGTTTTCAAGCAAAGCCGCAACAATTCTGGGCAAAGCCAAAGCACTGCCATTTAGCGTATGAACCAGTTGAGTTTTTCCTTCGTTATTTTTAAAACGGCATTTTAAACGATTGGCTTGAAAAGTTTCGAAATTTGAGATTGAACTTACTTCCAGCCATCTTTTTTGCGCCCCGCTGTATACTTCCATATCGAAAGTTTTTGCTGAGGTAAAGCCCATGTCGCCGCCACACAGGAAGGCCACGCGATAGGGTAGTTCAAGTTTTTCCAATAATCCTTTTACGTGTTCAACCATTCTGTTTAAGGTTTCATAGGATTTATCAGGATGTTCAATTTCAACTATTTCAACCTTATCAAATTGATGAAGTCGATTTAATCCTCTTACGTCTTTACCGTACGATCCGGCTTCACGACGGAAACAGGGTGTGTACCCGGTTATTTTTACAGGTAAATCTTGCTCTTTTAAAATTACGTCTCTAAACATGTTGGTAAGGGGTACCTCTGCAGTAGGTATCAAATACAAATCATCGGTGGTAGCGTGATACATCTGGCCTTCTTTGTCCGGTAACTGTCCTGTTCCGAAACCGCTATCCTTATTTACCATATGTGGTGGTATGTGTTCCATGTATCCGGACTTTTCTGCTTCATCAAGAAAAAAGTTAATCAGAGCCCTTTGCAGTTTCGCTCCTTTTCCTCTGTAAACAGGGAATCCGGCACCGGTAATTTTAACACCCAATTCAAAATCGATAAGTTGATATTTCGCAGCCAAATCCCAGTGCGGTAAACCGTTTTCAATGTCCCTTGCCTGAATGCTTCCGGTTTCTGTAATTACATTATCTTCAGGTGTTTTGCCTTGAGGAACGGTTGAGTGGGGGGTGTTAGGTATTTGATATAGAATTTCCTGAAGTGAAGTATCAATCCGATCCATTTCTTCTTTTGTCTGTTGAGCCTTTACCTTTAACCCGGTAGTTTTATCCTTTGCCTGTTCCGCCTCAGCAGCATTACCCGACTTCATCAACTGCCCGATTTCTTTAGAAATCTTATTCATTTCAAACAAAGTGTTGTCCAGTACCGTTTGTAGATTTCTTCTTTTCTCGTCCAATTTAGATACATCCTCAATCATGGATTCAAAATGACCGGATCTTTTAAGAAGGCGCTGTTTTACTTCATCTTTTCGTTCTCGTATAGCGTTTAGTTCTAACATATTTATATTTTTATGGTTGGTAAAAATAAGAAAGCCCCCGTTTCTTATGCAGAAAGGGGGCGAAAATACTATGAATAGTTTTATGCCTTGGGCTCTACAGAAACGTAGGACCGGTCATCGGCTTTTTTACGGAACTTCACTACCCCGTCAGTAAGTGCGAATAAAGTATGGTCTTTGCCAATTCCAACATTTTCTCCGGGATGATGTTTTGTACCGCGCTGACGTACAATAATGTTACCAGCGATGCAGTCCTGACCGCCAAAAATCTTTACACCCAGTCGTTTACTGTGTGATTCGCGACCGTTCTTTGAGCTACCAACGCCTTTCTTATGTGCCATTTCTATCGGGTTTTAGTCTGTTAATTAATTTTCTTCCACCGGTTCAGAACCTTCGCTTTCCGCTTTAGGAACTGACTTTTTGGCGGCAGCTTTTTTAGGAGCAGCACCTGAAGTAAGAATGTCCTGAATTCGGATTTGCGTCAAATATTGACGGTGTCCATTTTTCTTTTTATAGCCTTTGCGGCGTTTCTTTTTAAAGACGATTACTTTCTCGCCTTTCAGGTGTCGTACAATTTCCGCAGAAATGCTTGCACCTTCTACAGCCGGGGCGCCAATAGCTACTTCACCACCAGTGTCAAGAAGAAGAACTCTGTCAAAACTAACACTGTCTCCTTCATTGCCTTCCAGGCGATGTACGTAAAGCTTACGGTCTTTTTGCACTTTAAATTGCTGCCCTGCTATCTCTACAATTGCGTACATGTTCATAAAATTTAGGGCTGCAAATGTATGAAATGATTTGATATTAACAAGTACATCGGGAAAATTATTCTTACAGATTTAGAATTTTATAAACCGGAATTTCTGTTTCCCTGATGAAATGGCTGTAAATCGTATCTTGTTCTAATAAAATATAAGGTAGATGACAGGGTGAATTGAAGAATTTTCATTGCAGTGCATTGTGTCTGTAACATCCATTTACCTACCTTCGCAGCCATTATGAATCCTGTAAAATATCGTACACACCATAACGGGCAGCTGCGCCTGAATGACAAGGGAAAATCGGTTGCATTATGTGGTTGGGTGCAACGGACACGTAACTTAGGGGGACTTACTTTTGTGGATCTTCGCGACAGATACGGTATTACCCAGCTTGCATTTAATATGGATACTGACCGGGAGCTTTGTGAGGAAGCCAGAAAACTGGGGCGTGAATTTGTAATTGCCGTAACCGGTTTGGTGGTAGAGCGCGAAAGTAAGAACGCAGGCATAAAAACAGGGGAAATTGAGATTAGGGTGGATTCCCTGAAGGTTTTAAATGCTGCCAAGACGCCTCCGTTTACTATTGAAGATGAAAGCGATGGCGGGGATGAGTTACGAATGAAATACCGGTATCTTGATTTACGCCGAGGGCCGCTTCAGTATAATATTGCTTTGCGCCACCGCATTGGCATTGAAACCCGCAAGTATATGAATGATCAGGGATTCTTTGAGATTGAGACTCCTTATTTAATAAAAAGTACACCTGAAGGCGCCAGAGATTTTGTTGTTCCCAGCAGAATGAATCAGGGACAGTTTTATGCATTGCCACAGAGCCCTCAAACATTTAAGCAGTTGTTAATGGTTGGCGGTTATGACAGGTATTTTCAAATTGTCAGGTGCTTTAGAGATGAAGATTTAAGAGCCGACCGTCAACCCGAATTTACCCAGATTGACTGCGAAATGGCATTCGTTGAACGGGAAGACATTCTAAATACCTTTGAAGGGCTGGTTCGTCATTTATTTAAAAGTGTAAAGGGAATTGTTTTGGGCGAAGTTCCCCGCATGACCTACCACGATGCTATGCGGTTATATGGCTGCGATAAACCGGACACCCGTTTTGGTATGATCTTTCATGAATTGAATGATTTGACTAAAGGAAAGGGATTTAATGTTTTTGACTCTGCAGATCTGGTGGTGGGGTTTGTTGCGGAGGGTTGCAGCGAATTTTCTAGAAAGCAGTTAGATGAACTGACAGAATTTGTAAAAAAGCCTCAGATAGGAGCAAAAGGATTGGTTTATATAAAGTGGGGTGCAGATGACAGTATCAAGAGTAGCGTTGATAAATTTTACACAGCTGACGATTTGAAATTATGGATGCAGCGTGCAGGTGGTAAGGCGGGCGATTTAATGTTGGTTTTAAGTGGTGATGAAAATAAAACGCGCAAACAGTTAAATGAGTTGCGATTGCGTATGGGGTCCGAATTGGGACTTCGTAATCCGGATATATATAATGTACTTTGGGTGGTAGATTTTCCGTTGGTTGAATACGTCGAAGAAAGCGGCAGGTGGCATGCTATGCACCATCCCTTTACTTCACCCAGACCTGAAGATTTACACAAAATGGAAACCGACCCCGGCAGTGTAAATGCCAATGCGTACGATATGGTTATAAACGGAGTAGAAGTGGGTGGTGGTTCTATCCGTATTCACGACAGAAAAATTCAGGAGAGGATGTTCCGCTTGCTGGGATTTTCAGATGAAGAAGCACGTGCAAAATTTGGTTTTCTGATGGATGCTTTTGAATTTGGGGCACCTCCGCACGGTGGTATCGCTTTTGGTTTCGACAGGTTGTGTTCTTTGTTTGGAGGTCAGGAAAGCATTCGTGATTTTATCGCATTTCCTAAAAATAACTCAGGCAGAGACACAATGATTGATGCTCCCTCAGTAATAGACCCAATACAACTGGAAGAATTGGGCATTGATATTACGTCGGGTAAGGATTGATTATTTTACAGCCCTGGCTGTTTCAAGGAGTGCTTCTAATTCCCGCATGTATTCGCGGTGATTAAATTCCGGAGCATGCATATATCCCTCAACGGTGATAATGCGGTTATACAAACTATCGTGAACCGAAATGCTGACGAAGGGTCCACCAATGCCATAAAATGCTCCGGTAGTGTCAGTTATTCCCCAATAACCATGTAGTTCAACGGCATATGCTCCTTCAATACTTTCTATTTTTGTGCGGGGTTTGAATAGAGAGTCGGGTGTAGTGCGCATAAAAGTAGGTAAAGATGATTCAGGCCCGGGAACGTATAACCGCAATATAGAATCACGCGTGGCAATAATTTGCGCTGGCGAAAATTGGTTTGTACTGGTGTATGGTACATGGTAGATTATAACTCCTTGTTGTATCCAATGAGACATGTTGTTTTTTGTTCTTTTAAAGTCTCGCTTTACCCATGCAAATTGACGGTTAATAACAGATAGCTGAGTATTCTTTTTGGGTAGTGTAATTGAAATTCCTAAGGTGGTTTTAATTTTATCAATCGTTTCTTGATTCAGGTCAGCGTTTGCCACTTGCACCCAGCGTTCCTTTTCCCTCTGTAAAATTGTCCGCATCAACCCTCCTGCATTTTTTTGAAAAAGCTCAATGAGTCCTTCTTTATCTTTTGCCCGAAGAACAATATAGAGTTGTCCGCGGGCAAACGGAGGTTCCTGCATTACTTCAATTCCGGGGTCCTTTTCATGCTCAATTTTAAATATTAAAATATTTCGGGATAACTCACCTCCCTTGGCAACATTCTCTGAATTATAAAACGAGAGATCGAAATTCGTTTCCGGTTGCGCCAACCATGAAACATTCATTTCAAGGGAATCGGTGATTATGTCAGCCAATTCACTTTCCAGAAGATTTCCGGGCATAAAAACAGACACATCTCCGGAGTGACCTTTATAATCGGGTAAATAAGTGTTCTCAGGGGTGTTACATCCTGATAAACAAGTAATAAGAATTCCGAAAAGAAATGGCTTCATTAACTTTTGACACCGATTTTTATTTTGGCACCAACTTTTAAGTTTCGCTCGTTCAGTCCTCCGTTCAGTTGTTTTATCTGAGTGAGGCTTACTCCTTTTTTCTGTGCAATATCCCACAACGTATCTCCGCTTTGAATGGTATAGTAGTAGTAACGGTCGGCCGACAGGTTTGTTGCCGGTTGTTGCGCTGCCTGTACCTTTGGTTGAGGGTTTTGAGCAATTTGTGTATTGTCAGAAGCTACAGGGACATGTGTGGTTTGATGAATATTGAGTTTTTGCCCGGAGTAAAGGGTGTTTGATTTCAGGTTATTCCAGGCAATCAATTCGTCAACGGTTACCTTGTAGTTATTCGCTATCAGGCTTAAATACTCGCCTTTTTTAACCACGTGAGTTTTTACACTGCTAAAAGCAACGAATGCCGAATCAGTACGCGGTTTTTTATACCAGTTATAAAGAGTATCTTCATTAGCAAGAAACTCTCCCATAGATTCTACCGGAAGATAAAGATATTGTTGCTCGTCAAGTTTGGGTATAAACCCCGTTTTGTAGATGGGATTTAATTCCTTTAAAAGATCTTCGGGGAGTTTAAGTACTGAAGCAAGGTGCTTGAAATACAGTGGTTCTTTAATATGTACCGTATCGTATTCAAAAAATCTTTTGTCTGCTTCCCGTGGTATAATATTGTGTTCAGCTGCGTATTCCATGGCATAGTTCACTGCAATAAATGCCGGAACATAGCCTTGTGTTTCTTTTGGCAGAAAGGGTCTGATTTCCCAATACGTCATTTTTCCGCCCGAACGGCGAATTGCCCGGTTTACGGTGCCAGGCCCGGCGTTATATGCCGCCAGTGCCATGCTCCAGTCATTGTAATAAGAGTACAGTGTTTTTAAAAGTATACATGCTGACTCGGTGGCTTTGATTGGGTCGCAGCGCTCGTCGATATAAGAGGACATTTCAAGACCGTACATTTTTCCGGTAGCAGGCATAAATTGCCATAAACCCATTGCCCCCGCTCTTGATTTTGCAGTAGGATTCAGGGCACTTTCAATTACTGAGAGGTATTTTAATTCAAGCGGCATGCCGTGTTTGGCAAGCTTTTCTTCAAATAGTGGAAAATACATGGCCGAGCGTCCCATACAAATAGAGGTAAAACTCTTGCGCTGGTCAATATAAAGTCGGATGTAAGTTAAAACATCATCGTTGAAGGCGTATTCAAACGGTGTTCTTTTATTCATCTCATTGATACGGTAGCCTATTACTGAATCGGAAACTTCAGGAAGGGTTCCTTCCGGAAGGTTATGCTTTTTGTAATCATCGGCCTTGAAATAGTAAGGATCCCGTGCTAGGTAATCTTTCCTCATCAGGCTGTCAATCATTGCAATAATAGGGTCGTCCTTGGCGAGTTTCAAGGTGTCTCCCTGGGCATTCGCAATAGCTGAATACATTACGCCCAAAAGCATCAAAGGAAGCGTTAAGATTTTACTCATTTTCATTGGCAATAGATAATATCTGATAAAACCCAACCAGGTTTCACGCTGAAAAGATACGGAATGAATCTGAAAACAGATGATTCTGAAAAACGCTACTTATTAAACAGGTTGTCTGAATAAGTCAGTGAGCAGTTTGGAACAGGCAAGCAAACGCGCATCATCGCACATTTTACCAATAAGTTGTGTTCCAAACGGCAACTTATTGCTGTGATTTGTCAACGGAAGAGAGATGGCGGGATTGCCGCTAAGATTAGATTTTACCGTAAAAATATCCTGAAGATACATTGAAATCGGGTCTTTTGTGTTGTCGCCGAGTTTAAACGGAGTGATGGGCGAAGTGGGAAGAACAAGAAAATCGCTCCCGGTCAATAATTCGTCCATTTTATTGCGAATAATACGCCTAACTTTTTGACCCTTCTCGTAGTACGCGTCGTAATAACCTGAACTTAGAACAAAGGTACCCAGTAATATACGTCTTTTAACTTCAGCGCCAAAGCCTTCTGCCCTTGATAATTTATAGGCTGAATCTAAATCACTGGCGTTTGGGCTTCTGTAACCGTAGTGAATTCCGTCAAACCGGGCCAGATTACTGGAGGCTTCAGCTGTGGTTAGTACATAATATGCAGGTACCAAATGTTCCAGCATATTAAAGTCTTTATGAAGGATAGTGTGACCTTCTCGTTTTAAGATGGCTTCAAGTGTAGTAAAGTGCTCTTTAATTTCCGGGTCGACTCCTTTGGCCTGAATGCAGTCGTCCAGAAATGTAAAAGTGTATTTTTTTCCGGCAGCTTCAGCATGGTTAACAGGCGAATATTCTTCAGGAATGGCGGTACTGTCGTAATCGTCGGGTCCGGCAAGAATCTCCATAAGCAGTGCAGCATCCTCCACGTTAGTGGTAATAGGACCAATTTGATCGAAGGAAGATGCATATGCAATGAGTCCATATCGTGATACCCTGCCGTAAGTGGGTTTATATCCGACAGTACCCGTAAAAGAGGCAGGTTGTCTTATGCTGCCTCCGGTATCCGAACCCAGGGCAGCCATGCAAAGGCCTGCGGCAACAGCGGCGGCCGAACCGCCGGACGAGCCTCCCGGTACCCGTTCGGTGTCCAAAGGGTTAAGAACCGGGCCAAAAGCGCTATTTTCGTTGGAGCTGCCCATTGCAAATTCATCGCAATTACAACGTCCAATTATTATGGCATCTTCTTTCAGAAGCTTTTCAATAACCGTGGCATTATAAACGGAGGTGTAATTTTTAAGGATATTACTTGCTGCCGAAACTTTGTGATTCTTATAGCAAATGTTGTCTTTCAGGGCTATCACCATTCCTGCAAGGCGACCGGCTGTGCCGTGGTTTATTTTTTGCTGAATATTAACCGCTTGCTGATGAGCAGATTCAGAAAAAAGTTCGAGAAAACAATTTAAATGATTGAATTCTGCTGCCCTTTTCAGATAATAACCAACCACATCCGAAAGGTTTATTTCAGCATTATCAATTCTTGCGCGAAAGTTTGAATATCCGTTGTAATTCATGTTAAGGAAAGGGGCAAGAATGCCACGGATTATTCTTTTTTCTCAGTGGGTTTGGTTTCTTCACCGCGGCTGGCGTCTTTGAACTCCTTTACCCCACGGCCCAGGCCGCGCATTAGTTCAGGAATTTTTCTGCCACCGAACATCAGAAGTACCACTGCCACAATAAGTACCACCTGCCACGGACCTAAGACACCCAATAAAATGGAATTGAACATGAGCGTAAATTTTTACAAAGGTACTAAATTAATCTATGCAATTAACGATGTAACCAGCCGGAAGGGTTTTGTGCGGCACTTTTTGTGCCGCTTATTTTCCAAACTTCAAAATGACACGTACTGTTATTGCCTTCTTCGGCAGGAAGCAGTTTGCCAATAACTTGCTTCGTTGAAATTTTATCGCCTTTACTTACCGATACATCCTGCAGGTTAGCATATACAGTTCTGTAGTTACCATGGCTAATCATTACGGCTTTTCCGGCGCCGGGTATTACCAGGATACTGCTAACTTCCCCTTCATAAACAGCGCGAACGGCAGATCCCTTAGGTGTAGTAATATCCCATCCGTTGCTGTTAATTACCACACCTTTTACAACCGGGTGTTCAACTCTTCCAAATCCTACAGAAATTTCGCCCCGTTCTACCGGCCAGGGCAAAATGCCTTTATTCGCTTCAAAATTCTTTTCAGCCAGCTTGGCCTCAGGGGTTAATCCCACTTCTTTTTTACCTGATTTTGCCGCGAGCTCTGCTTGTCTTTTCTGCTCGGCTTCAATTTCTTTTTGAATGGCATTTTTAATGGCCAAATCCAGCTTTCTCTTCTTTTCTTCCTGTTGAGCAAGGTCTTGCTTTAATTTGCTTTCCTGTTTCTTTAAACTCCCCAACATTTCCTGTTGTTTTTTCTTGTCACTGTCAAAGGAGTGCTTTTCCTGTTCGGTTGTTTGAGCAGCAGATTGCTTTTCGGCAATGTACTTGCCCAGAAGTTCCTGGCGTTTTGCAATGTCCAAAACAGTTTGCTGAATTAAATCGACTTGTCTTTTTCTGAATGCTGCAATTTTTTGCATGTATTTAACTCGCATCCAGGCTTGCGAAAATGTTGAAGAAGAGAACACAAACATCATATTGGTGTGTTTATGTCGGTTCTTGTAAGCAGCATAAATCATGCTACGGTATTGATGAATAAGTTTTTTCTGATCTTCTTCAAGCGAAACAATCATCCCCTTTGCTTCTTCAATTTTTCTGTTGTAGTTTCTTATTTGCTGTTGAAAGGAATTGATTAGTTCATCCCTGTAGGCTATTTGCTGATTAAGAATTCCCAGTTCGGCCATAGTAATACGCTGATTGTTTTTGGCCTCATTCAGCATTTTTCTAGTATTTTCGATGCGCTTCTGTAGCTCTTTTTGCTGGTTTTTTAGCTTATCACTCTCCTTCTGACCGAAGGAAGAAATAGGAATAATACAGATTAAGGTGATGTATAACAGTAGTTTAGTCAATTTTTTCAAAGTTTTCTCCGATGTTAAACGGGAAAGTTTGTTTTTCGTTCCATCTTACTTTTGAAAAATTCATTGTTAATTTAATGGAATCTTTAGCACTATTCCCTTTCAATATTATCACTTCAGGGTGGGCAAATAAAGAATCTATGTTATAGTTAAAATTTTCTACTACCAGCCGGTTGGTGTCGGCTACATCTTCAATAATGAGTTTCGCCTGCTTGAAGTTTGAAGGGTAAAGCCAATAATTTATAAAGACCGTTTTATCAATCCTTTTCGGATTTTTCTCAATGAGTTTGGTCATTCTTTTGTCTTTATGAGTTGCCAAGCGATAATACAAAGAGTCATCGGTGGTCTTATATCTTTCCTTCTTGTCGTAACCTACAACATTACCAACCAGCAGATCCTGAATTAGCTGGTAATTCATGTCAAAGCCGAATTTGTTGCTCAGATAATCAAGATCTTTAATAAAGTATTTTTTTTCTCTTTTAAGTATCACTTTTACTGAATCGGGAGTTATAATACTTTGTGCAATAAGAATATTACTAAAAGTAATTTGTGCCCAAATGGCACTATCCTTACGGATTCTTACATTGGTTTTAAAATTATTAGATTCGGCGGAGGTTTCAAACTGAGTGCTGATTTTAGCTGAAAACCACTCAAAATCAGTTTGGTTTTTTTCCAGATTTTTAGTAATAAATATTGTGCCTTTGCCGGGAATTGGCTTTTCAGTATCCTGAATGATTTTTCGTTGATGAAAACAACCACTAATGGATATCATCAAGGCAAGAATAATCGGCCCCTGAAACAATCTGCTCATTTTCATTCCTTTACCCAAACACCGGTTTCGACTTTTTGTTTCAGCATCTTGCTGCCTTTTCCAATACCTGCTGCTTTTTTCCATTGTTCAACAGCGCCGGTGGTATCACCGGTTTTGTAAAGAGCGTCGCCGTAATGTTCAATAATAACTGCAGAATTACCTCCGTTGTCTATCGCTTTTTTTATCCAGTAAACGGCGTCTTCATAGTTTTCCTGCTGAAACAGTATCCATCCGTACGTGTCTAAATATGAAGGAGCTTCCGGTGATATTTTTATTGCTTTGCGGGCCATTTCAGCTGCCTTTTCAAGTTGTGTTCCGCTTAAACTCAGGTAATATGCGTAGTTATTCAGTACGTATGTATTTTCGGGGGTTCGCTGCAAAACCTGGTCGTAAATTGAAAAAGCGTTTTCCTTTTCGCCCTGACCATAGTACGCATCGCCAAGTAATTGCAGCATATCTGTTTCCAGTGCAGCATCTTCGGGTAAAAAAAGATATTGTTTTCCTGAATTTAAAGTGGTTATCGCATCATTGTACTTTTTTAGCTGTACCGCAGCCATTCCTGTAAAATAATAAAAGGAAGCTATGTTTGGGAATAGCGTTAAGGCCTCATTGCTATGTTTATACAGCGAATCAAATTCTGCAATGGTGGCATCCAATACTATTACCTGCTGCCACAAAATAAAATTGTCCGGCGCAAGGCGTACACTTTTTAAAAACATATCTCTGGCTTCTTTTTCCCGCCTGTCCCGTGAGAGGAAGTCACCATAAATGCTGTAGGGTTTAGGGTCGTCTGAATGTGTTTCAATAAGCACATCCAACAATTCATAGGCTTCCTGCAAAAAGCGACTGTCTTTTGTAGTTTGATCGTAATAATCTAATAAAATCTGGATTTTCGAATCAACAGGTAGTTCAGGGCTTTTAAATGCACTAATCATTTCAGCGGTTACCTTGCTTTCCTGTTGTTCGGTTTCAAAGTAGCGCGCCCTTCCTAAATGGGCATATCCATTACCCGGATTTAGTTCAAGCACTTTATTGTAAGCTTCAAATGCTTCTTTTAATCTTCCGCCTTGTTCCAGGGCCTGAGCTTTTTGAAGCAGCATTTCCGGATTGTTCGGATCAAGAGCTACCATTTTATCCAATTCGGCCAGGGCTTCGTTTGTTTTTCCAAGCTGCTGATATAACAGGTATTTCTGCTTGAATAACTCGGGCATAGGCCCTACAATTTTCTCAGCTTCGTTATAAACTTCCAGAGACTGAGATAGTTTTCCGGTTCGTACCAAGCACTCGGCATGTGCAAAAAACAGCATTTCATTTTCAGGGAAAAAGCGTGTAGCCTGTTCATAGTACTTTGCCGCAACATCATAATTGCCATATTCATAGTTCAGTTCGGCAAACATTACATAATACCATCCGTTTTTATTATCATTTTCAACAGCTTTTTCGGCAAAAGCAAGTGCCGACCTAATATCGCCTGCTTTGCGGTATACCGATGCTATAGAATACATAACCGCTGCATCTTTGGGGTCGGCTTTCAGACAAGCCATGTACGACTCAATGGCCCCGGATGGATTTCCGGCAATTTCCATGGACAATCCCTCAATAAAACGCTGTCTTTTTTCAAGGTCAACATTACTTTGATAATCTTTGCCTGACGGGTTGCTATCTGCAATCTGCTTCTTGTGAAAGCAAGAGGTAAGGGCAAGAAGAATAGTATATAATAGTATGTTTTTCAACTAATTCACGAGTTGATTTGAGAGAAATCGCCTAAACTGACATCGTGTGAAGTTCCTTTAACAATGGCATTTTTTCCTATCATGGCATTGCCGGCAATGAAATTTGTAATACTCGTTTTTTCCTGCACAATGCTGTTTTCTATCCTTGAATCGGTTATGGTTACATTATCACCCAGGGAAACATGCGGACCCACAATGCTGTTGGCAAGTACAACATTGTTGCCAATAAAACAAGGTTCAATAACAATACTGTTGTTTAACAATAAATGTTGTCTTAATCCTGTTGCTGAGACATCGTAAGATAAAACCCTCCTATTTGTATAAACCGTGGCATCTTTGTTACCACAGTCAAGCCATTCAATTACTTCGCCCGGATAAAATTTAAGACCTTTGTTTTTCATGTTGTCCAAAGCATTTGTAATTTGAAACTCTCCTTTTTCTTTGATATTATTCTTTATTAAATATTCCAGTTCGTTTTTCAGGTTCAAACCATCTTTGAAATAATATATACCAATGATTGCCAAGTCGCTGATAAATTCCTGTGGTTTTTCAATAAATGCTGTGATAACGTTATCCTGGTTCAGTTGTACCACTCCGAAGGCACGGGGGTCTTCAATTTTATTCACCCAAATAATACCGTCGGCATTGGCATCGAGTTTAAAATCTGCTCTGAATAAAGTATCTGCAAATGCAACAATTACTTTCCCGTTCAGCGAAGGTTCAGCGCACAGAACAGCATGTGCAGTTCCCAGGGGTTCGTGCTGATAATAAATACTGCCGCGAGCACCAAGCTTTTCTGCAACATTCAGCAATTCGCGTTCAGTTTCCGCACCAAAGTCACCAATAACATAGGCAACTTCCTCTATGGGTTCGCTGCAAACCCTGGCAATATCTTCAACCAGCCGGTGCACAATAGGCTTCCCGGCAACGGGCAATAAGGGTTTTGGAACGGTTAAGGTGTGTGGCCTCAGGCGACTGCCTCTTCCGGCCATAGGTACTATAATCTTCATATTTTATTTTTTTCCGGTACTACCAAATCCACCTGCTCCTCTTTCGGTATCTGAAAGTACTTCTGTTTCGGTCCATTTAATTTGCTCATGCCGTGCAAATACCATCTGTGCAATTCTTTCACCGGGCTGAATGGTAACTTCCAGTGAGGAAAGATTAATAAGAATTACGCCTATTTCACCACGGTAATCGGCATCAATGGTTCCGGGACTGTTTAATACAGTAACACCCTGTTTATATGCCAGACCGCTTCTTGGCCTTACCTGCGCTTCAAATCCTGCCGGCAGCTCAATAAATAGTCCTGTAGGTATCAGTTTGCGCTCCAGCGATCCAAGAATTACAGGTTCAGAGATGTTTGCTTTAAGGTCGAGCCCGGCACTCAGCGGTGTTTCGTATGCCGGTAAGGGAAAACCGGAACGGTTTATTACTTTCACATTCATTCGTCAAAAGTACATTTTTATGTTTTGTGCAGATATACATGTGACGAACGGCGGTTGAAAAGTTACCGGAATGCAATTGCAAAATGACAGATTAAATTTTCATATTTGACGAATGAACAGAAACTTAAGCGCAATCCTTTTTTTAGCTATTATCTTGTTTCCAGCGTGCAGCGATAGTGATAAAACCGGGACTGATAACAATACGACGAAACAGGAACAGGTGAAAACGGAAAAAGATGCTAATGTGGGTATTACTATCCGCCCCGGTGCGGCAATGGCAATGGGTACGCCGGATTTAGATGAGTCTATTGATTTCTGGGGCAAATTGGGTTTTCGGGTTGTAGTTTCCAATAACCAGCCCTATCCTTATGCTTACCTTACAGATGGTAGTTTATATCTGGGGCTTCATCAGGACGGCGACTCATATCTGGGTTATACTCTATGGGATGAAAATGCCGCGGAATGTACTGTATCATACATAGAGGCAGGGTTCTTAAAAGATGGCGAGTGGCCGGAATTACCAATGGTTGTGGTTATTACACCCGATAGTTCAATCGGTATGGCAATTATTGGCGCAAAGAATACGAATCCGGAAATTACCTTGAAGTCTATGGCGCATATGTTGCCCGACGAGTTTGTCAATGAAAGTGCATATCCCAATTCTGTTTTAGGGGTTTTTGGAGAGCTGGCATTGCCGGTGGATGATTTAAAAGAATCAATAAAGATGTGGGAGGCCGCGGGTTTAGTCAAGCATACACATCAGGGAACTGGTGCTGCCGAATATGCTATCCTAACAGATGGTGAGATGATTATAGGGCTTCATCCCAAAGGGGAGTTTTTAAAACCGGGAATTACTTATTTTCAACCCGATGCAACAAAATCTGCAAAAGAGCTTAAAAAAGCAGGTGTTGAAATTAAAGACATGACCGATGTGATGAAAACAGGAGGGGAACGCCATTTTATTATTAAAACACCTGAGGGACATCAGGTTTTTATGTTTTCCTTCTAAGTATTTCCGGGATTCTTATTCGGCGCTGTTTTTTTGAGATTTTGTCTTCAATCTCTCGTTTTCAAGAAGTGCATCAGCTTGTTGCAGAAGATTATAAAACGGCTCTCCCCAGGCACGTATTACAGGCTCTTTAAGAAATTGATATACTTTAACCTGCAGTTTTGCACCACATATCCTTGCCTGATCGCAGATTTTCCAGCGGTCGTAATTCAGCGCTTCACTACCATCACTAAGCTTGTTTACCCTAATGGGATACAAATGACAGGATATTGGCTTTTTAAAAGGAATTTTCCCTGCTTTCCACGCCATTTCAATCCCGCAAAGAGCAATTCCTTCATTGTTAAACACGGTATAGGCGCATTCTTTTCCATCATTCAAAGGGGTTGTCAATTCTCCGTCAATGTCGCGCACCCATGCACCGTTATTGGTAAGAGTTGTTCTGCCTGTTTCGCCTAAGAAAGGTAAAACATCAGGCAGTATGCTTTCAAGTATTGTTGTTTCTTCTTGTTTCAGGGGTGCTCCGGAATCGCCCTGAACACAGCAACTCCCCTTGCATGCGGTTAAGTCACAAACAAAAGCTTTGGTTAATAAATCATCACTGATAAGGCGTCCTTCAATTTCAATCATTACTTTAAAATTTGAGCCAATTGCTGCATTAAAAGTTTCGGATTGGCTTCCTGATGTAAAATTTGAAAAACGGCAGTGGCTATTGGAATATCTACTTCAAACTTTTTGTTAATTTCAATAATACTCTGAACCGCGAAGTAACCTTCGGCTACCATTTCTCTGCTTTTCAAAAATCCGTCGGGTTTACCTCCTTTGCCAACGGATACGCCTAAATTTCTGTTTCTGCTGTAATTGGAATACGCTGTTACGAGCAAATCACCCAGATAAGCACTGTTGTTGACGTGTCGGTGCACGGGGCTTACTGCATCAAGAAACCGCTCCATTTCCTGAATGGCGTTGGCTACAAGTACAGCCTGAAAGTTAACGCCATATCCCAGACCATCTGCAAGCCCCGCGGCAATGGCATATATGTTTTTTAGAACGGCTGCAAGCTCGGTACCATATAAATCATTGCCCGGTATGGTAATAATGTGGTCGCATCGTAATCTGCCTGCTATGTTTTCTGCAAGGTCTTCGTCAAGGGCAGAAATTGTTAAATAACTTAATTTGCGTGCTGCTACTTCTTCGGCATGACAAGGGCCTGAAATCATACAAATTCTTTCGTAAGGTATGCCAAAAGTTTTATGATAATACCTTGCAGGAATAGCATGGTATTGTGGAATCATACCCTTTACTGCCGACACTATGGTCTTATTTTTAAAGTCGGTTACGTCCAGTTCATTCAATGTTTCGTGCAGAAAGGCAGAAGGAACAGCAATAACCAGAATATCTGAGGCTGAAACAAGTTGGCGCAGTGAATCGGTAAGGTGTAGCTTTGCAGAATTAAACTGCATTTCACTTAGATATTTTCCGTTGACCCCCTTTTTTTTTAAAGAGCGAAGAATTTCAGGATTGCGAACATACCAGTGAATGGTGTCGTGATTGCAAAGCAGAATTCCGGCCAGCGCGGTAGCCCAACTGCCACTGCCTATTATACCTATCACACTTTGATTTTTTACCACGTGCCAAATGTAGGAATTTACTGAATTTTGAGAATAGAGGATGTTCAAAGAGTATCAAATTTTAATCTAAAAGCGGTGTTTTCCTACTAACCTTAAGTTACTGTACCTTTACCCCAATGAATACGCAGGCAGTAATTTTTGACATGGATGGGGTTCTGATTGATTCAGAACCATTTTGGAGGCAGGCCGAACAAGAGGTTTTTAGTGATTTGGGTCTTTCATTAACCGACGACCAGTGTCGCAGTACCGCAGGTCTTAGAATTGCAGAGGTTGTGGATTTGTGGTATAACAGACATCCCTGGCCGGGTTACGACAATGCGAAAACTACGGGTGTTATTGTAGACAGGGTAATTCAACGGGTGCTTGCAGAAGGTACGGCGTTGCCCGGAGTTCATCATGCACTGGATATGTGCGTTAATAATCAGTTGAAAATTGCTTTGGCGACATCATCTCCAAAAGCACTCATGGATGCAGTTCTAACCCGGTTAGGGCTGAAACATCGGTTTATTATACTGCAATGTGCTGATCATATTAAATATGCCAAGCCTCATCCTGAAATTTTCCTGATTACAGCTGAAAGACTCGCCGTAAATCCATTGCATTGTGTTGTTGTTGAGGATACCATTAATGGTATGATTGCAGCAAAATCTGCAAGGATGTTTACAGTAGTGGTGCCTGAAGCTCAACAGGCCGCTGATTCCAGATTCTCGCTCGCCGATGTCCAACTGAACACACTTCTAGACTTTAACATAAATGTACTAAAATAAAAAAGGCCGCAGTACCCTGCGACCTTTTCGCTTCCGCTTTGGTTCTTATGACGGACACCGGGAAGCTTACCTACAACCATGCACGCAATTGAAATCTAAAATAATGCCAAAATTATAGATTACTGATATACAACATAATGAGTGATTGTGTAGTCTAGGTGCTACGCAAGTGTTTTGTATTCAGGTGACTTTTAACAATCGTAGGCAGCAATTTGTATATTGATTTACGGCAAAATCTATTATGAGAGAAAATGCGAGAATACTCACCCAACTCATCTCCCTACCGTATCACCACTACAGCAGAATGTACCGCACCATTGCCACGTATCGTCACTGTGTAAACCCCTGCAGAAAGTCCGGTTACATCAAGGGTTGCCTTGTTGCCTGTAAACGTGCCGG
>CAZDUI010000028.1:16902-50641 GCA_964508605.1 uncultured Weeksellaceae bacterium | reverse complement strand
TCAAGAGGGGTCAATTTCCCCGGAATAGGGGGTCAATATCGCCGGAATACTCAGTCCAGCTTGTAACCGCAAATAAGCACAATCAGTGTTTGCTTGCTTCGTAGGAAAGGAAAGTGGTAAATTTGAAGTTCCGTTCTTCGTGGCAAGTTCAGTGGTTAAACTCCCTGCCTGCACCTATTTGTAAACCGATGCATCATCAAATTGTTTATATTTGTTACTGATGCATGCTTGCTCCGCCGGGCGGAAAGCCCCTAGTATTTGAATGGATTGAATAATACCGCTCCTACGGAGCTTAATAAATCATGCGTTCAAAAGTTCTATGATGATTTTGCTCATACCGAGCTTATTTTCGCTATTGAAAACCAAATAAACCAATTGGTTTATGAGCTTTACGAATTGACGGAAGAAGAAATAAAAATTGTGGAAGGGAAATGAATGTAGCCCTGTATGGGGCAAAATCATCATAGAAAAACAAAATAAACAACAACCAATTAGCTACGTAGGAGCGAAATACAAATAATGGCAAACACATATACCCAAATTTATTTACAAGTTGTATTTTCAGTAAAAGGACGACAAAACCTGATTCATAAAGACTGGAAAGAAGAATTGCACAAATACATATGTGGTATTGTAAACGGAAAAGAACAAAAAGTATATGCTATTGGAGGCGTTGCAGACCACATACACATACTGGTTAGCATAAAACCGAATATCGCTTTATCGGATTTGGTAAGAGACATTAAAGCAAATTCATCAAAATGGATTAATGAAAAAGGATTGGTAAAAGGGAAATTTCAATGGCAAGAAGGCTTTGGTGCATTTTCTTACGCCCAATCTCAATTGGATACCGTTATTGCATATATCAACAATCAAGAGCAACACCACCAAAAGAAAACATTTAAAGATGAATATTTAGAACTGTTACAAAAATTTAAAATAGGTTATGATGAAAAATATTTGTTTGAATGGATTGAATAATACCGCTCCTACGGAGCTTAATAAATCGTGCGTTCAAAAGTTCTATGATGATTTTGCTCCTACGGAGCTTATTTTCGCTATTGAAAACCAAATAAACCAATTGGTTTATGAGCTTGATCTGTTGCGTGCCGGAATAGCTGCAATAGTAACCGTTCCTCTGGCTGCCGTTATAAGCAATGCTTATTAATTTGAAAACTATTTCACCTTCTTTTAGTACCCCCGGTCGGATCGATCTCGGTTTTAACAAAATAAGGCCCATTTGCCAAGTTAATTGCGGAAAATGCACCGGAAACTACCGTACCATTACCAATTTCTATGCTTACCAAACCGTTTGCTGCGAATCTCATTTCCCTCGCCTTATACAACAACGCCCCTGTCGTCCTTGTGTAGCCTGCATCCACTTTTTCTTTCGTCTCAATAGCGTCTGTTTTGTATGTAAGCGCATTCAAAATTTGCCATCTGATGTTTTTGGAATCCCCTTAACAAGTACAAAAAATGGGGAGCTTACCAATCCAATACTAAATAATCCATACACTGTAAATCCCGTTGAAACGGCAACACTGATGTTTTTCTCTGACGATTTCTGTCGCCATCCTAAAAATTTGTTTCAGATAATCTAATAAGGTGCGCAATCAGCATATCTTCGCAGTACTTTGTAGTTAAAATTCAATGAAAACATTTGATTGAGCTACCTTATTTAATTTAATATCATGAATAAAGCAAGTATGCATTGGATTCGGTTCTTCTTTGGAAGTTTAATTATTTTCTGCAATTCCATATCTCAGTCGCAAGATGCACAACTTGATTCCCTTAGGGATCTTCTGAAAACTGAAAAAATTGACACTTCCATTGTTAGATTACACATAAAAATTGCGTGGAAACTTTATCCCAGCGATGCGATTGAGGCAAGAAACCATGCCGATTTAGCAATCTTAGCAGCCACTAAAAGTAAAAATGACAAATACATTGGCGATGCATACAACACCATGGGAGTTGTTAAAACATATACAGGAGATCCTGCCGGAGCATTACAGGATTATGAAACTGCGCTGTCTTTTCATAAAAAAGCCGGAAATGAAAAGGGAGTTGCAAGTATTACCGGGAATATAGCGTTAGTGCACATGGATAAAGGACAATATAGACTGGCGTTGGATTACTTATTAGAATCTTTAAAACTATCTGAAAAATTAGATTTGAAAAAATTCATTTCAATACGCTTAGGTAATATTGGCATTGTTTTTAAAAACTTAAAGGAATATGATAATGCCCTGAGATATTATAGAAAAGCTTACAATCTTGACCTGGAATTAAATAATGAAACCGGGCAAGCGCGTCATTTAGCAAACATGGCAAATGTTTATATGTCTTTAATGATGAAAGACTCAGCGATGCACTTTTTTCAAAAGGCTACTTTAATTTCAGAAAAAATAAACAACATCTATATATTGCAAAACAACTATGGCAACATGGCTCTTTTAATGGGAACTGATGATTTAAACGGAGCAATAGACTATACTAAAAAAGCTCTGGAGATGGCAATTGAGCTGAAAGACCTGACAAGCATTTCGCGTCACAACGGCCATCTCGCCTCTTTTTACAGACAACTGCAACAGCCGCAGAATGCCATTCCATATATAAATGAAGCCCTGAAGATTGCAGAATTGAATCAATTGCAAACCCTTTTAAAAGACCAGCATTTGTTTGCAGCACAAATCTATGCAGACCTTCAGGATTACCATAAGGCTTATAATCATATTACAATGCACCTGCAATTTAAGGATAGTCTTCAAAATCAAGACAACACACGCGCCATGACACAAATGGAAATGCAATATCAATATGAACAGGAACAACTGCAAGACAGCTTAAAAAGAGCTGAACTTAAGTATATAGAAGATGCAAAACAGAAAGAAAAAGACGCCCGAAATGAAGCTCAGATAAAACAGCAACGGATGCTTAGCATTGCCGGTGGAATCGGCATGGTGCTCGCTTTGGGTATAGTTACTTTGTTGTGGAGGAGTAATCGGCAAAAAAAGAAGACCAACAAACTTATAACAGCCCAAAAGAATGAAGTTGAAATCCAAAAGCAACACGCAGAACAGATGCGTACAGAGGCTGAATTACAAAAACACAAGGTAGAAGAAAAAAACAAAGAAATTCTGGATTCCATCACGTACGCCCGCAGATTACAGGATGCTATTCTTCCGCCTATAAAATCATTCAAAAATAAATTGCCTGAAAGTTTTGTGCTTTATAAGCCCAAAGACATTGTGGCCGGCGACTTCTACTGGCTGGAAACTGTCCCGTCTTACCCTACCCAACCAGGCGGACAAAATGTAGAAACCATTCTTTTTGCGGCAGCTGATTGTACCGGGCACGGGGTTCCCGGCGCCATGGTTTCAGTTGTTTGTGCCAACGCATTAAATAAATCGGTGAAAGAAGAAAAACTTTTAGAGCCGGGAAAAATTTTAAGCAGAGCTCGCGAAATTATTATCGAACAATTTGACAGAAGTGAACAGGAAGTTAAAGATGGAATGGATATTTCCATGGTGGCGTTAACCCATGTAGGGACTGATGGCCAACTGTCCCTACAATGGGCCGGCGCCAATAACCCCCTTTGGATTATCCGAAAAGACTCAACTATTGTTGAGGATATAAGACCTGACAAGCAACCCGTTGGCAAACATACAGAATTGAAACCCTTTACAACCCACACCATGGATTTGCAAAAAGGCGACACCCTCTACATTTTTACTGACGGATACCAGGATCAGTTTGGCGGACCCGACAATAAAAAGGGTGGAAAGAAATTCAAAGCCAGCACTCTGAAAGAACTTCTACTTTCCATAACCAAAAATGATATGGAACTTCAAAAAGAATTACTGGACGCAACCATTGAGAAATGGAAGAATCCTGAAGGAGGTTCAGCTTATGAACAGATTGATGACATATGCATTATTGGAGTCAGATTATAAACACCATAAATTTATAATGGTCCTATTTTTTGAACTGTAAATACTTACATTTGCATCATAAAATTATGCGTCTATTAGTTTTAATCTTTATTCTTCTAATTAGTGCGGCTCTAAAAGCTCAAAACATTGGTATTAATGACAACGGTGCAGTTGCCAATGGATTTGCGATACTGGATATTGATGTAACTACCAACAACAAAGGCGTTTTAATTCCCCGTATTACGAGTGCACAGAGGACAGCGATGGCGGGTATGGGACTCCCGGAGAAAGGTTTGCTTGTTTTTGATGAGACCACGAATTCTTTTTGGTTCTGGGACGGCACTCAATGGGTTCAGATGACCACCGGTTCTACGGGTTGGCTTACCTTAGGTAACGCGGGTACTGTTTCCGGTACTAACTTTTTGGGAACTACAGATAACCAAGCCCTGGACATCCGCACCAACAATGTGATAAAACTTCGCCTGAATCAAAAAGGCACCTTATCCTGGTTAAATACCGGAGGTTCGGTTTTTATTGGCGAAAACGCCGGTGCCAATGAGGACCTCTCGGGCCTGTACAATACCTTTATAGGAACTGATGCCGGTTCAGGTACAACGGATGGGTTTCTCAATACCGCAATCGGATATATTTCAATGCAAAGCAACACATCAGGGTACTACAATACAGGTGTTGGTGTGCAATCCATTTGGAGAAATACAACGGGCACAGAAAATACGGCGCTTGGTGTTGCTGCACTTTCAGAAAACGAAACGGGCAGTAGAAATACAGCCATTGGCACTTATAATTCATTCTATAACAAAGGCTCAGGAAATACACGGGTTGGTTACCAATCCTACTTTATGAGTGGAACGGGGCTAGATGACGGGAACTACAATACAACCATAGGTATTGAGAATTTGGTAACAAATTCAACCGGTTCATTCAATATTGCCGTTGGAGCCGAAGCTATGTATGGCAATGTAACAGGATCAAGTAATATTGGAATTGGGCATCAAGCCATTTATCAGAATACAAGCGGGAATAACAACGTTGCTGCAGGTACCCATGCCTTATATTCGAATAATACAGGCAATGAAAATACTGCCCTGGGTTATTACTCTATGCGTAACAATGCAGATGGAGGAGATAATCTTGCCGCAGGCACATATTCACTTGAAGCCAATGTTTCGGGCACAAAAAATACAGCCTTAGGCGCTCACGCTCTCAGAAACAATACAGCAGATATGAACACTGCTGTGGGATATCAAAGTCTCCTTGGTAATACTACGGGTTTGTTCAATACTGCCGTTGGGTATATGACAGGAAGCACTTATAATGCCTCATACAATTCATTTTTCGGTTACCAGTCAGGAAGTCTGGTTCAATCAATGCGCAATACCGCTGTGGGTTACCAGGCGCTCTACAATTCAAGCGCAAATGACAACGTAGCCATTGGTTATCAGACGCTTTTAAATGCCACCTTTGGCTTTAATAATGTTGCAGTAGGCAATAATTCACTTACGTCGAATACCAGTGGTTATGACAACACAGCTATTGGCACAAGTTCTATGCAATCTATGAACAATGGTGTAATGAATACTGCTATCGGATTTGAAGCACTGCGTTCTGCATCCAGTTCAAATTACAATGTTGCAGTAGGCACTTTTGCCCTCAGAAACACTACCAATTCCTATAACACTGGCGTGGGAACCAGCGCCTTGAATGCAAATACATCTGGGTATAGTAACACCGCACTTGGGGACGGAGCTGCCTCAGGCAACACTACCGGTTATTATAACACTGCCTTAGGCGCCAATTCATATACATCTGATAACACTGGATACGGAAATACTGCCATAGGCTGGAGCGCATTAACTGTGGGCACTTCAAATATCAATAATACCGCAGTGGGCAGACTGGCCTTTTACACAGGCGTAGGTTACAATAACTCTACAGCTTTAGGCTACTTCACAGTAATCAATGCCAGCAACCAAATTCGACTCGGTAATAATGTTGTTAGCAGCATTGGCGGATTTGTTAACTGGTCCAATATTTCAGATAAAAGGATTAAAAAAAATATACAGGAGGATGTATCAGGATTAAATTTCATACTTCGATTGAAACCCATTACGTACCTGTTAGATCACGATGCCATTGCCAAATGGAATAATATTCCGGATTCTTCAAGAGACCTTCTGGCTGAACAGCTAAATAATAAAATAAGATTCTCAGGATTTCTGGCGCAGGAAGTTGAAGCAGCAGCAAACGAATCAGGCTACTCCTTTAGTGGTGTTGATAAACCCAAAAACACAAATGACCTATATTCTATTAGGTATGCTGAGTTAGTCGTTCCTCTGGTGAAGGCAATTCAGGAACAACAACTATTCATAGAAAAGCAAAATCAATCTATTGATACCCTGGTTAAGGAAATAGAAAAATTAAAAGCAAGACTGGAAAAAATAGAAAAGAAACCTTAACGGATCTTTTATCGTTTTTTGGGTATCAAATTGAATTTACGTCTTTGTCTCTTGTTTCTACCCTTTTTTTCATTTAATTAGCACCAAATTTTAACCCATGCTCTACATTGCCATTGGTATTCCTGTATTCATTCTTCTTGTGTTTATTCTTCTGTATAACACATTAGTTAGCCGAAGAAACAAGGTGGAAAACGCGTTCTCGTCGATAGATGTATATCTAAGAAAAAGGGGAGATTTAATACCCCAGCTGGTGGATACCGTTAAAGGATATATGAAACACGAAGAACAGGTGCTTACCCGGCTTACCGAATTGCGAAACACTATTAAAACGAAAAATTTAAACACAGATGATCGCGTGGATGCCGAAAATGAAATAACCGGAAAGATGGGAGGAATTTTTGTTGCCGTTGAAAGATATCCTGAGTTAAAGGCATCTTCAAATTTCCTTCAACTTCAAAAATCCATATCAGATGTTGAAGAACAACTTGCCGCTTCACGCAGGGCATTCAATGCTGCAGTAACAGATTATAATAATGCCGTTGAAACATTTCCTTCAAATACAGTTGCATCCCTGTTCCGGTTTGGAAGAAAAAAAGTATTTCAATTGCCCGACGAAGCCAGAGCATCATATGAAATTCCGCCTACGGTATCCTAAAAATTCAATAATTTAAAATATTATTTCTGAACAACCTCTTTAATTCCCATTACAAAATGAAAACGATACAGGAATTTGAATCTTTTTATCAAAACGACCTTAAGAACTCTTTGACTGCTCTTGAAACCGACAGAAAAAAATGTGCCCGCTTCATACTTGCAACCATCTTCAGTTTTTTATTGGGCGGACTGGCAACTTACCTGGTTTTTATGGCACTTGCACATACAGCGCAGGGACTCATGATTTCGGTAGGCGCTGCCATTCTGGTATTGATAACCTTCATCGTGCTTTTGGTTTCCACCATTAAAAAAACCAATAAATACAGACACCAATTCAAAGAAACCATCATTCGGAAAATTGTGGCTTTCATTAACCCTGAAATGAGTTATTCACCCAAAGGATTTCTACCCAGAACCACTTTTCAGGAATCGGGAATTTATCTGAATAAAATCAACAAATACAATGGTGACGATTTAATTAGTGGGAAAATTGATAAAACAGAAGTTATATTTTCGGAAATTCACGCTCAGGAGATGAGCGGGACCGGAAAAGACAGAAAACTTAAAACCATTTTCCGTGGTATTTTCTTTGTGGCCGATTTTCATAAAGACTTCTCGGGAAAAACCTTTGTACTTACTGACGTTGCCCAAAGATTTTTGGGAGCTTTTGGCGAAATGATGCAGCGCAACAATATGGTACGACCTGAGCTGGTAAAAATGGAAAATGTAACGTTTGAAAAGGAATTTGTAGTATATGGCACCGATCAGGTAGAAGCCAGATACATTATTACCCCGGTATTAATGGAAAAAATGCTTGAAATTGAGAAGACATTTAAAAATGCGCAATTTTCATTTGTGAACTCCTGTGTTTATATTGCTATACCCTTGCGGCAGGAAATGTTTGAACCCAAATACTTTACTTCCGGACTAAAAACCGAGTATTTAATGAAATATTATTCACTGATTCACAATTGCGTCAGCCTGGTTGAAACTCTAGAATTGAATAAGCGAATCTGGTCGAAGGAATAAGATCTGATAAGATTTCAGCAAACAGCTGATTGCAGGTTTTAGAATAGTTTCCGGCAGATTTTATCGAATAACAGGGGCTGAATATAAATCCGTTTTTATTAATCACGGTTAAGAACGAAATTCAAATTCACAGATTACTTCACCTTTACGGCGATTCCGTTAACGAAATAATTTCCGATTTCTGTTTTAAGATTATATACAACGGTGGTTTTATCCAATAATTGAACATCCGTAACTATTACCGGATTTATTTTTTTAGATTCATCAAAAGAATAAAGCGTCATTCCACGCACTAATTCTGATGCCGATATCACTCCGGCAGAAGTTAGTATCGGGTGATTGGGTGTACATTGAAGACTCCATTTCTTTGATGAACCCTTCACGTCCTGCTTCACTGAAACAGATAAATTATCATAAGAATCTGCCGAAATTTCATTTATAATGAATGACCCAGCATGTCGTTCAACTTCCATTACTTTGGTTTCAGTATATATACCTCTTACCTCATCGTACGCCATTACTACATCACCTTTTTTTACCTTGCTTATTTCCAAATTACTTCCGTTTAACATTGAAACGAGCGCATTAGCGGGAAAACAATAATTAAAAGGATCACCTTTCCAAAGTATTTTTCCGTTCAAGTCCATCAATGCCTCACAAATCTGACCCGATGGTAAAATAAGATGCAACTTGCAGATTCCGTTCTCATCATAATTTTCCAGTGGATAATCCCATTCCACATTAGGTAAAGGTTTAATTCGTTTACCTTTATCGTCAATCAACTCTACTTCAGTAGTCTTTCCGTTTTCATAAAATCCAATTGCCCTGTTTGACTTCATGTCAATTTTATTATTGTATTTAGGAGGTACAACCCAATTTCCACTTTTATCAATCAAACCATAGAGTCCGCCATAAGTCTCAGAAGCCCATGCCAGGCCGTTATAGAAATCACCTGTTTTATTGAACTTAGGACTGATAGCAACATTTCCCTTTTCATCCAGAAAACCCCATTTTCCAGTTGTCGGGTCACAAAATGCGACCATACCTTCGCGATACACACTTAGATCTTTGAAATCTGCCGGAACAATAACCTGTCCTGTATAGTCCATAAAACCATAGTTCCGGGTATCCTTGTCAATAAACTTGATGCGCTCATTATCTGGTCTGAACGAAACACAATTATGTTTTGTGGTAAACACCTCAACACCCTGATTATTCATAAAAAAGTTCTTACCTTCCTTAACCCCAAAAATTCCTTTTTCAGTAATTCTAAGCCAGTCGTACACCGGAGGAAGAAAAACGGAACCGTCTAAATTGGTAACGCCAAATTTATAATTTACCAGTACGAGTACCTTGCCTGAGATTGCATTACAATCATTATACGGGAATGTATCATAATGAGCGGCAAACGGTACTTTTACCAGATTTCCCTTAAAATCATACATTTCATAATGCTTGGCTTCAACAGGCTTTGCATATACGAAATCAGATGACTGATGAAATTCAATACTCTCATATTTCAAATCGAGAATCACTTTCCCCTTTTCATCTATTAAACCAAACTTACCATTATCACTCTGTACTGCAGCCAGGCCCTGTTTCGTAAAATCTTCGGAATACCCGAACTGACACGGAATGACCAACTTACCGGTATTATCCATATATCCATACTTCTCCTTAATTACAACTCTATATAAATTAACCGTTTGCGCACTTGTGTGCAACCAAGAAACAGCCAAGAAAAAAAATGCAATAAGTAGCTTCATAACAATATTTCTATTTTTTTATACATCTTACAAAATGGCCATAGCTTTCTTTACACTTCGATTTCGCGTCATTACAGTAAGAACTTCCTGAAAATACCTCAGAATAAGTGTACATTTTAAAGGGCTCACTCGGATTCAGGCACCAATAAAAAATATTAGTAGTCTCTTCACTCAGGTTAAACTTACCCGAATTCATGCACGTCCCATAATTTAGCTCCAGCGTTTTAAATTTGCCACTCTTTTTACTCTCCTCAACATCATTCACATCAGGAATCTTCCATCCAATAGGCGCCAGACCTCTTGGGTCGGATACAGCAAACCAATTATAAACAATCTCTTTTGCAGGATCATAGTCTAAATGACAATAGGCGCCTACTCCATCATAAGCATACTTTTTCCATTCCCTTGCATTCTTGGCCACCGGAATAGGATCTCCATTGGAATATATCTTAGTATTGAGGTTTTCTGCCATCCATATCTTGTCATTCAGTTTTACCGTTTTTGAAATCTTCTCCGCTTCATTTTCAGCAGGACTATTTTTTATCAGCCTCACAGCAAGACCATCATTGCGTTCATACTCATTCTTATCAAAAAGTGCAAACTGAATATAATCATAGTCAGCTACTAACCGAAAACACCAAATATTATCCTTTTCAGAACTACACGTAAACCACCCACCAGATATGCCGGGTTTATCCGGATAATAAGAAGCAATAGGATTATGAAAAGGATATAAGTTCAAACCACTCAGGTTGTCTCCGTTGCCACCCACATCCGAGTAATACAACCGCCATCCTGTTTCCGATTTAATATGCTTGCCAAAATCTGCAGTGCCATACTTTGCCGTATATTCATTTATAAGCTTTTCAAAATCTTCCTTGGCAGGCACTCTGTAACCAACAGGCGCAAGATTTCTTTTATCAATCGCCGCATAGGCATTGTATATTAGCCCCATAGTCTCTGCTGTAGAGGGGTCGTTATTATGATAACAAAAACCCGGTGTTCCCGACTTGGCAGCTTTATTCCATTCTTCGGCAGTTTTCAATTCTTCAATAGGATCTCCATTTCTAAAGGTTTTTACAGAGCAGTTTGTAGAAGTCCATTCCGTATCACCAATTTTAATCGTCTCCTGACAAAAACCAACCGAAACCCCTAAGAGCCATAAAACGCACAAATATCTCATAGAACCGTATCTTTAATATATCCAAAGATAAAACATAATTCAGTAGTATAACTAATATAAGGGGACTTTTTTAAAACAGTCCACCATAGCTCACCATAACTTATTCAGATGCACTTTTTGTTTCTTTTTGCATATTCTGGGCTTATCTCATTTTTATCCCTGATCAAGCGGGCTATATCAGTCAAAAAACGAATCGAATCTGCTTGAACCAAATTCAAAAATTGCAATCTGCTGTTTTTAGAAGTCCCGGTAGAGCAATAATATTCCTTCGCTACCCATACCCTTCAACAACCATAACATTGTATCCAAATTCAGAAAAATTACAGAACAATACTTGGATAAATTATCAATTTACTAATACCGTAATATACAACAATTAAGTTCTGACAGAAACAATTCCATAACCTAACAAACTCTCATGTAGCTACTTAAACAAATCAATCTATATAACCAAAAAAAAAAATTCACACAATGTATTCTCATATCAAAAACCCATTACATTTGTCGCCACAATTATTCATTACAGGATGCGTTCAATTATCATTTTATTTACCGGAGTTCTTTTGGCAACAACTTCCTGCAGCATTCATAAAAAAACTGCGCGTGAAATTACAACTGAAGAATCTGAGATATATCAAAGAACCTTAATTGGTGAGGTAGACATTGACGTAACCAAAAAGATTACGGGCAGCGCCACCGCCAGTGCCAAAGTTCCATTGGAAGAAATTATCGAATTAGCTAAATGGGAAGCCATTGAAGCCGGAAAATGTGATTTGATTTTTGAACCTATTTTCGCAATCACTTTTTCAAAGAAAAATATAACTGTTGTCGCTACCGGTTTTCCAGCTAAATATAAAGCAGTTAAATTAGCCACTGAAGACGATATTTACAACTATATACACGCGTCTCTTATAACATCAACAGGAATTCTGGATATTTCTTTCACTCAGTTTAAAGGGTATTATTCACGATTAATTGAAAAAGCCGGAATACCTGAAGAAGAACAAGTGGATATTTACGACCTTTATCAGTTTTATGATAATCAAAGAACAATTGCTCAGAAAATCAAAGACCAGAACGAAAGATCAGAGAGACTTCGTGTCGCTAAAATGAAATTAGGATTTTAATATTATATATCAGAAACAAATAAATTACATCAGGAATGAAACCAAAACACAGTTTACTTATCGGGGCAATGCTTATGTTGGGAGTTAGCTCTTGTTCAACAAGTGCAACACCTAGAACCATTCGTGCAAATAACACAAACGTTATAGTTAAACCATTGTTGGCCGAAGTGGAAGTTGATGTAAATAAAAAGATTACCGGAACTGCAAAAGCAAAAAGCTTGTCAGATGCCAAAGAGATGGCAAAATGGAATGCCATGGAAAGCAGCGGTGCTGATATTGTGGTTGACCCTGTATATAAAATCAATCAGGTTTTCAAGAAATTTGAAGTTACAGTTACCGGATTTCACGGAAAATATGTAAAGGTTTCTACTGTTCCTGATTCAGAGATTAATAAACTCGAAATGTATTCAGGACCTAAGGAAGTAAACACCGGTGGTTCTGTTATTACAAGATTGAAAAAGGTTAAAAACAAAAACTAATTTTTCAAACCTACAATGAAAAGCGCCGGAATCGGCGCTTTTTTTGTTACCTTAGTTTTATGATTTTAAATGCGAAACTTATTTTTATCATTACCCTACTGTTCGCAGTGAATCCAGGACACGCACAGGAGAATTGGTCCGACTATTACAATAAAAGTGAAATACTTGCACAAGAAGGTAACCTGACATCGGCCACAACAGAAATCAATAAAGCCATTGCACTTACGTCATCAGGCACGATTGAAAATGCGGTTTGCATTCAGCAATTGGCTTTTATACAACATCTTAGTGGTAATCATGCTGAGAGTATTAAAACTGCGCAATCGTCCATTACGGTGTTTGAGAAATTAAATGAATCGTTGAATCTTGGAATTTCTCAATATCTGGTTGCCGATGCGCAACTTGCACTTAAAGATACAACAAAAGCCTATACATCCTACACACAGGCTGCCGAAGCCTTTATAAAATCAGGAGATGAAGCAGTTACAGTTTATGCCGATGCACTATCCATGTTACTATGGCTTACCCGGTTTGATGATGCCGTTTTTGATGACTTGCTAACGGAAACCTTGAATGCCGTAGAGAACACTGAGGAAGTTTGTAGCGATGCCGCATTACGCACCTATTCAAAAGCATCAGAATACTGGATCCGAAAAAATAAGCCAGATAAGGTATCTGAATTGGCTGAAATCATTCTGAACGTAAATTGCACCGAACCGGAAACTGAGTATTATGCCTCCATTTTGCTCAGTTATGCCGAAGCCCTATATCATCAGGGCGATAACTATTTGGGAAGCGTTGTTTTGTCGGAATATCTGAAAACCGGAAAAAATGAATCCCGGGCATTGGTGCTTGCCGCAACATTTCTGAATTATGACGGGGAATATCAAGAGGCAACAGAGTTATTAAAAACCCTGACACCACAAAATGTAAAATCTCTCAGGCCTCCGTACAGAATTGAATATTATAAACAATATGCTTCGGCCCAAATGCAAACCGGAAACTATCAGGGAGCACTTTCCAATTACCGTGTAGCACTTACCGAAAATGAGACTCTTTATGGTAAGTTTTCTTCCTCCTCCATGATGATAAGAAATGACATTTCAGTATGCCTTTTCAATGATTCGCGCTACAAGGAAGCCATGGATGAAGTTAATAAGGCCATTGAACTATGCAAAGACAGAGCTGATTTGCGTGATGTTAGCTTTACCCTGAAAACGAACAAAGCCTCAATCCTTACCGAAACCGGAAACTACGAAGAGGCCGAAAACCTTCTGCTCTCTTTGATAGAAACATCAGAAAATAATACCAACTATGTTCAACACCTGTCTCTGCTGAATACACTGGCATCAATTTATATTGAACAAAGCGAATATGCACAGGCTGAAATTTTGCTGAAAGAACAATACAATAAATCAGTTTCTGTTCAGGGAAAAACCGGGATGTCTTTTGCCACGGCAGCTAATAGTTTAGCGTCCATGTATTTTGAAATGGGCAACTTCGATCAGTCTATTAAACATTATGAAGAAGCCCTTACTGCTATAAAAGCGCTTTACGGAGAGGAGTCTGTTCAATACTCAGCAATTATAAATAATCTGGCGCTCATCTATTCTGAACTTGGTGAACATCAGGAGGCGATTACACTTCTTGAAAATGTAAAAACCATTGAAGAGAAAATTTACGGTAAAAAACACCCTGATTACGCGCTTACACTGGCAAATATTGCTGCAATTTATGTAAAGGTTAAGGAATTTGATAAGGCCACAGCTTATTTCACATCAGCGCTGGGAGTATTTGAAAGCACAAAGGGAAGGTCGCAGATTGATTACGCAAATACCTTGCGGCAAATGGCACTGATGTTCGAAAATCAGGCAAAATTAAAAGAGGCAGACCGTGATATAACAAAAGTAGTTTCAATAATGGAACGATCTCTTGGCAAAAAATCGCTTCAATACGCTGTTTCCTGCATTGATATGGCCAGAATAAAAGGAGCTCAGAAAGACTTTGCCACTGCAGAGCGTTTATTCAGAGAGTCCGTAACCATCCTTCGGTCGGAAATGGATGATAAACTTGCCTTTTTACCTGAGCGCGAAAAAAGCATGTTTATAAGCCGGTACAGCGGACACTTTGATGACTATTTGACATACTGCACTAACCAATATAATTCAAAAAACTATCTTAGCGAAGATGCCTATAATTTAATTCTATCTCAAAAGGGGATGTTACTTCAGTCGGCCACGAAGTTCAGGAACCTGATTCTAAATAGCGGAAAACACGAACTTCTGGACACGTACAATCAATGGATTATCATTAAAAATAAAGTTTCGGAACTTTCTGCGCTGAGCAATGAATCACTAAATCAAAGAATAGAACAATTGAATTCAGAAGCAGATGCACTTGAGAGAAAACTAATGGAGCAAGCCTCTGAAACGGGGCTGCAAAATGGCACAAACAGTAAAACATGGAATCAGGTTCAGGAGCGGTTAAAAGAAGGCGAAGCCGTAATTGAATTCTTCAGTTATTCTGACAAAGCCCGTGGCGAAGATCAGTATTGTGCTTTGATACTTACAAAAACTTCTTCAAGACCCATTTTGTACCCTCTTTGTACTTCAACACAACTTGAAAAAGCCATTGGCCTGCAATCATCCAGCAATCCTGAAATCATTAATAATATATATAAAGCCGGTTCGGGAAGCGATTTGTATGCACTTGTATGGGAACCGCTTACTAAAAGTCTCACCAGCATTTATAAAATATATATTTCACCTACTGGTTTGCTGCATCGGGTATCTTTTCATGCCATATCATCTGAAAACAAATATTTAATTGACGCATACGAATTGCTGGTTACAAACTCATCCGGAGTGCTCATAGATCAGAATAATTCTAATGCTAACCAACAATTTGACAATCTCTGCATGATGGGAGGCATAGATTACAATCTTCAAAAAAACGAGCAGGATGTGTGGCCATACCTTGAAGGAACTTTAACTGAAACCAAAGAAATTTCTCAAATCGTGAAATCTGGAAAAAGGGACGTAACCTATTTAACCGGTCAGGATGCAACAGAGACTGCTTTCAAGGAGCAGGCAATTAACAGCGACGTAATTCACATAGCAACGCACGGATTCTTTTTTCCCGACCCTCTTTTGGTGCATAACTACAAGAAGGAAAATTCTAAAACCGAAGACGAAATTGAATTTCGCGGTAAATCAAGAGCTGCGGCTGTGAGTGTATTCACAGAAAACCGTGACCCCCTGATGCGGTCAGGACTTCTATTTGCCGGTGCCAACGATTTGTGGAACGACCGGAAATATGCCCGCAGGGATGATGGAGTTCTTACAGCATCAGAAGTCGCTCAAATGAACTTAGCCAAAACCAAACTTGTGGTTCTCTCGGCATGTGAAACCGGACTGGGTGACATCAATGGAAACGAAGGAGTGTACGGACTTCAACGAGCCTTTAAACTATCAGGCATCCATTACATAATAATGAGTCTGTGGCAGGTACCCGATAAAGAAACAAAAGAATTTATGGTTCACTTTTACAAAGAACTTGATGCCGGCTCTGATATTGAAAAAGCTTTTGTATCTACCCAAAGGGAAATGAGCAAAAAATATCCTCCCTACTTCTGGGCAGCTTTTGAATTGCTGCATTGAATTTTTAAACGTAAAAATTCATTTTCTTTGCTGATAATTATATTAAGAAATGACAGAATTCAACTTCGACTGGGATAAGTTTTACCAAAGGGCACTGGAATTCGCCGGAGATTTCGTTTTGGCCATCGCGATTCTGATTATTGGAATGTATCTGGTAAGACGAGTGGGTAAAATTACCAAGAAAGTTTTAAGTAAAAGAGAATACGACGCTTCACTGAACACCTTCCTTGTAAGCCTTGTGGTAATCATGATGCGCATTATGGTTGTTATTACAGCGCTCACCACCCTGGGGCTTGAAATGACTTCTTTTATTGCGCTTCTTGGTGCTGCCGGTATCGCTATCGGTATGGCGTTTTCAGGTACACTTGGTAATCTGGCCGGAGGAGTAATGATTTTGTTGTTCAGACCCTTTAAAACAGGAGATTATATTGATGCTCAGGGAGAATCAGGCATTGTTAAAGAGATTCAAATATTCCAGACCATACTGCTTACGTTTGACAATAAAACCATTTATATTCCAAACGGTCCTCTGGCCAATGGAAATCTTACCAACTACACCAAGCAAGAGTTACGCAGAGTAGATTTAACGGCCAACGTTGAATATGGTGCCGACAGCGAACACGTTAAAAAAACCCTTACCCGTATCGCCGAAAATCATCCATTGATTCTTAAAGATCCCGTACCTTTTATCGGGCTGAAAAGTATGGCAGACTCGGCCGTTGTATTTGACTTTAGGGTATGGTGCAAAGTAGATGATTACTGGACTATATATTACGAATGCAATGAGTTAATTTACAACACATTCAACAAGGAAGGTATTTCATTCCCATTCCCGCAGCTTGATGTGCACGTTGTACAGAAACAATAATGAAAAAAGCCGCTATTGTCGGCCGGGGACTTGCCGGTATATTGCTACATTACGAACTCTCCAAAAGGAATATTCAAACCACAATATATCATTCCTCAACCCCTGGAGAAGCAAGTCTGGTGGCCGCAGGTATATGGCATCCCTTTGTTTTTAAAAGACTCATCCCCTCATGGAGAGCTTTGGAAGCAATAGAGTGTTTAAAAAACACATACCGGGAAATTGAAAATTTACTGCAAAAAAAACTGCTGAATGAAATTCCCGTTTATAAATTAATTTCCGGAGAAGAAGAAATGCATCACTGGGAAAAGACCATTGCCTCTAAGCCTTATGGAAAAAATCTTGAAATCATTCGTTCAGGCAATAAAACATTAGGAAAAGTATCTCCGGCAGGCTATTTAGATATTAAGACACTTATAACCGGGTATAATGAATATCTCCAGGAGAAAAACCTAATTAAAAACCAATTCATTAATTACCAAGATATTAAAATATCAAAATCATGTGTTAACATATTAAATGAAGAATACGACCATCTTATCTTTGCTCAAGGATTTGTTGCAAATAGCAATCCTTATTTTAACCACCTTCCGCTTACCCATACCAAAGGTGAATTACTTCACCTGGTCTCCCGTGAAAAAATTCCAGCACAGGTTTTAAATAAAAATATTTTTGTTCTTTCGGATGGTGAAGGACATTACAAATCAGGTTCTACCTATAACTGGAAGGATAATAGCCCCTACCCCACTGACGAAGGCAAGGAAGAAATATTGGAAGGTATGAAAAACTTAAATGTAATTGAAAATTTCAGTGTCACCCATCATGCAGCTGGCATCAGACCCACGGTTACTGACCGCAGACCTTTGCTGGGAAAATCTGAAGCGGCACCGGTTTTGTCCATTTTTAACGGTTTAGGCACACGGGGAGTACTATTAGCTCCATTGCTGGCAAACGAATTGACACAACATTTGCTGAACGGAACACCCTTGCATCCTGAATGTGATATTAAGAGATTCAGTTAATTTCAATTTCCTGAATCCACTAATAATTTACCATCAATTATTGTATTCTCCTCAATAGCCCTTTTAATTAACGCCGTTGCGCCCTGCATTTCCAAAATATACTCCATGCAAGCATTGCCCGCTGTTTCTAACCAGTCGGAATTAGAAATGGCCGTTTTAAGAGCTTCAGCATGAGAAACAGTTCTGGCTCCCCCCCTCCGTATCAGTGCCTCCGCTTCATGATACCGGTGGTGTTTAGGACCAAACAATACAGGCACACCGTGGGCTGCCGGTTCCAGAATATTATGCAAGTAGCCGGTAAATCCTCCGCCAACCAATGACACATCCGCCATATGATATAACACCGGAAGCATACCTATATTATCAATGAGTAAAACATCAAAATTCATCTCATTCGTCAATGCGCTGTACCTTACTATTCTTCCGGCAAATCGCTTCTCTATCATACACAAATGACCTTCGCTAATATCATGTGGAGCAATTACTATACACCATTCCTTAACAGGTATTGGAAATGATTTTTGCAGAAGCATTTCTTCTTCCTTCCAGGAACTTCCCGCAAGTATCATTCTGCGGTCTCCAATAAAATCAAGTACAGCAGCATCATCCTTTGCATTCCCGGCAATTTGCAATACTCTATCGCAGCGCGTATCTCCCGAGCGCACACCGCTTTCAAAGTTATTCTCTTTCAGCAAGCGCAAAGACAAATCATCCTGAACAAAAATCAATTCTGCAGAAGTTAGTAAATTCCTGAAAAATTTACTTTTAAAATACCGGTGCCCCTTCCGAAATGTGGCTGAAATGATAAAGTATGGAATTTTTTGATTCTTTAATTCAGAAATATAATAATGCCACAAATCATACTTCACAAAAACCACTATAGTAGGCTTAACCATGCTTATAAACCTTCGGGCATTGCCGGGAGTATCCGCGGGCAAATAAGCAGTTGCCGTAGCTCTTTTATAGTCTTTTCGGAATTCAAATCCGGAGGGACTGAAAAAAGTAACTACCAGTTTGAATTCAGGGTGAGCATCCAGCCAATGTTCCATTAAGGGTCTTCCCATTTCAAATTCACCCAAAGACGCACAATGAAACCAGATTACGGGACTACCCGCTTCAATACCCCTGAGTCTTTCAAAACTCTGACGCCTGCCTTTCACAATTAATCGCGCCTTTATATTCCATAGCGCAGCAACCTTCATTAAAAAAGAATATAACCCCGTAGCCAGACGATAGAAAATGTTCATTGGCCAAATATCGGAAATCTGTATCTTTGGGCGCGATTCTTGAAAGAGCAAATTAAAATATATTATGAAAAAATCAATTGCCATAGCCGTCGTTTCGTGCATTGCTCTGTCAGCTAATGGACAGAAAAACAACAAAATGGAACTAAAGACTGAAAAAGACAGCGTAAGCTACAGCTTAGGCGTCAACATTGCCGGAAACCTTATGAATCAAGGATTTGAAGATATTGATTTAAATATTATGATGGAAGCCATGCAAGACATCTATGCCAAGCGCACCGGAAAAATGTCTCCTGAGCAGGCCCAGGGTTACCTTCAAAACTATATGACCAGTTTACAGCAACGCATCAACGAAAAGTATTTGAAAGAAGGACAGGAGTTCCTGGCTGCAAACGCAAAAAAACAAGGAATTCAGGTTACTGCCAGCGGTCTGCAATACGAAGTTATTAAAATGGGCACAGGTCCAAAACCATCGGCCACAAGCGTTGTAAATACGCACTATCACGGAACTTTAATTGACGGCACTGTTTTCGATAGTTCGGTAGAGCGTGGTGCTCCTATCAGTTTCGGACTCAACCAGGTAATTAAAGGCTGGACTGAAGGGCTACAGTTAATGCCGGAAGGATCTAAATTCAGATTCTATATCCCTCAGGAACTTGCTTATGGCGCCCGTCCGCAACCGGGTGGCAAAATTAAACCTTACATGGCCTTGATTTTCGACGTAGAACTTATCAAGATAGAAAAACCGTAACAATATATCAAACAGTATCATTAACTTTAAAAGTTAATACATTTTTCAACAATAAAACGCAACCTGACGGTTGCGTCTTACTTTTGGACCAAATAAATACAAAAAACATGATACGCTTTGCAATTTTTACTCTACTTGCCTTAACTACTTCATTTCAAGCCTTTGCTGATGCATGGGATGATATAACTATGCCGCAGGCAAAAGCTGTTACAAAATTCCTTAAAAAGAATCCATGGATTATTGATTACTGCGATTGCTGCGACCCCGGAGAAACCTATTTATTGAAGGTAGCCTCATCCGAAATAATTCCCTGTTCCTGGGCTCCGGAAAAATTCAGTGTTAAAGTAAAAGTAACCCGAATTGCCAAACTGGATGTTACCGACTCAGGCATCAATGAACACAATGCCTCTCCGCTCAATAATTTAACGGATTACGTGGTATTAATGAATTACACCTTTGCTTACGACAAGGCCGGAAAATGGGCTGTACCCCTGTTTAAATTGGTACCCTACGATGCCGACCGCAATCACATTTGTAAGGGAGCCACCAAATATCCCCAGCCTGTTAACACCGATGGAAAGGAACTGAGCAAAGAATACACCAAGTGGTATAGCAAACGCATTGCTAAAATGAGCAAGTAGTAGTAAAATCAAGAAGAACTGGTAAAAATGGAACAGTACCATAAACTATTATCGCGCATTCTGGAAGAAGGCACCCAAAAGGGCGACAGAACCGGCACAGGTACATTAAGTGTTTTTGGTCATCAGATGCGATTCAATCTGGAAGATGGGTTTCCTTTGCTTACCACAAAAAAACTTCATCTGAGAAGTATCGTAATAGAATTGCTTTGGTTTCTTAGAGGCGACACAAATATTGCCTGGCTGAAGGAGAACGGTGTTAGTATTTGGGATGAATGGGCTGATGAGAAGGGTAATCTGGGACCGGTTTACGGTTACCAGTGGCGCAACTGGCCCACAAAGAATGGCGAAACCATTGACCAAATAAAACAAGCTGTTGATTTACTGAGAAAAAATCCGGATAGCAGACGAATTATGGTAACAGCCTGGAACCCCGCTGATGTACCCGACATGGCCTTACCTCCCTGTCATGCATTATTTCAGTTCTACGTTGCCAAAGGTAAATTATCATGTCAGTTATATCAGCGCAGTGCTGATGTATTTCTGGGAGTACCATTTAACATTGCTTCCTACGCTTTGCTTACATTAATGATGGCACAGGTTACAGGTTTAAAACCCGGCGAGTTTATTCACACACTGGGAGATGCCCACCTGTACAGCAATCACCTTGAACAGGCAAAACTACAGCTAAGCCGCAATATTAAGCCGCTTCCTAAAATGATAATAAATGCTGATGTAAAAGAAATTTTCGACTTCTCATATGAAGATTTCACCCTGTTGAATTACGACCCACACCCGCATATTAAAGCAGCTGTTGCTGTATGAAAGTTGCGATTATTGCAGCCATAGCCAGTAACCGGGCCATCGGCAAAAACAACACGCTGCTTTGGAAATTGCCTGAAGATATGCGGTTCTTCAGAGATACCACGCTGGGTCATACTATAATTACAGGCCGTAAAAATTACGAGTCCATCCCGCCCCAATTCAGACCACTTAAAAACCGAACCAACATTGTTGTTACACGCAAAGTTGACTACAGTGCGCCCGGAGCTCTGGTAGTTCACTCCCTTCAATCCGCACTAAAAGAAGCAGCCCGCTTTGAAAAAGAAACCGTGTATATTATTGGCGGAGGTGAGATTTACAGGGAAGCTATGGAAAAAAATCTGGTAGACGAATTAATGATAACTCATGTGGACGCCCCGTTTGAAGCTGATGTCTTTTTTCCTGATATTCCGCCACATGTATGGGAAATTACCTCCAAAAAAAAATATAGTGCCGACGAAAAAAATGCCTTTAATATGGAATTCGTAACCTATCAACGTGTTTTTCGTTGAGCGGATTGTATATTTTTGTGCCTGATGCAGCGACTCAATTATTCTATAGTTTACTTCATCCTATTAACTGCAGTTGTATTTGCAGGTTGTCGTAAGGCAGACCGGGACTACGACAACAGTCTTTGGGCAACTGAAGATCAAACACTAATGGAACAGTTGAGTTTTGACCTTTTCATGATTGTTGATGAAGCCTGCAGCAAAGCATATGGAATAACACCAGCATACACTACAGGCAAACTGGACTGTGCAACAGTAAGTGTAAATTTATCTTCAACACCCCGAATTATCAGTATTTCATTTGGTGCAGATGGCTGTTTAAATCCTGATGGCCGCCACAGATTCGGCTCAGTAGTCGTCCAGATAACTGGCGATTACAATGTGATTGGAAGTTCTGTGGAAATTTCTACATCAAATTATAAAGTAGACGGTTATCAGTTAAATGCAGACCATACTTTTACCATTGACGGACCCAATTCTGACGGTAAAAACGTCTACAGCTTTCAATACCTTAACTGGCAACTAACCGATTCTTTAAATAGAATTTCTACACTAAGTACAAACAGAACAAGAACCCGCATTGATGGTAGTTCTACTTTACAAATCAGCGATGACCTGTATCTCACATCCGGTACATCTTGCACCGGAATAAGTCGTTCCGGCAATTCTTTTAACGCTGTTATTTCTTCTGCACTGCTTCAGAGCGGTGATTGCAGGTATGTAATTGCAGGTTCATTAGAAGTGAATCCAAACAATTTGGCAACACGTTTCGTTGACTACGGAGAACAATGCGACAGCAATGTTACCGTAACCATCAACAAGACGTTGTACTACTTTGCCCAGCACTAGCAACATACGCAGTATTGAGGAAGCTTGTTTGCTTTTAGGAGTATATCCTGATACCACTGATGACGACCTGAAAAAAGCATATCGAAAAAAAGCACTTCAGGTGCACCCAGACCGAAATAATGCACCTGATGCTCACAGCAAATTTCTTTTGATAACTCAAGCTTATGCGATACTCTCGGATGTTGAATTACGTAAAAAATTCTCAAAGAGCAATATCCAAAAAGCCCCACTGAATGACAGCAGCGAAGAAACAATCATCAAAAGGGGGCATCGCTTTTATACCCAACCAGAATTTGAGGAAAGGCTGAAGTGGGCTAAAAATGTAGCCAGAGAAAAGGCAAATCTCCATATTATTCAGTTCAGCGAAATTAAACAAACCCTTTTGTATAAAAGTCACAAATGGGTGGCTTTCCTATTCATTGCAATTGGTATCATAACCTTAATTGACAACTTCTGGACTTACAATGAAGAACGACGCATAGGACAAACCTGGAAAGGCGATAAATACACTTATATTTTACTGAGCGATGGCGTGGGATTCTTACCTATGTTCACTCACAAACTGCCCGTGAAGTTAGAGCGGGGAGATTTTGTAAGCATTAAGCGAACAAAAATACTGGGGCAGGTGCATTGGTTTATTCTAAGAAAAAACGGTATTGTAAAAAATCACAGATACATCAACTACCTGAATATTCATATTATTTTAATATTCATTATAATAGTAATGATTTTCCTACCAATAGCCGGACTCATCAGTCATGGGCCAAGACCCGCATTCTATTTCTTTATGAAACTCAATTTGTGGCTTCCGCTCTTTACATTACTTTCAATGACAACTGTAATGCTGATTATCTATTTATAAATCAGTCGCAATTTTGATATTCGGTCTCTAAACCATCTTCTCCCAGTTCCTCAATCATCATTTGCTCCTTATAGTAACAATCCGACAAAGTATTGTAATACTCTTCGTTCAGATTATATATCTGGTTCCTGCGTTCTTTTTCAGTGGGTAAGTTCATGGCTGCAGACATTGCATCTGAATACTCTTTCATAGCTGTACGGCAATCGCACAGATTAATTGAGGCATAATAATCTTCCTCAGAATAAGCCTCTTCCTCTGCATACTCCTCCTCATATCCGTAATCGTGATCCAATCCGCAAAAACGACCGGCATCACCCATCATGTCGTAATCGTTCAAAAAGGAACACTCGCCAGAAAATGTCCCTACCAAACTCTCGTCAAGAAACTCCATTCCTGATAAACATCCGCAAGCCTGTACCATATTAAAATGCAAAACACTTACCTCAGGCGCCAACAGGGGTCCGACATCTGTAATCAGGCAATTTTTAAAACCAAGACTAAAAACTTTTCCGCTCTTGTCTTTGAAAACAATAGAAATTGTAGCAGCTGACAAGTTACCAATCACATCTGAGCTTTGGGTAATCTGATGTGATAGGTATGAAAACTTGCTATAACCTGCCGTTTCTATTCCCGATAGAAGTGCTTCAAAACCAGCTTTATACTCGGCTTCAAAACTAGGCATCTCTTTTTCAATTTGTGCCTTAAAATCTTCTGATTCAGCCAAAGACGGATCTTCGCTTATAATTGCTGGAATCAAGTACTTATACAACGATTCTTTGTTCAGTTGAAATTTTTCCAGATATGATATTTTTTTCTTTGAACAAGCCTTAACTATTGCTGCCGAGAGGTCTTTAATTTGTCCCTCTGTTTGTGCGCCCACATTACCTACAACCAGGGTAACAACAAGGCTAATAAAGACTTTCTTCATGTTATGCTACTTTTAATTTGCTAATTCTGGATTTACCGAATTTTTCAACAGCATATTCCAGCGTAACTTTAAACTCTTTGATATCTGTTTGAGAAGGCAATTCAAACATGGCGTCATTCAGTATTGCTTCACAAATACTGCGTAACCCGCGGGCACCCAATTTATACTCTAAAGCTTTTTCAACCACAAATAGCAATACCTCTTTATCGAAACTCAACTTAACATTGTCTAAAGAAAACAATTTGACATACTGTTTAACCAAAGCATTTTTAGGTTCAGTAAGTATTCTAAGCAATGTAGCCGCATCCAGAGGGTCTAAATGTGTTAGTACCGGAAACCTGCCAATCAACTCAGGGATTAAACCAAATTTCTTTAAATCAACGGGTGTAATATACTTTAGCAAATTCTCTGCATCATCAATATCATCGTTCCTCTCTGCAGAATATCCAATAGGATTGGTTTTAATTCTTCTCTCAATAATCTTGTCAATTCCGTCAAATGCCCCTCCGCAAATAAACAATACATTCTTTGTATTCACCTGAATCATTTTTTGCTCCGGATGTTTACGGCCGCCCTGTGGTGGCACATTCACAACACTACCCTCCAGCAATTTTAACAAAGCCTGCTGAACACCCTCTCCGCTAACGTCACGTGTGATTGACGGATTATCGCCTTTTCTGGAAATTTTGTCAATCTCATCAATAAAAACAATTCCCCTTTCGGCTGCAGAAACGTCATAATCAGCGGCCTGCAACAACCTTGACAAAATACTCTCAACATCTTCGCCAACGTATCCCGCTTCAGTAAGAACAGTCGCATCTGCAATACAAAATGGTACATTCAGCATTCTTGCTATTGTTCTCGCCAATAAAGTTTTACCCGTACCGGTTCTGCCAACCATCACAATGTTGCTTTTTTCAATTTCAACCTCATTACTGGTATCCATTGATGATTGCATCAACCTTTTATAATGATTGTATACAGCCACAGACAATACTCTTTTTGCATCATCCTGTCCAATTACATGCTCATCAAGACCACGCTTCAATTCATCCGGCTTAGAAAGTTTTAAGTTATATTTCAAACTCTTGTTGCTCTGCTGGGCAAGCTCTTCTCTAACTATATTGCCTGCCTGCGAAATGCAGTTATCACATATATGTCCGCTGATTCCCGCAATTAAAACATTAACCTCAGTTTTCTTGCGACCACAGAATGAGCATTTTACAACCTTATCCCTTTCCATATTGAATTAAAAAAACCGCATGAACTTCATGCGGTTTCATGATGATGCAAAATTACTAAAAAAGGTTGGCTATACCAAACCTTTTTTCGGGTATCAACGTGTAGCAGGGTTTCGCTCAAGCACTTCGTCAATCATACCATAATTACGGGCTTCTTCCGCAATCATCCAGTAATCGCGGTCACTATCGGCATATACTTTATCGTAGGATTGTCCGCTATGATTTGCAATGATGTCGTACAACTCTTTCTTCAATTTTAATATCTCACGCGCTGTGATTTCAATATCAGAAGCTTGCCCTTCAGCACCTCCTAAGGGTTGATGAATCATAACTCTACTGTGCTTTAATGCTGAACGCTTTCCTTTGGTTCCTGCGCACAGCAATACAGCACCCATTGAAGCAGCAATACCCGTACAAATGGTTGCAACATCCGGGGCAATGTACTGCATGGTGTCGTATATACCCAGGCCCGCATACACCGAACCACCGGGCGAATTCATATAGATTTGTATGTCCTTCTTTGGATCGGTTGATTCAAGAAAAAGCAACTGAGCCTGAATAATATTGGCTACCTGGTCGTTAATACCGGTTCCCAGAAAAATTATCCGGTCCATCATCAATCTCGAAAAAACGTCCATCTGGGCCACGTTTAATTGACGTTCCTCAATAATATAAGGAGTCATAGAAGACTTTACATAACCATCAACATACAAACTGTTAATTCCTATGTGTTTCACCGCATACTTGCGGAACTCATCGTGCATATTCATAACGAAACAAATTAATTTTTTAATTGCGAATTGCCGAAGATAGCTCTTTTAACAAGAACCAAAACCAAATGAAAGCAAATTTATGAACCGATAAATGTAAATCGGAATGGCGTTAATTATGATTGTTGCGCAATAGCCACAAAATCATCATAACTCAGTTCTTTTGTATTCAAAGATACTTCAGATTTGAACAGAGACATAAGCTTTTGCTCGCTAACCATATTCACCACCCTGTCGCGTTCCTCTCTTTTTTGCAACACTTCACGGGCGTGTTTTTCAAGTTCGGCTGCAGCTGGTATGGGCATTCCGTACCTTTGATAATTACCGGCAATGGCCGACATTGTTGCTGATACCAACTCTTCATCCGTGATTTCAAGATTATACTCCTTTACCAGTTTTGATTCAATCAACTGCCATCTTAAATATTCACTATACTGGCCAAACTCCTGTTCAAGAACTTCAGGGGTAATCTTTTGATCCCTGTCATTGGACACAATCCATTTCTTTAAAAACTCCTCAGGAAGCGAAACCGTATACTTTTCTAAAAGTGACTTTCTGAAATGACGATACAAAAGTCTATCGCTATCCGTTTTAAACCCTCCTTCAAAATCAGCCTTTATACGCTCCTTCATTTCCTCTTCGGTATGAACCTGATCTTCACCAAATATCTTATCAAACAAATCCTGATTCACTTCAGCCAATTGCATTCTCTTAATGCTTTTTACAGTGAACCGGAACATCTTAGCAATTCCTGAAAGCTGATCCTTGGTAATTCCTAACATGGCTGCTGTATCAGCCTCCCCTTTAGATACTGAAAACGGGTCCAAATCTACTGAGTCACCCACCTTAAGTCCCAATAACGGTTTTCTGGAAGATTCATCAATAAATTCAAGACTAATAGATGAGTCATGACTTATTCCGCCTTCAACCACATTACCATCCGGCAGTAATTCAGAGAAATTGCCCAAAACCAAATCTTTATCTTCAACTACTTCGACGTCTGATAACTTTCCATAACGTCTGCGTACGTCCTCCATTTGACGGTTCACAAGACCATCATCCACCTTTATTGTATAATAATCACAAGGTTCTCCTGAAATATTCACTGAGAATTGCGGAGCCAATCCAACCTGATATACAAACTGAAAAATGTCCGGATTTTCCCAATTACCCGGAGCATCATCACTCTCCTTGGGTAGCGGACCACCCAACAAATCCACCTGATTCGTTTCGATATACTTGTTTAGCTGCTGGTTTAAAATTTTCTCCAAAGTATCGGCAAGCAATGCACTGCCGTAACGCTTTTGAATAACCTGCTGAGGCACCTTTCCGTTTCTAAACCCCGGAATGTTAACCTGCTTTCTTGCCTTCTTAAGGGCTTCATCCCATTCTGCAAAATAATCTTCTTTTTCAATACGAATTACCCACTCGGCATTCAGCTCATCAATTTTGTTTTCAATCAATTCCATTGGGAGATCAGTTTTCTGCGATTACATATTTTGTGTGCGGGTGGAGGGACTCGAACCCCCATGCCGTGAAGCACCAGATCCTAAGTCTGGCGTGTCTACCAATTTCACCACACCCGCAGGCCCTTAGGTAAAGACTTTTATACAAGCCGTCATCTTAAGGGCTGCAAAGATAAATATTTTTTTAATGCGATAATAAATTCCTAAAAAAAACAAAGGGCAGAAACCTGCCCTTGTTTAACCAATTATAACACATGAAAAATTTATTCAATTCGAATTATAAAGTTGCGAATAGCATCGTTACTTGTAGCAACGATTCTGAATGCACCTGATGGAAAACCATCTTCAAGATCGGTGGCTAATAATTCCGGATTCTGACGAGTAACATGCACTTTGCCAAAGTAAGATTCACCGGCAAGGTCTTCAGCAACCACCAAAACCGGAACAGAAACACTCTCGTGAAGCTTCTCCTTCTTTTTAACATTCTGAACAACACTGATTTCAGAAAAACTCTCGTCACCTAATACCCCAACTTGTTTTACTCTGTAATATGAGGTCCCTTTTAATGGCCGGGTGTCAATATCTAAAAATTCAACAAATTCCATGGTTGCCCCGCTGCGCAATAATGCAAGATCCTTGAAAACCTGACCATCTTTTGAGCGCTGAACAACATACGTGTAATCATCAGTTAACCCCACCCCAAACCATTTCAATTCAACGCGATTACCATTTAGTACCGCTTTAAATTGAACAACCTCCGCAATAACCGGACTCAACATAAAGCAGAGAACCACAAGGATACCGAATTTACGCATAGTTTCTTAATTTTACCTTTGCAATTTAATAAATTCCTGATAACATCAAAAAACATTTAGACGAAAAACCCAATTTAATCGATGATTATTTCATCATCGAAAGTAACGGGAATCAAATCAGAACAACCGCAATATTCTCAATCACTTATTAATCAATCAATACATACTTGGATCAAAATCGCCCTTTGCAACCGAATTTCCGGTAAATTTAACCCCGAGTACCAACTCATGCGTTCCTGTACTGTAGTGTTTCAGATTCGTAGTAGTGAAGTCGTATGAATAACCTATCAGAAGATTCTTTTTGTACATAAACCCAATCAAAGCGCTCCAAGCATCCTTGGTTCTGAATGCTCCTCCCAGCCACACCGTTTCTTTATAAATTGCTCTAACCCCAATATCAAACTTTAACGGTGCCGGGCTAACGTACTTCAACATAAACGAAGGTTCGACCTGAAAATCGTCATTAATGATAAACTTATATGCACCATTCATATAGTAATGATCCTCAAGCCTACTGAGTGTATACGTTTGATAATTAAAAAAATACAACTTACTTTGTAATAAGTTCGGTGCAGATATACCAAAATACCATTTCTCCTTCTCGTACAGAAGAATACCAAAAGTAGCATCAGCAACCAGTGAACTTTGTAGTCCATTACTAATAACAGCATCATTTGTATTTTTCAACGTTATTTTGGCCCCATCTACGGTCCATTGAAGAACACCAAAAGACAAGCCTAAAGAAAATTTAATTTCATCTGTGAGTTTAAAATGATAAGCATAGGAAGCCTGCACTCCTATTCGACGGGTGGGACCTACGATGTCAGTATATATCTGCCCGCCAAATCCCATTGTTCGGTCTTTATTTGGTCCCTGAAGGGTCAATGTATAAGTTCTGGGGGCATCTGTAATGCCTACCCACTGATATCTGTTATTTGAGCGTACCTCAAAATAGTCGCGCGCTCCGCCAAAAGCCGGATTAATAAAGTACTCATTAAACAGATACTGCGAAAACTGCGGCAATTGCTGGGCATCTGCACGTACAGTACCAAATACAATAACAACGATAATTAATATATTTCTCATCGCAAAATAGTTATTGGACCTGTGAATGCATCCGGGAATAACGGATGATTCAGGTTTATAATATAATAATAAGTTCCAACAGGCAACTCTTTTCCTTTATACTTTCCATCCCAGGGCACCTGGTAACCAACAGAATAGAAAAGTGGCTCACCCCATCTGTTAAACACTTCAACAGTAGATTCTGGGAATTGCGCTATAAAATCTATTTCCCAAACTTCATTGACACCATCACCGTTGGGAGAGAAACCATTTGGGAAAATAATATCGGGATATACGTACACCAGAACTGAATCTGAGGAGATACATCCATTCACATCAGTAACAGTAACATAATACCAAGTAGTTGTGTCTGGCATTACACTAGGATTCGATGCTGAGCTATCGCTCAGGTCTGTTACCGGCGACCATAAATAGGAAGAACCAGCAGAACCCGTAGGACTTCCTCCCAGAATACCGGTTTCACCTTTTATTAATTCTATATTCGGACCAGCTTCAGCTAAAGGATATGCATATACGGTTACAACAACCGTATCGGTATGTGCACAACTATCATCTCTGGCCTCAAATATATAGCTATAAGTACCGGGCTGCTCAGTAAGTGTTAACGTAGCATCTGTATCCAACACATTTCCTGAAGCATCAAACCATGTTAGTGTTAATGGTGACGGAGCCGTTCCACTCCCGGTCAGCGTAAAGGGTACTCCCGGACAAACACTCAGGTCGGGACCTGCATCAGCAAGCACAACAAATAATGTATCTACAGCTGCGGTATCCAATGTAAAACATCCTGCGGCATCTGTAACCTGAAGAATATAATTCATTGGCAATAAACCTGTAATATCTTCGCTTGTTGAGGTATAACCTGCAGGGTCTGAGGTCCAAGAATATGTCAACCCTCCTGCACCACCAGTAGCTGTTATATAAATCTCACCGTCCGGTGTATTCAGACACTTGGCATCCACAATACTGTCAATTGTAACCAGAATGGGTGCAGGCTCTATGATATCCGCATCCTGCAGGATAATGCAGCCATTTGCGTCGGTGACAGTTACAAAGAAATTACCCGCGCACAGCCCGGTTGCAGTAGCCGTAGTTTGCGTATTCGGATCGTTCCAGAAATAGGTCAATGGCAATGTTCCACCCGAAACCACTGCCGATAATTCTCCGTCACAAACCCCAAAACAACTGGCATCTATAATATTCGGAATGCTCAATCCCAAAGTATCTGCAGCTTCAATTTCAGCAAACCCCGCCCCCACACAACCTGTTGTATTGTCCGTAACCGTAACTGAATAAACTCCGGGGCATAACGATGAAAGGTTGGTAGTGGCTTCACCGGTTGCCCATGCATAAGTATATGGTCCGGGTGTACCACTTACCGTGCTGTTTATAGAACCGTCGCAGTCATTGTAACATGTTTCATTTGTAGTTACCAAATTTACAAAAGGAGCCTGTGCAGAAGAGAATGGAATATCAAAACTCTGACTGCAACCATTTGCATCGGTAACGGTAACCGCATAATTTCCGGCACACAATCCGGTTTGCACCGCATCAGACGGCAAACCACCCGACCAGGAATATGCATAACCTCCGGCTCCTCCTGTTGTAAGAAGCTGAATGCTTCCATTACATGCTCCGCAATCAGGGTTGGCAAGCTGCGGATTTAATACCATTTCTGAAGGTTCCGTCAGAGTAACCTGTACCACACGAATACAACCATTCGCATCAATCACCTCCAGGGTATAGCTTCCTGCAGGAACATTGCTTACAGAATTGGTTGTATTCCCTGTTGGTACCCACAAATAAGTGTAAGGGGCAGTACCACCGGAAGGAGTAACGGTAATATTGCCATCTGTTCCACCAAAGCAACTAACGTCCGTTTGAGAAATTGTTTCTCCTGAAGGACCACCGATATTATTTATGGTTATATCCACTTGTTGCGAACAACCATTTGCCCCGGTAATTTGAACAGTATAAACACCGGCACACAAATTAGTACCTGTAGTACCTGTGAGTCCATTACTCCATACAATATTATAAGGAGCTACCCCGCCAACAGGTGTAACCGTTGCACCGCCATCACAGAATCCACATACAGCGTCAGATGACGTAAAAGTAGCCGTGATAGACGGAGATGAATTGACAATAACACTCTGATTAATAGTACAACCATTTACGTCTGTCACCTGAACCGTATATATTCCCTGACACAAAGCCACAGGACTGGACGAAGTTTGGGCCGCAGGGTCATTCCAGAAATAAGTTAACGGCAGGGTTCCACCGGAAACTACAACACTTGCAGCACCATCACACGCTCCTGTACATCCTGCATCCGTTACGTTAGCAACACTAATTCCAAGCTGATCGGGGTCGGTCAAGGTGGCCAGCGATGAGCTGACACATCCTGTGGCCTGGTCCGTAACCTGTACAGTGTACGTTCCGCCACACAGTCCGCTGATGTTATCTGACGCGCTGCCGGTATTCCAAAGATAGTCAAACGGACCCGTGCCCGTGTTGGCCGTTACCTGTGCCGTTCCGTCGCAGGTGCCTGCACATCCGGGATCGGTAGAGGTAGTGCTCAGCTGCGGGCCGTTGGTACTGCTTACAGGTATGCTCTGTGTTGTGCTGCAACCGTTACCGTCGGTAATGGTCACATCGTATATGCCCGGACAAAGATTTGTCTGGTCGCTTTGTGCGGGTAATCCGCCGGTCCAGCTGTAGGTATATGTGCCCGATCCACCTGAGGTAAGCAGTTGTACTGCTCCGTTGCACGCGCCGCAATCGGCATTGAACAACTGTGGATTCGACTGTATTTCTGTAGGTGCGTTGATGGTTACAGGCACCACACGGATACATCCGTTCGCATCGATTACTTCTAATGTGTATGTGCCTGCGCCTATGTTGCTCAGAGTATTGCTGGTGGTGCCACCGGGTACCCACAAGTAACTGTAAGGTGCGGTTCCGCCGGATGGGGTTACGGTTACACTTCCGTCATTTACTCCATAACAGCTCGCATCGGTCTGCGTGATGGTTTCTCCCGTAGGACCGCCCACATCGTTGATGGTTACAGGGAACTGCTCGCCGCAGCCGTTGGCTCCCGTTACCTGTACTGTATATACTCCTGCACAGAGTCCCGTGATGGTGGTTCCGGTAGCTCCGTTGCTCCAGGTGTAGGTATAGGGAGACGTTCCCCCGGAGGCTGTTACCGTAGCTTCGCCGTCGCATACACCACAGGTGGCGTCAACACTGGTTGTGGTTATGCTCAGGTTCGGGTCCGTGTCTATTATCACACTCTGACTGGATGAACAGCCATTGGCATCGTTTACCTGTACCGTGTATATGCCCTGACAGAGTCCGGTGGCCGTTGCTGTAGTCTGGTTTAATGGGTCGCTCCACTGATAGGTCAGGGGAAGTGTACCGCCACTGGCTACAGCTGTGGCTTCGCCGTCACATACTCCGGAACAGCCCGCATCTTGTATATTGGCAATGCTGAAGCCTAACTGAGAAGGGTCGGTCAAGGTGGCCAGCGATGAGCTGACACATCCTGTGGCCTGGTCCGTAA
>CAZDUI010000028.1:0-16802 GCA_964508605.1 uncultured Weeksellaceae bacterium | reverse complement strand
CATCTTGTATATTGGCAATGCTGAAGCCTAACTGAGAAGGGTCGGTCAAGGTGGCTTGCCCGGTACTTACGCAACCCGTGGCCTGGTCGGTAACCTGAACGGTGTATACACCACCACAAAGGGAATTTACAATATCTGTATTGTCGCCTGAATTCCAGCTATAAGCAAAAGGTCCGGTGCCCGTGGTTGCTGTTACCTGAACACTTCCGTCACAAATACCTCCGCAGGCAGGGTCATTACCTACCGTATTTAATACAGGTCCGCTGGTAGAACTAATGGCAACGGTTTCAGTTGTTGAGCAACCGCTTCCGTCAGTAACAGTAACATCATAAATACCTGCGCAAACATTGGTTTGGGAACCAGATGCTGGTAACCCGCCGGTCCAGGAATAAGTGTAAGGGCCACCGTCACCTCCGGATGAAAGCAAGGCAATTGTGCCGTTACACTGGCCACAGGTTGGGTTTGTTGCAACTGAGTTAGCAGAAATTGCAGGTTCCTCATTAATGGTTACAGGCACCACGCGAATACAACCATTGGCATCGATAATTTCCAGATTGTAATTGCCTGACGGGATATTGGTCAGTGTGTTTGATGTAGAACCTGAAGGAATCCAAAGATAACTGTAAGGCGCTGTACCTCCAACAGGTGTAACCGTAACGCTTCCGTCAGAAAGTCCGAAACAACTTACATCAGTTTGAGTAATGGTTTCTCCTGTAGGGCCGCCCACATCGTTGATGGAAACGTCGGTTTGATAGATACAACCATTGGCATCAGTAATTTGAGCAGTATATACGCCTGCACATAATCCTGAAATATTCAAACCGGAAGCGCCATTACTCCAAATTACAGAATACGGAGCAAGTCCTCCTGAAACGGCAATGGTAGCATCGCCGTCGCAAACACCGCAAGAGGCATCGGTTGAAGTTGCTGAAGCGGTAAGTGTTGACGATGTACTGATGGTTATGGTCTGGCTTCCTGCACAGCCGTTTGCATCTGTTACGTCCACAGTATAAATGCCATTACAAAGTGCGGTTGCAGTTGCCGCATTACCACCGGATGGTGCCCAAACATAAGTATAAGGTAAGGTACCCCCAACCGGAAGAACCGTAGCCTCACCATCGCATGCAGCAGTACATTCCGTAGGTTGGATAACCGGAATGCTAAAAGACAATGGTGTTGGGCCACTCACGGTTTCCTGAGCAAATCCAAAACAACCGGCAGCGTCTTCTATTTGCAGAATATAGTCACCCGTGCACAACCCTGTTGCGGTTGTAGTGGTTTGACCGATTGGGTTTCCAATGCCATCCAACCAGGTTAATGTATATGGCGCGGTACCTCCTGAAATTACAGATGCGATTTCACCGTCACAAACGGAAGCACACTGCTCGTCAGTAACTGTTAATACAGCTGAAGGAGCAGGAGCAGAATTCATGGTAAAAGTAAACTGTTGAGAACAGCCCGTGGCATCAGCTATATCCACAATATACACACCGGAACAAAGATTCGTTTCTGTATTTGAATTACCTCCTGAATTCCAGTTAAACGAATAAGGCGCGACTCCACCGGAGACACTCAAAGAAATTTCACCATCACAAAGTCCGCAGGAATTGGGAACTGTATTATTAGTTACCTGAACACCAGCTGGTTCTATCAAATCAAATTGAATATCCATGGTACATCCGGTGGCATCAGTAGCCTGCACCAAATAAGTTCCGGCGCACAAACCTGTTTGCGAATCTCCACTTACACCCATGCCAACCCAGAAATATGAAATAGGTGCTGTACCACCCGTAACGGAAACAGTAGCGGCTCCGTCACAAACACCGAAACAGGTAGGGTTTGTTACGCTTACGTTTTGTCCGGTAGGACCACCTGTAGAACCAATATTCAAATTGATAGATGAGGTGCAACCGTTGGCGTCTGTAATCTGGGCGGTATATCCCCCTGCACACAATGCATTGGCTGTAGTTCCCGAAGCACCATTGCTCCATAAAGTGGTATATGGCGTGGTTCCACCAGAAATTACCGCAGTTGCAGAACCATCGCATACTCCGCAGTTCGCATCCGTCTGGGTGAATGTTGCAGATAACACAGACGGTTCATTAACAGAAGCCGATGTAACGGCCACACAACCTGCAGCATCCGTTACAGTAACGGTATAGTTTCCTGCACACAGGCCCGATGGATCTTCTGCCACAATTCCACCCGGATTCCAAAGGGTTGTATATGGATTGCTGGATGATACCACGGTGATATCAATACTTCCTGTACACTCACCATTACATCCTGCGTCTGTTACATTATCAACAGTAACTGACGGAGCATTTAGATTATTGACATCCGCCTGAAACTGCCCAAAACACCCGTTAGCATCAGTAACTACAACATGATAAGTTCCGGCACCTAAATTAGAAAGAGTAAAGGCCGTTTCCCCGACCATCGGAGCAAAAGAAGCATCCAGCCATTGATAATTATACCCCCCGGCACCACCGGAAGCTGTTACCGAAGCAGAACCGTCATTGCCCAGACACGATGCATCATTAACAAAAACGGATGCAGTAATTTCTGTGGGTTCTTGAATTAACAGGGTTTCTGGTCCGGCAACACAACCATTGTCATCAGTTACCGTAACTTCATATAAGTCGGCACATAGGTTTGAAACACTCTGACCTGATCCGCCGGCAACAGGATTCCCAACACTTGTAAGCCAGTTATAGGTATAAGGAGCAGAACCTCCAGCAGGAGTGGCCAGACCGGTTCCGTTGCAATCACCAAAGCAAAGTGCATCCGTGCCGGATGTAGATACCGTAAGCTGAACAGGTTCTGAAATGGTTTCAGTAGAAGAAGTAATATTGCAGCCATTATCATCGGTTATTATAGCATAATAATCGGCTGGACAAAGGGTATTAACCGTTGTGCCTGATGTTGTCAACAAACCGGTACCAGCATCATACCAGTTCACAGTATAGGGTGCGGTCCCGCCATTTACGGTAGCATTCCCTTCTCCGCTACAATCACCAAAACAAAGAACGTCTGTAACAGCAATTGACGCTGTAAGATTAGCGGGTTCGTTGATAGTAACCGGTCCGTCAGTAATAGAACATCCGCTTTGGTCTGTTATTACAACATTGTAATCGCCAGCACCAATATTTAAAATAGAGCTTCCGGTTTCACCGGGAATAGGATTTAAAGACGCATCAAGCCATTGGTAAGTATATGGGAATGCGCCTCCCAGCGGCGTGGTAGAAATGGCTCCGTTGTTATCTGCGTTACACAATACATCGGTTGCAACCGTAGTTGTAGTAAAGCTTGCGGGATCTGTAAGCACAAAAGTGAAAACACTGTCGCACCCCATATTATCAGCTAGCGTGAGCTGCCATGTTCCGGCAGCAAGACCTGTAGCTGTTGCCGTGCCTTGTCCACCGCCAGGCGCAGGAGACCATACATAAGTAAACCCGGCACCGGAACCACCTGAGGCGTTCACCGTAATGGAACCCGTATTGGCACCTGCACACACCGGATTCACAACCAATTCATTGGCAAGAATTTCATCCGGAGAATTTACTGTAACCGGCTGAACGGTAATACAATTTGAACCATTAATAATTTCGGCGTAATAATCTCCGGCACAAAGACCTGTTGCGGTGGCTGTTGTCTGGCCAATTGCAGCACCAGTAGTACCCTCATACCAGTTGAGGGTACACACGGGGTTTGAGCAAATATAATTTGCCGTCGCCGTTCCGTCGCAAACATCAAAACAGGAAGCATCTGTATTAGATACCGCAACAAATTCTGCCCCAATATCTGAAACTCCTACCGATTCTGTAACCACACATCCTCCGGGGTCGGTAATCGTGATAGTATATACACCGGCACTAAGACCGGTTACATTAGCTGTTCCTTGTCCGCCGCCAGGAGCAGGAGACCAGACTATGGAATAAGGGGTTCCATATCCTCCGGCAATATTAACGGTGGCAGTACCGTTCGCTGCGCTACAAAGCGACTGTGTGGATGTTGCCGATGTAACCAGAACAGCCGGATCCAAAAGTACTATGGTGGTATCCCCTGTACAACCGGCTGCATCCTGAATATTTACTGTGTAGCTCCCTGCATTCAGGTTGCTGATAGAGGATGAAGTCTCACCTCCCGGATTCCAGTTATAGATGTAAGGTGGATTTCCACCATTCACCGTAGTAATGATTTCACCGTTATTGTCACCGTTACAAGCAATCTGGGTTACAGAAGCATTGAATGTAAAGGGTATGGGCTGACTAATAGTAACGGTAAATGAAGTATCGCAACCGGCTGCATCAGCAACTATTACTGTGTAGTTTGTTCCTCCGGTAAGACCTGTAACATTGTCAGTACCTTGGCCGGTAAGCGGTGCAGGAGACCAATTATAGGTGTATGCAGGTGTGCCACCTGAATTTACGGTAACCTCAGCAGCACCGTCATCACCACCATTACATGTTGCATCTGTAGCACTCACAGTTAAATTGTAAGGTGAAGGCTGTGTAATGGTAACAGGTCCAAGAGTGGCCTGGCATCCGTTTAAATCGGTTATCTCCACAGTATAATCACCCGGACAAAGACCAGTAACTGTAGTACCGGTAGATCCGGCAATAATTCCGGTGCTCACATTGCTCCATTCCTGTGTATAGTTGGGCGTTCCGCCGTTAGGAACCACGGTTGCCGTTCCGTCACAATTATTATGACATACTACATTGGTTGATGAAAGATTGCCAGAAACGGGGAGAGGTTCACTTACCACCACGCAATTCGTAGTCTGGGTGCAGTTAGACTGATCAGTAATTTCAGCATAATAGCTGCCTGCACTTAGCCCTGTGGCCGACTGGGTTGTCTGAGCAATTTGTAACCCGGTAAGGCAATCGTACCACACGTATGAATAAGTTCCTACACCTCCCACCGGAAACACCGTTGCCGTTCCATCAGTGAACGTAGCGCAAGAAATGTCACTACCAACGATATTGGAGACATCGAGCACCTGAGGATTGGTTAGAGTAAAAGTAATGGTTGTATCACAGCTGTTGGCATCGGTAATAGTTACATCCCATGTACCGGAACACAGACCTGTTGCATTGCCGGTACCTTGTCCTCCACCCGGTGCAGGTGACCAGATGTAGCTGAAGGTTCCCGCACCACCTGACGGAATTACTTCCGCCGTTCCATTGCAGTCACCGTTACATTCAACACTCGTAAAGGAAGAAGTGACATCAATGGGTGAACCGTCCAGTAATTCAATATTTCCTGTGGTCTTACAACCTGAATTGTTGGTTACCTCTACGGCATATATCCCTGCACATAGCCCTGTAGCGGTTGCAGTGGTTTGCCCCACAGGATTCCCGGAATTATCATACCACTCTATGTTACATGGTGGGTCTGAACATATCAGATTCACCGTAACAGTACCGTCGCATGATCCATAACAACTGGCATCGGTACTATCCAATGTAATCACTTCAATGGGTTGATCGCTGATGGATACCGGAACCGAAACCGTACAACCTGCATCATCTGTAATTTCCAAACCGTACACACCGGAACACATCGCCGATGCATTGGCTGTACCCTGACCCGCACCCGGTGCAGGACTCCACTGATAATTTACGTAAACACCTGAGCCACCGGAGGCAACAGCATCGGCAGTACCGTCACATACCGAACAAATTGAATATGATGTATCCACCGCAACAGTCAGTTCCGGAAGCTCATTAATATCAAAATTCCCTGTATTATACGTACATCCGGCATCATCCGTAACTAGGGCATAATAGGCACCTACGCACAAGGTGTTTATGGAAGTCCCGTTACCTATGGATGTTCCTGTTGAGGCGTTAAACCACTGCACAGAATAAGGAGCCGTTCCACCACTGATGGAAACCGACCCGTCGCCTACACAAACACCAAAACAGGTAGTGTTGGTAGTGGTAAGCACTGCTGACAAAACCAAAGGTTCATTCACAGTCACCTGTTGTGATGTACTACAACCGTTTGCGTCACCAATGGTAGCAGTATAAGTACCGGCGCACAAGGAGAATGCCGTAGACGTAGTCTGATTCAGCGGATCATCCCAACTGTAGTTATAAGGAGGAGTGCCACCACTGTTTACCGTTACCTGTGCCTGTCCGTCGCAATCGCTGTTACAGGTAGCGTCGGTTGCAGTTGAGGTTACATCAAAAGGAGCAGGTTCAGTAATATTGATATTATCAGTATCCGTACAGCCATTGGCATCAGTAACAGTAACCGTATAATTGCCGGCACATAAATTTGTAGCTGTGCTGTTAGATGAACCTGATGTCCAGCTGTACGAATATCCACCGGCACCACCGGAAGCAACAGCATCGGCTATTCCATCGCAGTCACCGTTACACGCATTTTGAGCTATAACTGAAGCAGTAACATTTAACGGTGTTGCAGGTGCAATTACAAAGGTTATTACAGTATCGCAATTCCCGGCATCTTCAATGGTTAGGGTATAAGTGCCCGGTGCCATAGCAGAAGCGTTGGGTGTGCCCTGACCCGCACCTGGTGCAGGAGACCATGTATATGTGAACGGTGCTGAACCCCCTGAGTTGATGGTGGCAAAGGCTGTTCCGTCATCAAAATTATTACAGGTTTCATCGGTTGAGCCCGTAGTAAGGTCAAATGGAGCCGGTTCATCAATTACTACAGTGCTATCAAAAGAGCAGCCGATATTATCTGTTACAGTGAGGGTATAGTTACCGTTACACATTTGAGAACCGTTGGCTGTATTTTGGCCGGTACCCGGTGCAGGTGACCATGAATAAGTATATCCCGGTTGTCCGCCGGCAACTACAATCGAAGCTGTTCCGTCGCAATCGCCATAACAACCTGCATCATTTACTGTAATGGTACCTAACAACTGAGGGCTTTCAACGATTGAAAAACTCATGGGTGTCATGGCACACAAGTTGGCGTCGAAAATCTGTATGGTATAATCGCCGGCACACAACCCGGAAACTGAAGTAGAATTGCCAATATTTGAACCGGTGGAAACCTGAATCCATGCATAACTGTACGGAGGCAAACCACCGGCAGCCACCACACTGGCCGAGCCGTCGCAAGAACCAAAGCATGTGGCATCGTTGGTTGTGAGTGTGCCTGTAATGAGCACTGCATCAGAAATTGAAAAATCAGCTGTGGTAGCAGTACATCCATTTGCATCTGTAGCTACGGCATAATACGTTCCCACACATAAAGTGGTTATTGGAGAGCCTGTACCCACACTTGCATCGGTAATGGCATCGAAGAATTCAATGGTAACCGATGGAGAACCTCCATTTGTTGAAACCGTGGCCGTACCGTCGCAATTACCTCCGCAGCTGGCATCGGTTGTATTGTCAAGACTTATGGTTAATTGTGCCGGTTGGGTAATGGTATTGCAAGGGGGATTACTTGCCTCAGAACAACCATTATCGTCTGTTACAACAACATAGTAACTACCGGGAGCAAGGTTACTTATGATAGTTCCGGTTTGGCCTGCTATTGGTGTTGAGGTGGCGCAATTATACCATTGCTGGGTATAAGGAGGTGTTCCACCTGAAGGAGCTACCGTTATCGTACCATTGGCAGCACCGAAACAGGTAATATCGGTTTCAGTGGTTGTAAGAGAAATGGCGGTTGGTTCACTAATGGTAATGGTATCGCTGTTCTGTACACAACCATTGGCATCGGTTACTACCGCGTAATAATCCCCTGCATCCAAACCTGAAAGCGTTAAACCCGTTGGAGCTAAAAGAGTTGAAGGAGCCTCATACCATTGAACAACGTATAAGGGCGCGGTACCATTGGGAGTACCTCCGCTAATAACAATGGTTGCAGAACCATTGCTGTCGCCATTACATAATAGATCCGTATCAGTTATTTGAATATCGATGATGGATGGTACTCCAACCGTTTCAGATGTCGAAGGAACCATACAACCGGAAGCATCGGTGACATTTACAGTGTATTCATCGGGACATAGATTGTTAATGTTTGCACCCGTGCCCACTGCACCCAATGTGGCTCCCACCCATTGGTAGGTATAACCACCTATTCCACCCACTGCACTAACGGTACCTGTACCGTTGCAATCTCCAAAACAGAGCACATCGGTAACCGTAACCGTGGGTACAATCAGTGGAGGTTCTGTAATAGTGGTAACTGCACTGGAATCCTGACAACCATTAGCATCGGTAACAATGCAATAATAATCACCTGCACACAGCGAAGTAACTCTAGGTGTTTGTGCATCAGGATGACTACCAAGGTTTAAAGCAGTACCTGTTGCATCAACCCATTGATAAGAATAAGGGGGAGTACCCTGAGAAACGCTCACTTCCAGTTCACCGGTGCATTGCCCGTTACATGTAACATTCACATGATCGATGACCGTCACCAGAATTTGTTGCGGAGTAGTAATGGTAATGGTGGTATCTTTAGGGCAACCGTCCACATCATAAAAGGTGAGCGTATAGTTGCCTGCACATTCCAGAATATTGTCGGCGGTGGAACCATTGGACCACAAATAAGTGTAAGGGCCACCGTTACCTCCGCTGGGTGTAGCAACAGCAGTACCGTCACAAATACCAAAGCACGACACACCGGTTGTGGCAACCCCACCCTGCAGTGACGGCGGATTAGCAATAAGCACAGAATCTGATTTTGTACAACCGTTTGCATCTGTAACAATGGCCTGGTTCCAGCCACGGCATAGCTCCTGCGGAAAACTACCTGTATAACCGCTAACCGGCCAGAATATTGTACGCGGAGAGGTTCCGCCAGAACTGTTGGTAAATGCCTGTCCGTCGCAGGAATCAGGACAAGTTGGATCGAATACCTGTAGTATGTTAAATGCAAGTACAGCGGGCTCCACAACCGAAACATCTTCAGTACAAAGCTCATAAACAGGACCAATAATATTTTGAGAAGAATCCAGTGCCGTTATCGAATAAGTACCAGCACACAAGCCGGTATATACTGTTTGAACGGTGAATGGACCTGCACTATTGAACTGATAAGAAAACGGGCCTGCAGTGCCCCCGGCTGAAGCAGTAATTTCACCATCACAATCTCCGTTACATGAAATATCAGCACCATTGTAGTCAGAACTCACTACCAAATCTATCCAAAAACCATTGGTACAAGTTTCCAGTCTGTCGGTTCCTTTGGGTGTGAAATTTTTTAATGCAATTACTTGCGTATGTGTTCTTTTTTCAAAAACAACGCCCTCTGAAACAATACTGCCACGGGAAAGGTCAAGTAATTGTTCCACAATAATTTTTGCACCTTTCAGATTCAACACAGAAGACTCCGCGGATACGAGCCTACCACCATAAAACCCCTGGTTTGACAGGTCAACAGAAGCATTGTCAACTGTAAACGAAGAAGTTTTACCCAGTGCAAGCAGCGAATAAAATTTCCATTTACCGCTAAGTATTGTAACATTTGATTTGATTTGGGTATTGGGTGCATGGAAGGTATGTTGGCCTTTGCCTGTCAAAATTATGTTTTGAGGCATAAAATATCGGATGGCCGCAGAAATAGTAACATTACCGTGAACGGTTAGTGCAAAATCTCCACTAAAAACCGTTGAAGCATTTGCCCATTGCCAGTTAATGTCCTTTACTTCTGCATCTGCGGTAAGCGTTACCTGAAAGGATTTGTTAAAGGACGTTTTTTGAAAGAATACATTATCTTTTGAAGTTGGAATTCCGGCACCGCCTTTTCCACCCGGATCCAGCGACCAGTTCATAGGGTCATGCCAATTGGAGGAATGTCCAACCCAATATAAATCGGTTGCATTCGCCATCACTCCGGCGTAAAACACCAAAAATGAAATCAATACAAGCCTAATCAATCTTTTGTAGTTGTTACCCATATTAGAATATCCTACATCGAACGTGCAAATTAGTCAATAGTTTCGCAATTTACGGTAAGGTTTGTCAGGAAAAAATTAAATTTCGTCGAAAATATCCACACACTACCCTTATTCAGCAAATTCAAAGGACAAACAATTAATACGAAATTACACATTATTAAAATCTAATTCTAACCTGAGCTTTTATTTCTGTTTTGGTTCTTCCTTCAATCAACGACAAATCGCTACCTATCTGATTTTGATTGCTATAATACCATTGCCCGATTCTTAACCAAACATCCATATTTCTTACAGGTTCATATTTAAAAACGAGATAAAACCGGCTCCCTCTGTAGTAATAAGCCGGTATTGAAAATGCATACAGCACATCATTTTCGTATGCATATAAGCGGGAATCATAATTGTCGCTGTCAAAAAGGGCAAACCGACCGGTTACTGTGAGGGGTAATTTTTCGCTTTTATAATTTACATCCTGATACAACAAAAAACCCGATGCCATCTCTTCGTCACCTTTTTGAAAATAAACCCATTCCAGACGGCTTTTAAAAGTAAACCGGGAATCGGGAGTAAAACTACCATGAAGCCGGACATTTAGTTTTTCCTGATTCACGAGTGTGTGCAATCCTTCTGTAATCTCTGAATCATTGATTTGCTTTTGTTTAAATCGCACCCGTAAATATGTTTGGATAGAACGACGTGGATTAAAATTCAGCTGCACCAAATAATCAACACCCTTTGACGGGGCATCGGTACGATACCTCAGCCATTTGCTGCTAAAATGATCAATATAACCGGTTAATGTCATGTTCCGGTTCAATAATATCTCAGCACCCGTCAACAATCCGGTTTCATTTTGTGGAGTACTGCTCTCGGCAATGGCATTACCTAAAGAGGCCTGATATTGTACCGGTAAGTGTCTGTATAAAAAAACCAGTTTCAGGCGGTTATCGGCATCTACCTTTATGCCATGCATATTAGCAACGGAAATGGTGTTTCCACTCAGGGCGGTTTCTCCAAAAAACTGAAAATGATTTCGCATGAACAAATAATCGGCACCCATATTCCAATTCGAATTGCTGTTCAATGCAAACTTATTGTAGACATCGAGACTTCGGTTCAAGTTTCCTGCATAGTGAGTATAAACACCGGTTAATCCTATCTCGGCGTGTTCTGAGCCATATTCAACATGGGCACCGGCGTGTGTTTCACCTATACTATTTTTATCCTCCAGTTCAGCGGGTGTTCTATGAAGTCCCGAAGTTTGAAAACTGCTCACGACCACACCGTCGTCTTCTATCGTGGTATCTTCCAAAACATTTGCATCAATCCTTTTATGTGAACCAAACAACGAGTATTTTACAGGTCCTGTTTGTAAGGTAACGCCCGCTCCTCTTAAAAATAAATTTTCCTCTGCCGAAGCACTGGGTCTTAAACCCTGACCATTTCTTTTCATGGAAGACAGCAAAGCCGATTTGCCAAAAGCAAGCCCACTCCAGGCAGTAAGTCCCTGACCGAATTCAACCTGAAAATCGCCTATTGCCAATTGTCGTAATAATTTCGATCCCCTGTAAAAAAAGTGAGCCGAATAAAAATCAAAACCACGTTGCTGAGAACCTTTAAAGAACTCCTCTCCCGGATCTTTTTCAGCTGTTATGCCCGCCATAATCCGGTCTCCAAACCGAAACCGGTATCGAAGAAAATATTTATCCGGATTACCAAGAAACCGTTTATTTGGGTTGGCAGCAAGCGTACTGTCATCTATAGATTTGAAACCTTCCTGAGGTTCCAATACCCGCTGATATCTTAAAAACATATCGTTTCTGCCATATTTTAATACCCTTTGCAGGGTAAGTTTATCTTTTTGAGCCGATGGTTCCACTTTTACAAAAGGCAGAATCATACCAATGGTAGCCGGGTCAATACCTTTAACCAGACCCAGTTCATAGATTGTGAGAAAATCACGATACTTCCTTCGGTACTCAATAATAGCCGCAATCTGAAAATCGTCAAGAATATATAGCCTGCGTAATAACTCAGCGTCGACATCATTTAAATTAACCGGATGGTCGTAATACCAGCTCAAATCCTCAAAAACCGTTGTGTAATCAATATCTTCCTGCTCTAAAACTTCGGCTAAAAATTCAATTCTTTGCTCAATAATATTCGACTTCCGTGGGTCATTTTCAGACGAATTTTGTTGCGAAAATGCCATAAATGGCAGAAAAAGTAGAGGCACGATTATGGCTATTGCCGTTAATTTCATTTCTTTTGAAATGTGTAGATTAGTCCTGCCTGAGGTGTAAATCCAAGGTATCTGTGAAACGAGAATGCAAGATCCAGTTTAAACCCCTTAATAACGAATCCTGCACCAAACGATGATGAAACCGGTGCAGATGCAACGCCGGCGCGAAGATAAAGATACTCAACCGGCCTGAATTCAAACCCAATCCTAAATGCTACCGGAAAATCAATGTCTTTTTCCACTTCGGCGGTAACCAGGGTTTTATTTGAAAACTTATACATTCCACCCAGTCGAAAAATGGTTGGAGCCCGTTCATTGTTGTATATATGAACTTTTGCACGATTTACATTGAATACATGAGCACCTAAAGTTAACATCTCGTTCACTTGATACTGCACACCAAATTCTGCCATAAACAAGCTGCGGGATCCATAGTCCAAGGGCTGTTGAATTGCCTGATATGTAATACCAAGACCAGCACTTATTTTCTTACCCAGCGCAAGCCCATAACCTAAAGTTGCCTGATGTTCCCGGTAAAGATTGTTCCCCATTCCCGTGTATTGAATTCCAAAGGTTCCACTATTCGTTGGAAGAACAACTCCTAATGACTGAACACTTAAAGACTTTAACAGAAACCTGTTTTCAAAAAAAATTCCTGCTTCCAAAACATTTGTAAAACCCAGGCCAGCCTGATTATGATGCAGGCTCCAAAGGCCATTCATTGCAACACCTGAGCCTGCCAGACCTGCATTCTGGCCACCTGTTGAATAATTATCTCCGGTAGCAAAAACATTGCCCGGCAATACCAAAATGAAACTGAGGAAGCTACAAAAAAGAAAGCTGCGCATGGGGTCAAATCTAAGAATTTAACCTTTTGAAAAATGAAATTAACCCAATCTTAATACAGAAAGAAAATTCAGAAAAGAGATGGATTACAACGGACCTATTTAATCAAAGTAACATGTCCGGTATACGAATGAGTTGAATTATCGGCAACTGAAACCACTTGCAGCTTCCACACATAAACATCGGTTTTGGCAGAAAACCCCTTAAAGGTACCATTCCATCCGACTCCGGGTTCCGTTGATGAGAAAACCATTTCGCCCCATCTGTCAAAAATCTGGAAACGATAACCTTCTGTTTTATAACCCTGCATTACGGGCACTACCGTTTCATTAATATTGTCTCCATCCGGAGTGAAAGCATTTGGTACGTACACTACCAGAATATCATCAATTATGATTTCCTGACAAACGGTATCCGGGCATCCATTCAGGTTAGTTGCCACCAAACACACGGTATATGTACCTGCCTGATCGGGTAGAGAGTATTCCGGATTCACTTCCGAAGAGAACAACTGATTTGCCAAAAACCATTCATAAGTTACGGCATTCTGAGAAGTATTTGTAAACGAAAAATTTGTCTGGAGAACATTTGTTTCCTCTGGCGAGAAGGTAAATCCGGCCAGAACAGGGGGGGGACCGCTGATAGCTAAATTGCCATAAGCACGGCATCCGTCTGCGTCCTGCACAACAACGCTATAAATACCGGTACACAAATTTACATAGCTACCTGTTGCAGAAAAATTAACACCGTTATCAATGCTGAATTCTGAAATATTTTGACCCGAAACTTCAATAGTTCCGTCACATAATTCAAAACAAGTTTCATCTGTAGCAGTCAATAAATCAATCTTAACTTCAGGATTTTGAAAAATTTCAATGTTCATGGTATCCTGTGTACAACCATTATTGTCTGTTACCAAAAGATTGTAGGTGCCTGCACACAAATTTGTATTAGAGGGCGTGCCAACCCCATTACTGTATGCATATACATAGGGAGGTGTTCCGCCGGCCACGATTGCATTCATACTGCCATCGCAGGCATTGAAACAAATAGCATCAATAGCAGTCAGGTCAAGAGTAAGTAATGAGGGTTCTGTAACTACCACACTTACTGTGGTAACACATGCCGGACCAAAAGCAGAATCGGCAATCAGGACATCGTAGCTACCTGCACACATTCCACTAAAAAGGCCTGAACTTTGAAATGTGATACCCCCATCCATACTATACTCGGTGCTATTTGCAGTAATATCAATTTCTCCATCACAAAGGCCGAAACATGAAACATCAGTAACAACCGATGATGGATTCAGATTACAACCACAACCCGGTGCTCCGGGAGGCAGCACGGTAACATCAATTACCGCTGTATCATTCGGACAAATACCACCACTGGCAACCACATACATGTATTGACCTGACGACTGTACCGAAGGATCAAACATATTAGAAACCGGAACACCTGATGCATCAAACCAGCTACCGGTAGCTGCCGGGGTTCCACCCAAAAAAGAGAACATGTTAAATGATGGGTCATTGAAGCACAATGTGTTCACGCTATCTTCTCCTGCATAGGCAGCAGGATCAATCATTACCTGAACCGTATCAGTAGAAGCACACAATATATGCCCTGTTTCATAAACCGTAACAACGTAGGTCATATTGTTTGTTACCGTAACCATAGGGTCGGCAATGTTTGGATTACTTAAGCCACCGGTGGGAGTCCATAAAAAATTATAATTCGGGGGTGTTGGATTCACACCGGTACCTGACCATACTCCTCCGCCCAGGGCAGGATTTGGTCCATCGGTATAGACTATATTGCCTTGACAATCCACAATTTCGTATGTAACTTCTGAATCCCAGGAACCACCGACGGTGCTAAAAGAGATAACATCTCCATCAAGAATAGGGAATGTAGCCGATGAGAAAGTGCCTGTATTAAAGGTATATGTACCTATACTGGATCCGTTAATAAAAACTTCAATGGTGAATCCATTCCAACCATCTCCAAATGAATCATACATGTTTATAGTATAATCACAACCGGGGGCCGGGAGCATTCCCCCTGAAGCAACTGCATTTAACTGGGCGGCAACCCCTGAACAAACCGTAATATCAGGGCCGGCATCTACGGTTGGGCCTTGAACAACACTAACAGTAATGGTAGTATCATAAGTACAACCGAAATTATCAGTAACCGAATAAACATAATCAAAAGTTCCGTAAGAGGTAGGCTCAACGCAAATCTGATTACAATCAGCAGATGTGGATGTAACAAAAGAGGCTGCTACAGGTGATGAAGCAGTCCATGATGACGAATCGCACTGATTGCCATATACAGGTTCAAAAGTAGTTATTGCAGGATACAGGGACGGGTCGAAAGCCACGCTCCAATCGCACACAAATCCGTCGTCAGCGCCCCATAAATCACAAAATTCAATGGTCCACGTACCGTTTAGGGGGCATCCCAGCAATGCCGAAAGAGGATTTAAACTCTCATAGGTACCAGGCGCCAGAGATTCCCATCCGGAACTATTAATAACGGTAGTGGGTGTTGTTCCGGTTAAAGAATTGTCAACCCAGGTTCCGTTGGTTGCAGTGGGACTCCAACAGTAATTCCAGCAGGTGCCGGGAAGATTCGGATCATCCATCTGATCAGGGTCACCCAGATTAGTGCTACTGCCATTCTGCTGATGGGTAATTACACTTTGTCCGTTTGGACAATAAATAGTGCAGACTAAGTCCCCCATAAAGGAGTGCTCCATACTGACGCAAATATTAAGCAAATCGTTGATGTTCGTCAGGGTTTGTCCGGGTAGAAAACCCATAAAATCCAAAGTAGCCGTGAAACATTGCCCCACATTATCCGGAAGATACGTTGCTCCCCCCAGTGAATTAATAGGTTGACCAGTATAAAGCGTAGGATTGACTACACCATCAAGACAAATATTCTCGCCAAGGCACAATTCCTGATCTGTAGTAGTACCAGTAAATGTAGGTACCGTACCCACTTGTACTTTAATGGTTTCTACATTCGTACTAATGCAGTTATTGTCGTCAATAACGCTGAGATTCACACTGTATTCACCCGGACCGGTGCTAAAAGTATGAGAAACAATACCCGTTGGAAGGGTATCTGTTGTGCCGTCACCCCAGCTCCATACGTAATCAACGATGTTAAATCCAGGGGCAGGAAAAGATGTACTTCCATTAAAATTAATGGTTTCACCATCACAAATTCGCTGTGGATTCGCCACAACAGTGGGAGCACTCATTACTACAGTAGGCCTCTGGCAAGGCGTTGAACAAGTAATGGTTGCCGCAAAGACACCTGTACCGGCACTGTTACTCACAAAAACCAGAGTAATACAACCGGAAGAATTCAGAGAAGTGCAGGTAACAATGGATCCCTGAAGTTGTGTACCTGTATAAGTACCCATTGAGGGCGCGGCAGTTGAATTACCATCATAAATGGTCATATTGTCAATATTACTGGCTGGGGGCGTGGCTGTATTTACTGTACTTAAATTGTAACTTAGAAATTCCAGTGTAATAACATCTCCCGGCACATCCGGACAAATGGTAAGCGTGTAATTTTCTCCATTTGAATAACCTGAAGCCCCCACACCACCGGTATCATACAATATACCATTACAGGTTGAGGCGTTTCCATCCGACATTAATACGGAAAGCGGCTGGGCTCGGGATAGTGCAAGTAGAGTAAGAAATAAAATACAGGTTATCAGACTTTTCATTATCTCAACAGCGTTACGTGCCCTGTATATTGCCTTTTGTTGTTCAGATTGTC
>CAZDUI010000027.1:0-51167 GCA_964508605.1 uncultured Weeksellaceae bacterium | reverse complement strand
TTTAGGTATTTATGAACATTTATGCTTTAAAAAGTTAAATGCGTTTGCCCTGAGGGGATTGCAAAAACATGGAGATATGAACTTAAATTTTTTGTTTAAACAAATTTCATTATTTCATAACTTTTTATTAAATTTGGAATTATCACCAACGATTTTGAACCGTTTTACTATAATATCGGTATTAGCATTGAGCATTTCCGGTTCGAATGCTCAAACAACCATTTGGCAGGAAACTTTTGGGGTGGGTTGTAATACCGGAAATTTAGCCAATGGATATACCTCTGCCAATGGCACATGGACTGTAACTGCTACCGGTGGCAACGGCGACTACGCAAATGAATGGTATGTGAGTGCTACTGAACAAATAGGTGCAGGCAATTGCGGAGCAGGGTGTGGCGGAACCAACAACAGGACTCTTCATCTGGGTTCAACAACCATTGGTGATGCAGGTGCCGCATACGATGCTGGTGGGGTATGTGGCTTTTTGTGGTGCACCAACACCAGCAAACGAGCCGATTCCCCTACTATTGACCTCACCGGGAGAAGCACCATTACATTAAATTTCAACTATATCGAATTTGGTGCTACAACCAACGATAACGCCACTTTGTGGTATTTTGACGGAACTACCTGGGCACAGTTGATAGATTTACCAAAAACCACCTGTTGCGGAGGAGCCTGCAACGGCTCCCGGCAGGGTCTTTTTACAGCATATTCCATTGCACTTCCCGCATCGGCGGACAACAATCCATCGGTTAAAATAGGTTTCCGATGGGTGAACAATGACGATGGCCTTGGCACCGACCCTTCCTTTGCCGTTGATGATGTTAGACTCACAGTGAACACAGTTATGCCGGTAACATTGAAAAATTTTACTGCGCTTTGTAGCGAAACTAAATATACACTGGAATGGTCAACGCTTAGCGAAACAAATAACAAATATTTTGTGGTTGAATCTTCATCTGACGGTTTGAATTTCGTACCTCTCGACAAAATAGAAGCAGACAATATTTTTGCCGGTTCCGGTGGAACCTACGTAAAGTTATACCCAAAAGAGGAAACTCTTGACTACAAGTATTTCAGACTCTCGCAAACTGACCTTGACGGAACCCAAAAAATTTTGGCAACCCGTTATGCCTTTTGTAATATGGAATCTTCACACATGACTGTTTTTCCAAATCCGGCAAAAAATGAATTTCAAATTCAATCCCTTGAACCTCTGTTTTTAATAACTATTTATTCTTTAGACGGAAAAATTGTTTATCGCGCAAATGTCAACTCCTCTGTTGTTACTATTTATACAGAAAATCTTAGCAGCGGAACATATATATTAAATGCATCAAGTCAGTTTAATAATTTCAGCACACGGGTGGTGATTGAATAAATAAAAGTTAATGCGTGTTAATATTCCATTTTACATCCATTTGCCAATTACTTCTAATCTGCACCGGCTCGGTATAATGTAATATTCTCTCAGGTTGTTTTAAATTCAGATAGTCTCCGGGAGTCCATCTTTTATCATCGTTGCCATCAATAATAATTCTAAGGAAATAATTGCCGGGGTGTAAAGACGATAGTTTAATACTGGTTGTTTGATTAAAAAATGATTGCGACACCATTAAACCTTTTGAATCAAGAACTTCTAAAATATAATTTGAAGAATCAACTGCAGCAGCTTTAATTTTTAATTCACCGTAATAATCCTCTTTCCTTGATTCTATATTGAAAGATACTGAATCACTTTGAATCCCCAGATAATTCACCAGAGCTCCTTTTTGAAGTACTACCGAATATTTTGTTTTTGGTGTTCTTTTAAACTGAATGGATACCGCAGAAGAATCATTGTTTAACAAAGCTTGAAATGATAAAGGTACGGTATCGCAGTACACTCTAATAAGTTCAGGAAAAAGGCTATTGAACACACCGTTAGATTCCAGAACCAACGGCTGATAATCTTCAATATAACCAACATTCAAAGATGAAATTAATTTAAAACCTACCTGATTTTTGGCAGTTTTACCGTAGAATTTCATGGTTTTTGAAACAGACATCAAACTATCCTGCCATTGTCTTTCAGCCTTTACAATAATGGAATCGGGCAAAGGATGCCGAGCAAACCGGTATAGGGAATCCCTGCCTTGAAAACGAATATATCGTGTAAAATCGCCACCTTCAATTTGATAGCGGGTGTGCAAGGTATCTGATGCAGCCACCGAAAACACTCCAGTCTTGGAGATTTTGAAATTACCGGGTTTTCCGGATTCTTCGGGCTTTGAAATATACATATCCTGAAGAACAGTATCTTTATTTAATTGAATAACTTCCGATAGGAATCCAATAGATTCTTCCTGCGAATCAAAATAAAGGTTACCGTTTTTATCATCAACAGCTACCACACGATATATTCCCGCGGCAAGATGTTTGAACCGGTATTGTCCGTTTGCACTTGTACGCACAAAATAACCGGGTTTTAATTTCAAAGGATGCGTAAAAGCTGTATCGCGATATAGCAGAACGCCAACATCAGGTTTGGGCTTTAATGATAAAGCATCATATACGAGACCTGATATTTGAAGAGAGTCCAGAAAATCTCCTGTACTAAAAACCAAATTAAGATTAACTACGGCATTGCCTTCGGTTATATCCTGGATGGCATTACCAAATGATATATTATACGTTGTGTTTTTTTGCAGGGTATCGGCAACGTTAAAAATCAACCTTTTACCCTTTACAACATACTCAGGCGTTTTAGATGGAACCGGAGAAATAATAATTTGTTCGGAAGGTTTGTTAAGCTTTACATATTCATCAAACAACAACTCTACCCTGCCACTTGAAACATTTACAGCGCCCAATTGAGGTATGATGAAAGTACTATCCACAACCGGAGCGATACTGTCCTTTTCTCCACCTTCAGGAGTGCGCACAGTTGCACAACCCAGCATTATGATGAAAAAAAGAAAGAGAAAATATATATTAAAATATTTCAATATATTAGAACATAGCTGAGATTAAATCCACGACACCGTTGAGTCCTTCAACATCCTCATCTCCAAAATCATTCAATTTATCGCTGTCAACATCCAAAACCATTTTTACTGTTCCCTTGACCAGTACAGGCACAACAATTTCGGACTTACTCCATGAGCTGCAGGCAATATGTCCGGAAAATTTTTCTACGTCAGGAACTACAATTGTAGTGGCTTTCTCCCATGCTGTACCACAAACTCCCCTTCCCTTTTGAATTCTTGTACATGCGATACTACCTTGAAAAGGACCAAGAACCAATTCTTTGTGATTTACAATGTAAAAGCCAACCCAAAAGAAATCAAATGCTTCCTTTAGTGCAGCAGAAATATTTGCGAGATTCGCAATGATATCCGTCTCGCCGTTGGTAAGGGCTTTTAACTGTGGCAATAATTCAGAATATATTTCCCTGCGCGATGCTTTACCCGTAAAAATTAATTGCTCTGCCATAAACCGTGAATAATGAATGTGCAACGATTAACTTTCCGTTCTGGTATATACTACACCACGTTCATTCAAGTATCTCATTATAAAATCGAAACATGAATCCAGATGTCCAATTAATTCCGGAGGGAATACACCTTTTTGTTTAAAATGACCCTGAAGAAGCATATTTGCTGCTGCAGTGGCAGTGTATCCCGTTGTTCTTGCCATGCTTGACGTTTTTGTGGGGCCATTGAATTCATCGTACAAGTTATAAATTACCTTCTTATCAATCCCCTTTTCATCCTTTCCCTTTACGGTAACCCGCATAACAGTTATTTCCTCTTCATCGGGTTGAAGTTTCCATTCTTTAAATAGCATTGCACTGGTAAAATCAATAGGTTTTATCTTTAACCCACCAATATTTATCTCCTTTTCATCGAAAAAACCAGCTGATTTTAAAACCTTGACATATTCTATGTGTCCGGGATATCGTAGGGTTTTCTCCTTCATATCAGGGATATGTGACATAGTATAAATAATGGACCTTAAACCATCTGTATTAAAAGACTCTAGTGTACCCACCCTATCAAAATCAACATACTCAGCTTCAGACATTGGTTCTCTTACCACGATTACGCCATCCTGAACATACCGTGCAGGCCTCATATACTCTTCTATTACGTCTACAGGGGAAAACGGTGCCTTATAGCAGAACGGCCATTTTTTAACTTTTGGCAACCCTCCAACCAGGCACTCAAAAGAATCAAGTTTCATTTTACCGTTGTATCTACCCAGAATCAAATTATCCATACCCGGAGCCACACCACAATCCACAATAGCTGTAACATTGTTTGCAACAGCAAGGTCATGCAGTTGTAAGGAATCTTCAGAAAAAAAACTGATATCTACAACGTTCTTTCCGGCCTCAATAATATGCCGCAGCACTTTAAACCCCATAAAACCGGGTACAGCACTTAAAACCAAATCAAAATCCGCTATAGCATGCTTTAGTTCCGACTCATTGGCAGCGTCAAGTACTACTGTATTTAAAGCAGGATTAATATCTGCCAGATAACGCAGTCTTTCTGTCGATACATCGGCCAGGGTAACTTCATGATTCGTCATAAGATCTGCAGCCATTGCACTGCCAACCATGCCGCCGCCTAAAACAATAATTTTAGCCATAATTTACAATTTAGACAACGAAGGTAGATACAAAAAATAAAAAATGCTATTCAGGAACGAATACACGGTGTATGTGTGGTATTCCCTCAATAACAGCGCGAATTATAACAAATCCCTTTGCTGAAACGCTTATTTGACCTTCATAAAAATCAGATACTTTCGGTAAATTATCAGAGATTTTTGCACCGGAAACATTATACACCCCCATACTTTCAACCTTTTTTGTACTCTTCCAGCGCAAATTACCGGCCATATCATACCAGACATTCAGACCTAAATTAGAACTTTCAATAACTCCATTGCTGAATTCTTCAGGCAACACAAACTGATGCAGGTAAATAACATCCCCTGCAGTGTTGTTCATAGCATTACTTTTATTGGCTGCAATGTAAAACGTAACATCTCCTGTACCGGCTGCCGGGGCTGTCCATTGAAAACTCCATGAACTTAGAGGCGTCCCTGCAGTTTTATGGGTAATGTATTCCTTAGAAGCCGAAGATTGTTTTTGAGTGTTTACCCCGTCGGTTGCAACAAGTACACCGGCTGTGGTATTTAAATTATCGCGAACTGTCAACTGAAATCCGTTTTTTGCAGATGCATCTGTAAGGTTTAGGGTAATGGTATATATATTCCCCGGTATATAACTTACGGCACCACCCAAATTCAACTGAAGGGCTGAAGCACCGTTTTGTGGAGTCCCAGTATGACATTGGGTACAATCGGGTTCTCCGGGCGCTCCAGTTTTGGCTATTGGGCTACCCGCAGAAGAAGGAACCAGAGAAACAGCAGAATTTATTCTTCCGGCAAAAGTGACGGCAGCAACAAGCAATATAAAAATCAGAGCATTCACCGATTTCATACCAGGAAGAACAAGATTTCTTCCAAAAAGTTTCGCACTCAGATCCTAAATCTTAAAAAGCCGACACTCCAACTGAGTGTCGGACCATTTTTGGCGAAAAAAGTAACGGCATCACGAGAAGCAATACCAAACTCATAAGTACCTGAAGGAGCGATAAGGGTAAGTCCAACCGGAAGCATAAAATCGTAGTTACCTCCGGTCATTATACCTGCGCTGAGCTGCACCCAGGGCAAAGGACGAATATCTCCACCTAAACCAAGAATGGGCTTCTGAAAACTACCCGGCGCATCGTTAGCGGGGAATATGGCGTCGAAGCCAACCTCAGCAATTTTACCCAGCTCAATACTGGCGCCCAATCGGGCCATTGCCGGTAATTTCACTTTTCGTTCACTTAATCCCTGCCATTCCAGAAGGCCATCTTTTCCCACAAAATCATCAATCTCGGAAAAGAAATTATAACTTTCCATACCAGGGTTAGTCAAATCTAGCAACAACGTATCTTTAACGGTATACACATTTCCTGTCCAGGTAACCGAACCGGCATTTGTAAACGAAGCTGCAACCTTAAGTTTATTAAATAACACAGCATTTAACCCGATATCAAATCCAAACCCGCGGCCAACCATTTTAGGCAATAAACCTTCCTGCTCTATTGTGCTGGGATTTTGAGCAGCAGCACTGCCATAGTCAATGTTAAAAACAGGCGACATGGAGGAGAAGGCAAACAACTCGCCGTCTTTTGATTCAATTTCCATGTAACCCAATCCCTGAATATACTTTAACCCAATTCCTGCATACAGGGCAAAGGTGCTGTCCTTCTCTAACAACTTTCTGCCATAACTTAAATTATAATCTACATAAGAACTAAAACTAATGGTGCTACCATCTAATAGTTCAGAAAAAAGTTTTGGAAGAGAAGTAAAACCATTCAATATGTTTAAAGTATCCATATCAAAAGCTGAAGGGTCGTTCGCAATAACGGAAGTGTCTATTCCATTCACAATGGTTAGGGAATCGAAATAAGGCGCAGTACGTCCCAAGAAGAGAATTTCAGAAGCATTTTTACCTAATTTACTGTACCATTGATTGTGAGTGTTTATGCGAAAACCAAAACCACCGATTTTGTCGTTGGTAAAGGCAAAACCCAACAGTCCGACATCGGCATTAATGGCAAAACCGGCATCTGAAAAATCTTTTGCCGCCAACACTTTTTCGTCGTAGGTAAAAGTATTGGTATCTTTTTTTGCCGGGTTGATGATACCCCGTGCAGCACCATAAAATTCGTCGCGCAATTCCTGTTTTTGCAATGCAGTGGAATGAATAGAGAAAGTATTGTCAAACATACCAAAGGCCACACGCTTATCTTCAAATTTCCAGGTCCACCCCAAATTAGCAGGATTAATGCCTACTGCCTGATAGTCTGTAACAAAACTGGTAGCCCCACCCCTTCCGGTTGCGGTAAAGGAACTAAATTCGGTTTGCGACTGTGCAATTCCGCAAAAAAGTAACATGGCTAATACCGGTAAAATCTTTTTCATGAATAAGCCTATTAAATTGCGCGAAAGATACTGGAATTTTTAATATTCAGCAAAGTTCATTAAATCTTATTATCTGATGCAGATAAGCTCATCTAGGCATAAAACAATGAAGCAAAAATAACTGCCGCGACAATCCCTGCGAGATCGGCAACCAAACCGGCACCCAGGGCGTAACGTGTGTTCCGGATACCCACCGAGCCAAAATAGACTGCCAGCACATAGAATGTAGTTTCGGTGGACCCTTGCATAACTGAAGCGAGATATCCGGTATAAGAATCTACCATAGGCCGGATTCCAGCCTCATTTGCAACACCCCAGGTATCCAACATCAGTCCCCTGGCTCCGCTTCCGCTCAAGGGTTTCATCAGGCCAACCGGCAAAGCATCAGTAAAAGAAGTGTCGGCCGTAAACAAACCAATAAACCAGCGAATACCATCCAACATATAATCCATTGCACCTGAACTTCGGAAAACAGCAATGGCGGCAAGGATAGCAACCAGATAAGGAATCACCTTAATGGCCACCTGAATACCTTCTTTGGCACCTTCAATAAAACTATCGTAAACATTCAACTTTCTTCGCAATCCCAGCAACAAAAAGCTGCCAATAACCAGTATGATGAGTCCCCCACTGATTATATTTCCGGCTTTGCCTATTTCGGCATGACTAAGGCTTGCCAGTGAAGCCACAAACAGACCCAAAAATGCAGCAATTCCTACCATGTATCCCATTACTACCTTGTTCAGCAGACTTAATCGCTGAATAGCCGCTACTGTAATAAACCCCGCCAGCGTACTACATGTTGTTGCCAATAAAATGGGTAAAAACACGTCGGTTGGGTCGGCGGCTCCGGCAACCTGCCGGTAAGCCAGAATTGATGTTGGAATAATGGTAAGACCAGACGTATTCAGCACCAAAAACATAATTTGGGCGTCACTTGCTTTTTTAGGGTCAGGATTAATGCTTTGCAATTCCTCCATAGCTTTCAAACCCATGGGAGTAGCAGCATTATCAAGCCCCAGCATATTGGCACTGAAATTCATAACCATAGCCCCATGCGCCGGATGTCCTTTCGGGACTCCCTTCATAATTCTACTCAGGAAAGGAGATACAAACCTTGATAAAGCATTTATTGCTCCGCCATGTTCAGCAATTTTCATCATGCCCATCCAGAATGCCAATACCCCGGCCAGAGGCAGAGCCAAGTCCATTACTGACGACTCACAAACCCTAAATATTTCCTGAACCATTTCATTGAGTATCGGAATATCCGGGTTCTGAAAAGTCTTGACGATGGCAACTACAAAACCAATCAGAAAAAAAGCAATCCAAATATAATTGAGCACCATATTGATGCAAATTGATTATTTACACAGCACTGATTACAGCAATTCTAAAAAGTTTTCAAATACCATCTGTCCATTCGATCCTGACACTTCAGGATGAAACTGCACCCCAAACCAGGGCATAACGGGGTGCTTCATAGCTTCATTAGTGCATCGCCCGCTTCTTGCAAGCAGTATCCAGCCTTCTGGCAGTGTTGCATATTCTGTATGGTCTTCAGTAAAAATGCATTCAGAAGGTAACCCTTTAAATAAGGAATGGATTCCTTGCTCTGTAATTTCAATTCGCTGCTCGCACCGATCTTCCGGTCCCGGGGTAACTGTTGCACCATGCGCAATACTCAGTAGCTGATGTGAAAAACAGATTGCGAGTATAGCTGTTTTTGCTTCAATAATTTGCTGAAAAACCTTCATCTCAGCAGATACATCCTGACTAGTGATTAACCGCGGAGCGCCACTCAGAACGACACCGTGATAATCGCTAAGCTGAGGTTTAGAATTACCCTTAAAAAATTTATTAAAATCAAATATTTCCGCATTACACCCAGCTTTTATAAGGCACTCCTGAATTTCTAATGTTTTTGATGAGCCGTAATTTACAATCAGAATTTTCATAGCAAAGCAGTAATATCCCCTGCACCTTGACGAATCATTTCAGGGCTACCGGAAGTGCAATCAATAATAGTACTGGGTTCGTTTCCGCCAAACCCTCCGTCAAGAATAATACTCACCAAACCTTCTAAGTTTTCTGCAATTTCCACAGGATCGGTGGTATACTGAATAATGTGATCTTCATCATTCACACTGGTACACACCAAAGGTTCGCCCAGCATTTCAAGAACAGCCTGAGTTACAAGGTGCCCAGGTACTCTTAGACCTATTTCCCTCTTTTTATCTCCAAATATTTTACGGGTTTCCTGAGCCGATTCTAAAATAAAAGTATAGGGTCCCGGCAATGCCTTATTCATTACCCTAAATACCGGACGCTCAATTTGTTTGGCAAATTTATTTAACTCAGCAAGGCTTGCTGTCATCACAGAGAAATCGGCCTTTCCTCCTTTAATTTTCTGTAAAGCCGGGATACTCTTTTTATGATATAGTGCCCCAACAATAGTATATACTGAATCAGTGGGAATCACTGCGAGTTCACCTTTTCTAAGTGCATCACAAACCTCTCGGATTACCGGGTACTCAGGCGAATACGGGTTTACCTCCAGTAACCGGGCCATGAATCAGCCGTTCACCTTTTTATAGTCAGCCAAAAACTTCTCTAACCCAATATCAGTAAGAGGATGATTGAGTAGAGCCAAAATGGCACTCAACGGACCTGTCATTACATCTGCCCCAATTTTAGCGCAATCAATAATGTGCATAGGGTGCCTTACGGATGCGGCTAAAATTTGAGTATCGTAGACGTAGTTGTCGTAAATAGTGCGTATTTCATCAATCAATGCAAGTCCGTCAGTAGAAACGTCATCAAGGCGGCCAATAAAAGGAGATACATATGTTGCACCTGCTTTTGCAGCCAGTAACGCCTGACCCGCACTAAAAACCAGGGTACAATTGGTTTGAATTTCTCTGTCACTAAAATAACGTATGGCACGCAAACCATCTTTAATGATGGGTACCTTAACCACAATATTTGGGTGTAATTCTGAAAGCATTTCTCCTTCCCTTATCATACCTTCATAATCGGTAGAAATCACTTCAGCACTTACCGGACCATCGACAATATTGCATATGTCTACATAATGCTTCAGAATGTTGTCGTTACCGCTTATTCCTTCCTTTGCCATTAAGCTGGGATTTGTTGTAACTCCATCCAGAATTCCCAACTGATTCGCCTCACGTATTTGCTCTAAATTTGCTGTATCTATAAAAAATTTCATAACTCATTATTTTGTCGGCAAATGTAGCAAACAGACAGGGACATTAAATGCACGAATATGAAAACATATCAACGGTTTTATTAATGGCTAGATTATTTGGGGGATAGGGATTTCCAAATCCAAATTTAATACCTCAACAGAATTTATTCAGATACAGAATCTACGGAAATGAAATCAACGAGTGCTATCAACTGAGTGAAAATCCTCAATAACTCAACCTACCCACTTAAATCTTTCCGTGCGGTAATCTATAGTTGTATGCAAAGCAGGATAGAATAAAGACATATCCTTACACATGTCTATCATATCATCGTCGTCGTGATCTACAATCCATTTTACATGAACTTCCTGCTTGCGGTACTTGCTGAGCCTTTCCAGCACAAAACAAAGTTTGCTAAGCATGCTGGCTGATGCTGAATTAATATAATCGACATCAAGCAACAAATTAGTAATGGTGGCAGGACTGCGGTAATAATCGCTCAACCACTCTACAACCGGAAAGTAAAACCCGGCAGCATCCTCAGGTAGGGATCTACCGGTAATAATAATATTACCATCGGGATTACATTCTATTCTCGGAGTTTTTGGAGTTTCAGCAATGTAGAGCTTTTCCATAATGCATGTTTTGGCGGTTGCTGTCTCTTACGCAATTTTTATCATTATGGTTATCTTAACAATAATGAAGAAGCAATAGTATGAAAAGATTCTTTAACAATTTGTCTTGAAAAGGTTCTACCATTCAGCCAGAACCGTAATTGCGGCCTTTACTTTTTGATGAGCCTGCACTCTAATTTGAGCATTCATGGGCAAAATAACATCTACTCTGGACCCGAATTTGATAAACCCTGCCTGTTGATAGGGTGACACACCGTCTTGCTTCCGTGCATAACACTTAATTCTACGCGCCATGGCGCCTGCAATTTGCCGAAAAAGTATTTCGCCTTTTGGATGTTTTACAACGATGGTGTTTCTTTCATTCAGTGCTGACGATTTAGGATGCCATGCAACCAAATATTTGCCTTTATGATACTTTACATACGTTACCTCACCCTGTATAGGATAATGCTGAACATGAACATTTAAAGGCGACATAAATATACTAATAATCATTCTTTTATCATGAAAAAACTCTCCTTCAGTAAATTCTTCAATTGCAACAATTTTACCATCAGCAGGAGAGAGAATTTCGCCTTCTTTCCATTGAATGTTCCGGGAAGGAATTCTAAAGAACCACAATATCAGACCAAAAATGAAAAAGAAGGGAAGGGAGAAGGTTATTACCCAAATAATGTGTAATGCCATTAGCGACAAAACAACCGGAATACCTACCGCAATAATAAATGCAATTATTATAGACACCGTGCCTTCCCTGTGTAATTTCATAAAGTACCTTTTATTATTAATATGTATAACAACACAGGAATTACTGCTCCGAAGGCAGCATCAAATCTGTCGAGAAAGCCACCATGTCCCGGCAATAACTTTCCACTGTCTTTAACCACATTTAGCCGCTTTAACCATGATTCTGCCAAATCTCCAAATACACTGCCTATACCAGCTACCAAACCAAACCCCAGATTATATAAATCTGAAAAGGGAAGCGGTTGCAAAATCATCATTAATAACGAAGCAAATAACAAGCCTGTAAGCGTACCTTCAATGGTTTTACCCGGCGAAATACCCGGAGCCAGTTTTTTGTGTCCATAAAGTTTACCGCCAATAAAGGCCAAAGTATCGTTGGTCCATACGGCAATAAAGAAATATAAAATCTTCAAATTCAATGAATCATAATTCCATGATATATAAAACAACAAAAAACCCGGAAAAATCCACATAAAAAAAAGATAAAACAAACCATATACTGATTTCCGGGATTTACGGTGATAAAGCAAAAGAAGAAGTAACGGAAGAAATAATAGCAACCCGCAGATATAATTATCTTCCAGGAAATAAGAGCAAAACACGCATCCCGATAGAAAAACGACACCGGATAATGCGGTCAGGTATGGCTGCTGATTTTTGGCCATGGAAACGAATTCAAGAATACCCAACACAAGAATCACTATTACGAGCACACTGAAAATTTTAGGCTCATAGAGTAAGGGCACACATAATGAAGATATAAGAACCAATCCGGTAATGCTGCGAACCAACCATTCGTTTTGCGAGTGCATAGTTGCAGTTAAACTACTAATCTACCTTATCGGGTTCGTTTAAAGTGTCATCAGCATTACCTGAATTCACTTTATTGATGTCAGCATTTTGCACCTCAAGTACGTGTTCTTTATCGAATACCCGTTTGCCAAATATTTGCTCCAGATCCTCCTTAAAAATCACTTCCTTTTCAAGGAGTTTATCGGCCAGGGCGGTCAATTTATCTCTATTCTCCTGAAGAATGGCAATAGCGCGTTGATACTGTTGCTCAACAATATTTTTTACTTCTTCATCAATCAGCCTTGCTGTAGCTTCGCTGTATGGTTTTCCAAAAAACATCTCACTTTGTCCTGAACTATCAAAGTAACTTATGTTTCCTATCTTTTCATTCAGGCCATAAATGGTCACCATTGCAGTGGCCTGCTTTGTTACTTTCTCAAGATCGCTTAATGCACCGGTACTTATTTCCTTAAACATTACAAATTCTGCTGCACGACCTCCCAGGGCTGCACACATATCATCCAGGATTTGTTTGGTTCTAGTTATTTGACGTTCTTCAGGCAAATACCAGGCAGCTCCAAGGGACTGACCACGGGGAACAATAGTTACTTTCACCAACGGAGAAGCGTGTTCAACCAACCAGCTTACTGTAGCGTGGCCCGCCTCATGATATGCAATAGCTTTCTTCTCGTCGGCTGAAATAATTTTATTTCGCTTTTCCAATCCTCCTACAATTCTATCTACTGCATCAAGAAAATCTTGTTTTTCCACAGTTTTCTTCTTTCTTCTCGCCGCAATTAAAGCTGCTTCGTTACAAACATTGGCAATGTCCGCACCCGAGAACCCGGGTGTTTGTCTGGCCAAAAATTCAACATCCAAATCAGGGCTCTTTTTGATGTTGGCCAAATGCACTTTAAATATGGCATTTCTCTCATTCAGGTCGGGCATATCAACAAAAATCTGCCGATCGAAACGTCCGGCTCTCAACAAAGCCTTATCTAAAATATCCGCCCTATTGGTGGCAGCAAGAATGATGACACCGGAATTGGTTCCAAAACCATCCATTTCGGTAAGCAACTGATTTAAGGTGTTTTCTCTTTCATCATTCGCTCCCATGCTCGGTGCTCTGCCCCTTGCTCTACCTATTGCATCAATTTCGTCAATAAAGATAATGGAAGGTGCTTTTTCTTTGGCTTGTTTGAACAAGTCGCGTACCCTGCTGGCTCCAACCCCAACAAACATTTCAACAAAATCGCTTCCCGACAGCGAGAAAAAAGGAACCTTTGCCTCTCCTGCTACTGCCTTTGCCAGAAGGGTCTTACCTGTTCCGGGAGGTCCAACCAGAAGTGCACCCTTGGGTATCTTAGCCCCCAACTCAGTGTATTTTTTCGGATTCTTAAGAAAATCAACAATTTCCTGAATCTCCTCCTTAGCACCTTCAAGCCCTGCTACATCATCAAAAGTAACATTGGTGCTTTTGCCTTTATCCCAAAGCTGAGCTTTGCTTTTACCAATATTGAATATCTGTCCGCCGCCACCTGCTCCTCCGCTAATTCTACGCATTATGAATATCCAGATAATAATAATAATTGCAAAAGGCAATAACCAGCCTAAAATATCCCTGGCCCAATTCTCGCGGGTTTCATAAGTATATTGAAACTGATAATCCACTCCCTTCACGGCAAGGGTATCGTTCAGTTTGTCAATTTTATCGGCAAAATTGGTGGGGTCGCCAATATTAAAACTATAGTGTGGGCCTTTAATATTTTTCTGTACTGCTTCGGGCAATTCAAAATCATCGTGAATGTCATGGTCCAGACCTTCCTCTTCAATATAAATTTCGGCAGACTCTTTATTTACGATAACAACTTTTTCAATGATTCCCTGATCGGCAATCTTCTTGAAGTCTTCATACGAAATTTCAGGGACACTGGGTCCGATATTCAGTAATTGAATGGAAATTAGCACTACAGCTATAATAGCGTATATCCAGTAGAAATTAAAATTCTTTCTTTTACCCTCTTGCGGGTTATTATTTGGTGCGGAGTTATCTGCCATAATTTATAAATCGTCTTTTATCTCATTCACAGGAGCATCTGCCCATAAGTCTTCAATGCCGTAAAAGCTCCTTGCTTCACGGTAAAACACGTGTACCACAATATCAACATAGTCTATTAACACCCATTGAGCATTTTCTGTTCCCTCTGTATGCCAGGGTTTTTGTCCTGTTCGTTTTCTTACTTCGTCTTCAACCGAGCGTGCTATCGCCTCAACCTGGGTATTACTGTCGCCATGACAAATTACAAACCAGTCGCAAACAGCATGTTTAATGTCTCTTAAATCAAGGCATCGGATATCATGTGCCTTTTTCTCCTGCATACCAATAACAACCGCAGAAAGGGCTTCGGTATCCTCTTCCCAGTTAAATAATTCGTTCTTCTTTGTTTTCACTGCCTCAAAAGTAAAACTATTTTAAATATTTCTGTCATTCGCGTAATTTGCAGACTGAAAACAAATCCGTCAACCTTTGGACACATTATTTATCGGTCAAAATCTTATCTCGCTAAATGAGGTGAGCAGTACTAACAAGTATGCTGCCGATTTATTAAAATCGGAAAATTTACCCGAAGGTACTGTTATTTTGGCATATCATCAAACGGCAGGTAAAGGCCAGTTTGGAAAATCGTGGTTAACATCCGCTGGAGAGAATTTAACCTTCAGTGTTATTTTGAAACCTGTAAATCTAACTGTTAACAACAGTTTCCTAATCAGTATGTGCATGGCTGTTTCAGTACGAGACACATTGCTTACTTTCCTTTCATCAGCACGGATAGAAATAAAATGGCCTAATGACATTTTGTCAAATGGGAACAAAATTAGTGGCATTCTTATAGAGAACCAAGTTAGCCATGATAATATAAAGCATGTAATTGCGGGTGTGGGCATCAATGTCAATCAAATTCAATTTAAGGATGTGCCCAATGCCACTTCCTTGCGAAGAATTACCGGAAGGGAATACAAGACCGACCACGTGTTGTCAGTTTTTTGTATCCACTTAGAAAAATGGTATTTAACATTGCGTAAAGGGAACCATCATCAGATAATTCAGGAATATCACAAGTCATTGTACGGAACTGAAGTCCTTAAAATTCTAACATCAGATGGTGAAAAAGCTTCAAAAATACTGAGGGTTGACGAACAAGGATATGTATTTCTGGAAATTGATGGCGATGAGAAAAAATTTTCTCTAAATGAATTTGTAACTGTCTTGTGAGCTAACAAATACTGCAGAGACCTAATTAACCTTTAATTCTTTTAAGCTTTTCGGCCATATGATTGAATAGATTGGTTAATGGTGTTTTAACCATCATTTGCAGGAAGGGATTCACTTCCCCGTCAAATTCAAGATAGCCGGATGTTCCACCGTCTTCACGTTTTTCAATGTGAATTTGTAGTGTAAAAGGAAATGGAGATTTTTCGCCCGATTTCATACGAATGATATTGTCAGAATTTGATTCTAGTCGGTGTAGATCGATGGTAGCAGCATTTTGAACTTTGAAAGAACAATACTCCGGGGTAGCATTCCAGTTTGCGATTTTCTCTTCCGGCAGCAAGTGAATAATATTTTGCAAATCGGACAGATATAGAAACAACTCGTCTGGACTACTCTTTAATTGAGATTTTTGGCTTAGTATTTTCATTTTTGCCCCCAGGTTTCAGGTTTCTTACGCCATGCTTCCAGCGTTTCAATATCCTTTTCACTAATATAACCAGACTTCAGAGCTTGCGTAATCAATATATTATAATCACACAAACTGATTAAATCTACCTGTGCCAATTTCAAATTTTCTGCTGCCTTGTCGAACCCATAATTAAAAACAGCAGCCATTCCCTTTACCTTAATCTTATAATTCCTTAAAGTTTCCACAGCCTTCAGGCTACTACCTCCGGTAGAAATTAAATCTTCAACCAGCACAACGCTTTGACCGGGCTCAAGTACACCCTCAACCTGCGAAGCCGTACCATGTGCCTTGGGTTCAGGTCTTACATATGCAAATGCTAATCCCATATCCTGGGCCACAAGAACACCCTGAGGAATACCTCCGGTAGCAACGCCCACAATCGCGTCCGGTTTGCCGTATTGTTTTTCAATGGCCTTTACCATTTGTTGACGAATATATGTACGAATGTGAGGAAAACTAAGGGTTTTCCGATTGTCGCAATATATAGGTGAAATCCAACCCGAAGCCCATGTGAAAGGATTACCGGGTTGAAGTTTTACCGCTTTTATCTGTAAAAGAAATTCTGCTATCTTTAGGGCTGATTCCTTACGAATATCCATGAGCCAAATGTATAAAGTTTTCATCGACGAGCACCCTATAATCATTACCGATGCACCTGAATACAACCATTGTACTGAAAGTATTAATATTAGCCCGCAAATAAGTTATGCACAACTACTAGATATGATGCGATTTGAAGGTAAATCGTTGCATGTAGATAGTAACCTTTTACCCGAATCATTACCCGTGTTTTCGGATCATTTGTTCATACGTGCTGCCGGAGGAGTGGTCTGGAATCAAAACAAACAGATACTCTTTATTCACCGTTTAAAAAAATGGGATTTGCCAAAGGGTAAAATGGAAAAAGGTGAAGAAGCTCCATTAACTGCCCTCAGGGAAGTTTCAGAAGAATGTGGTATTCCGGAACCTGACATTATCCGTTGGATTCAGGCTACGTATCATACGTATTCCATCAAAGGCCAATATGTTCTAAAACGCACCGATTGGTTTGAAATGATATCCTCATTTACCGGCGAATTAACTCCTCAACTAGAAGAGTCTATAGACAAGGTAACCTGGTTGGATTGGCCGAATACATCTGAATTTATCTTTAAAAACACATACGAAACTATAAAGGAAGTACTTAAGGCAATTTCTTAAGACAGGGGTTTTAATAACCTATCCGTACTATAAAAGATACAATACACCATTTGTGTACAATCTTGAGTTATTAGACATCCCTATAAAGCAATACACCGCACTTATTCTTTATCCCTTTTCTTCAAATCGTAAAAAGTCTTATCTATTGAAACATAATTTCCGGAAGGAGTTGGTGCGTAGGCAGGAGCATCAATAATGTTTCCTTCCCGGTCAATCAAAATATAATAAGGCAAAGTAACAATCTGATATTGCTCCAGCAACGATTTCTTCCCGGTTATATGTAACAAGGGCCAATTCACTTGTCGGTTTTTAATTGCGAAATTTTTCAAGTCTTCTGGGGTACCATCCACTGCCACGCTAATGAATACAAAATCGTCACCGTATCTAGCTCTTAAGTCGGGCATAATATTCATTTCGCTTAAACAAGAGGTGCACTGCAAACTGAAAAAGGTAAGATAAATATATTTTCCCTTATAATCGGCAATACTAACACTATCCCCTTGTACAGAAGGTAACTTGAAATCCGGGAAAGGGGTACCCGGTTTCATTTTTGTTAACCTGAGGTAAACGTTTGCGGCAATGGTTTTAATATTTTCCGTTTTACCGCTCATGCTTACATTGTGAATCATTTCAGAAACTCTCTCTCTTGGAAAATCACCGTTTTTATATAAATCCAGCAAACCTTTTAAAAGTACATATTCCAGTAATTCCGGGTCGCCTGTGTACGGGTCAGGGCCAATTAATTCTCGTATTCCTTGTAAATCATTTGATTGAATATACTGATAAAGAGTACGTTCGAAAGTTCTGGTGCTTAACAAAAAATTATTTAGATAAAAGTCATTAAAAAAATCCATGTACATAGGGTGGTCGGCAAGAACCGGCTTTTGATACAAATAATTGATGAATACTCTTGCTTTGTTCTGCTCACGGTCTTCCTTGGCATGACCAATTCGCTCAATATTTGCAATCCGGTACGTGACATAATCCATAAAAAACCTGTCGGTAACCTTGCTGTAATATTCAGAAACATACAATTTAAACGTATCCAAACTCTTACGCCAGTCTTCATCGGCAATTTCTGTAAGAGTTACAGCAAAAAAGTCGTCCACCCAGTAATCGAATTGAAGAATTAGAAAGTTTATATCATCCTTTGGCAAGTCTTCAAAAATTAATTGCACCTGGGTTTTGCTCAAATTATACCCCACTTTGTTTTCAGGCTCAGGAAAAAGTACATTGTATATTTTATCAGGAAAAGCGTATAAGGGTGCACAAGTATTGCCCAAACACAATTGCAGCGCGGTTGTACTCTTTAGTGGAAAGGAAACCTTAAATAAACTGTCGGTACCTACCCAATCATAAGCCAAAACTTCTTCATTCATTGATAAATAATCTGTCACCCTTACAACACGCACTTCCTGTCCAATAAAACCCGGAGCGACACCTTGTATTACCACCTGAGCATTAACACTCTGAATAGCGCAGATTAAAACAACTATATGAAACAGTCCTTTCATTCTAATTTTAACAGATGATGCGTAGATTCGGGAATAAATGGTCTAATATCACCACCATTCCTATAAATTTCACGAACAATATTTGCATTTATAGCCGCATACTCCGGTTCGGTAAGTAAAAATACGGTTTCAATTTCCTGATTCAATATATGATTCATATGTGCAATATTCCGTTCGTATTCAAAATCGGTAATATTTCTGAGACCTCTAATCAAATAGCGTGCATTCTTCAGACGGCAAAATTCTACTGTTAGTATCTGATACATTTCCACTTCAACATTGGGCATTACGGCTGTTACAGTTTTTACCCAATTCAACCGATCTTCCAAATCGAAAAAATACTGTTTGGAACTATTAACTCCAACCGCAACAATCAGCTTGTCAAACATAACTGAAGCCCTGCGAATAACTGACTCATGTCCTTTTGTTATCGGGTCGAACGAACCCGGAAAAACTGCTGTTCTCATGCTTTGATTATGCTGAAATTCACCCTGCCATACGTTCGCTTTTCAACAAAGTTACTTAAAGCACTAAAATCTGTTCCTGCCGCATGCTCCATAATAAGATAACCTTCCGGAGTAACAATTTTACGGTCAAGTACCGACTCTGCAATTTTTATCGTATCCTTATGACCATATGGTGGGTCGGCAAAAACCAGGTCGAACGCTGAGGCTCGCACACAATATCGTATGGCATCACTCTGGATTACACTAAGATTCTTGAATTTTAGGTCTTCTGCAGTATTTCTTATAAATCTCACCGCCTTCAGGTCAATATCAACAGCAACCGCAGCATCCGCCCCGCGGGAAAGACACTCAAAACTAAAAAGGCCGGTACCTGCAAACAATTCCAGAACCCTTTTACCCTCAAAATCAAAAATATTACTTAAGATATTAAACAAACTTTCGCGTGCAAAATCGGTGGTGGGTCGTGCCTTCATCCCGGGCGGAAATGATATTCGCCTGCCCCTGTGTGTTCCGCTAATTATGCGCATGACAATATATCCCTGCAAATAGTTTCTCGTATTGCTCTACCTTCCGCATTTCCGTTATAACTACAATTAACGTAATAACGAACGAACATAGGCATTACTGAATCACTAAACTCCGTTCCATAAAAGTAGCACAGCATATCAGGTGAAAATTCCAGTGTATTCTGCACTAATGCCGTATAATAAAGAATTTCGTGTTCGGCCTGAATCGGGTAAACGTTGGCAAGCCGCAGTGAGCCGCTTTTACAGGCCATAAGAAACAACATATCAGCATCCAATGCAATAACAACAACCTCCGGTAAATTAAGGGTCAAACACCGTTGATACATGGCACGCAAAATATGAACCGGTTTGAACCATGGATAGTTTACCAGTAACGAATGTCTTTGCATGGCAGAAATGTGAGTAACAAGAACTGCTTCAGGCTGTTTCATTTTCTCTTCTATTCGCACCTCATCTGCTTCCAACGCAAAGATGTTATGATGCTCAGCCAAAGCAGATACCAGTATTTCCGGAACAAGATGTACTTTTTCACTCTTATTTAACCAGATTACTTTTTCAATTGCATCAGGATTTATTCCTTCGGATATAAGCAGAGGCTTAACTACATCCCATGAAGGAAACTGACTCAATTCAAACGATTTCAGGAATTTCTCATTGCCGCATAGCCATACCTCAGGTTTTGCCCCTGTGTCAATAATTAACGAAAGGTTACCGGCAAATTCGGGAAAATGATTCTGGAACGTACTACTTCCAGTTTCCATTGGTTGAAGTGGAAGACAATGATCCAATAATCAGTGTGTCCCTGGACTTACACTCATCATCAAGATACTCAAATTTGAAAGGATTAGGATCTTTTACAAGAAACACCGGTGCATACACACTGTCATTTTTTGCAATGGAATCAGTAATCATCACCAGTTTTACCTTTGCACCGCTCCAGGGTCTCCAGGGCAATGAATCCAATTCAAAAGGGAAATTTTCGTCACGATTTTTGGCCGAACCACCTGTAAACAACTTTTCTGTAACCGGAATATACGTGGTATCACGAACCAGTGCTGCCAACTCCATGAACTGTTTTTTCTCAACAGGATTCTTAAACAGTTGATCAATTAAATCTGATTTTGAACCGTCGCGCGCTATTGCACCCAAACGAACAGCGTCCATTTCGGCAATATTCTCATTAGGAATAATAAATTTAACTGTGTCATATCCAAGTAGATATGCTTCTCTTAAGTTGATTTTCCGGTCCGGTGGGGTACCTTCTTTACGGATATTAGCTACTTTATCTTCTCTAAGGAACCTCATCAATTCATTAAAATCTGAAGCATATCTGCCATATTTTACTTTGTATTCAACTTGTGCATCTCTTATATCCTTAAGCCTTTGCTTGGTGGCACTGTAAACTTTTTCCTTATTCTCCTTCCATTGAATCTGCGCGTTTACTGCATCGTAATTCAGATACATTAAATAGGCTCCCAATGCGGGAAAAACCGTTATCCCTAACACAACAGCTACTGTTCTTTTAATAATACCGGCCACAAACAATGCGGTGACAACGCTCAGAACCAAAAAGGAATAGCCCGCATATTTAAAGTAATCTGTCTGTTCCACTGTTTTAGAAGGAACAATCTCTCCAAGACATTCTACATTTTTAATTTCGTCTGAACCGGCTCCCATCATCACCAATGCCAAACCCACCAAAACAAGGAGCAGAGGAAAGATGTACTTTGTAGCAAGTTGAATTAAATCAGATGGTTTCATTATCTTATGCCTGTATTTTTATATTCGGTTGGCCACAAAACTACAATTTTTTTTCAATCTTGTATCTTCACTTTCGTTTCAGGTAAAATCTTCTATCTTGCGGTTATTATTGCTGAGCAAATAACACCGGAATGAAAAATAAATTGTATTCAGAAATCACAACGCATCTGGGACACACTCCTACACCATCTCAGGAGGAGGGCATTCATTGTGTTATAGATTTTCTAATGAGCCGGGACGAAATGCCTGTTTTGGTATTATCCGGTTTTGCCGGCACCGGAAAAAGCACATTGATTTCTGCATTAGTAAAAATGCTAAAAAACAGAAATTCAAGCGTATTGCTTCTTGCACCTACCGGCAGGGCGGCAAAAGTACTAGCCGGATACTCAGGCTATAAAGCTTTTACCATTCACAAAAGTATATACATGCGCAAAACCCGAAAAGATGGTGCAATCTATCTTCAGCTGAAAACCAATAAATCTTCAAGAACCATATATATTGTTGATGAAGCATCCATGCTGAGTAACGATCCCGGTAATCCGGTGATGGACGACTTTATGGAATATGTTTTCTCAATGCCAAACAACCGGGTAATTTTTTGCGGGGATACAGCACAGCTTCCACCTGTAGGCTCAGACGAAAGCCCGGCTCTGAATCCGGAATTTCTGTCTTCTTATTATTCCTGCTCTACCTACCATACCCGTCTTACCGATGTGGTAAGACAACAAAGTGAATCAGGTATTCTATATAACGCTACACTAATCCGCAAACAATTTCTGTCAGGGGAACCCGTAAAACTGGATATTCAATACTACAAAGACGTAAATACGGTAATTCCCGGTGAGTTAAAAGACGAAGTGGCCAGTTATTATAATAATTATGGAAAAGATTCTCTGATAGTACTTTGCAGGTCAAATAAAAGGGCCAATCAATACAACAAACAAATTAGAAACACCATTTTACAGTATGAAGAAGAGCTTTGTACCGGAGACCTTTTGATGGTAACCAAGAATAATTACTTCTGGCTAGACACCGACGACGAAGCCGGCTTTATTGCTAACGGAGACATTATAAAAGTTGAAAAATTATTAAGAACACACCAAGTGTACGGCTTACGCTTTGCCGATGTTATAATTTCCATGTTGGATTATCCTGATATGCGACAGATAGAAACAAGAATAATTCTTGATGTTCTGAGTGCAGATTCACCTGCTTTGGACGAAAACCGGATGAAAGAGTTTTACAATGATGTGATGAACGATTACCTGCATTCCTATACCAAAACACAGGCACGGGCAAAGGTAAGGTTCGATCCTTTTTTCAATGCCTTGCAAATTAAATTTGCATATGCAGTAACGGTTCACAAAGCTCAGGGCGGTCAATGGCCCTATGTTATTCTCGACTTCGGATTCCTGCCCTCAGGTTCAACCTACGAAAACAACACCCGTTGGCTATACACTGCTTTTACCAGAGCATCTAAAAAACTGTGGCTTAATGGTTTCCCTGAAGAGATGTTAAATTAATTTTTCCTTATGACATCAAAAAAATCAAGTTCTAAACAGTTAGATTTAAATACATTATCAACATAATTCCAACTCCTTATACTCATTAATGAGTATTTTTTAATCAATTTTTCTTATATACGTTTGCTGCCGAAAAAAGTGAAAATACAAAAATAACTTATGAAACGGCATTCATTTCTTTTGCAAACCGGTATTGTATTTGCGAGAATTGTAACGCTTTCATTCCGTTATCAGTTAAGTTATTGTTTCATGTCGATGGCACTTACTATTTGCCTCATTTCTCCACAAATCTACGCACAGAATATTGGCATCAATACCACTGGAGCTACTGCGCATAGTTCTGCCTTGTTGGATGTTGATGGTACAGGGTTACCGGCCAACGATAAAAAAGGAGTTTTGGTTCCAAGGGTTTCGTTGGTACAAAAGTCTAATCCGACCCCGGTAGTTGCGCCGGCAAATAGTCTGCTCGTGTACAACACGGCCACAATCAACGATGTATATCCAGGATATTATTATTGGAACGGTTCCATATGGGTAAGGCTGATAGAAGATGATGATTTGAATGCCATTGCGTGGCTTACTGGCGGCAACACAGGCACTACACCAACAGCAAATTTTCTTGGAACAATTGACAATACTACCATGGTCTTTCGCACCAACAACGCAGAAAGAATGCGTATTATGAACAACGGCAGGGTAGGCATCAATAACACTGCACCCAATGCTTTAACCCAATTAGATGTAAATGGTATTATTTATGGGAACAACTTCCATTTTATGGGATATTCAGGCTCCGAAATTGGAAATTACAACAATAATTATATTGTTCCTTTTCCTGAAGTGTATGATCCTCATGGTCTCTTTGCAGGAAATACTACATTTTATGCACCGGTAAACGGGTATTACTTTTTTGCAGTAAATTTAAGTTTGGAAGGTGGTGATGGAGGGGATGATACCCAGTTTTTCCAGTTTATTCAAAACGGTGCAGTCTTTCAGCAATACTTGTTCAATGCAAAATTTTATACGCGAGAAAATAGAGAAATCACATTGAACTTCAATTGTATTATGTATCTTGCCGCAGGTCAATATGCCCAAGTTAGAATTGCTGATGTTAACAGTAGCAGTACAATAGATATAATCAACCGTTCTTTTATGGGGTATTTAATCAGTAAATAAGCACGAATACGATGAAGCAAATGATGATGATTTTTGCCGTTTCAATAGGCATATCTGGGGTTACACGGGCGCAGATGCCATCGCTGGGTTTTGCGATTCAGTCGGGTGGGGAGACCAGAGACCAGGGACTGGACATTGCCTACGATCAGGCAAACAATTACTATGCAACCGGATATTTTGAGGTTTCAATGAGTTTTGCCGGTTCTACACCGGTTACATTAAACAGCGCAGGAGGTTACGACATTTTTCTTGCCAAGTACAATACATCGGGGCAGGTGTTGTGGGCCTTCAGTCTGGGTACAACAACAGAAGATATGGGTCAGGCCGTGGCAACCGACAATGTCGGAAACATATATCTTGCAGCCTATTACACAGGCACGATAGATCTTGACCCAGGGTCTGGTGTTGCATCACATGTTTGTAATGGAGGAGAGGATTTTTTCATTGCCAAATACGACCCCAACGGAAATTACCTGTGGTCTCGCTCATATGGCGGAACAGATGTGGATGGTGTGCGTGACATTACAACAGATGATATTGGGAATATTCTTGTTGCAGGTGCGTATAGGAATACGGTTGATTTTAATGCAGGAGGCACACCCGAAGTAAGGACAGCCTTTGGTAGTACTGATGCCTATTTACTGAAAATTGATCCTTCGGGAAATTTAATATTTGTAACCACATTTGGTTCCTCATCCGCTGATGCTACTGAAAATGTTGAAGTTGATCAGAACAGTAACATCGTAATGTCAGGATATTACAGAAGCACAGTTGACGTTGATCCCGGAAGCGGAGTAGCCAATCTCTCTTCTTCAGGAAGTAGTGATATTTTTCTCGCAAAATATGATTCCAACGGCAATCTGCTTTGGGCAGGCAGTATTGGTAATGCAGACGGCGACGGTACCAAAGCCATGACTGTCGATATAGCGGGAGACATTATTCTAACGACCTATTTCAGCAATATACTTGATGCAGATTTTACCTCAGGATCAGCAAATATCAATTCTGCAGGAGGCCGGGATATTTCCATTATCAAGTATTCTTCTGCCGGTTTGTTTCAGTGGGCAAAAAAAATTGGAGGCACTGATGATGACAGGTGTCTTGATATTAGAGCAGACTCCTATGGTAACGTATTTTTAACAGGATATTTTAATGCTACTGCGGACTTTGATCCAGATGCTGCCGTAGTCAATTTAACAAGTACCGGATTTAAGGATGCGTTTATAGCAAAATACGATGCTACAGGAGATTATGTATGGGCATTTAAAATCGGGGGCGATGATCATGATGAGGGTTTAGCTCTGATACTCGACGAATTCGAAAATCTCGTTATTACCGGGTACTTCTTTCGTACATCTGATTTTGACCCGGGACCTTCAACCTATAACCTCACCTCATTTGGGCCATTCCCTCCGGTAAGCGTAAGCGACGATGTATTTATGGCCAAGTATTCATCAAGTCCACTTTCAGCTCAGGTCAATGCAATCTCACCAAGTTGCTATAATGGAACCAATGGCAGTGCTGAAGTTTTTATTAACGGCGGCATTGCGCCTTACACCGCATTCTGGAGTTCCGGCTCAGCCGGACTTACTGTTTCGGGGCTCTCGCCCGGAAGTTATTATGTAACTGTTACGGACGATGTTGGTGTTTCTGAGGTGGTTACTTTTGATATCCTTCCCCCACCTGCGCCTGAAATATGTCTGGTAACCGTAGATTCCACCACGGGAACCTTCAATACCATTGTATGGGAAAAATCATCTTTGGATTTGGGTGCAATTGACAGCTTTTATGTTTACAGAGAGATTTCTTCAGTATTTCAAAAAATTGCCGCTGTTCATAAAGACTCTCTTAGTCAGTACGACGACTTGAGTGTGAATACCGGTACAACCAGTTATCTCTATAAAATATCTGCTCTGGATACATGTGGAGGAGAAAGTGCATTGAGCCTGTACCATAAAACCATTCATATGTTAAACATCGGTGGCGCACAGTTTAGCTGGAATTTTTATGAAATTGAAGGAACGCCTAATCCGGTTGCCAACTATCTGGTTCACCGCGATGACAACAATACCGGCAATTTCATTTTGTTGGCCGACGGAACCATTTCTGGCAGTTCCAATTCCTATACCGATATTAACGGAGCAACTTTTCCAAACGCTCAATACAGAGTTGAAGTTGACTGGAATACAGCCACCTCATGCACATCCACCCGCGCCATAAACCACAATACCACTCGTTCCAACAAACAAACGGGCATCACAGCCAATAACATTGCAAACTCTGAATTTAATAACTCTATTAGGGTTTATCCTAATCCGGCAAGCGATATAATACACTTTACCGGCGGTTTTCCCTTGGATGCCGATATTTATGACTGTACCGGAAAAATGATGTTCCGCCATACTTTTATTAAAGGTAAACCCGAAATTTATATCGGGAATCTGCAGCCCGGCACGTATCATATTCTAACTACCTCCAATAACCAAAGAACTGCACATTCCATCATCATTGCCAGGTAATAAGACCTGTTTGATGAAATTATTAAAATATTTTAGCAAACTGTTAAACCTTATTAAAATCCGGAATCTAAGAGGCTGAAATTCTACAATATTAAAAAATCAGCTTATGTCCGGAAGATTTTTATCACCCTTATTTGCAGTTCTTTTTAGTTTTCTGTGTTTATCAGGAAACAGCCAGTCCACCATGTACACACCGTCATCGGTAGCCAACAACTGTGCCTCCTGGCTTCTTAACTTAAATCCATCTTCCGGTACCGGACGCGTATCGCACCTAAATGGAGAAATGGGCGCCCTGTCTTTGCATCAAACGGCTAAATCGTACGTCGATTCCCTCTCTTTTTCAGCATTATATAACAATACTGCGGTTTTTAATGCCGGTCTAGCCGGAGCCGCAAACAAAACCAACTTCATGTTCAAACTTTCCTCTGAAATGGGGGGTAATTTTCTAAGGGCACCGGAAAGTTTTGCATGGGCCTTAATAGAACCTGAAAACGGCATCTATAATTACAGATTAACCGATACCATTGTAAAATACGGAAATAATTATAACGTAAATGTATTAGGTACTCTTCATTATTACACCGATTCCGCTTCGCTCTGCAACGATTCAGTAACCTCAGGATGTCCTTTATTCGATGAATTTGGACCCATGTATTTTATTAATAACGACCGAACCGGAATGATTTGTAACGGTGATACTGCCCGATATAAGTTGTTTGTTGAAAATCTTGTGGAACGATATGATGGTGATGGTAACAACGACATGCCCGGTCTAATTTATCCAATATTATATTGGGAAGTAAACAATGAACCGGAAGGAGGTTGTGCTAACGGAATGAGCGCGCAGCAGTACGGAGAAAGTTTGCGAATGTCCTACGCAGCAATAAAATCTGCCTGTCCATTGTGTCAAGTAATAAATGGTGGCACTTTGGGTGGCATCAACCCGAGTGATCAGGAATTCTGGGATTCAGTTTTTACATATTACTATCCTTACATTGACATTGCCAACATACATATTAATGCCCCAAAAAGTGAAATTTTTGATTTCGACTGGATGACTACTCAACTGGATTGGATAAAAAATGCCGAAACTACGTATGGCTTTGACTGGGATGTCTGGATTACGGAATGGGGTATTTACTCCGGTTCCCCTTATGGTGCAACGCAAACACCCATGATTACTGAGGAAGATCAGGCAGCACGCTATGCAAAGATGTACAGTTACGGACTTGCAAACGACATCACCCAATGGTTTTTTGACCAGTCAGGAGATACTATTTCAGGAATTGGTTCATCGGCTTTAGTTTATCATGCAGGTCCAACAAAAGTTGCCCGACTCAGCCTGTATACAACCTGGTTGTATAACAGCAAATTCACTGAAGTAGATTCCGCAAAAATTGATATGTTCTCCACCGATCCCAATTTCTCTACAGGACTCATCCGGGTATATAAAAACGGCATTGAATACGACATTGCGTGGGGATTAAACAGCCTGCCGGGTTTCATAAGCGGGAATAAAAAGATAACAGATATCTACGGTAATGAAACCATTCAGGACGTTAATACGCTTACCTTTCCGCTTTCGTCTAATCCAATAATTATAGAGCCCGGTAACACCGCTGTGAATGAGAACTATGAAACAGAAATTGGAATTTACCCAAACCCCAATAACGGTGAATTAAATATATCAAATTCGTCCGCCATCGCTAAGGAATATCAAATTTTTGATTCTACCGGTCGTGTGGTTAAAACAGGTGAACTTTCTGCCGGAGAACAAATTATTGATATCAATTCGCTGGATTCTGGAATCTATTTTATTCGAATAGCTCAAAAAACGACCAGATTTATACTATCCAAATGATCCCTGGACACTCTGAGTAAAAACGAAAACCGGCAATTTCAATCGTAATAGGCAAACCGATAAAAAAAGCGTTCGCGGACGAGCAATCAAAAGCCTAACTACCATAGTCTGCCTAAGGTCTTCTCACAAATAATTTTCCATAACTCAGCTTATTCATTAATTTCGCAATCATGAGCGAAGCATATATTATTGATGGGGTACGTACTCCCATAGGGAATTTAGGTGGCGGACTATCGCAGGTGCGATGCGATGATTTGGCTGCACACGTTATTAAAGAACTAACAGACAGACATCCCAACCTGAATAAGGATTTGATAGAAGATGTCTTTTTGGGTTGTGCCAATCAGGCCGGAGAAGACAACAGAAATGTTGCACGCATGGCTGTATTGCTTTCGGGTTTACCCTACTCCATCCCCGGCGAAACAATAAACCGCTTGTGTTCAAGCGGAATGGCTGCCGCAGTGAATGCTTACAGAGCCATTAAAAACAATGAAGGCGATGTGTACATTGCAGGTGGGGTTGAACATATGACGCGGTCTCCCTGGGTAATCAGTAAATCATCATCTGCCTTTGGCAGAGACAGTCAAATGTTTGACAGTGCATTTGGATGGCGTTTTATCAACCCCAAAATGCAACAGTTGTATGGAACCGACGGTATGGGCGAAACTGCAGAAAATTTGGTAGACCAATATAAAATTAGCAGAGAAGATCAGGATTTGTTTGCATTCAGAAGTCAGCAAAAAGCGACGGCAGCATTAAATAACGGACGTCTGGCTAAAGAGATAGTGCCGGTAAACATTCCTCAACGAAAAGGGGAACCTGTTGTGTTTCATCGCGACGAATTTATTAAACCGGATACCACCCTTGAAAAGCTTGGCACCTTAAAGCCTGCATTCAGGAAAGACGGGTCGGTAACCGCAGGCAATGCATCCGGACTCAACGACGGAGCTTCGGCAATGCTTATAGCTTCAGAAAAAGCCGTTCAACAGCAAAATTTGAAACCGCTGGCCAGAATTGTTTCATCAGCCACTGCCGGAGTTGAACCGCGTATTATGGGAATTGGCCCTGTACCGGCTTCTTTAAAAGCACTTCAAAGAGCAGGTATTACTTTACAACAGGTTGACGTTATAGAACTAAACGAAGCATTCGCCGCACAAAGCCTTGCCGTTATAAGAGCCTTAGGCATTGACGATAACGACAGCAGACTTAACCCGAATGGCGGCGCCATTGCTTTAGGGCATCCCCTGGGTATGTCAGGTGCCCGAATAATGCACAGTGCTGCGCTGGAATTACACCTTACGGGGAAAAAATATGCTTTGGTAACCCTGTGCGTAGGCGTGGGACAAGGTTACGCCGTTGTACTTGAAAAAGCTTAATAATTTGTTATATGGCATCATTCGATATCGAAAGTAAAATTGACATTCAAACACTTGACAACGCAGTAAATGCTGCAAAAAAAGAAATTGACCAAAGATACGACTTCAAAGGCTCGAATTCTTCTATAGAGTTAGATAAAAAAACGCTGATAATTCAGGTTATTACTGAACACGAAATGAAAATGGAAGCCATTGAAGACATCATCATTAGTCGGTTGGTAAAGCAAAAACTTGATCCCCGTTGTCTTGATTTTGGCAAAGACCGTTATTCATCCGGCAAACAAATAAGAAAAGACATAAAAATTAAACAAGGCATTGACAGAGATACCGCCAAGAAAATTGTAAAACATATAAAAGATCTGAATCTTAAAGTTCAGGCCAGTATTATGGATGAACAATTGCGGGTAACGGCAAAAAAAATTGATGATTTGCAGGCATGTATTTCGGCCTGTAAAGCTCACGACTTTGAAATTCCCTTACAATTTGTAAATATGAAAAGTTAGTATGATAGATTACGTCATTATTTCTGGCACTATTTTTAACGATATGAAAATGTATTTACTACATTTATAAAATGAAGGGCACCTTAAGATATGCAATTTTCCTCATATTTATTACGGCACCACTTTTTTCCGTTTCTCAATATGTGTATACTGTTGAACCATTATCAGTGAACAGCGGCTCAGGGGAATTTGCTCCCGCTATTTATAATAACCAGCTCTTTTTCTGTTCGCGCAAAAAGTTAAAACAAAAACGTGACGAAACCCTTACCAATGGTTTTGTGGCAACCTTAACTGAAGACGGAACCCTCAGCGCAGCTGAATTATTGCAGGAACCTTTGCTAAGCAATTATCACGACGGTCCCTTTTCTCCTGCCCAATCAGGCAAGCTACTGGCCTTCTCAAAAAACTACGAAACAGGAAACAGCCGAAACCTCCCTGTGGGAATATTTTTTACATTATACAACGACAGCACCAAACACTGGGGTTCTCTGGTTGCGTTCCCCCATAATCATCCCGACTATTCTCTGGCCCATCCTTCTCTAACGGAAGACGGAATGACAATGTATTTCAGCAGTAATAAGCCCGGAGGAAAGGGAGGTTCAGATATCTACGTATCACAATTTATCAATGGCAACTGGACAGCGCCGCAAAATGCAGGCGAATTGATTAACACATCAGGACATGAAGTATTTCCGTCTTATCATGAATTGTCGGGCAGACTCTATTTCGCTTCCAATGGTCACCCCGGATTCGGTGGACTAGACATTTACTATTTTGATGGTAAGAACATTCAGGTATTAGATAAACCTATAAATTCAAGCGGGGACGATTTCGGTATTGGATTTACAAATTTCCCGACTGAAGGTATTTTCAGTTCCAGCAGAGAAGGAGTTGACAAACTATTTAGCTATAAAACACAAATTCCCAACAGCCTAAAATTTGAATGCATGCATGCCGATCCCAATGATTTATGCAGCATTTTTTACGAATCAGGACCTGAAGACCAAGACAGTACTCCTCATATTGCACATCACTGGGAAATGGGAGACGGCACCCTTGCTACCGGTAGAGAAGTACGACATTGCTACAAAAATCCGGGAACTTATCAAATTAAATTACTGGTTTCAGATAATTTAACGAATACAATGAAAGAAGAACAGGCCGTTTTCATTCATCAGGCTGCATATAAGGGTGCTGTGATAATAGAATCATCTTTTGACGATCAAAATAATTCCTTAACACTCTATGCCGCTATTAATGATACGCTCCGGCTGTCGCCGGGCAGTATTGAATTTCTTTGGATTTTAGACAATCAGCTAAAATTCTCAGGTAAAGAGTACAAAATAACCTCTGAACATTTAAATAAAGCAGGTACTGTTAGACTTTTAGTTTGGCACAGAAGTTTTCATAGTCAAAAAGAAACTGTATATTGCGTTGAAGAGTTAATTGAAAGGATTGAAAAAAGATAGAAAAATATCCCAATTCCGGTCGAATCCATACGTATTTCTTCCTAGCCTGCTTGCGGTTTTAGTTTTTTGCCAAAACTTGCAAGCACAGGAAGTTCCATCACGCGAAGAGAACATTCCCTTTCTTGTTACCTTTAGCACTGATGCAAACAAAGCTTGGGGAGACGACGACTTTTGTCAGGTTTTTTTCTTTACCGTGCCTAAAACACATAGCGGGGCTTTCTACATTAGGGTATTTGACCCGGATTGCGGCGGACAGCACGACGAACAAAAAAGCACCTTCAACTCAAAAACCAAGTTTACAATCTACGGAGGAGAAGGGTGCATAACAGACAAGGATGCTCGCGGGGTTGACCCGAAAGGCAATTATAAAAGCGGCAATTTATTGGCAACAAAAACATTTTCTACCGACCCCACTTCTGACAATCAATGGTACACCTTTGGCCCGTTCGACCCGGGCAGTGGTGAATTGGCTGAGAAATTTGGAGGTTACGTTTTCAAAGTAATCGCTAACGGACAAGAAGGTGATGACGGTAATTTATACAAGTACTTTTTAAGTACAGAAAAAGATTCCAATAAAGCCATTGAGGGCGGTAATGCATTTACCTTTGAGTACACCTTTAGGTTACACACGTCGCATCTGCAAATTTCTCATATCTATCCTTTTGTTGACGACAAGGTTATATCAGTTAAGCAATCCAATTTTGACTGGGATAGCGATGGTCATATACGGGTTATTTCAAAAGGCAGGAAAGGCGATATTCTAGTTGCATCAGGCGATAATGTATGGGGCAGCAGTTCATTGAAAGCAAAAGAAGAGGAAAAAAACAGCTCAATGGATATTCAGTTTATTAAAAGCGAAAAAGACCTCACAAACAACAATGTGGTTTTTTACATGACAAATCAATACGGCGAATATCTGCCATTTTACTCGCTTCCCATTGGTGGTGTACCTAAGTACAAATACAGTATTGGTATCAAATCAAAATGAGAGTCTTGTATAAAAAGGCATATCTGGCTTTCATTTTTGTTTCATTTATTGGACTTAATTCACTTTCCCAAGCGTATACCAGCAGAAGTTACGGACCTGCTGAAGGGTTTCCCAATTTATTTGTTTACGGTATCAATCAAGACATTGACGGTTATCTTTGGGTAGGCACGGGTGAAGGTTTGTTGAGATACAATGGCCAGAATTTTCTTCCCGTTTTCCAGGGCGACAGTCTTGCAGAGAATTTCATAAGTGCTGTTTTCAAGTCAAATAACGGAAACATTTGGTATGGGCATCAAAACGGTGGTATTACCATTCAAACAGAAGATGGATATAAAATATTAAAAAACAGAACTATACCTAAAGGTTCTGTAATAAAATTCCGTGAAGCTCCTAATGGCGATATTTGGTTCTGTGTGCAAGGCAAAGGTTTGGTAAGGTATTTTGAAAACGGAAAACTAGCTGCCTTTGAAGCAGAATTCCGCGACAAATTCATCCGCGATTTTGTCTTTATTAACGACAAGGAGTTATTGGTGGCAACTACGGAGGGTTTATTAAAATATACCTTTAATGACTTTGGCTTCCCCATGCACAAAAAGCAGGATGTCTGGCTTGAGAACAAGGAAGTAAGCTCCCTCCTGTTTTTTAATCGCGCATTGTACTGTGGCACATCTGACGGTATTTTTCTAAGTCCGGTACTGGAAGGTTCATCATTAAACTTTACACCCGTTGCCAACGCCTTTTTGTCCAATACCGATGTTAGAAATTTATTTATTGACAATGAAAAAAATATATGGGCAGGTACATGGGGTAACGGATTGTACAAGATAATCTACGGAAATAAAAGCGAGACCAAGTATAACACAGTAATTCCCTTTGCACCTACAGGTCAGTTAACCTCAAAAAATATTAATTGCATTTTTCAGGACAGGGAAGGAACGATTTGGATTGGCACTCATGGAAATGGACTGGTTAAGCTTAGTGACAAAATACTTGAATACAGAGATCTTAGCCACCTTACAGGCAACGAAAATATTTATACGGTTCGCAATTTTAACAGAAACACCTACTATGGCTCCTTTGGATGTATTTTGGTGCACAATAAAAAATATGACGAATTAAAAGTACTAAACCAGGAACAAGGTCTTCCGGCAGACGCAGTTACCAGCATATATGTTGATAGAAAAGGTGTTTTATGGGCAGGGACCCAGAATTCAGGCACATATTATAAAAAAACTGAAGATGAAAAATTTACGAATTTATCATTAGAAGAAGATTTGCTGACCAAATCGGTAAATGACATTACGGGCAGCGATCAGTTTATATGGATTGCCACAAAATTCGGCTTGTTTAAATGGAATACCATTACTAACAGCTACTTTGTTTATTCCACTGAAAATGAACTTAGGCATAATGACATTAATGCAATCTACAAAGACACCTCAAGTAACGATATATGGTTGGCAACCCAAAGTAATTACCTAACTAAAATTAGAGGAAAAGAAATTACTGATTATAAAATTCTTGAAGGGGATGATGCATTAAAGATTACCGGAATTCAACTGGATGAAAACGGTGAGCCCTGGATAAGTACGTATGGAGACGGTATATACCATATGCAGGGAGACAAGTTTATACACTATAGCAGGGTAGAAGGATTGCTCAGCGATTATTGTTACGGCTTAAAGCACGATAATGAAGGCAACGCCTGGATAACGCACCGTGGAGGCATCAGCCGTTTAAAAAAATCTACCGGACAAATCAAAGTTTTTTCGGTTAAGGATGGATTTGTTGGCGATTGTCATATAAACGCAATTGATTTTGAAGATGACAACGGACTGTTGTTTGGCACAGACAAAGGTGTTGTAAAATATTACGCAGGAAGAGACCTTGTAAATACCATTCCACCGAAAATCGATTTAATTAATATTATCGTTTCGGCCGATAATGAAGATCAGATTTTTGAAACCGATGATATTTCTTTAAGCGCAGGAGCTTATCGTATTAAATTTCAATTTATTGGCCTCTCTTTTAAAAACACCGAAAACATAACATATAAGTATCACCTGTCAGGTTATGACTTGGATACTAACGTTAGCAATGTCAATTATGCGCAGTACAACCGACTGGAAGAAGGTAATTACACATTTACCTGTATTGCATGTAACAGCGACGGATTTTGTAGTGAAGAGTACATTTCAGTTAACATATACATTGCTACTCCGTTTTACAAACGCACATGGTTTTTAGCCGGATCCAGTTTTTTACTGATTGCACTGGTATTCGGTGTGGTACGTTACCGTGAACAACAGCAAAAAAGAACCAAAATGATGCTTCAGCGCGAATTGGATAAAAGAACCAAAGAGGTGGTTGAACAACGGGACGAACTGGAACGAAAGAACAAAGACATTACCGATTCAATAAATTACGCAAAGAGAATTCAAAGCGCTATTATGCCGGTTGATTCAAAACTCCAGAGTTTGCTACCCGATTCTTTTTTATATTTTAAGCCAAGGGACATCGTTTCAGGCGATTTTTACTGGGTAAACAGGTACGACAACAGGGTTGTAGTTGCCTGTGCCGATTGCACCGGACACGGAGTACCCGGCGCATTTATGAGTATCATTGGAAGCACCATTCTTCAGGATTCGCTAACGCGACCAGAAGTAAGCACCCCATCTGATTTACTGTACCGATTAGATAACGAATTGCAGAAATTGCTCTCTTCAGAAAAAGGGTTTGATAAACCCAGGGACGGCATGGATATATCGGTATGCGAAATTCACCTGGATACCAAAAATATTAGGCTTGCATCTGCTATGAGACCGGTAATTATCTTTAAAAATGGAGAAGAAGTGCAGTGGAAAGGAAGCAGATTTCCGATTGGTGGTGGTTACACAGAAAATAAGGACTTCAGTATGTATGAAATCCAATTAAATAAAGGTGATATAATCTATATGTTCAGCGACGGGTATGCTGACCAGTTTGGAGGAACGGAAGGCAAAAAGCTGAAGCTTTCAAGAATGCGGGAAATGTTTGCATTTATGCATGGCAAGGATGCTGCATTTCAATATGCCACATTAGATTCCCAGCTTAAAAAGTGGATGATGGACCAGCATCAGGTAGACGATATTCTGGTGATGGGGTTAAGAATTCCATAATGTTATTTCCAAAGGAAGAGTAGAGAATAATTCAGTTCCCTTTGCTCCATTTCATTATTCTTACAGTGCCATCTTCCTGAATAACCTGCAAAAGATATGCACCCTTTGACAAGGAAGAAGTATTCACTTGTTGTACCCCATATTTCTTAATTGTAGTGCTTACAATCTTACCTGTAACATCATAAATATTAATGATGCCCTCCTTATCCGTTAAAAGATTTAAATAATCGCCGCCGGGATTTGGGTAAATCTGCATTCCTTCATTCCATTCTGTTTCCTGAGTAGAATAAACCCATTGATTTGTAACATGAAAGTAATCTAAGCCTGCTTCAGTAATATTTACATCCGGGTTGAAATCGCTGGTATAAACTTCGAGTCGAACCGTGGTCAAATTGGAAATATGATCTAAGACCCTTATACTGGTATCTAACCATTGACTAAACCGTGATTCTTGAGCAAAGGAAACATAATCAATAAGAAAGCTATTTGTACCGTCGTTCAGATAAATTTTTAAAGAATCATCTTCGGGATTCGGACCAAACTTGCAGTAAAACCACTTGGCATAGTTTACATGTGGATCGGTGTATCCGGAAAGATTCATAACCGGAGACTGCAACAGAACATATCCATCGTCAACATCATCATTATCAGGATGTCCACCAACATTTCCTGTTACATATGCTTTTGCTCCACAATCGTACAAAGCGTCGTAGGCCGGTGCACTGGTGCTCGTACTTCCGGCCGGATCTGCCCTTTCCCATTTACCCCCTGCTGCAGCAAATACATCAGTCCAATTCAGGTTAACACTAAAATCATCATAATACCCAACAGGAAGGGTAAAATTCATAGCACCAGCCGATGCGTCAATATATACTGTATCCCGACAATCAATCCTGTGCCCCCAATGACCGGCAGCCACAAAATAATCTCCCTGATAAAAACCAGAAATGCTAAAATTACCAGAAGCATCTGTTACAGCCTGATACATAAAATCATTACTCTCAAAAACTACTACAGCACCCTGAATAGCGGAAGCGGTCCCTTGTTCTTTAACATTTCCGGTGAAGGTGAAAGCGTTCATTGGTACCAGTGCAACATTTTGAACGACAGTAATACCGTTGGTCAGAACCACATCAAGGGTATCAGCAAAATATCCCGGTTTTGAATATCTAACCTGATATGTACCGGCGGTAGCAACGCCGGTTTTGTACAAACCATTAATTTTGGTAAGTTCTGTAATTCCCTGCCCCAACAATCTAACTTCAGCATTTCCAATTGCAAAACCGGTATTATTATCTGTAACAATTCCATTTAAATATGCACCCCTGGTATAGTTTGCCCCAAGTACAAATAAGCCTCTTTCAATGTCGGTACCCAGCACCACACCTGAAGGAAGGTACGGATAAGCACCCCAGCAACCATTAAATCCGTTACCACTAAACGGAGAAGTGTCAAAATTTCCAACCAGTACCATGTTTGCCGGATCTGAAACATCATGTATGGTAACACCATCACGATAGTAAGACGTTATAATGTAATCATTTAAAAAATGTGCATTGTGCGGAATTACGTAAAGACCGGGGTTAGACTGTACGCGGTCCAGTTCAGTAATATTAGAAGGGTCAGAAACATTATAGGAAGCAAGATATCCTCCACCAATTTCGTCGGTAGTAAACAATGTTGTCATTTGGTCGTTACCCCATACATTATGACAAAAAGTACCTGGTGTATTTTGAGTAGCTAATAACACGGGACTATTACGGTTGGATATGTCCACTATGCTAAAGAATCCATCTTCGATGTGTGCACCATATAATGTATCATTTTTAACCCAGCAATCGTGGGAATACCAGTCATCAAAGGTCCCAACTTCAACCGGGATGCCGGGATTTGTAAATAGGTCAAGTATAATGATGCCTCCATTCCCCCTGTTTGCCCCATTAATATATCCATACCCCTGTTCATCTATCCAGATGTTGTGCGCACTGTACCATTCATCTCCGGCAGGACCGTTATAATGGGTGTAAGTTAACGCTGTTGACCCGGGCAAAGGCGATAAATCTATAATCATCAAACCTTCCTGAGCTTCGGTTGTGACGTAGGCAAAATCGCCCCATACTTTGATGTCTCTCCAGATACTGTTCATCCCCGGTGCCCAAAAAATTTCTACCGGATTTATCGGATCGGAAACATCTACTACTCCGGTACCATCTGTAGTTCCAACCAAAGCATATTCCTTACCTGTTTCATCTACGTAACCCCATACGTCGTTGCACTGAACACCATGCAATGTCTGGTAATTTACACGACTCAGCTGTGTCATATTTAACTGTGTCCGGGCTGAAAATGAGCCTAGTACTGATAAAGTAAGGCATATTAAATATTTCCTCATAAGGTAAAATTATTATTAAAGATACTAATTAATCAGATATCAGTTTTGTCGATTAATCTGTAACGTAAAAAGAATTTCACTTCGTTACTTTTGAATCCTAAACAATCTGAACAAATTTTTCCTGATATCATCCAATTTTTCAAGTGATTCTTGTGCAGACGGATCTTTCAGATTCAAACTGTCATCATCGCCTACTCCCAATTGCATTGGAAAAACTATAATGTAGTTGTGTTCCTGAAAGTACTTATTGAGATACTCCGGTACTCTTTGCATCTCTGGAAGATAGCTTTGATGTTCTCTTCTACTCATTATTACAACTAGTATATCATTCACCTTCATCTCTTTGGAAAGAATTAAGAATTCAGTCCAATCAGTAAAATCAGTAAAATCAGCAGCGACTGGATGTTTTTGCTGAACTTCTCTAAGATAAGACAATGTACCAGAAGTCCCATAAAAATGAAATGATGCCCCTTCATTTCTTGCAAGATTCCACAATTTAATTACCCAAAACGGAAACCCGAGTTCTCTTTCGGCATAGGGTGGCACCAGCACAACATACCTTTTTACCTGACCCGTAAGTGGTCTAGATTTAAAAATAAATGTATTTGTGTTACATCTGTCCAGGATACCTGTAGTTAAAGTACCTAAAAAGTTGTCAGAAAGCCCTTTTTCCTCATGTACTCCCAATAGCAAATCTGTAATTCTGTGTTCCGTTACAACCCCCGCAATTCCATTGGCAGTGTTTACATCGAACCTCAGGAAAGCATTCACTTTATTATCTGTTGAAGCGGCTCCAATCATCAATTGTTCTAATATTTTTCGGGCGTTTTTTTCTGAAAAATCGTTCTTTGAAGATGATATTACATGAAGGGCATACAACCCGTCATGGTTGCGCCGGCTCTTCATTGACAAAGTAAGACTAAGCATATCCTCTGCAAGTTCAGCAGAATTGACTGCCAGAAGAATTCTTTCTTTTGTCCCCTGATCCATATCACTCTCATCGTCTGAGTTCTCTAATATAGCCAGGCGGGAAGCTCCCTTTTGCGTTATAATAGAAGCTGAAGTACATGTAATTAAAATCATCAGGATGGTGCCATTTAAAATGGCACCATCAAAGATTTTTAATTGATACCCAACCAAAACAGCCGCCAGTGTTGCAGCAGCCTGAGCACTACTGAGACCGTAAATTATCCTGCGTTCATCGGCAGAATAACCAAATATTTTCTGTGTAATAAAAGCTGCAAGATACTTACTGACAAGGGCCACTAAAACCATCACTCCGCCAGTTTTAAGAGAATTGAGATCACTGAAAAAAACTTTATAATCAATGAGCATTCCAACACCAATTAAAAAAAACGGAATGAACAATGCGTTTCCAACAAACTCTATCCTATTCATTAAGGCAGAAGTGTGAGGAATAAGTCTATTAAGTGCGAGACCGGTAAAAAAAGCACCAATTATAGCTTCAACACCTGCTAGCTCTGCAGCAAAACCACCCAAACAAAGTAAAGCCAGAATAAATATATATTGAGAAACAGGCTGATTGACATTTTTCAAAAACCATCTGGTTACTAAAGGGAAAATGAAAAGTATGACAAAAGCCATCAACAAAGTTGAAACGGACAATCGTATCCAAAACTCTGCATCAACCTCCCCTTTTTCCATACCTACAATTACAGCTAGTACCAATAATGCCAGAGTATCAGTTACCATGGTTCCTCCCACAGTTATATTCACGGCTCTGTTCCTTGCAACACCCAACTTACTCACAAGTGGGTACGCAATAAGCGTGTGTGAGGCGAACATGCTAGCCAGCAATATTGAAGATATAACAGATAAATTCAGGAAATAATAAGCAGCAGCATATCCCATCGTCATGGGCATTATAAATGTTAATAACCCAAATACCAACCCTTTGGCCGCATTCTTTCTGAATTCTCCAATATCAATTTCGATACCTGCAAGGAACATGATATACAGTAGCCCTACTGTACCAAAAAGAGCCACATTGTTCCTGTCAATTAAATTAAAACCATGACTACCCACTACCGCACCGGCAATAATCAACCCTATGAGGTATGGAATTTTGAATTTGTTAAGTACAAGAGGAGCTGCAAGAATTATTATTAAAATAATGCCAATAACCAAAATTGGATTACTTAAGGGAAAAGTAATTTCACTATTCTGAAGTAAAAGTATCATTTAGAAATTTGATAATCAACGGTTATTCTCTATTTATTTCAAGGACAATAGAAAATTTCGCCAACGTATGCACTGGTGTCTACACAAAAAAGATAAGGTGAAGTGTAGATGCCATTATTTAATTGCTTCAAAGATTCATAATTCAACCATTTAGCCTCTACGGTTTTACTGTACCTGGCTGAAAACAAGCCTATTCCGTTGTTAACATTAGTAAAAGCCGGACGTTCCTGTACAATTCCCGTAACCGGTTCGTTCAGTTCCATATAAGTATTCAAATCCTCAGAAGCAGCTGCCACAATGAAATCGATACCTCTGAAAATTCTTTTTGTAATACCCGGATCGTTCAGCACCGGGTCTGATGCTATTTTACTGGCAATATATGTGTAAAATCCCTCACCGCTAACGCTTGTTTCAATTTGCTCATTCCCCTCTACACCAGATGTCTTTTTATCTCCAAGATTCCATTCAATAACGCGGGGGGTAACTACTGAACCATTTACTTCGTCGTAATTCAATGCAAGTGATAAATTATATCTTTTTGCCCCTGCGGAGCTTGTATACTTAACAACAATACTTTTATAGATGCCGCCACCATAAAAATTTATATTCAACTGTGGTGTCCCCGGAGGATAATTTACTACAGGACTCTGAATATTAAAATCATCAACCAAACCTGTTTCAGCAGTAACTGTTTTCTTATTGTTTTCTGTGCCAATGTCAGCGACCAGTTTATAGGTAGCTGCCTGATTAAGGGACGGCTCAACAAAATAGTATGCAGTATATTCAGGTGAATAAAACTCTCCATCGGCCGGACGATTCTGCAGTACAGTATCCATTAAAGTCCAGCTGCGGGTAAGTGTACCGTTTACATATTCTTCAATTTTTGCATCTACCAAAGATGGGTCGTACTCGCTGGAATCGCGAACCAATGCAAAGTCTAAAGCGTTCCCCTGTCCAACAAAAGTTTTATTGATGCGAATAAAATGATAGGTTTCGTTCTGATCGAGCAAACCATAAATCACCGGTGTCCCTGCACCTATCTCATTCAGTTCAACATCGGTAGAACACCTTTGATAAAGGAGCGCAACTAAAATAAACAAAGGAATAAATACAATTCTTTTCACCCGTTTCAGTTTGAGGTTGCACAAAATTAGCATTATTAACCGAATACAGCATGATTTGTTTTGAACGGTGCGAACTGCATATCGAACGGATTCTACTGACCAACCAGCAGAAATTTTGAAACCTGTTAGCCTCCAATAGAAACCATACTACGGTTTTTATTCAAATTTTCAGGATTTGATAAATCATGTAAGGAATCCATACCGCCTCTGCTGGCTTTTTTTTCGCTAATACTGCGGATAATTAGAGGTTCAACATCTAAGCCACTTCGCAGCGCGGTTAATAAATCTATTTCTTCAGAAGAGAATAGGCAATTTCTAATCTTACCATCTGCTGTAAGTCTTATACGGTTACATGTATCACAAAAAGGATTGGTAATAGAACTGATGATGCCAAAGGTTCCTTCAAAGCCTTCAATTTTATAGCACCGGGCAGTATCGTTAGGCTTATCCCTTAACCTTATCATTGCCTGATGACCAAACCTGTCTCCTACATAATTCAAAATATCCTGAAGTCCGACACCTTTGCTCCAGTCCCAGCTGTTACCGTTAAAAGGCATAAACTCAATAAAACGGATATGCAGTGCTTTGTTTTTGGTAAGCTCAACAAAATCAGCAACCTCATTATCATTAATACCCCGCATAACTACCACATTAATTTTCAGTCGGAATCCCATTTGGTACAACAGGTTAATGTTATTCATTACACTACTAAAGTATTCTCTGCGGCTAATTTGATTTTGTTTCTCTTCATTTAAGGAATCCAGGCTAACATTAATGGACTTCAATCCGGCATTTTTAAAAGTATCAATAAAGCCGTCAGCCAAAACTGCATTGGTAGTAATGGCCAGTTCAACGCCCAGCATTCCAAGGTCTGAAATGATGCCATGCGCATCCTTACGCACCAAAGGCTCCCCTCCCGTTAGTCGTATTTTTCGCACGCCTAGTTTGACGAACATACTGGCAAGGGTAAAAATCTCCTCCCTACTCATAAAATTCTCCTTTGGTCTAAGGGGAATTCCATCTTCAGGCATGCAATAAGTACATCTCAGATTACACCTTTCAGTAAGAGATATTCTAAGGTAATCGTGCACCCTGCCAAATGCATCCATTAATACCGGTTGCCTTACTTCAGCCATGCTCTGTTTATTTTGCCTGCATCGCGGCAAATTCTGCCGGTTTTAATAACTTTTGGGCCAAAGGAAACAACACATTGTCTTCTCTGTGAATGTGTAATCTAACCATTTCAGCAAGTTCGCGACCGTTGTCGTATGCAAGGTCGTAAACAAACATTCTTGACCTTTCATCAGCCAGACGAGCAGCCAAACCCAACATATTAAAACACAAAGTTCCTAATTGAATGAATTTAATATGGTCGTCTTCCATGATGTCAATACTTGTGTACCGGTCATCATTTGCGCCATGCTCGCCCGTTTCAACCAATCGCTTTTGCAATACCGGGAATAATTCGCGCTCTTCCCTGCGGTTATGATCCATGAGACCCTCATCAAAATAATGAAAGAACTCGCCAAAGGCTGCATTAATCTCATCGTTCAATCTGTATCCCAATTCTTTAAATTGCTGAAGCGCATTTTCAAATCGTGCGACCTTCTCAATCCCTGCTTTATGTTCATCCATCAACTTCTTTAAATAAGCATGCATGTCATCATAACCTACTGCTTCCGGAACCACAGCACCTTCATAAGCATCGGGTGGATCCATGGGCGAATATTCAGAAGTGTCCAGTTCTTTTTCAACTTCTCTGTTAATGGGATCTTCAACCTTGAGCTTTTTCATATGCTCTTTGGTCTCATTGTCAACACGTTTTCCAGTGTTACTGTCAATTATTTTCATATACGGGGCGTTATATTTGGATGTAAATAACGAAACACACCTCATAACAGACAATGATTTAAATCAGTTTTTTGAAACAGACTCATTATCAAACACCTTGTTTTTACCAATTAAGCTACTGTATTTTAACACATTAAACAATACCGTGTAATTTACTACTTATTGATTCGGAACACTTTATAACAAATTGTGGCTATATAATACAATGACTATGTCAGAATCATCATTAACTATAGGAATAGATAATGAATCAAAAGACAGAATTAAATAATCATGAATTTGCCCTTGTACAAACGGATTATTGCGGAAATTATGCACTTTTGCAGTAACAAAAAAGCAGCAACATGAAAAAAGTACACAATTACAGCGCCGGTCCCTGCATACTTCCCCGCGAAGTATTTGAAGAGGCATCTCAGGCGGTTATTGATTTTAATGGCACAGGGTTATCCATTCTTGAAATGAGTCATCGCAGCAAGGAGTTTGAAGCAGTAATGGCCGAAGCAAGAAGCCTGGCCCTTGAAGTACTGAATGTTCCCAGAGGGTATACTGCGTTATACCTTCAAGGTGGCGCATCTTTAGGATTTCTTATGGTTGCCATGAACATGTTCCGTGAACATAAGCGTGGTGCCTATTTAAACACAGGCACATGGGCTTCCGGAGCTATCAAAGAATGTAAAAATGCAGGCGGAGAAGCTGTAGTTGTTGCCAGCAGCGAAGACAAGAACTTTAACTATATTCCCAAATCGTATAGCATACCTGCAGATGTGGACTACTTTCATTATACAAGCAACAACACTATTTTTGGAACCCAATTTAAATCCATACCTGATGTACAAGTTCCTTTGATATGCGATATGAGCAGTGACATTTTCAGCAAACCCATTGATGCCGGTAAATTTGATCTTATCTATGCCGGCGCGCAGAAAAATCTGGGACCGGCAGGCGCAACGCTATATATTATAAAGGAAGAACATTTGGGTAAGAGCAGCATTAAAATACCAACCATGCTCGACTTTAACACACATGCCACAAAGGAGAGTATGTATAATACCCCACCGGTTTTCAGTATTTATGTAAGTTTACTTACCCTTCGGTGGCTTAAGAAAAATGGCGGCGTAACCTGGATTGCCGGGAGAAATAAGACAAAGGCAGAGCTTTTATTTAACGAAATAGATACCAATCCAATGTTCCGTGGAACTTGTGCAGTTGAAGACCGGAGTTATATGAATCCTACCTTTATAATGACGGATGAAACGCACAAAGCAGAGTTTGATACCATGTGGAAGGCTGCAGGCATTAGCGGAATAAACGGTCACCGTTCTGTTGGTGGCTACAGGGCCAGCATGTACAATGCCTTGCCAGTTGAAAGTGTACAGGTTTTGGTTGATGTTATGAAAGAATTTGCTAATAAATACGCTACACAAAATGTCTAAAAAAATATTGGCCAATGATGGTCTGGACACAGCAGCAGTTTTGAAACTTCAAAATGCCGGCTATAAGGTTGTAACCGATAAAGTTGAACAATCAGCCTTAGCATCCGCAATACAGCAGGAACAATACGATATTGTACTTGTGCGCAGCGCCACTACCGTTCGTAAAGAAGTAATAGACCAGTGCCCCGGTATAAAAATTATTGGCCGGGCCGGCGTTGGCATGGATAACATTGATGTAGAATATGCAAGAAGCAAAGGAATTCAGGTTATCAATACTCCAGCTGCATCCTCACAAAGTGTAGCAGAATTGGTAATAGGAAGTTTATTTTCTGTGTCTCGCTTTTTCTATCACTCATATGCCAATATGCCTGTAAGCGGCAGCACCGATTTTGAGACTTTAAAAAAACAATATGCCAAAGGCGTAGAATTACGCGATAAAACACTGGGAATTATTGGTTTTGGTCAAATAGGCAAATGGACAGCCCGCTATGCCGTGGGTTTAGGGATGAATGTTATTGCAGCAGACCCTCATTGTAGCAATCACTTTAACCTGGATGTTTCAATAGGTGGCAGAAACTTAGAATTTCCTATACCTGTTGTTTCTTTGGACGAACTGCTTCAAAATTCTGATTACATAAGTCTTCACGTACCGAAACAGAAGGATGGCAGTGCTGTACTTTCTACTGCAGAGTTTTCAAAAATGAAGGCAGGAGTACGAATTGTAAATGCAGCTCGCGGTGGTGTAATTGATGAAAAAGCATTAATGGAAGCCATTTCAACAAATAAAGTTGCAGCAGCAGCATTAGATGTTTTTGAAAATGAACCAAAACCGGATACCGCATTACTCTCCTCACCAAAACTTGCCCTAACACCGCACATAGGTGCTGCAACTCTTGAAGCACAGGAAAGAATTGGTTTAGAATTGGCTGACAGAGTAATTGAAATACTTGGTAACTAAATAACAATCCTGAATACACTAACGCCGATACCGTTGCAATCATTAATATAAATATCACTTTATGAAAACATTGTTGCGAGTACTTTTCGTCCTTCCCCTGGCATGCCTTTTAACTGCCTGTCCTACAGGACTAGACTTTGCACCCGGCAAGACAAATACATATAAAATAAATCAGTCGTTAACTGGTACATGGAGTCTGGCCGAAGGTGACGGTGAATTTTTAAGAGTGGCCGTAGAACCAAATGACGAATACAGCCATAAGGTACATGTTTTAGAACATGGAACTACATATGCCTTAGAAACAGATGACTTTATAATGTATGAAACTGAGATAGCCGGTGTTAAAATTCTTTATTTAGAACCTGATAATGAAGATAAATACTATTTATATCAATATAAAATAGACAGTGACGGGGGATTAATTTTATCAGACGTACCTTTACTAAAAAAAGGCGTGGACGGAATCTCTTCAACCGAGACATTACGAGCAGAGATAGAGTCCTCTTCTAAAGATCCGGATTTTTTAACGGACGTCAGGGTCTATTACAAAGACTGAACAGAGCAATACCGTGAAAATCCATAAAATCTTGTCAAATTAGAATATGTGAATTTGTTACAATTTAATACCGTAAGAAAAACAAAGATTCCTAGCATCTTATGGGTTATTCTATGCTTTACAACTACTGCATCACATAGTCAGCGCGATCATTTAACACTAGGTGACAAGTATTATAACGAACGGTTTTATATTGAAGCCATTCAGGAGTATAAATTAGCTCTTGAAGAGAATGTTGTAATCAACAAATTTTATATGAACCAGCAAATTGCCAGAACCTATAAAATGTTATTTGATTATGAAAATGCTGAAGAATGGTATTCTAAACTGATTGCAATGAGCACTGAAAATCCGGCTGAAAATTACCTCCACTACGCTCAAATTCTTGCAAACAACCAAAAATATCAACAAAGTGCAGACATGTACGCTGTGTATGCGCAGAAAGCAGGAAAAATAGAAGAAAGTACAAAATTCAGAGGTCTGGCAGACTGGGCTATTACTCATATAAATGATTCCTTGCCGCAGGTTAAATTATACAAAACCAATATAGAAACCGGTAGCCGAAGCATGGGGCTCTGGCTGAATAAAGAAAAACTCTTTTTTGCTAAACCTGTAGTTGATAATTTTACCGAGCGCACGTCTTTTTATGACCTGAGTACATTAGAAAAAACAGACAGCATTCATTTCCATTCACCGCAAAATTTGTCGGAAGTTATCAATAAGTCTTTTTACGAAGGGACTCCCTGGGTTTCTGCCGATGGTTCATTGTTGTGTTATTCATCCAACGCTTCCATTCAAACAAAATACCGGAAAGAAGGTAAGAACCATAAGGCGGGTTTATCTGAGGCAGGCCTTAATGTACTTTACATTTATACCAGCAGATATAAAAACAATACCTGGTCGAAGCCGGTGGCCTTAAATATTAATCATCCTGAATACAGTTGCGTATTCCCTTGCTTTAGTAAGGACATGAAACACCTTTACTTTTCCAGTAATATGCAAGGAGGATACGGTGGTTTTGACCTGTACCGGGCCGAAAAACTGACAGACAGTACATTTGGTATTCCTGTAAATCTAGGTCCCGACATTAATACCTTTCAAGACGAAATGTATCCTTTCTTAAATGACACCGCATTGTTTTACAGCTCTCGTGGTTTACAGGGATATGGTGGGGCAGACATTTACATCGCACGTTTTAATGATAACGGTTTTAAAACTCCTGTTAATGCCGGTAAACCAATTAATTCGTCCAAAGATGATTTTTCATTGATTCTTATGCCCAACGAACATGGTTTATTAAAAGGATATCTTAGCAGCAATCGTGAAGGCAACCATGGTTATGACCATATCTGGTATTTTTCAGAACAACAAGCTCCTTTGCCTCCTGATACAATTCTGGCCACGGTTATCAATAGAATTACCGGAAGACCAATGCAAGACGTTGCGGTGACGCTAGAACGATATGAAAAAAACACAACTCCTGTGTCCGATTCAGGAGGTTTTACCAACAGTGCCGGTAAATTTACCTTTATTTTATTGAAAAACGTTGCATACCGCGTATCGTTCAGAACCGATGGATTCAAAATTTTTGTGGTTGAAATTCCTGCAGATGACCATTATGATGCCTTTGCCCAATTTGGGGAAATAACCTTAGAGCCTGAAGCAAAAAAGAATACCGTAATTCAAATACCCAATATTTACTTTGATTACGATAAAGCTACCATTCGCCCAGAAAGTTTCCCTGTTCTCGCCCAAATTGTTAAATATCTAAATGACAATCCACAAATCAGGATAGAATTATCAGCGCATACCGATAGCAGAGGCAGTGACGGGTATAATTTAAAACTAAGTGACAAACGTGCGAAAAGCACAGTTAAATATTTAATTGACCAGGGTATTGATGCAAAAAGACTTAATGGCAAAGGTTACGGAGAGCAAAAACTTGTTAACGGCTGTAAAAATGGAGTTGACTGTAGTGAAGAAGATCATGAAAAAAACCGACGAGTAGAATTAAAAGTATTATAAAATGAAAGCAATAACGCTGAATAAAGGAGTAATTCCCGAAAGTGAACTGGTTTTAAATACAGACGGCAGTATTTATCATCTGAAACTTAAGCCAGAGCATATTGCTAATACCATTTTGCTGGTTGGAGACCCCGGCCGGGTTGAGGAGATATCATCTTATTTTACTGAAATTGAATATAAAATAAGTAACCGGGAATTTGTAACCCATACCGGAACAATAGGAAACTCCCGGCTAACCGCTTTATCTACAGGAATTGGAACCGACAATATCGACATAGTTATTAACGAGTTGGACGCACTGGTTAATATAGACCTGAAAACACGTATTCCAAAAGAACAGCATACGTCTTTAAATCTTATACGTATTGGAACCACAGGTAGTCTTCAGGAAAACCTGCCGGTAGATACTTATGTTTTTTCAGAGGCGACAATAGGTTTAGATGGTGTACTTCCGTTTTATTCGACAGAACAAGAGGTTAATGAGCAAGATTTACTTGATAGTTTTACACGGCATATGAACTGGCCATCCCACCTGAATCCACCCTACTCCGTATATGCGAATAAAGAACTATTGAACCTACTTGCAACTGGCTATACCCGGGGTATTACCATCACGGCGAACGGATTTTATGCACCACAAGGACGTTCCCTAAGAATAAAACCTGCCTATCCAGAGTTAAATGAAAAATTTAGAACGTTTAAGTATAATAATTTACTGATTACAAATTACGAAATGGAAACCTCTGCCTTATATGGTTTGGCTAGCATTCTGGGCCACAAAGCCTGTACTGCATGTGCCGTGATTGCAAATAGGTATCAGAAAGCATATAGCAAGGACTACAAAATCACTGTAAAACACCTTATAAACCATATTATCAATAGATTAACAGTTCCTGTTTGAAAAATAAACCAAAGGGTTTATAAATTGCAATTTCCCATTCAGACCTTTGTACCAAACACTTCCATGTAACCTAAGGTAAAGTTACCCGTCACATGGATAATATAAATAACATGGTGAACAAAGGAGAAATCAAGGCGATGATACGCCTGTTGGACGACCCGGATGATTCCATTTACACTGAAGTTAAGTCTAGGCTAATTAGTTTCGGGCCTGATGTTATGCCGGAATTAGAATCTTCATGGAATTCTTCATCCATGGATATACTAATGCAAGAACGCATTGAGGAAATCATGTTCGAAATACACCATCAAGTTATTTATGAACAACTTAGACAATGGAAAAACACTATTGGACACCCCCTACTTGAAGCATCACTTGTTCTTGCAAGGTTTGAATATCCGCATTTAGACGACCAGGAAGTTCGAAATCAAATGGAACGTATACGTCGTGACGTTTGGCTTGAATTTAACGATCACCTTACAGCGTTGGAGCAAGTTAAAGTCATTAATCATATTCTATTTGATGTTCACGGGTTTGCTCCTAACCGACAGGACTATCATGCGCCTCAAAACTCCTACCTTAATGAGGTATTAGATGTAAGAAAGGGTAACCCATTGACTATCGGATTAATATACCTGTATATAACTCAAGGATTAACCTTACCCGTTTACGGTGTGAATTTACCTAATCATTTCGTATTGTGCTATTGCGACAATTCTATTGAAGCGGATACAAATAACCCGGGAAGTAATGTGCTGTTCTATATCAATCCCTTTAGTAAAGGTACCGTGTTCAATCATCTTGAAATAGAACACTTTTTAAATCAGTACAATTTACCTCACGATCCCGAGTTTTTTGCCCCTTGCACCCATCTTAATATTATTAAAAGAGCGGTACGGAATCTGATTAACAGTTATCAAAAAAACGGCCGGATAAGTAAAATCCAGCCATTAAAAGAGATGTTGAAGATTCTTGAAGAATAACCTACTTATTTTTTAAAATATCCCTGATTTCAGTCAGCAATTTTTCTTCGCTGGTTGGCGCGGCCGGTGCTGCAGGGGTCTCTTGTTTCTTTTTTTCCACTGACTTCATTGCCTTTATCACCAGGAAAACACAGAAAGCAATAACAACAAAATCGAAAATGGTCTGCAAAAAATTACCATACGCCAGGTGAGCTCCCTTACCTAAATCTATGGTAAGATGAGAAAAAGACGGTTCTCCTATTATTCTTCCTATTAAAGGCATTAATAAGTCATTTACAGCGGAAGTTACAATGCTGCCGAACGCCGCACCGATAACCACAGCAATGGCAAGGTCAAGGACGTTGCCGCGCATTGCGAATTCTTTGAATTCTTTGAGGATTTTGTTCATTATTACTTTTAATTGTTCCACAAAAAAAATAAAAAATTCTGATTCCCCTTAATTGTACCTAATTTATCAAACCGTAAATAGTTTACGGAGTTCTGTTCGATCTTTGTGCAAAATGAAGCACAATGGATATCATTAAATTTACGCAACG